>JAHBWA010000122.1 GCA_019637195.1 Labilithrix sp. | reverse complement strand
GCGGGCACCTACAACCCGGCGACCTTCCTCCGCGCGATCGGCCCCGAGCCGTGGAACGTGGCGTTCGTCGAGCCGTCTCGCCGCCCGGCGGACGGCCGCTACGGCGACAACCCGAACCGTCTGCAGCAGTTTCACCAGTACCAGGTCATCCTCAAGCCGTCGCCGCTCGACATCCAGGACCAGTACCTCGAGTCGCTGCTCGCGATCGGCACGAAGCCGAAGGAGCACGACGTGCGCTTCGTCGAGGACGACTGGGAGTCGCCGACGCTCGGCGCCTGGGGCCTCGGCTGGCAGGTCTGGCTCGACGGCCTCGAGATCAGCCAGTTCACCTACTTCCAGCAGGTCGGCGGCATGGACTGCCGGCCGGTCTCCGGCGAGCTCACCTACGGGCTCGAGCGCATCGCGATGTACCTCCAGGACGTCGACACGGTCTACGACCTCGCCTACGCGCCGGGGATCTCGTACGGCGAGATCGCGAAACGCGCCGAGTGGGAGTGGTCGACCTACAACTTCGAGCAGGCCGACGTGCCCGCGCACTTCGCCGCGTTCGACCAGTACGAGAAGGAGGCCAAGCGCCTGCTCGCGCTCTCGGACGATCCAGAGAAGAAGCTCGTCCTCCCCGCGTACGACTTCGTCGTGAAGGCCGCGCATCAGTTCAACGTCCTCGACGCGCGCGGGGCGATCGGCGTGACGGAGCGCGCTCGCTTCATCGGCCGCGTCCGCGGGATCGCGAAGGGCGTGGCCGAGGCGTACTACGCCCAGCGCGAGGCGCTCGGCTTCCCGTTGCTCCCGAAGGCCGCAGCAGCGGCGGAGTGAGCGGCGCGCCGCCGTCGCTCGCGTGACCGACGGCCGCGGCTTCGGCCCCGTGTGCGACGCGCTCGCCGCGCCGACCTCGGCGGGCGGTCGCCTCCGGAGAGCGCGACGCGATGCGACGCGCAGCCACCTTGTCCACGCTCGCGTTGCCTGCAACGGTTCCATGCGATGCTGGACGGCAAGCCACGCGCAGCCCGGCGTGAGCAGGGCGCGGCCAACGCGCCTGTTCGCGAGCACGGCGCGCGAGAGAGCGCCGAAGACGGCGAGACGCGCCGCGTGCTCGTCGTCGACGACGTCGAAGACAACCGCGACCTGTACGCGACGTACTTCGAGCACTGGGGGTTCGAGGCGGAGCAAGCGTGCGACGGCGAGGAGGCGCTCGCCAAGATCGCGAAGCACACGCCCGACGTCGTCATCATGGACCTGTCGATGCCGAAGCTCGACGGCTGGGAAGCCACCCGCCTCATCAAGTCGAACCCGCGCACGACGCACGTGATCGTCGTCGTGGTCACCGGCAACACGACCCCGGCGAACCTCGAGGCCGCGCGCGCCGCCGGCGCCGACGAGGTCTGCGCGAAGCCCTGCCTCCCGCGCGATCTGCTCGAGCGCGTGCGCCGCCGCCTCGACACGAGACCGCCGCGATCGCGCTAAGATCGGCCCGAGGCCGAGACCATGTGCACCCTGTTCATCGCTGCGCGCGCGGTCCCCGGCGCCTCGCTCGTCGTCGTGGCCAACCGCGACGAGCAGCGCGACCGCGCCTCGTCCCCGCCGCTCCGCTGGGACGGCTTCGTCGCCCCGCGCGACGACGTCGCCGGCGGCACCTGGCTCGGGCTCAACGACCAGGGCGTGTTCGTCGCGATCACGAACCGCTACCTCGGGATGCGCGACGCCGCGCGCGTCACGCGCGGCGCGCTCGTCACGGACGCGCTTCGCTCGCCCTCGGCCCGCGCCATCCACGAGGCGATGAGCCGCCTCGATCCAGCACGGCACAACGGCTTCCACCTCGTCTACGCCGACGATCGCGACGTGCTCGCGACCGTGTCCGACGGCCGCGAGCTTTCGCAGCTCACGCTCGGAGACGGGCTCTCGATCGTGACCGAGCGGTCCTTCGGCGCGGGGGACGGCGACCGCGATCGCGACGGCGCGCGCGTCCGCAAGATCCTGACTCGATGGAGTCACCTCGGCGCGGCCGATCCGTTCGACCCCGCCCGCGTGACGTCTCTGCTCGCCGAGCACGACAGCGTCGATCCCCTCGGCGCGACGTGCATTCACCTCGACGCGCTCCGCTACGGGACGCGGAGCGCGATGGTCCTCGGCGTCGCCGAAGCCCGGGCGGGCGCCGAGGCGTCGCCCTTCGGCCGCGCGCGAATGCTCTGGGCCGAAGGGCCGCCGTGCACCGCGCCGTTCACCGCGATCGACCTCGCGTCCTTGGCGCGTGCGGAGCCCGAGAAAAGCAGATAGCTTTTCGTGGTGTTGACCTCGAGACCCTGCGTCGTCGCGCTCCTCTTCTCGTCGGGCCTCGCCTGCGCGGCGTGCGGCTCCGAGCCGAAGAACCCCGGGAAGTACCCGCCTCGGCAGGCGGGCTGCGAGATCCAGACCTTCCCCGAAGAGCCGAGCTACCAGACCGACAACATCGGCCCGGTCCAGGCGAGCTGCGACGAGTCGATCTCCGACGCCGAGTGCCTGCGCGAGCTCATGGACCAGGCGTGCAAGCTCGGCGCCGACACGGTCTGGGGCATGGGCGACGGCCCGACCATGCAGACGGGCAAGAAGAGGTTCTCCGGACGCGCCGCCCACCAGAAGTGATCCGGACCGCGACGTATGCGCAAGTTCGACGAGACGGCCGACGTCCACTCCAGGCGCCCCGACGTCCGGGAGCCTTGGCTGGTCATCAGCTCGGCCGCCGGCGTCCGCGCGATCCCGCTCCCGCGGACGAACCGCGTCATCGTCGGGAGGATGCACACGTGCGACATCGTCATCGACGACGAGTCCGTCTCGCGCCAGCACGCCGCGATCATCGTCGGCCCGCAGGGCCTCACGATCGAAGACCTCGGGAGCCGCAACAAGACGCGCGTCGGCGGCCGCGCGCTCGGCCGCGGCGAGACGGCGGCGCTCCCCGTCGGCGCCGTCGTCGAGGTCGGTTACGCCACGATGTTCGTTCAGGTCGGCCGGCCGCCGAGCGCGCCCGCGTCGCATCCGGGCGCGAGCCCTTCGTCGATCGCGAGCACGGCGATCGTCCACGACGCCACGATGCAGCGGCTCTACGCGCTGCTCGACGTCATCGCGCCGAGCCCGCTCAACGTCGTCATCCTCGGCGAGACGGGCACCGGCAAGGAGGTCTTCGCCGAGGCGATGCACCGCGGCTCCGCGCGCGCGTCGCGACCGTTCCTCAAGGTCAACTGCGCCGCGCTGAGCGGCTCGCTGCTCGAGAGCGAGCTGTTCGGCCACGAGAAGGGCGCGTTCACCGGCGCGCTCGGCGCGAAGGAGGGCCTCTTCGAGGCCGCCGACGGCGGCACCGTGTTCCTCGACGAGGTCGGCGAGCTGCCGATCGAGACGCAGGCGAAGCTGCTCCGCGTGATCGAGTACGGCGAGGTGATCCGCCTCGGCAGCGTGCAACCACGGCGGGTGGACGTGCGCTACGTGGCGGCCACCAACCGCGATCTCGATCAGGCCATCGCCGCGGGCCGCTTCCGCTCGGACCTCTTCTTCCGGCTCAACGGGTTCTCGGTCACGCTCCCGCCGCTCCGGAAGCGGCGGAAGGACGTCGTCCCGCTCGCGCGCCACTTCCTCGACCGCGCAGCGCGCGGCCGCCCCTACACGGTCAGCGCGGAGTCGCAGGCCGCGCTCGAGCGCCACGCGTGGCCGGGCAACGTGCGCGAGCTGAAGAACGTCCTCGAGCGCGCGCTCGTGCTCGCCGGCGCGCCCGGTCGGATCGAGCCGATGCACCTCCAGCTCCCCGACGCGGACGGCGGGCGCGACGTCGCGCGCGGTCCGGCCGACACGGTGCCACCGTCGCCGTACGCGTCGAGCCCAGCCGTCGCGATGTGGACGCCCGGAGGCGCGATGACGCCGTCGATGGGCGCGATGACGCCGCCGATGGGCGTGGCGGTCCCCCCGACGGGCGCGCACGCGGCGGCAGGCTCCGGCAACGATCTCAAGGCGCAGCGTGAGTCCTGGGAGAAGCAGCAGATCCTCCAGGCCCTCGAGAAGACGAGCGGCAACCAGAAGGAGGCGGCCAAGGTCCTCGGCGTCTCGCGCCGCACGCTCATCAACAAGATCGAAGCGTACGGGATCGCGCGACCGCGCAAGCGCTGACGCGAGCGCCGGCCGCCCCGAGCGGGGGCGCGCCCTACGCGGCGATCACTCGAGGCACTTGATGAGCGCGTCCGAGCTCTCGGCCTTCATCGCGCACTCGTGCTCGTTCGCCTGCACGGCGGTCGTGCAGTTCTTGAACTCGTCCGCGTTCTTCGCTTCCTGGCGCTCACGCAAGCGCTCGGCGGCGATCGCCTCCGGCCCCGCGTCGGCGTAGCGCTCCCTCACGACGAGCTCGGCGAAGTGGTCGACGAGCTGCTCGCACTGCGACTGGGAGATCTTCTTCTTGCACCCACCGAGCGAGCCGGCCAACGCCAGCGCGGCCGCCGCGACCAGGATCGCACGGCCGCCGCCTCCCCCCGGAGGTCGCGTCATCGAAGACACTTGTCGATCTGCTCGGCGGTCTCTGCGCCCTTGACGCAGGTCAGCATTCCGTCGGTGACACGCTTGCCAACACACTTGTCGATGTCGTCCTTGAGAGACTCGCGGAGCTCTTCCTTGCGCTTCTGGACGAGCGGCGGATCGGTCACGCCGTCGGCCCGGAGCTTCACCTCGACGTTCTTGTCGACGACCGCCTCGCAGTCGGCGCGCGTCGCCTTGCGGCCGCAACCGACGGCGAGCAGGAGGAGGCAGGCTCCGAACGACCAACGCATGCGGGCCCAACGCGTAGCACGGCCGCCCGCCGTCTCCCAAGGTCTTCCGACCTCGCGCTTCCTGAAAGCCGACGCCTGCAGGCGATCGTCCTCCGGCGGTGACGCGGGTCGCGGTCCCCCGCCTCGGAGAAGAGCGGAAAAAGACGGAAACTGCAGCGGCTTTTGGCCGCGAAAAAGCGTGCGTGCTACACTTTTTCCGTGGCGAGCAAGCCGTCTGAGCGGGCGTCGACGCCGAGAGAGAGCTCGGCCGATCCCGAGGACTGCTTGCGCAAGGCGATGGCCGCGCGGAGCGCACGCTCCCGCGCGATGCACGCCCGGCGAGGTCTCGCGTCGCGCGGCCCGCTGGATCGTACGACCCACGCCATGCTGCTGCGTCAGCTCTACCTCTCGCTCTTCGAAGGGCGCCGCTTCCGCCAGGCTCATACCGTCGCGCTCCAGGCGCTCGAGCTCGACGTCCTCGCGGACGTGCTGAACCAGGACGCGGCGCGCGCGGCGCTGGCGGACGGGGATCTCGAGAGCGCCCTCGGGCACCTCCGCGCCGCGGCGCGCCGGGGCCCGGCCTCGCGTCGCCCGTTCCACTTGTGGACGCTCGGCAGCGCCCTCTTCCTCGCGCAGCGCTACGCGGAGGCCGCCGCGGCGCTCTCGCGCGCCGCCCGGTGGGGGACCAAGGACAAACCGCTCTACCGCGCGCACCTCGCGCTCGCGCAGATCGCCGCAGGCGAGGCGGTCTCCGATCTCCAGGACACGATCACGCAGCTCGCCGAGGCGCCGTGCGGCCAGGGCTATGGGCGCTTCGTCCTCGGACATCTCGCCTACGCCGCCGGCGAATGGAGCGCAGCGAAGCGATACCTCGAGGCGTTCCTCAAGCGAACGACGACGTCGCGGCCCGCCCTCGGCATCGCGCTCGAGGGCGAGGTGCGGATGACGCGCGCGACGCTCGCGAAGATGAGCGCGAACTGACCCCGCGCGCGGCCACGGCGGGATCGCCCGACGATCGGTCCTCGCCCACGCCGCTCGAGCGGCGGAGCTCCGACGGCGCGCCGAGCGGCGGAGCTCGGCGACCGCGGAGCGGCAGAGCTCGACGCCGCCGCGGCGACGGTGGGGCGCGCGCAGCCAGGCGCGAACGAGGGGGCCGCCCCGAGGTCTTCGCCCCCGGCATCGCTGGAGATGCACCTCAGTCTGAGCCGGACGCGATCCACCCGCCGCGTCCGGCGCGCCGCCGCGCCGACGAGCTCGTCCGCAAAAGCGCGGTCCAACCGCTGGTGCGACCAGGTGGGAGAGAAGCCCGTGCGCGTGTTCGAGCTTGTCGCAAGTGCGGTCCCAGCCTTGCTAACATTCGTCCTGACTCCGCCGTCTCGTCGTCACCGATGAGCCGGGCTCACTCCGAGGAGGATCCGTGAATCGTCGCCTGACGCAGTCCCTCGTGCTCATGACGCTCCTCTTCGTCCCGGCTATGGCCTGGGCCGCAAACTGCGCCGACGGCGGAGGCGGCTCGGACACGGGGCGCTTCCAGCAGATCCTCGAAGAGCACGGCGCGGTCGTCGCCGTGCTCATGTCCTTCGGCTTCGGCGTCATCGCCAGCCTCACGCCCTGCGTCTACCCGATGGTGCCGATCACGGTCTCCATCTTCGGCGCGACCGAGGCGAAGTCGCGGCTCCGCGGCGCGGCGCTCTCGGGCGCGTTCGTCCTCGGCATCGCGGCGCTCTTCACGCCGATGGGCGTCGTCTCCGCGCTGAGCGGCAAGCTGATGGGCTCGGCGCTGTCGAACCAGTGGGTGAGCCTCGGGCTCGCGGCGCTCTTCCTCGCGCTCGCCGCCTCGATGTTCGGCGCGTTCGAGCTCGCGCTGCCCTCGGGCCTCACGAACAAGCTGTCGACCGTCGGCGGCGTCGGCTTCAAGGGCGCGTTCATCATGGGCCTCGTCATGGGCCTCGTCGCGGCGCCCTGCACCGGCCCGTTCCTCACCGGCATGGTCACCGTCATCGCGACCACGAAGAACGTCGCGCTCGGCTCCGCCGCGCTGTTCTCCTTCGCGATGGGCCTCGGCGTCATCTTCTTCGTCGCCGGCGCCTTCGCGGTGAACCTGCCGAAGGGCGGCGCCTGGATGATGGGCATCAAGTGGGTCAGCGGCGTCGGCCTCGCCTACATGTCCTTCTCGTACCTGCGCGACAAGTTCGAGCCCATCCGCAACCTCGTCGATCACCCGGGCTACACGTTCGGCGCGATCGCCGGCGGCGTGCTCCTCGTCGGCCTCGTGCTCGGCGTGATCCACATGGTCGCCGAGCGGCGCAGGTCTCCGATCGCGCACCTGTCGAAGCCGATGAAGCTCGCGTCGATCCTCCCGGCCGTCGCCGGCGCGGCGATGCTCTTTTCGTGGGTCGGCCTGAACCACAGCGTCGATCCGGACGCGCCCGAGATCGTCTGGCTGACGAACGAGGACGCGGCGCTGGCCAAGGCGAACGCCGAGGGCAAGCCGGTCCTCATCGACTTCGGCGCCGAGTGGTGCGCCGCCTGCAAGAAGCTCGAGCACCAGACCTTCCCCGACCCGAACGTCCGCAGCGAGGCTCAGCGCTTCGTCTCGCTCCGCGTCGACGCGACGGACGACGAGGACGAGCAGGTCATCAAGCTGAAGGACAAGTACAAGGTCGTCGGCCTCCCGACGGTCATCATGCTCGACAAGAGCGGCAAGGAGGTCGTCCGCTTCAACGACTTCGTCAAGCCGGACCAGTTCTACGCCGCGATGAAGTGCAACGTCGGCTCGAGCGCGACGAGCGAAGCGGTCGGCATGCGCTGAGCGCCGGACGCTCCGCGATCTCCCCGAGAGGCCCGGCGTCGCGCGCGACGTCGGGCCTCTTCGTTCGTGGTCCTGACCAGCCTCCGGCGCACGGGCGCGCGTCAGCGACGCTCGCGGAACGCGACGACGTGGCGGACGGGGCCGCGCGGGGCGAGGAGCTTGACGTGATCGCCTTCGCGCCAGGCGATCCCGGTCGAGGGGCCGCCGTCGAGGTTGAGCGCGGACTCGCAGCCCGCCTCGGCGAGGTGCTGCGCGAGGGCGAAGAGCGATGGGCCCGCGCTCTCGCCGTCGTCGCTGCCGCGCACGATGACGACGTCGACGACGCGCCCCTCGTCGCGGGTGCAGAGGGCCGTGCGCTCGGCGCGCTTGCCGTCGTCGCTCTTCACGTTCGCGACGCCGGACACCACGAGTCGCGGCCGGCACTGGACGGCGAACCGCGCCCCCTCGGGGAGGGCGAACCCCTCGGCCGCGAAGAGCTCCGCGCGGGCGCCGTCGGACGCGAGGACGCCGCCCGACAGGCCGTTGGCGAGCCGCGAGAGCACGGCGCCGTCGGAGACCGCGAGGCCGACCGGCTTGCCGTCCGGATCGAAGAAGCCTCCGTTGACGACCAGATCCGCCTCGGTCCGCTCGAGCACGGCGTCGAGCGCGGTCGTCATCCCCGCGTCCTCGACGCGGAGCTCGTAGCGCTCGAGCTCACGCGACCAAACGCGAACGGTGTAGCGCCGCGCGTCCTCGACGATCGCCGCGACGGCGCCCGCGTCGTCCGCGCTCGGCGTCGCGCGGGCGTCCTCCGGCAGCGCCGCGCCCCCCGCCGGCGTGCGCGAAGGGGCCCCGGTCGTGCGCCGCGGGCCGCGCCGCGCCGTCAGCACGAGGGCGAACGCGGCGGCGACGAGGACGCCGAAGAAGGCTACGAGCGCGAGCTTGCGTTTCGCCTTCACGCCCGACCGGGCTCCGCGCGCCTCATCGCCGCGAAGGGTAGATCCGATCACGGAGCGCCGCGGACGAAACCTAGCGGTCGTCCGACGCGACGACCTCCGCGATGGCGTCGCGGAGCGCAGCCCCGCTGAACGGCTTCGCGAGGCAACGCGTGTGCGTCTTCTGCGGGAGCACCTTGGCGATGTGCGCGTCGCCCGTCATGAAGATCACCGCCGGCCTGCGCTCGAGCTGCTCGATCCGGCGAAAGAGGTCCACGCCGTCGGGGACGCCCGGCATGTTCACGTCGAGGAGGACGACGTCGAACGTCGCGATGCCGTCGCCGAGATCCGCGACCACCTGCTCGGCGCTCCCCTTCTCGACGATGTCGAAGTCACGCCGAAGGATCGTCCGGATGGCCGAGGCGACGAGCGGTTCGTCGTCGACGACGAGAAGCTTCGGCCGGCTCATTCTCGATTGGTATCACGGCCGCGCCGTCCGAAAATGAAGGGACGTGCGGGGGAGGCCGAAAAGGTGAGGCCGGCCGCGCGAGGAGCGAGCCGGCCTCGACCGAGAGCTCTGGCGTTCAGCGGTTCACTTGGCCGCCGGCGGGGGCTCGCACTCGCCCTTGCTCGAGACCGACGCGCCCGCCGCCGCCGCCATGCAGGCGTTGCCGTAGGTCTTGCCGTCACAGGCGCAGACCGGATCGTACAGCTGGATGCACGCCTCCGGCTTGTAGGAGCACTTGCCCGCGGCGTCGGCCGCGCCGCAGATGTCCTCGGGCGCCCAGGCGCAGAACTGCCCCGCGTTGCACTGGTAGGTCGTCCAGAACCCGCAGGCCTTGCCCTCGCGACGGGTCACGCGGAGGTAGAACTCGGACGCGCTCACGAAGGGTCCGCAGTTGCTGCCGGGCAGGCACTTCGGCAGCGCGACGCCGCCGGCGACGAGGATCCCCTCCTTCGTCCCGAGCGCGTTCTGCGCGCTGTTCAGCGCGCTCGGATCCGCCGGGATCGCGGTGTTCTCGAGGTGGACGGCGATCACGTTGTGGCTCTCGCTCGCGCCGGCGTTGAGCTTGTGGGCCGTCGTCGACGGGCACGGCGCCGTGACGCAGCGGATGCCGTTGTCCGCGGCGCGGTAGAACGTGCCGTCGGCCGGCGAGCCGGTCGCGCCGAGCCACGCCTCGTTCGCCTTGAGGACACCGAGGACCTTGCTCCCGTGCTTCGTCTTGTACGTGCGCGCCTTGACGAGCGCCTTGCCGGCCTCGAGCGCCTCACGGAAGTCCGCCTCCTCGCGGGCCGACAGGCCGGCGCCCTTCAGCTCGATCGACGTGACGTAGCACTCGGCCTGACGGGAGCCGTCGGCGCAGGTCGTCTTCGCCTCGTTCACGCGCTTCACGAAGAAGCCTCCGCAGAGCGGCGCGGCGCACTTGCGGTAGTCGCGGCGCGCCTGGAAGTAGCCGTAGTTGGACGGCGCGCCGGAGAGGGCGTCTTCCGTCGAATCGAGCTCCACGTCGACGTCGTCGAGGGTGGCGTCATCGTCATCGGTCGGCGTGACGCAGCCCGCGAAGGTCAGGGAGACGAGGGCGAGCGGAAGGAGCGCGGTGGCCAGCTTCATGGTGGCGGCCCTGTAGCACCATGTAGGCCCCGGGCAACGAAATCCGGCGGGCCTTGGTCGATTCGATCGGCGCGGTGCGGCGCGCGGTCGGGACCTCGGCGCCAAGGCCGCGATCTCCGCGGAACAGCGCCGCGCTCCGCGACACAGCCCCGCGCTCCGCGGAACAGCGCCGCGCTCCGCGACACAGCCCCGCGCGGGTGGGTCTACCAGACCTCGACGATCGTGAGCTCGCGGGGCGGCCCGGGCCGCGTCCCGCGGACCTCGATGACGTCGCCCTCGCGCCGGCCGAGCAGCGCCTGGCCGCGCGGCGACTGCGGGGTCACGACCTGCGCGGAGAGCGACGGGACCTCGAGCGCGGCGCCACCTCCGAACGGGGCGAGGAAGAACGTCGTCTGCGCTTCGTCCTCGTCCTCGAGCGTCACGACCGCCGACGACTGGATCGCCTTGCCGTCGGCCAGGTCGAGGAGCGGCATCGCGCCGATCGCCTTGATCGCGCCCTCGATCTCTCTCGCGCGCGCCGCCTGCGCGCCGGCGAGGTACGACGCCTCGAGCGCGCGCGTGTCCTTGTCGTTCTCTGGCTTGGCCTCCTCGTGGGTCGCCGCCTGGCGCGCGTCGGCGGCCGCGCGGCGCATGTTGGAGAGCTCCTCGTCGAGCTTGGCGAGGAGCGCCCCCACGAGCGCGCGCTTCAGGTCCTTTCGCGGTGTCACTGCCCGTCATCATGCCATAGGGCGATGAGCCACCCGCTCGACGCGAGCGAAAGCCGCATCCCAAATGGATAATTTTGTTCAATTTTCACAAATGCACGCGCGGACGCGAGCGCCGAGGGAGCGCGCCGAAGGGAGAGGAGCTTGACCTCTGCCGCATCTGGGCGTACTTGGCGGGCCGTCATGTACCGCTTCCTCTCCAGCGTCGTCCGCCGACTCCGCCGCAAGCGCTCGAGCGGTTGGCTCCCGCCGATCGCCCTCGCAGGCTGCTGAGCCCTCGCGAGGCGCGCCACGCGCGGCGCTAACGGCCCCAGCGCTTCTTCTTTTTCTTGCGCGGTTGCCCGGGCGCGCGCGGCGTCGCGCGCTTCTTCTTCGGCGCAGGCTTCACCGCGGGCGAGCGAGGCGGAGCGCGGCGCGGGCCGGTGGCGCGCGCCGCCGGCGACGACGACGTCACCTCGACCGACGCGTCCGGGTCCGCCGGATCGGCGGCGGCGTCGGGCTCCTCGGCGTCGTCTTCTTCGTCGTCCTCCTCCTCGTCTTCGACCGACGCGTCATCGATGGACGCGTCCTCGATCTCGTCGACCGCCGAGGCATCGACGAGCGCGACGGTGAGCGCCGCCGGCTCTCCATCCGACGCGTCTCCGTCGCCGGCCCCCGCCTGCGCGGCGCCGGGCGCGGACGGCGACGGTGTGGTCGTCGCCGAAGACGCGTCGTCGCTCGCGCGAACGAGGCGCGCGAGCGCCGAGCGATTGGCCCATCCGAGGATCGCCGCCAGGCCGGCGATCACCAGGAAGACGGCGGTGCCGAACGTCGAGCGCGGCGGAGGGCGCGCGCTCGGAGCGGGCGCGACGCCGGCGTCGGGCTCGGCCTCCTCGTGCTCCGCCGCGGACGCGGGCTCGGACGAAGGCGGCGCCGCCGCGGCCACCGCGCGCGCGGGGACGCGCACGGTATCGAGGAGCGCGGGCGCGGGCGCCTTCGTCGGAGGCCCCTCCGAGCGCGGCGGCGGGATGACCTTCAGGCTCGACGCGCCCGGCGGGAGCAGCTCGAGCGCCGTGAGGACGTCCGCGCGCATCGCGTTCGCCGTCGGGTAGCGGTCCTCGCGCGCGAACTCGAGCGCGCGATCGACGATCCGCGCGAACGCCTCCGACACGTCGGGAGCGACGGTTCGTAGCCTGGGCGCGGGCGTCGTCGCCATGCGCACCACCAGCCCGAGCGTGTGCGCCGCGTCGTGGATCCGCTTGTGGCTGACGAGCTGGAAGAGGATCGAGCCGAGCGCGTAGATGTCCGTGCGCCCGTCGATCCGATCGACCTGCCCCGCCGCCTGCTCCGGCGACATGTACGTCGGGGTCCCGAGCGCCATCCCGGCGATCGTCTGCTCCTGCGCCTCGAGCAGGCGCGCGAGACCGAAGTCGAGCACCTTGACCACGGTCCCGTCGCGCTCGGGGTCGCGCGCGAGGAAGAGGTTGTCCGGCTTGAGGTCCCGATGCACGACGCCGTTGGTGTGCGCGGAGTCGAGGACCGCCAGCACGCCGTCCGCGATCTCGAGCAGCTCGCGCTCGCCGAGCGGCGGCTCACGCTTCACACGATCGCCGAGCGACTCGCCGTCGAGGAGCTCCATGACGAGGTACGCCGTCCCCTCCTCGTCGCCGTCGGCGATGACGTCGTCGTCGAGGACCTTCACCGCTCCCGCGTGGTCGACCCGGTTGGCGGCGTAGCCCTCGTGGAGGAAGCGCTTTCGGATGTGGGGCTGACGACCCATCGAAGGCGAGAGGACCTTCACCGCCGCGCGCGCGCCGTTGCGGTGACGCGCGGCGTACACCGCCCCCATCCCGCCGACCCCGAGCAGTCGCTCGAGCGTCCACTTCTCGTGGAGCACGCTGCCGACGCGCTCCTCGGCCTGCGGGTCGGCAGCGACCATCGCGCTGATTATGCCGCAACCGAGACGCGCCACCCAGGCTCTCCCGGCTCGCGCGGCTCCTTCCAGGGCCCCCGACGGCCTGCCCGAGCAAGCGCATGCGTAGCCCAAGGCTCAGCTCGCTTTCGAGCTCGACCGCACGGGCTGCGACGCGCGACGATGCGCACGCGATCTGCAACGCGACCGCTCGATGCGTCGCTCGCTCTCCTCGTTGCCCTTCCTCGCGTTCGTCCTCGTCGTCTCCTCGTGCAAGACCGGCGAAGACGAACCGGATCGGGTCAACGCGAGCTCGCCGACGTCCCCCGATCTCGACGTGACACTACCCGGGGCAACTCGCGACGGTGGGACCAGCGGGCGCGACGCCGCGTCGACCGCGCCGCCCGACCCCGAGCCGTCGGGACCGCCGCGCGTCGACTTCGTCGGTCGCTTCGACGCCCGCGATCCTTCGGCGCCGACGTGCGGGTGGCCCGGCTGTCGCATCGTGGCCCGCTTCGCGGGGACCCGCGTTACTGCGCGACTCGAGGAGATCACCGAGTCGTGGATGTCCGGCGGACCGAGCGAATGGGACGTCACGATCGACGGCGCGCTCCGCCCGAAGCTCGTCATGCAGGCAGGGTCCCACGAGTACGTCCTCGCGACGGACCTCGCGCCGGGAGAGCACGTCGTCGAGCTCTACAAACGCAGCGAGGCGCAGACCGGATCGACGCGCTTCCTCGGCTACGACTTTGCCGACGGCGAGCTGCTCGCTCCGCCGGGCCGTCACCTGCGCAAGCTGGAGATCATCGGGGACTCGCAGCCCGCCGCGTTCGGCGTCGAGGGCGTCGGCCACGGCCCGATGTGCCCCGGCCTCAACTACGCGGCGAGGTGGCAGAACTTCCACCGGTCCTTCGGCGCGTTCCTCGGCGTGAGCTTGAAGGCCGAGGTCCAGGGCACGGTCTACTCGGGCAAGGGCATGGTGAAGAACATCTGGCGCCCCGACAAGGACACGATGCCCGTGCTCTTCCCGCGCGCCGTCCCGACGATCGCCGGGAGCGCGTGGGACTTCACGACCTACGTGCCGGACGTCGTGGTGATCATGATCGGGGGCAACGATTTCGCGATCGGCCAGCCGGAAGACGACGGACCGCCGACGCTCGCGCAGTTCACCGACGCCTACGACGCGTTCGTCCGCACCGTCCGCCAGCACTACCCCGACGCGCACGTCTTCCTCGCGACGTCGCCCTCCGTCAGCGACGCCGAGCCACCCGAGCGCCACTCGCGCACCAACGTGATGGCCGGCGTGGCGAGCGTCGTCGCGCGCCGCAACGACGCCGGCGACGCGCGGGTCTATGCGGCGACGCCCCCCGTCGCTCAACCCGCGGAGCTCACCGGCTGCGAGGGGCACGGCAGCCCCGAGTTCCACGAGCGCGTCGCCCACGACCTGGCGCCGCTGATCCGCGAGAAGACCGGCTGGTGAGGAGGCCGCGCCGTGAGCGACAAGCTGCCTCGTTCGACGACGCCTCTCGCGGTCGTGGGCGCCGCCGAGGGGACGGCTCGACCTCACACCGACCGCGGACCGCGACGCGCTCTCCCGAGCCGACCGGCAGCGGCCGGGCGGATCGTGGCGTTGCATCCCGAGTCGCGGGACGCGCTCGAGGCGCCGCCCCTCACGCACGCCGTCTTCGCGCGGCTCGAGCCGGGCACGTCGACTGCAACGCGCATCACAGAAGGTGAGCCATGGCGCGGATCCGAGCCGTCCTTTTCGACATCGATGGAACCCTGCTCGACAGCAACGACGCACATGCGCAGGCGTGGCTCGACTCGCTTCGAGGCCACGGGCGGAACGTCCCGTTCGAGCTCGTGCGATCGAAGATCGGAATGGGAGCCGACAAGCTCCTCGCCGAGCTCGTCGCGGTGGATCACGAGTCGGTGGAGGGGAAGTCGATCCGCGACCGGCGCGCGAGGATCTTCACGGCGCAGTACCTCCCGGACCTCGGCCCGTTCCACGGCGCGCGCGTGCTGGTCGATCGACTGAGATCGCGCGGGCTCGTCTGCGCCGCGGTGTCGTCCGCGTCCGCCGAGGACATCGCTCCGCTCCTTCGCGCGGCGGGCGTCGCCGACCTCATCGACGTCGTCGTGTCCGCCGACGACGCCGACCGCAGCAAGCCGGATCCAGACCTCGTCGAGATCGCGCTCGACCGCATCGAGCTCACGCCGGGCGAGGCGCTCATGATCGGCGACACCCCCTACGACATCGCCGCCGGGGAGCGGGCCGGCGTGCCCGTCGTGGCGCTTCGCTGCGGCGGTGGCTGGTCCGACGCCGATCTCGCGGGGGCCATCGCCATCTACGACGATCCCGCCGATCTCTCGTCCCAGCTCGATCGCTCGCCGCTCGCCCTCGACCGCGAGTCGAACCCGCCGAGCGCACGCCGCACGATGCGCGCCCGCCGAATCGCCGTCTGAGCGCGCGCGAGCTGCGCGCGCCCGCTCACTTGTAGCCGCTGAAGCCGCCGCCCTTGCGGTCCGCCCGGCCGCGCGGCAGGTCCTTCTTGCCCGCACGCTCGTCGAGAGAGGACGCGTCCGAGTGCTGAGACTTTCCGACCTTCGGCGCGTCGTCCGCGGCATGAAGCTCGGCAGCGAGGAGCCGGACGGACGCGACGGGCGACTTCGGCGCCGACACCGGCTCGCTCGACACGCGCGCGCCGCACCCGGCCGCCAGTACGGCAAAGGCGATCGCGATCGCGCGCGGGGCATGCTCGAGCTTCATGGCCGGCCTCATAGCACTGCGGCGCTTGGGTGCAACGGCCGTTCCGGCTGGAAACGCCAGAATACCGAGCCGCGAGAGGAGCCGCGGCAAGGATGACCCGGACAAAACGGCCACGGACGGACTCGTCCGCCTCAGGAGGCTCCGCGCTCCGGGTGTCTCCCGAGCGCTACACCCGCGCTTCGCGGCCGGCTACCCTCGGCCGCCGTGCCTTCGAGCGTCTCCAGCCCTCCCGTGACGGAACCGGAGCCGCCGGCCTGCACCGTCGAGAAGAAGTGCTCGAGCGCGGGTAGGCTCTGCGCGCCCGACGACCGCGTCTGCCAGAGCGAGGCAGTCGCGAGCGGGCTCGAGGTGACGTGCGAGCGCCTCGAGCCCCGCGGCTATGTCTACTGCCCGCCGGGCGCGCAGCAGCGCGACTCGGGCGTCGTATGGATCCTCCTCGCGGTGGCGCTCGCGATCGCGGCGTTCGGCAGCATCGCGGCCTACTTTCTCCTGCGCAAGCGGCTCACGCGCTGACGGCGAGCGATCGCCCGCACGCCCGCGCGCTCGTCATCGACCATCCGATGGCATCGACGATCCGATGGCTCACGCGCCGGCGCTTCGCAGGCGAGCGATCGCCGGAGCGGCGCCTGGTCGCGAGTTTGACGCGGCCACGCGCGGAGCCCACACTCGAAGGATGACGCGATCTCTTCGACTTACCTTGCCCCTCGCCGTGCTCCTCGGCGCGCTGGCCGCCTGCCGGGGAGGCGCGGAGACGCCGACCGTCGGAGCGAGCGACCCGGGCGCGGGCGCGCGCGACGACGGCGCCGTCCGCGGCGCCGCGGACGGCGGCTCGAGCGCCCCTGCCGGCGACCGCTGCACCCTCCCGAAGGTCACCGGTCCGTGCGAGGCGGCGTTCAGGTCGTACTGGTTCAACGCAGCGACGGGGAAATGCGAGGCCTTCAGCTACGGAGGCTGCGAGGGCAACGCGAACCGCTTCGAGACGCCGAGCGAGTGCGTCGAGGCGTGCGCGCCGAGCGCGGAGGTGGACCCGTGCGCGGCGATCGTCTGCGCCGAGGGCAAGGAGTGCGTCTATCAGGGCGCCACCCCGGTGTGCGCCGAGCCCTGCGAGGACGGCTCGACCTGCAGCGAAGCGCCGATGCTCAGCTGCACGTGCGCCGGTAGCTGCGCCAACTGCAAGGACTGCCGGCAGGTCTGCCTGCCCTGAGCTCACGCGGGCCGGAGCTCGAGAGCGCCGCCACGAGCCCAGCGCTCGAGGGCCGGTGCGGCAAAGGACCACCTGGAGATCGCGGCGCGGAGACGCTTCACTCTCGTGCGAGCGCGCGGCTCCCGTGCCAGCTGTCGATGTCCGACGAACGCAAGATTCCCGAGCACCTGTCACAACTCCTGGCGTCATCGGTCGAATCGGTGGAGCGCCTCGAAATCCTGCTCCACCTGCGCGCGCGTAAGGGAAAGTCGTTCGGCGCCCGCGCGGTCGCGGAGGCGCTTCGGGTCTCGAGCGCGTTCGCCGAGCAGCACCTCGCCATCCTGTGCGGGCGCGGGTTCCTCAAGGTGAGCATCGGCTCGGACTTGATCTACGGTTACCAGCCCGTCAGCGCCGCGCTCGACGCCGCGATGGCGGAGATCGAGGACCTCTACCGCGAGCGCCCCGCCGACATCGCCGCCGTGCTCCGCAGCGCGAACGATCGGGATCCGGCGCACGTCTTCGCCGACGCGTTCCTCATTCGCAGGCCGAGCAAGAAGAGAGGGGATGATGGGTGAGATCGTCTACGTACTCTGCGCGCTGACCAGCCTCGCCTGCGCTATCCTCCTCGTCCGCTCGTACCTCGCGAACCGCTCACCGCTCCTCCTCTGGAGCAGCGTGTGCTTCGTCGGACTCTTCGCCAACAACGTCCTTTTGGTGGTGGACGTCGTGCTGACGCGGGACGAGATCGACCTCCTCCTGGCTCGAGACCTCACGAACCTCGCGTCGGTCACGGCGCTGGTGTTCGGTCTCGTCTGGAGGGCGCGGTGACCGTGAACCCGATCCTCCTCCACTCGTACCTCACCGGCGCGGGCACGGCGGCGTTCCTCGTCGCCGCCGTCTTCTTCCTCCGCTTCTGGCGGGACACGCGTGACCGGCTCTTCTTTCTCTTCGCCGTCGCGTTCGGCGCGCTCGCGCTGAACCGCGTGCTCCTCGCGCTGATCGAGCCGACGCGCGAGTCTCAGCCGTACCTCTACCTCATACGACTCGGCGCGTTCGTCCTCATCGCGTGGGGCGTCGTCGACAAGAACCGCCGCGCCTGAGCGACGCCGTCGCCCGCGCTCAGCGCGGCGCGGTGGGTCCAGCGGTAGGTACGGAGGGCGGCGCGACGCTCGGAGGCGGCCCGAGCGCCGCCGCGATGCGCTCGGCGCGGTAGCCCTCACGCTCGGCGCGTCGGATCAGCGCCAGGGCCTCCGCGGCGGCCGCGACGTGGGCGTCGTGGCCGGCGAGAGCCTCGCGCTCGGCGAGGAACCTCGCGAGCTCCTCGAGGCGCTCCTTGTTCAGCCAGACGGTCCCGTCGGCGAGGTGGACGTCCATGAAGGCCTGGCCCCGCTTCGTACCCAGCGCGAGGCGCATGGCGACGCCGACCGGCCCCGTCGGGAGGGTCGCCGCGAGCAGGACGAGCGCCGCACGTCGCCGTGCGTCGTCCGCGCCGGCGATCGTCCTGAAGCCCGCGACCAGCGGCTCGGCGAGCTGCCACTCCGCGAGGAGCGCGTCGCGCGCAGGCCACATCGCCGGCGTGATCGCCGGCGGCGCGACGGCAGGCGGCGATGCGACGGTAGACGGCCGCGCGACCGCAGACGGTGACGGCGCGACCGCAGACGGCGACGGCGCGACCGCAGACGGCGACGGCGCGACCGCAGACGGCGACGGCGCGACCGCAGACGGCGACGGCGCGACCGCAGACGGTGACGGCGCGACCGCAGACGGCGACGGCGCGACCACAGACGGCGACGGCGCGACCGCAGACGACGGCGCTACCGCGGACGGCGACGCCGTCTCCGCGACCGCGGCGCCGGCGAGCGCCCTCGCCACGGCGGGCTCCGCTGCGGAGAGCAAATCAAGGACGGCCTCGACCTGAATCAACGCGAGCAAGAGGTCGACATGGAGGACCGACGCGTCACCGAGGGGCGCGTCGTGCACCTCCGCCACGTCGGGCGGCGCCGCCGCGTCGGGCGCGCGCTGCACCTCCGCGTCAGCGGTCGCCCCCGCGTCAGGAGCCGGCGCCGCCGCCGCGTCGTCGGGCCTCGATGCGCGCTCCGGCGGTGACGCGGGAACCGACACCGCCTCGGGCGGCGACGCGCGCTCCGGCGGTGACGCGGGAACCGACACCGCCTCGGGCGGCGACGCGCGCTCCGGCGGTGACGCGGACGCCGCCACATCTCGCTCCGGCGGCGACGCAGGCGGCTCGGCCTGGCGCTCCGACGCGTCGTGCGCCGTGTCCGCGTCGACATCCTCCGGAGCCGCCGCCCCGCCGCGCTCGGCCGTCGATGCACGTACGAACGCGTGCAGCGCCGCGAAGCGATCGCCCGCGCGCCGGAGCGCAGCGCGGTCGACGGTGACGTCGCGGCCCGCGCGCCGCGAGAGCATCCAGTCGAGCCCGTCGGCGACGTGCCCGAGCCGCTCCTCGAGCGCGGCGCGCGCGCGGACGTCGTCGGCCGCGTCGAGCTCGGTCGTCAGGTACTCGATGTGCCCCTTCGAGCACGCCTCGCGGAGCGGCGCGTGCACGGGCCGGAGGTAGAGCTCACGAACCGCGCGCTCGACGTCCGGGACGCCGCGCCCGGCGAGCTCCGCGGCGAGCCTGTCGTACGGCAGCTCGAGCGTCGCCCTCACCGGCCGGAACCCCGTGAGCACGTGATACTGGAACGCCCCGAGCTCCCAGGCGAAGCCGCCCTCGACGACGTCGCGCGTGGCCCGGAGGTACTCGAGGCCGTGCGTCAGGTCTCGGATGACGAGCCAGTCGCCGCGCTCGCGCGCCGCCCCGAGCCCGAGCTCCTCGACCACGCTCCCGCGGTGCGTGCTCCGGAAGATCCGCCCGCGCGTCCCCTTCCACTTGTTGTGGAACACGACGAGCGCGCGCTCGTCGCCGACGCCGTTCGAGTAGGCGTAGACGTCCGGGTCGACGCGCCCGCCGTCGGTGACGAAGTCGTAAAGCGCGAAGCGCTCCACGCCGCTGAACAGATAGCGCTTGTGGAGGAGCGGGAAGATCTCGCGCTCGTGACGGCGGACGAGCGCGTCGTTCGTCTGCTCGCTCCAGCGCGCGCGGCGGTACTCCATCCCGTACTTCTCGTGGAGCCCCTCGATCTGCCCGTGACCGAACATCGGGAGGCCGGGCATCGTGCTCATGAGGACGCAGACGCCGAAGTACTTGTCGTCGTCGCCGAACTGAGCGGCGGCGGTCTCCTCGTCCGGGTTGTTCATGAAGTTGACGAAGCGCTTCAGGATCTCCGGATCGAAGTCGAGGACGTTCGTGATCGTCGCGCGGTACTTGTCGTTCTCCTCGCGCTTGAGCATGTTCATGAACGCCGAGTTGTAGACGCGGTGCATCCCGAGCGTCCGGACGAAGTACCCCTCCATCATCCAGAACGCCTCGGCGAGCAGCAGCGTGTCGGGCGCGCGCTCGGCGACGGCGTCGACGACCTCGCGCCAGAACTCGACGGGGATCGCCGCGTCGAACTCCTCCTGCGTCATCGCGTAGTCGGCGCGCGACGGGATCGCCCCACCCTGGCCAGGCAGCGGGTACCAGAGGCGCTGGATGTGCCGCTTGGCGAGCGTCATCGCCGCGTCGAACCGGATGATCGGGAACATCCGCGCGACGTGGAGGATCGTCTCGATGACCGCGTGCCGGACCTCGGCCTTCAGGTAGTCGAGCTGCGCGGTGTCGTTCCACGGCATGCTGGTGCCGTCGTTGCCGTGGTAGATGTAGCGATCCTCGCCGCTCCAGCTGTCGTGGCGGCGGAAGACGACCGCGGCGTCGGTCTTGTCCCAGTAGCCCTCCTCGAGGAACACGCCGACGCGGTTGTTCTCGGCGAGGTCGGGTCCGCCGAAGCGGTAGGCAGGGAACGGCGGCCGGCGCACCTGGAGGAACCAGTCGGGGTGGTCGATCACCCAGTCGCCGTCGATGCCGACGTGGTTCGGGACCATGTCCGCCGCGAGGCGGACGCCGCGCGCCCAGGCGCGCGCCTTGAGGTTCTCGTAAGCGGGGACGCCGCCGAGCTCGTACGCGATCTCGTAGCCCTTCAGCGAGTACGCGCTCGCGAGCGCGTCGCGGTCGCCCCGCATCTGCTTCACCTTGCGCGAGGCGACGCTCCGCTCGAAGAGCCCGATGAGCCAGAGCCCGTTCAAGCCGCGAGCGGCGAGGAGATCGAGCTCCTCGTCCGGCACCTGATCGAGCCGCGTGATCTCGCGCCCGTACTTCTTCCCGAGCTGGTCGAGCCAGACGTAGACGCTCTTGGCGACGAGCACGACGTTCGGCATCCAGTTCAGGTCGGGGCTGAACTGCGCGGGCTCGTCGGCGGCGGACCTGGCCCCGAACTGCATCGCCTCGAGGAGCGGCTCGCCCGGCCCCGGGCCGCCGCGCTCGAACCACTTGTCCTCCTCGACGCGGAGGTCCTGCGTCCACGCCATCCGGCGCCAGAGGGGGAGCTTGTCGAGCCCGAGCGCCTTCGCCCACGAACGATCGATGTACTCGAGCTGCGCGAAGATGGATGTCGGGTGGGCGCGGCCCGGCGCGAGCATGAGCTCGAGGAGCGTCTCGCCCTTCGGGCCGAAGCGCGGCTCGTCGTCGAAGAACCGCTGCGCCTCGCGGACGAACGCCCGGTACGTCGGCCCGAGCTCGTCGTCGCCGACGATCGTGCGCACCGGATCGTAGGCGGCGTTCTGGTTCGTGACCCACAGGAGGAGCAGCTCCTCGTCGATCTCGGCCTCTGCGCGCCGGGGCGCTCCGCCCTCGACCTCCAGACGCTCGAGGTAGACCGCCGGGGCGGCGTCTCCGTCGCCGCGGAGCGCGCGGTAGACCGGCGGCGGCGGGAACGTCCCGAGGAACTCGAGCGTGACGCCGCGCGCGCCTGGGCCGAGCGACGCCTCGAGCGCGGACGCGAGGCGCGCGAAGCTCTCCGGGTAGCGCTCGCGGTACATCGCGGCGACCGCGTGCAGCACCTCGTGGACGAGGGCCATCGCCGCCAGCTCGGCGGGGCGGATCTCGGCGCCCTTCGCCCGACCTTCGCCGCGGTTGACGCGCTCGGCGAACGCGCGCACCGCCGCCCCGTCCTGGAAGACGATGTCGCCCCGACGCGGCGCAAAGAAGACGTCATCCTCCCTCGAGGGGAAGTGCGCGTCGCGTGCCGTCCGCCGTGCGTGCATCGCCTACCTCTAGCGCCACCGCCCCGCGGCCAAAAGCGCGAAGCGCCGCGCGGGTGCCCCAGCGCACCCGGAGCGCTCCCGGAGCGCACCCCCAGCGCGGACCGGGCGACGCGGCGAGGTGCCCGGTCCGCGTATCCGGGCAAATGAGCGCGCGCGGGAAGGCGCGACGCGTATACTTTCCCCTGGCGGCCCTCGACCCCACGACGAGGATCGCGTGAGCGTGCCCGGCCACGGAATGCCCAGAATCGGCGACGTCATCGCCGCCAAGTACCGCCTCGACAAGGTGGCGGGAGAAGGCGGCATGGGCGTCGTCTATGCCGCCGAGCACCTCGTGCTCAAGCAGCGCGTGGCCGTGAAGGTGCTGCTCCCCGACGCCGTCGCCTCGGAGGCCGTCGTCGAGCGGTTCGCGCGCGAAGCGCGTGCGGCCGCGAAGATCAACTCCGAGCACGTGGCGCGCGTCCTCGACGCCGGATCGATCGCGAACGGCGCGCCGTTCCTCGTGATGGAGTACCTCGAGGGCTGCGACCTCGAAGAGCTCCTCCACCTCCAGAAGACGCTGCCGGTCGTCGACGTGGTCGACTACGTCGTCCAGGCGCTCGAGGGCCTCGCCCACGCCCACGCCGCGAACATCGTGCACCGCGACCTGAAGCCGGCCAACCTGTTCCTCGGTTGCCGTCCCGACGGCTCGAACGCGATCAAGGTGCTCGATTTCGGCATCTCCAAGACCACGCGCGGGAAGCCAGAGGACAAGCGGCTCACCGGTCACCACGTCCTCGGCTCGCCGGTGTACATGTCGCCCGAGCAGCTCCGCAACGCGACGGACATCGACGCGCGCGCGGACATCTGGTCGATCGGGATCGTCGCGTACGAGCTGCTCTCGGGCTCGCCGCCGTTCGACGGCGACGGGGTCGGCGAGATCTTCGCCGCGATCCTCGAGAAGGAGCCCGTCCCGCTCGCGACCCTCGACGCCTCGATCCCGCCGGCGCTCTCCGACATCGTCGCCCGCTGCATCCGGCGCGCGCCGAACGAGCGCTGGAGCGACGTCGGAGAGCTCGCGCGCGCCCTCGCCCCGTTCGGCAGCGAGGCGTCGGCGCCGATCGTCGACCGCGCCGAGCAGGTGCTCGCCCGCGCCAAGCAGATGCGCGTGGCCGTGACGCCGCTCGAGACCCGACGCGTCGTCGACGCGATCGACGCGGCCGCGTCGCGCGCGTTCACGACGGAGACGCGGAGCGAGCCCGCGCTGCCGCTCGTCCGGCCGCGGGACGGCGTCGCGACGCTCGAGGACGGCGTCTCGACGCGCCTCGCCTCGTTCGCCCGCCGCTCTCCGGCCCGGGCGGCGGGAGCGGCGCTCGGCCTCCTCCTCGTCCTCGGCGCGTGCCTGTTCGGCGCGGTGCGAGCCACGCGCCCTTCGGAGGCCGCGGAGCTCGCCGCCTCACCGCTCGCGACGACCGACGAGGCCGACGAGGCGGCGCCGGCGCCGTCCGATACCGCCGAGCTCACCGCCCCCGATCCGCCGGTCGTGATGGACCTGCCGCCGACGCCGGCCGGAGACAAGGCGCCACAGCGCGCGCGCGGGACGACGAAGACGAACGGCAAGCCGCAGCGTCCGAAGTTCCTCAACTCGCGCGAATGATCCGACCGCTCGGCGCCATGACCTCCCCTCGTCGTCGCGCGTGCGTGAGCTGCATCGCGTCGGCCCTCACGCTCGCTCCCGCCTCCGCGCTCGCGGCGCCGCCCACCTCCGCGCAGCCGGCCGTCCCCGCGCCGCCCGCCGCCTCCGCGCACGTAGGCCCCGCCGAGCTGTCGACCGAAGCCCGCGCCGACAAGCTCTTCCGCTCGGGAGAGAAGAAGTTCGACAGCGGCGACTACGCGGGCGCGTGCGACGACTTCTCGGAGAGCCTGAAGCTCGGTCCGAAGCTCGGTACCCTCCTCAACCTCGCGCTCTGCCACGAGACGATCGGCAAGCCCGTCACCGCGTGGCACGAGTTCTCCCACGCGGCCGCGTGGGCCGCGCAGAACGGCCAGCGCGAGCGCCACGAGTTCGCGGCCGAGCACGTCCGCGCCCTCGAGCCGAAGCTGCCGCGCGTCGTCCTTCAGCTCCCCGCGGATCGCGCGATCTCCGGGCTCGATCTCGACGGCGAGCCGGTGCCCGAGCCGCGCTGGTATCTGCCGCTCTACCTCGATCCGGGCGAGCACCGCCTCGGCGTGACGGCGCCGGGGAAGCAGCGCGCGACCGTCGCCTTCCGCGTGACGGCGTCGCCGCACGATCAGCTCGTGTACGTACCGCCGCTCGCCGACGAGCACGTCGCGCCGAACGCGCCGCCAGCGCCCGACACGACGCAGCGCACGCTCGGCCTCGTGGGCCTCGGCGTCGGCGCCGCGGGCTTCGTGACCGGCGCGGTGTTCGGCGCGCTCGCGATCGCGGCCGACGAGCGCGATCCCGCGGTGCACGACCGCGCCACGATCGCCACGGCCGCCTTCGTCGCCGGCGCCGCCTTCGCCGCCGTCGGCGGCTGGCTCCTCTGGACCAGCCCGCGCGGCGCGGGCCCCGCGGCCAAGGTCACGGCGACCCCGGCGCGCGACGGGGCCGCGCTCCGCCTGACCGCGTCGTTCTGAGCCGCTCCCCGACGACGTCGGCGGAGTGACGTCCCCCTGGAACTTTCCCGGAGGCCGCCTGTCCGGACTGGGCAGAGATGATGGCCGACCGACGGGCACGCGCCCCCACGGGCGCGCGCTCCGTCGACCTCGGAGGCGTGCGCTGGGAACGAGTCGACGACGCGCCTACCGCAGGGCGCGCCGAGGACGGTCCCGCGTCGGCTCCAGGCTCGGTCCGATGGAGTGACTTTGCACTTTCACCCGATAGTAGTTCACCATGGCCGGACGTGGCGCTTCCCGACGAGCTCGAAGCCAAGCTGATCGAGCGCCTGGCCGCGCGTGACGAGCGCGCGTTCAACGAGCTCGTGCAGACCTACGGGCGGCGCGTCTCCGCGCTCGTCCTCCGCATGCTCGGCAACAAGGCCGAGGCCGAGGACCTGACGCAGGAGGTCTTCGTCCAGGTCTTCAAGGCGATCGGCACGTTCCGCGGCGAGTCGAAGCTCTCGACGTGGATCTACCGCATCGCCGTGAACCTCTGCAAAAACCGCTCGAAGTACCTGCGCGTGCGCCACTCGAACGAGCAGGACGAGCTCGAGGCCGTGGCCGAGCGCGTCCCGCTCGGTGAGGCGCGCCGCGCGAACGTCGCCGTCATCGAGCGGCCGGACGAGGCGCTCGGCGGCAAGCAGGTCGAGAAGATCGTCAAGGACGCGATCCAGAAGATCGATCCGGCCTTCCGCGAGTGCCTCATCCTGCGCGACGTCGAAGAGCTCTCCTACGAGGAGATCGAGCAGATCACGGGCCTCGCGGCTGGTACAGTCAAGAGCAGGATCTTCCGCGCGCGCGCCCAGCTCAAGGAGATCGTCGAGCGCGAGCTCGGCGAGAAGATCGGATGACCGAGGACAGCGACAAGCCGAAGGAGAGCGCCAGCGCGGCGGACGAAGAGCTGTCCGAGGCGGAGCTCGCCCAGCTCGACGCCGAGCCCGCGCTCGGGGCGCTGCTCAAGCGCTCGCTCGCCGAGCCCGACGACGTCCTCCCCGAGCCCGCGCGCGACGAGGTGCTCCTCGTTTCGGTCCAGACCACGCTGCGGAAGCGCTCCAAGGGGAAGTTCTACGGCGACGGCTGGAGCACGACGCAGTCGGGGCTGAATTATGCGCTCATCGCCGGCGTGATGCTGGTGACCGTCGTGGCCGTCTACCTGGCCCTCGGTCCGACGGGCTTCAGCCTGCGCTGAGCCGCTCCTGACGTCCACGCCGCACGGCAACGCGCCTCCGGCGCGCGCGATGCCGCAGGATCCCGCCTCCCACGCCGACGGATGGCGGAGCGCGAGCGCTTCGAGCAGCGGCTCGGTCGAGACGGCCCGCCCCGGGGCGGTCGCCGCCCCGCGGCCTGGTACGAGGAATGCGAGCTTCGAGCGGACGTCCGAAGCCGGACGCCGAGCGGAAGCGAGCAGCGTGAATGGCGGACCTGCTGATCGTCGACGACGACGCCGAGACGGCTGACCTCCTGTCGGAGCTGCTCCGCTTCGACGGACACGTGACGCGCATAGCCACCAACGGCATGGAGGGGCTCACGCTCCTGCGCGAGCGACGTCCGGATCTGGTCGTGCTCGACGTCGAGATGCCCGCGCTGACAGGGCCGGAGATGGCGCTCGAGATGTTCCTCCGGGATCGCGGCCTCGAGAACATCCCCATCATCCTCTGCTCGGGCGTGCTCGATCTCGACAGCATCGCCGCCGAGGTCGGGACGCGCTACTTCCTGCCGAAGCCGTACGACCCTCTCGTCCTGACACGCCTCATCCAGCGCGTGCTCGAAGAGCGCGCTGCGCCGCACCCTCACCTCCAGGAGAAGCGGCCGTGAGCCCTCCCCCTTCACCCCGCGACCGCACGCGGCGCGCCGTCCGCGTGGTGTGGTTGCTCATCGCGTCGTTCATCCTGACCGTCGCGAGCTTCATCGCCGCGACCGCGGTCGCCGAGCACCGGGCGCGCGGGATCGGGAGCGCCGCGGAGAGCATCACGACGAACGCGCTGCCGTCGATCGCGTGTCTCTCTCGCGCGCGCACCGAGCTTCGCCAGATCCAGATGCTCCTCGAGCGGCTGACGAGCGCGCGAGCCCGCCACGCCGAGAGCGACATGGCGGAGCTGCGCGAGTCACGCCACGACCTGGCGCGGATCACGCGACACTGCGCCGAGCTTCCCACCTACCCTGGCGAGAAGGTGCTGCAAGACAGGACCGATCTCCGCAGCACCTCGATGAACGCCTCGATGGACCGGGTCGTCATCCGTCTCGAGCACGACGACAAGGAGGGCGCGGCCCTCGAGCTGCGCGCGCGGACGGAGCCCGCGCTCGACCGGCTCGACGAGACGTTCGTGGAGGAGATCGACCTCAACGCGCGCAACTCGTCGACGCTCGGCGCCGACATCTCGGCGATCCAGGCCTCCTCGCAGTCGCTCCTCGCGTTCTTGATCGCGCTGAGCGTGCTCCTCGCCAGCGCCGTCGCGCTCATGATGGTGCGCGTGCTCAACCGGTTCACGGACTTGATGGTGGGGCGCGTCTCCGAGATGGAGCACTTCGCCGGCCGAGTGGCCCACGACATCCGGAGCCCGCTCGCGGCCGTCGGGCTCGCGCTCGAGCTGACCAAGCGCGACCCTCGCAGCGGCATCCAGGGCGGCGTCGTCGATCGCGCCGCGAAGACCCTCCAGCGCGTGGGGCAGCTCGTCGACGGCCTGCTCGTCTTCGCACGGTCGGGCGTGCCGCCGGAGGAGAGCGCAGCGACCAGCGCGGCCGAGGTGCTGAGCGGCGTGATCGAAGAGATGACGAGCTCCGCAGAGGCGAACCGCGTAGAGCTCGCGCTGGACCGGCCCGACCCGTCGGTGGTCGTGGCGTGCAGCCCCGGCGTGCTTATCAGCATCGTGTCGAACCTCGTCGGCAACGCCATCAAGAACATGGGCGGTGCGCCCGAGCGGCGCGTGGACGTGAGGGCCCGCGAGCTCGCCGAGACGGTCCGCTTCGAGGTGCGCGACACGGGGCCCGGCGTGCCGGCCGAGCTCCGAGAGCGGATCTTCGACCCGTACCTGCGGGCCGCGGAGTCCGCGCTGCCCGGGCTCGGGCTCGGCCTCGCGACGGTGCGCCGGCTCGTCGAGGCGCACGGAGGCAGCGTCGGCGTCATGCCGAACGACGGCGTCGGGAGCGTCTTCTGGTTCGAGCTGCCTCGCGCGAACGTGGTGCGGCCGAGCCCGATGCGGCGGGCCGCGCGTCGCTGGACGCTACGGCCGCGGCCGAGCTGAGCGCGTCAGCCGGGGCGGTCTTCGACCCAGCGCGCGAGGAT
>JAHBWA010000121.1 GCA_019637195.1 Labilithrix sp. | reverse complement strand
TAGCGCCCGGTCCAACTGCCGAAAATCAGAGCGACAAACGGGGAGCGGGGGCGCCGATGGTCCTCGTCCTCGCCCACGGCTTCGGGGCGTCCGGCGACGACCTCGTCGGGCTGGCGGGGGCGCTCGACGTGCCGCCCGGGACGGTGATGGTCTTCCCCGAGGCGCTCCACGGGCTCCGCGAGCTCACCGGGCAGGCCGCCTTCGGTGACGCCCGCGCGTGGTGGCTCATCGACTTCACGCGGCTCGAGCTGGCGCTCGCGACCGGGCAGGCGCGCGATCTGTCGGGCGACGTCCCCGAGGGGCTCGCCGAAGCGCGCGCGGCCTTCGGCGAGATGCTGGACGCGCTCGCGAAGGAGGTCCCGACCGAGCGCCTCGTCCTCGGCGGCTTCTCGCAGGGCTCGATGCTCGCCGTCGATGTCGTGCTGCGGCAGCCCGAGCGACGCGTCAGCGGCCTGGTCGTCCTCTCGGGCACGCTCCTCGCCGAGCGCGAGTGGGCGCCGCTCATGGGCGCGCGCCGCGCGGCCGACGGCCGGGCGATGCCGGTGTTCCAGAGCCACGGCCGGAGCGACGCGATCCTGCCGTTCGCGAGCGCCGAGCGCCTCCGCGACGGACTCGCGAACGCGGGGTTCGACGTCACGTTCGATCCCTTCGCCGGACCGCACACGATCCCCGAGCGAACGATGCACCGCCTCGGCGCGTGGCTCCGCGCACTGGCTTGATCGAGCGCGTCTCCGCGTCTACGCTCGTTCGCCAATCCATGTGCGAGCTCCTCGGTATGGAGTGCAATGTACCGACGGACATCGTCTTCTCGTTTTCTGGCTTGGCGGCCCGAGGCGGGGGGCGAGGCCCGCACGCCGACGGCTGGGGGCTCGCGCTCTACGAGGGGCGCTCGGTGCGGACGTTCCTCGAGCCGGCCGCGGCGTCGAACTCGTCGCTCGCCGCGTACCTCCGGAGCAACCCGATCAAGACGCTGCTCGCGATCGCGCACGTGCGTCAGCGCACGCGCGGGCCGGTGAGCCTCGCGAACACGCATCCGTTCGTCCGCGAGCTGTGGGGCAGGCACTTCACGTTCGCGCACAACGGGACGGTGCGCGGGATCAAGCAGCGGCTCGAGCCGGGGCGCTTCCGGCCCATCGGCACGACCGACAGCGAGTACGCGTTCTGCGCGCTGATGAACCGGCTCGAGCGCGCCTTCCCGAAGGGCTATCCGGAGCCGCAGGCGCTCGCGCGGGCCGTGGCGCGCGCGGGGCGGGAGATCGGCGACCGGGGCACGTTCAACTTCCTGCTCGCGGACGGCTCGCAGCTGTTCGCCCGCTGCGCGACGAAGCTCTGTTACATCATCCGCAAGGCGCCGTTCGCCAAGGCGACGCTCGCCGACGACGATCTCGAGGTCGACTTCTCGACCGTGACGACGCCGCGCGATCGCGTCGCCGTCATCGCGACCGCGCCGCTCACGCGGGACGAGGACTGGACGCTCGGCGTGCCAGGGCAAATGTGGGTCTTCCGGCGAGGCCGCCTCGCCGAGACGCTCCCGTCCTGAACGATCTGTCGACGCGGGTGCGCTCTCCCGTATGATGGTTCGATCGTGAGTCGCGTCGCCGCCGCAGCCGAGCCACGCCGGACGACGGTGGCGATCCGCCGACTGCTCGACACGCGCGACCTCAAGGTCGTCTACCAGCCGCTCGTCGACCTCAAGACGAAGAAGGTCTTCGCGTACGAGGCGCTCGTCCGCTCCAAGTCCCCCGACTTCGAGAGCCCGATGAGCCTCTTCGCGGCCGCGGTCCAGCACTCGTGCACCGGCGAGCTCGGGCGCATCATCCGCGAGCTGGCGATCGCAGGGTGCCCGACGCACCCGCTCTTCCTCAACATCCACCCCGCCGAGCTGAACGACAAGTTCGTCGTCCAGCCCGACGATCCCATCTTCCGGCACACCGAGGACGTCTACCTGGAGATCACCGAGGGCGTCCCGCTCTCGCACTTTCGTCTCTGCCAGAGCATCCTCAGCGAGGTCCGAGGGCGCGGCGTCTACCTCGTCGTCGACGACCTCGGCGCGGGTTACTCGAACCTCCGCTACATCGCCGATCTGCACCCGCGCGTCGTGAAGCTCGATCGCGACCTCGTCGCCGGGCTCCGCAAGGGCTCGCGGATGTTCAAGCTCGTCTCGGCGATCGTCGTCCTCTGCCGCGAGCTCGACGCGATGGTCGTCGCCGAGGGGATCGAGACGGTCGAGGAGCTCGAGGCCGTCCAGGAGGCCGGGGCGCGCTTCGGTCAGGGCTATCTCCTCGCGCGCCCGGCGTTCCCGCCGCCGCCGATCTCGTGGCCGACCAGCGCCGGCCGGAAGGCCGAGCGCACGACGCTCCGCGGAGCGCCGAAGGAGCCGCCGGCCTCGCTCCGCGGTCGCCGCTGACGGACCGCGCTCGGATCGCGGCGCACGCCGGGGCGGCCGCTTCGGCGCCGCGTCGGATTTGCCCGAAGGGCGAAGCCCGCGTCAGAGTCCGTTGAGACAGACGCGATTGCGTCCGGAGCGCTTCGCCTCGTAGAGCGCGCTGTCGGCGTCACGGACGAGCTCCGAGGCCAGCGCGACGTTCGCCTCCGGCAGCGCGGCGACGCCGACGCTGATCGTCACCGGCAGGCGCGTCCCTTGGTAGTCGAAGTTCTCCTGCTCGACGCGCGCGCGGATCCGCTCCCCGAGGACGCCCGCGTTGAGCAGGGCGATGCCCCGGCAGATGACTGCGAACTCCTCTCCGCCGTAGCGCGCGAGCACGTCCTCGGTGCGGATGGTCGCCTGGGTGATGCGCGCGAGGTGCACGAGCACGGCGTCGCCGGCGAGGTGGCCGTAGTTGTCGTTGACGCGCTTGAAATAGTCGACGTCGAACATGACGAGCGAGAGCATCGACTTGTGACGCTTGGCGTACGCGAACTCGGTCTCGAGGCGGTCCTGGAAGAACTTCTTGTTGTACGTGCGCGTCAGGCCGTCCCGGAGGGCGGCGTCGATCATCTGCTGCTGGAAGCTCTCGTCGAGCTTGTCCTGGTAGGTGAACTTGAGGGTCGTCGTCGCGCCGAGGCGGATCTTGTCGCCTTCCTTGAGCGCGTGGTGCTGGACCATCTCCCCGTTGACGAGCGTGCCGTTCGCGCTCCCGAGGTCCTCGATGATGACCTGACCGCCGATCGACAGGACGCGGCAGTGCCGGCGGGAGATGCCGTCGTCGTTCAGGCGGACCGTCGCGCTCACCGCGCGGCCGATGACGACCTCGGGGCCGTCGATTTTGTGCATCTCGCCGACGTTGGTCCCCTGGAGGACGACGAGATAGGCGGCGACCTGCTGGCGGCGCGCTCGGAGCTCGGACTCGAGGCTCGACAGGCTCGTGATACGTGTGGCTTCCCCTTCGTCAGCCGGGATGCTCGGCCGCGCCCGGTAAGGGGGATCACTTGCCATAGCCTCTTAGGTTGCCGAGGTTTCACGACACGGTCAAGGGCTCCCGGGGGCGCGGCATGGAGATGCGAGGCTCGGCTCCGTTCGAGGTGGTTTGCACCGCGGTCTCTGCCGCGGTCTCTGCCCCGGTCTCTGCCGCGCCGGGCGCATCGGGCGCTCTTCGTGCGTCCGCGTTGGCGCGTTCATGGGACGTTCGTGGCGCGTCCATGGGACGACGTGGCGCGAGCGTGAAGGGCGCGTCCGTAGGCCGATGTGCGGCGGGCGCGGCGCGGAGCGCCTCGACCGCCGCCGCGCGGTGGGGCAGGCGCGCGACGCGGCGAGGGCGCCGCGATCGTCCCACACCGGCGCCGAGCGCGTGGCGCGCCCGGCGCCGGGCGGGGAACTACTCGGGGATCGTGGTCACGCTCGAGAGCGCGACCATGGCGTCGCGGCGCGCGCCGCGCGCGACGAAGTCCTGCACGGCGCGCGCGAGGGTCGAGGCGACGAGCGTGAGCAGCGGGAGGTGCTCGCCGCCTTCGCACGTCGCCGCCGCCGCCGCGGGCTCCTCGTCGGCGACGAAGCGCGCGTCCCAGCGGACGATGCCGAACGTCCCGTCGGCGGACACCGCGGCGTGCACGAGGGGCTTGCCGGCGTCCGTCGCCCAGGCCGAGAGCAGCCGGCGGCTCTTCGCGTTGTCGAACGCGTCGACGACGAGGTCGGCCGAGCCGCAGAGCGTCGCCACGTTGGTCTCGTCGACGCGGACGCCGAACGCCTCCGCCTTCACGCCCCAGAAGCTCGACAGCTGGAGCTTGAGCGCGTCAGCCTTGTTCTTCCCGACCGACGCCTTGACGAACGCCTGCGATAGGCAGTTCTTCGACTCGACGCGATCGAAGTCGACGAGCACGAGCGAGGCGTCGAGGTTTCGACACGCGACGACCGCGTTCGATCCGAGCGCGCCCACTCCACAGAAGACGATCCGCTTCATCACGGCACCTCGAAGAGACAGCGAGAGGGACGCGAACGAGGGAGGGCGAAGGCACGCCGCCCACGCTCGCGCGGTTCAAGTGCAGCCGAAGGGGACCTTCGGGCGCAGGTAAATGCGACGCTCGCCGTTTGGCGTGTCGAACCGGTCGACGACGTAGTGGTCGAAGGCGCGGTCGCCGAGGTTGTCGCGCGCCAGGCCGCGCAGGCCGCCCGAACGAACGATCTCGACGGCGATGCGCCGGACGTCGCGATCGGACAGCGAGCGGTCGACCTCCAGCGGGTAGTCGGCGGACCGGCCGCCGTAGGTGATGTTGAGGATGGCCATGTTCATTGCTCCTTGCTTGCGATTTCGTCCGGCGCCGCCACGCCACGAGCGAGGTCTTCGGTTCGTATCTGCATTCCCGACGCGAGCCGGAGGAGGCGAGCCCACCAGGGCTCGTCTTCGACGGTCCGTGCGCTTCGGTCTTCACTGGCGTCGAGCTCGCCGAGCGGCTCGACGCGGCGGACCATCCCGTCCGGGGCGATCACCGAGAAGAGCACCTCTCGACCGAGCGCCGTCACGAGCGCGCGCATCGTGGTCTCGTCCTCGCGCGAGAACGCGACGGGGCCGATCGGGTGGCTGTGCGCGAGCTCGACGATCTGGTCGCGCCGCGACCAGATCGCCTCCCAGCGCGCGCGCGAGTCGGGCAGGCGCACCGGGCTCTCCGACGCGTCCGACCAGAGGACGACGTCGCCTCGGCCGATGAGGAAGATGACTTCGCGCAGGTTGGATCGCATGGTCGGCTCCGAGCGTGCCGTCGAGCGTGGCGCGGCGGCCACGCGAGCCGTGACGCGACGCTACGCTTTGGACAGCGACGTCCGCGCAGTGGAGCGCGGCGGACGCGCTCTGGAGAGCGGGCGGCGCGAGCGGCGGTCGCGGCAATCTCGGCATCGAGGGCAGCGCTGTCCAGGGCAGAAATGCGCTCGGCTCGCGAGGTGTGCCCGCCGCGCGTCAGCTCCGCGTGATGACGAGCGCGTCTGTCTCGATCGCCTCGCGGATCACGCCGGGCAGGCTGTCGAGCGTGACGAGCTCGTCGGCGCCCGCGAGGCACACGCCGGAGTCGAAGACGTGGAGCGTGAGGGGGTCGACCACGCTGACGAAGCGCTCGCCCATGAACTCCCACGCGATCTCGAGGCGATCGTCGCCGAGGTTGCGCGACGAGAGCAGCCGCGCGTCGACCTCGTCGAGCGCGCGCTCGGCCCGGAGGTGCGCGTCGCCCAGCGCGTTCGCGTCGCGGGGCCGGCGCGCGCCGGCGGACTCGCGCCGCTCGTGACCCGGCGCGGCAGCGTGGAGGCGTGCTCGCGCCGCGGCCTCGACGCGACGCGCGACGAGTGCGTCGACGAACGCGCGCGCCGCGTCCGCGCCCTCGTCAGCGACGCGCGCCGCCGGCGCGGCGGCCTCACGCACGGAGAGCGCGACGTCCATCCGAGCGGCGACCGCCGTCGTGAGCGCGACGCCGTACGCCAGGCGCAGCGAAGCGGGGACGCCCTTCATGTCGCCGAGCGGCTCGAGCTTCTCGAGCCGGAGGCGCGCGGCGTCTTCGACCTCGCCGTCGAAGTCGAGCGACTCGAAGACGAGGTCACCCGAGTGCCAGCGGCGCGCGCGGACGATCGCGAGCGGCGCGGGCTCCTCGTCCGGCAGGAGCCGGACGGCCTCGACCCGCGCGCGCGCGTCGTCGTGCGCAGACGCGCGGTGGCCCGGCGGACTCGCTCCTCGCGTGCCCGTGATCCACCCGCGCACGTGGTGACCACGCACGCGCGGGAGGCCGTTCAGGTCGGGCGACTCCGCGTGGCCGAGCGCGCGGGCCGCGCGGCCCTGGACCTCGAACCGATGGAACCCGAGCGAAGGCCGAGGCTCGTCCACGCGGAGCCGGCGGTCCTTGCCGTAGGCGAAAGGACCCCCGAGGTACGCGAGGACGGCCTCCTCCTTCTTCCCGAGGAACTTCGTGTAGTCCATGACGTGAACCCGAGCTCCTCGGGTGGGGTTACGAAGGCAGCGTGAGGATCGGCGTCGCGAGGACGCGCTCGAGCCAGCCGCTCTGCGCGGCGACGCCGGGCCCCAGCTTCGGGGCTTCGAGCAGCGCGCGGAGCACACGAGGCACCTGGTAGGGATCCTCGAACTGGTCGATCTGCACTTCGCTGTACGGCACGCCGAGCGCGCGCGCGCACGACTGGACGGTCGTTCCGCGCGTGGTCGAGACGTTCACGAGCATCGCGATCGCCGCGACGGCGTAGCCGTACTCTCCGAACGCGCGCGCGAGCTGTCCGCCGTCCTCGCCGGCTTCGTCGCCGACGACGATGACGATCAGCTGGCGCGACGCCGGGATGCGCACGCCCGCCTGGTGGAGGACGCGGAGCGCCGCGGCGTGCACGGTCCCGCCTCCCGCCTTGATGCTGCCGAGCATGTGCTGCACGGCCGCGCGGGTGGGCGCCTTGGGCTTGAGGACCGTACCGGTCGTGTCGAAGGTCGCGATGTGCACGTGCTCCGCGGGGAAGCCCGCGAGGATGCGCGACAGCGCCTCCTTCGACTTGTCGATCGCGCCTTCCATCGAGCCGGACTTGTCGATGAGGAACATGACGTCGACGGGCTGCTCGGCCGCCGCCTCGGCGACGGCCTTCTTCGCGGCGTTGTCGCTCGCCTCTTCGAGCTTCGTCCGGAGCTCCTTGCTCTGGACGTTCTTCGCGATGTTGAGCGCGCGCTGGTCGGTCGCCTCGGCGATCGCCTTCTCCCAGCGACGACGGATCTCGGGCTCGGTCATGAGCCCCAGCTCCTCGAGCGTGGGCGTCAGCATGCGGAGGTCGCGGTCGGAGAGCGAGGGGAGCAGCGCCACCATGATGGCCGGCGTGAGCCCCACGTCCTTCGGCAGCCGGCCGACGACGTCCTTGTGCGACAGCTTCTGCGTGACGATCGCCTCGCAGATCTCCGCCTCCGACAGGCCGTCGAAGCGCTCGCGCTTCTGGAGCACGAGGTTCGACAGACCGATCTGACGGTGGCCGCCGGCGGCCTGCTTCTGCTTCCAGCCGAGGATCTCGAAGAACGCCGCGCCCTCCGGCCTGTAGCCGGCCTTGCGCGCGATGTTCTTGATCGTCTCCTTGTACCCCGCCTTCACGAGGCCCTGGAGCATGGGCAGGTTCTTCTCGCGCAGCGCGAGCCACCGCGTCGCGGCGCGCTTCCAGCGGCCGAGCTGCGGCTTCTTCGAGCCCGGGTCCGAGAAGCCCGCGACGCGGTTCAGCTCGGCGATCGCCGGGGTCTCGAGGAGCTCCGCGATGCGGAGGACCGCCTTCGGCGTGAGCATCCTGGTGCTCTTCTTCTCGTAGAAGAGCGCCATCGCCTCGCCGACGGCGCGGTAGTCGTCGTCGTGGAACGCGACCGAGCCGCCCTCGTCCTTGATCGGCTGGCCGGCGTGCGGCTGCACGAGCATCAGCGCCGCGCACGCGACCTTGAGGTCACGCCACTCGGTCTCCGCCAGCGCGTAGCTCGCGAAGCGGGCCATGAGCTCGGCGTTCAGCGCGTAGATGTCGAGCAGCTGCGCGTACAGGCGCTCGGCCGCCGGGACGAAGAGCCCGGGCGAGACGGGCGCGCCGCGCGCGATGACGTCCTTCTTGGCGCCGCGCTTCGCGTGCCAGGTCCCGCCGACGTCGAGGCCGGGGCGGTTGTGCCAGAGGTGCGCCGACGCGCCCAGGACCAGGTCGAGCAGCTTCTCGGCCGGTCCCTTCTGCGCCTCGGCGAGGGAGTGGATGTTCGTCGTGTTGGACATGGGTGCCTCGTCGAGGTGCCTCGTGCGCGCCCGCCGGCGGGGTCCACGGTGACGTGGTCCTTCGGCGGTGCGCGCCGCGTGGCACGAGGGTTCGCTCCGCAGGCTCCCGACCCGGTCACGAACGCGAGATGGACGGCAAGATGGGGCGCCTGACTCACGTTGTCCAGGCTCCGCCGCTCCGTGGACAAACGACGAGAGGCCGGCCCCGAACGCGCCGCGTCGAAGGCGGCGTGCTCGGTGTCGGCCTCGCTCGATCGAGCGCGCCCGGCGGTCTCCGCGGCGCGCGCGGCGGTCAGGCCTCGGTGACGGTGATCTTGTTCATCCGGACCGGCGTGACCGGGCGGTCGCCCGGATCGGTCTTCGTCTTCTCGATCTTGTGCACGACGTCCATACCCTCGATCACCTTCCCGAAGACCGGGTGCTTCGAGTTTCCGGGCGTGAACCAGTCGAGGTAGGAGTTGTGCACCGTGTTGATGAAGAACTGGCACGAGCCGCTGTTCGGCTGGCCGGTGTTCGCCATCGAGAGCGTGCCGGGCTCGTTCGAGAGCTTCGCGTCCGGCGGGTGCTCGTCCTTGAGCGGTCCGTCGGGGCTGTCGCCCGTGCCCGCGCGGCGGCTGCTCGGGTCCTTGCTGTGCGGACAGCCGAACTGGAGCATGAAGCCGTTGATGACGCGGTGGAAGTGGAGGCCGTCGTAGAAGCCGCTCTTCGCGAGCTTCACGAAGTTGCCCGCGGTGATGGGCATCTTGTCGGCGAAGAGCTCGATGGTGATGTTACCGAGCGACGTCTCGAGGAGCGCAGTGGGGTTCGGCATGGCCGGGGAAGCTACCCAACGCGCCGCGCGATGGGAAGGGCCACGGGCGAGCGGCGCCGCGTCACGGCGTGTCGACGACGACGTTGTCGAGCGTGATCTTCCAGTCGTTGGTCACGTTCTCGGTGTACGCCGCGCCGACGCCCAGCTCGAGCGAGGTCACGGTCGGACCCGCGAACGTGTCGAGCGGGACGGTCACGCCGTCGATCGCGAGCGTGGCCCGCGCAGGGGAGCTCTCGAACGTGAAGACCAGGTGTTGCCAGGACCCCATCGCGAAGGACGCGCTCTGCGTACGGATGTCGTAGCCGCCGTCGGTCTTCGGGGCGTAGTACAGGAAGAGCTGCTCGGTCTGGTGGAGGATCAGGTAGAGCGAGTGATGGTCGTAGCCCGGCGGTCCGGGGCGGAGGATGATCTCCACGGGGTCGACCTCGACCCAGGACCCGTCGGTGTGCTCGACGTGGAGGTCCACCTCGACGTTGACCTTGCCGTTCGGGATCGCGACTACCTTCTGCAGCGCGCTGCCGAGGGTCGCCGTGTGGGGAGCCACGACGGCGCGGAGGGCTCGTGGGGCCGACACCCAGCGGTCGGTCGCGATGCTCACCGGTCCCGCCTGGGTCTTCAGGCTGTCCCAGCGCGCCGCCAGGTCGTCGCTGCCGTCGTCGAAGTCGTCGCAGAACGCGTGCGGCTCCGCGCACGGCGACCCTGGGCCAGCGTCGGCGTCCTCGAGCGCGCCCCCGTCGGTGCGGGCGTCCGTGCTCGACGCGGACGGGCCCGTATCGCCGGCGTCGTCGGCAGGGGCGATCGGGGCGGGACCGGCGTCGAGATCGTCCGTGTCGATGAGGAGCGTGCACGCCCCGCTGAGCGCGATGCTCACGACGACGGAGAGGCGCCGGAGGGACATCCCTACGAGGGTCGCACATCCCGGAGGCACCCGCACCACCGTGGCGGCGCGTTCTCCCCGGCGGCGCTCTCTACACGAGGCTCCGCGGTACGAAGCTCCCGCGGTACAGGCTCCCGCGGTCGGCGCCCGGGGCGAGCGACGCTCCCGCGTCAGCGCCGATCGACCTCGATCGGCAGCGCCATCGCCTGCGCCTGCTGCTGCGGGAGGAACTCCCACGCGTTGACGTGCTGCTCGACGCAGCTGCGCATCGCGGCGGTCTCGCCGGACGCCGCCGCGTAGCGGATCTTCCCGTCGATGCCGACCTCGAGGGCGACCGTCAGACGGGCCGGGCCCTGCTTGTCGTAGCCTTGCCAGCACGAGTCGCCGATCTGCTGCGCGTGGAGGCGGACGACGTTGTCGGTGACGGCGTTCGGGCCGGTCGCCGCGGCGGCCTCGCCGCTCCGTCCGATGCTGAGCGCGAGGATGAGGACGAGCCCGAGGAAGATCCCCGCGACGAGGTAGCCGCCCATGCCGATCCACGACTGCGGGACGCCGAGCTTGCGGGCGAGATCCGCGAGGCCGGCGAGACCCGCGCGCGGCGGGCTCATCGGGTCGGACAGGTCCATCGCGATCGGCGCATCCGAGGTCCGATCACGTTGGTAGTCGCTCGCGAAGCTCATGACGAAGGAGGTTTGATGCAAGTCGCACGCCGCTCTCCTTCTGGATCCTCGAAGATCCCGCGACGAGGCCGTTTCACTCGAATCCGCCGTGAAAACCGCGCAGCTGGATCCGGCGCGTGGGGACGATCCTCGGGGCCCTTGGGCCTTGGACGATCCGGTTGCCCGGAAGGCAACACCTGGCAACCGGGCGCCCGCGCGGACAAAAAGGGTAGGGCCGCGACGAACCGATCGCCGCAGCCCCTCGGCGCGATCGGGCGCCTGCAAGAAACCGATCGTGCCAAGTCGTGCGGGGCCCGGCGCGCTGCGCCAGGGCACCCTGAAGATTGTGACCGCGACGAACCATTCGTCGCGGTCCCTCGGCGCGATCGGGCGCCTGCAAGAAACCGATCGCGCCAAGCCTTTCGAAGCCTCGCTCGTGGTCCCGTGCTGGTGGGACTGGAGTGAGCGTCCGCGGCCTCGTGGACGAACGGTAATGCAGCGCGCGGGCCAACCTGATGACACGCGGAAATACAACGATTTTTCCTGCCCTCGGCGCGCGAGTGCAACCCGATGCACTTCGAGCGCACCGCGCGCTGCACTTCGGCGGCTTCGAAGTGCAGGCCGGCGCCGCGAGGAGCCGCGCGCGAATCCGTGCACGTCTTCGCGGTGCACCCGTGAGCGCCGCGCGACGCTACGGGTGCACGACGACGACGGTGCCTTTGTTCGGATCGATCTGGATGCCGTGCCAGCCCTCCGGCACGGGCGGATCGGTGAAGCGGAAGACGCGCATCGCGTCGATCGGCGCGAGGTTGATGCAGCCGTGGCTCCGCGGGATGCCGAAGCGATCGTGCCAGTACGCGGCGTGGATGGCGTAGCCCTCGTGGAAGTACTGCACGTAGGGGACGTCGCGGAGCTCGAACGAGGAGTCGTGCTTGTCGTCGGCGTCCTGCGACTCGCCCGCCGACGGGTTGGGGGCGGCGCCGCCGGACTGGGTCGAGCGCTCGCTCGAGTCCATCGTCGCCGTGATGTGCTTGCTCTTCAGGCGGAAGAACCCGCGGACCGTGGCCTTGGTCGTCTTCGGATCCTTGAGGCCGTCCTGGCCGGCGGAGACGAGCGTGACGAAGACCGGCTTCTTGCCTTCCCAGAGCGTGAGCGTCTCGTCCTCGATCGCCACGTCGATCCACCGCTCGCCGCGCTCCGCCGCGCCCGGCCAGCGGTGCGGGGTGATCGCGACGCCGACGTCCCTCGCGCGGACCCAGTAGCCAGGCTTCGTCTCGAGGTAGGGGATCTCGCTTATGACCTTGCGTACGCCCGTCAGCTGGAGGAACGCGCGCGACGGCAGCACGCTCTCGTCGCGCCGCATCCGACCGTTCTCCAGGTGGAAGACGGGACGGCAGTCCTTGAGCGGCGCTCCGCGCTTCTTCGGATCGCACGGACGCGCGAACGCGACGGGGAGCTTCATGTCCTCCGTCAGCTCGACCCCGTGGAACGGCGAGGCGACCTCTGGCTTCACCTTGTCGATCGGCAAGAGGCGCATGTCGACGGTGACGGCGAAGCGCCGGTTGTCGAGGCTCGGCCCCGCGTCGAACGCGCCGACGAACGCGACGCCGGTGTGGCGCTTGATCCGGTTGGCGAAGAACGACTGCGGCTGGATCTCGAAGCCGGTGACGTTCGGGATCGAGCGGTTGCCGTTCTCGATCCAGAACGGCGGCGCGTCGTTGTTCGTCTTGCCGCCGAGCAGGATCCCGTCGGGCGTCTGGTCCGAGGGCGGGACGCTCGCGGCGTCGGGGATGAGCTCGCGCGCGAGGTCGTTGGCGCCCTTGTCGACCTTCTGCTCGTCGATGTGGTTCTCGAACCAGCGGAAGTGGTTCGCGAGCTTGTACTCCTGCCGCTCCTGCTCCGCGCGTGACGGGACGCGCAGGTAGAGCGGCGAGACGGAGCGCATGAAGCCGTACGCGTAGGGCAGCGGCTTGTTCGTGTCGGGGCGCACGTTGGCCGCGCGGACGATGGGCGCGTCGAGCTCGAGCGTCGCGTACTTGCCGTTGCAGACGAAGCCCTGCGGCGCCACCCCGTACCAGCCGCCGGGGCAGCCGTCGGTGCCGACGGGCGCGTCCGAGCGGGGGACGATCGAGCCGAGCCGGAGGTAGCCGATCTTCTTCGTCGTGTTCGGCTGGGCGTAGACGCCCGTGTGCATGCCGACCGCGGCGATCTTCGCGGTCTTCGAGATCGCCACCGCGGGCGCCTCGTTCGCGAGGGTCGCCGACGCGATCATCGCGGCGGCGGGCGGATCCTCGCCCTTCTTGCACCCGGCGCTCCCCGCGAGCGCGCCGAGAGCCACGAGGCTGCAGAGACCGGTGTACCGCATGGCGGGAACGTGCACGACCGAGCGAAAAGGGCCAACAAAGCGGGGGAGCGCCGCGAGCGCGTCGCGCTCGTCACCCGCCGACCGCGATGCTAAACGGCGAGCCCTCATGGCCGCCGCCACCCCCTCGCAGAGCTCGTCCGGCAACCCGCCACCGCCCGACGGCACGGAGCCGAAGCTCGGGTTCCTCCAGACGGTGAAGACGTTCCCGCGCTCCTTCTGGATGGGGTCCGTCATCGAGATGTGGGAGCGCCTCGCGTATTACGGCGTGCGCGTCGTGATGCCGATCTACATCGCGCAGGCGGACGAGCCCGGCGGCCTGCACTTCAGCCAGGAGGACAAGGGGACGATCTACGCCTGGTGGTTCATCGTCGGCTCCGGCGTCCCGATGCTGAGCGGCGGCTTCGCCGATCGCTACGGCTACAAGAAGACGATCGCCCTGTCGGTGACGATCAACATCCTCGCGTTCACGCTGATGGCGAACATGAGGAGCTTCTGGGGCTTCTTCTTCGCCGTGATGCTCCTCGCGCTCGGGACCGCGCTCTTCAAGCCCGGTCTCCAGGGCACGCTCGCGCAGTCGATGTCGAAGCAGAACTCGAGCGTCGGCTGGGGGCTGTTCTACTGGCTCGTGAACGTCGGCGCGGCGATCGGCCCGCCCTTCGCCGGCTTCATGCACATGATGGGGTGGAAGTACGTGTTCTACGGCTCCGCGGCCATCACGTCGCTGAACTACCTGATGCTCCTGACGTACCCGAGCGTCGAGTCGGGCGCCGACAAGACCGCGAAGGCCCTCAAGGTCGCGAAGGACACGCTGGTCAACTTCTTCGACCCGAAGCTCTTCGCGGTGATCGCGATCTTCAGCGGCTTCTGGATGATGCTCTACCAGCTGTGGGACTTCATGCCGAACTTCTACGCCGACTGGGTCGACTCGAGCCGCTTCGTCGCGTCGAACGGGTGGCTGCCCTCGGCGTGGGTGCAGGAGACCGCGCGCGGCGTGCAGCTCAAGCAAGAGAACGCGCTCAACCTGAACGCCGTCCTCATCGTCCTGTTCGTCGTCCCGATGTCGTTCATCGTTCGCAAGCTGCCGGTGCTCCGCTCGATGACGATCGGCATCCTCATCGCGACGATCGGCACGCTCGTCTACGGCACATCGCCGAGCGTCTACACGGTGTTCCTCGGCATCCTCCTCTTCTCGCTCGGGGAGATGCTGACGGGCCCGAAGAAGACGGAGTACTTCGCGCTCATCGCGCCGCCGGGGAAGAAGGCGCTCTACCTGGGATACGTGAACATCCCGGTCGCGATCGGCCCGGCGATCGGCGCGAAGATCGTTGGCGCGCTCTACGGCACCTACGGAGAGAAGGCGACGCTCTCCCTCCGCTACCTGGTCGAGAAGACGAGCTTCGCCGAGGGGCGCGCGTGGAACGGCGACGTCGCGGCGCTCGAGGCGGTCGCCGGCGTCGAGCGGAAGGCCGCGTTCGCGACGCTGGTGAAGGAGCTCGGGCAGGACCCGAACGTCGTGAACGAGCTGCTCTGGAACACGTACCGGCCGTACCAGGTCTGGTACCCGTTCGCCCTCGTCGGGCTGTGCTCGCTCGTCGGGATGATCGTGTTTTCGCAGGTCAGCAAGCGCTGGAAGGGCATGAACGTCTGAGGCCCCGCAGCGTGCGTGAGGTGAGGGGCATCGCACCCACTCCGACGGCATGTGGGGGTGGGGCGCCGTGGACCGAGGTCCTCGTGGCTCAGCGGCGGTGTCGGTCCTGTACGCAGGGCCACGCAGCTGTTTGAGTTGAGACGCAATTTTCTCCCGTCGCGACCACCGCCTCTTGTCATCATGTCGACGATGATCGTCGCACGCGTCCTCGCCACCCTCACGGTCTCGGGTTGTCTCCTGCTCGCCGCTTGCGGCAGCGATTCGTCGACGACGTTCCCGGACGACGTGAAGGCCGGCGACGACGGCGACGGCAACGGCTCGTCGAGCGGCTTCGGCTCGAGCGGGAACGACGGAGACGGTGACGGCGACGGCGACGGCGCGACCTGCGCCGGCAGCGTCGCTCAGACGACCAAGCCGAAGGTCGACATCATCTTCACCATCGACAACTCCGGCAGCATGAACCAGGAGATGGCCGGCGTTCAGACGAACATCAACAACTTCGTCGGGAAGCTCGGCGGCAGCGGCCTCGACTACCACGTCATCCTGATCGTCAGGAAGACGGGCGGCGGCAACAAGATCTGCGTGCCCGAGCCGCTCGCCAAGCCGGGCTGCGCCGACAACCCGCCGATCTTCCGTCACATCGATCGGAGCGTCGGGAGCAGCGACATCTTCAACTCGATCCTCACCACCTACGACAGCACCAACGCGAGCCTCGAGTGGGGCAAGGATCTCCGCGACGACGCGTTCAAGGTCGTGATCGGGCTGTCCGACGACGGGCGGAACGAGACCAACGAGACGGGGTTCGACGCGAGCCTCCTCGCGAAGGGCGCCGGGCAGTTCGGCACCGCCGACAAGCGAAACTACGTGTTCCACGGGATCTGCGGGTGGACCGAGGGGACGACGGCGCCGTCGACGACGAGGTGCAACACGGCGGACGGTCCGGGCGTCGGGTACCAGCGCCTCGCGATCCTCACGGGCGGCCTCATCGAGTCGGTCTGCAAGACGGATTACTCGAGCGTGCTCGACAACATCGGCAAGGGCATCGTCGATCGCCTCGCCTGCGAGCTCGGCTACCCGACGGCCGAGGCCGCCGATCCGACGAAGGTCCAGGTCCGCATGACGCCTGCGGGCAAGGCGGCGCAGACGCTCGTGCAGGTGACCGACGCCTCGAAGTGCGACGCGAACCCGACGGGCTGGTACTACGACGACCCGGCGAAGCCGGCGAAGATCATCCTGTGCAAGCCGATCTGCGACACCGCGAACTCGGCGCAGGGCACGAAGATCGAGGCGCTCGTCGGCTGCAAGGGCGTCGGCCCGAAGTAGCCGCGCGTCGGCGAGGCGATGTCCGCGAGCGCCGCGTCGGGGCGCCGCGGTCGCGTTCCGGCGCTCGTCGCGCCGGGATGGCGCGCGCGGCGTCAGGGGCAGCAGTAGAACTTCTCGACCTCGGAACCGCCCGAGCCGACCTCGGTGCAGCCGGCGGGGGGAGCGACGTTGCCGCCGCTGCCGTTCGGCGGGCACTGGAAGCGATGCGGCTTGCCGGCGGTGCCGTTGCACATCGCGTCCTGGTCCGGCTGCGCGACGCAGGCGTTGTTCGGGCAGCAATAGGTCTGGCCGAGGACCGAGTCGCTCACGCGGCGGCAGCCCGTGAAGCCCGGCGGCGCTCCTTCGAAGCAGACGTAGCCGTACGATTGACCGCAGCTCGGATCGCAGGTCTGGGCCTTCGCGCCGAAGCCTACGCACGTCTCGCCGGGCGTGGTGACGATCGGACCGGCGCAGCTCCCGCTGTCCTCGTCCCCCGCTTCCTTGCCGGCGTCGCGCTCGACGTCGACGTCGCCCGCGTCCTCGGCGGGCGGATCGGTGCCTCCGCCGCCGTCTCTCGTGGGCGCGGCGTCACCCGCGCCGGCGTCCACGTCGGCCGTCGCCGCCGGATCGTCCGAGCAGCCGTCGAGGGCGGCGAGGGACAAGAGGAGCACGAACGGGAGGACCGCGAGTCGCGAGGGGGCCATCGGCGAGCATCCTAGCCGGCCCGTCCGTTCGCGCGAAGCGCCGCAGCGCTCCGCGGCGAGGCGATCCATCGAGGGACCTCGCCGCGCCCCCGCGCCGCCTCCGCGCGGCGAAGACTGTCGAGGCGCGGCGGTTCGATGAGCCGCCGGCCTCGTCAATCACACTGCGTGCGTCAGTGCGAGCGGTTCGGGCGGGCCTCGAGCTTGGCGACCCACTCGTTCACCTGGCGCTCGGCCTCCTCCTTCATCACGCCGTAGCGCTCCTGGAGCTTGCCGATCAGCTGCTCCTTCTTGCCGCCCACGTGTTTGAGATCGTCGTCCGTGAGCTTCGCCCACTTCGACTTGAGCTCGCCCTTCAGCTGATGCCACTGACCTTCGACGCGTTCCCAGTTCATCGTGTCCTCCGAGGAGTGCCTGCCACGTGAGTGACAGGTTTCGCCGGCGCGCCACTGCACCCGGCGCGCCGGCCCAAGTCATCGACCTCACGACCGCGCAGCGGGCCTCGATGGTCGATCGCGCCACGATCCTGCGTGGGTTGAGGCGTTCCTGCAGCTCGAACGTGGGCGCCGCGCGATGCACGATCGCGCGTGGCGCTCGAAAATGAATGCATTGTGCATTTGTGTGGAGGTTCGGCGGGCAGCTGCGACCGCGACGCGCTCGAGGATTGGCCGGCTCCCCGCGTGGCGATCGCCTGCGATCATCGCGCCTCGCGGGCTGGCTGGGAATCGAGCTCGACGATCGCGCGCGACCATGAATCTCTCCGGCGACGCTCCGTCCAAGGCCTTGCTCGCGCGCACGTGGCGCGCTGCTTTCGCCTGTGAGGTCTTCGATGCGCCTGTCCGTCTTTGCCTGCGTCTCTTGCTTGTCCGTCGTCGGCGCTCTCGCGGCGTGCACCGCCGAGGAGTACCCGAACCCGCCTGCGACACGCGATGGTACGGAAGACGCCGAAAAGGCGGGGGATCCGTCGCTCCCTCCGCCGTCGTCTTCGCCGGCGAAAGGGTCGGACGGCGCCGACGACGAGGACGACGAGGCGACGTCGACGCCCGCCGAGACGTCGGGCATCGATCCGGACAAGACGGTCGGCGGGCTGTCGACGGCCGAGAAGAAGCAGCTCTGCGACTGGCAGGCCAGCGTGAGCGGCGGCTACGGCAAGAAGACGACGTGTGACGACGGCGTCAGCTCGTCGACGCCGAAGGATCAGGCTGCCTGCGTCCAGCGTATGAGCCTGCCGTCCTGCGCGGCGACCATCGCGGAGGTCGAGGCGTGCATCAAGCTCGACGCCAAGGATCCGTGCGCCCTCGCGATCCTGAGCGCGCCGGAGTGCGAGCCGCTGCGCGCCTGCGCGCAGTAGTGCCGCGCGAAGGTCTGCCGTCCGGCGCCGCGGGGCGACTCGCCGGGACGCAGCAGCGCCGCGCGAAGGTCTGTCGCCCGGCGACGCCGCGGGGCGACTCGCCGGGACGCAGCAGCGCCGCGCGAAGGTCTGCCGGCCCGCGGGGAGGGTGACGAGGGCGGCCGTCAGCCGGTGGCCGAGGCCTTCGACTTCGGACGCGACGGCTTGGCCGCGCGCGCGGGCCGCTTGGCGCGGGGCGCGGACGGCGCCGGCGTGGGCGCGAGCTTCGGCTTGGGCGCGGCGTCGTCGCGCTCGGCCCAGAACGCGCTCATCTTCGGCCACAGGTTCTTCTGCGCCGCCTTCGACACGACCGCGCCGACGTGTCCGCCCGGCAGCTTGAGCAGCGTCTTGTCCTTCGAGGAGACGCGGTCGATGAGCGCCGCGGCGCTCTGCCAGGGCACGATGTTGTCGTGCTCGAAGACGACCGACGTGACGGGGCACGAGATGCTCTCGAGCCGCGCCGGGATGCCGGAGAGCGCGAAGGTCCCCTGCATCAGCGCGTCGCCGCGGTAGAGCTGCTCGATGTACTGCCGGTAGCACTCGCCCGGGAACGCGACGTTGTCGTTGCCCCACGTCTCGAGCGCGAGGAAGCCGTCGAGGAACTCGTCGTTCGCGGCGCGATCGATCACGCCGACGGCCTTCGCCGCCGTGAGCGTCGGCCGGAGCATGTGAAACGCGCTCTGCATCAGCTGCCAGGGGACGTTGCCGAAGCCCTGGACGATCGAGCCGACGTTGAACTGCGGGCTCCGCGTCCAGGCGGCGAGCGCGCCCTCGTCCGTGAACGACACCGGGGCCGCGAGGAGGAACAGCGACGCGACGTGCTCCGGGCGCGCGGCCGCGTGGATCGTCGCGAGCGTCCCGCCGAGGCAGTAGCCGAGGACATGCGTCTTGTTCCGCGGCGACGTCCGCGCCACGTGGCGGATCGCGCGGCCGAGGTACCGGTCGCAGATCTCGTCGAAGTCGACGAAGCGGTCCTCGTCCCCCGGCGTGCCCCAGTCGATGCAGTAGACGTCGTGGCCGGCGGCGACGAGGTCCTGGGCCATGCTCTTGCCGGGGAGCAGGTCCATCACGTAGTGCCGGTTGATCAGCGACGGCACGAGCAGGACGGGCGTCTGGAGCTTCGGCGCCTGTCCGGGAGCCGGCCGGTAGCGGAGCAGGCGCCATTTGTTCTCGCGGTGCACGACGTCCGCCGGCGTGGTGCCGACGGGAGGACGCGGCCGCGTGAGCAGTGATGCGAGGTTCTTCAGACGCTTCATGGATCGACCGGTCTCGAGGTTCTGCGGGAGGGAGGATAGCGTAGGCGCGCGCTTCAGGCTCCCGCCGCCGGGGCGCCTCCCTTCCCGCCGTCGGCCGGCGCCCCGCGCGTGTCCTCGTAGAGGCCCTCGAAGAGCGCGTGGAAGCGATCGTAGACCTTCTTTCGCCGGATCTTGAGCGACGGCGTCAGGAGCTCGGCCTCGACGGTCAGCGGGTCGCCGATGATCGCGAACTTCTTGATGGTCTCGTAGCTCGCGAGCTGGGTGTTCACCTGGTCGATGCGCTTCTGCACCAGCGCGCGCTTCGCGGCGTCGCGGCCCTCCGCCGCGACCTCGGCGACCTGCGCGTCGACGGCCTCCTCGTTGAGCCACACGCCGGCGACGAGGAACTTCTTCGCCTCGCCGTAGACGACGACGTTCGAGATGAACGGATCGTCCCGGAAGCGGAGCTCGATGTTCGCCGGCGGGACGTTCTTTCCGCCCGCGGTGACGAGGATGTCCTTCTTGCGGTCGATGATCTGGAGGAAGCCGTCCTCGGTGAAGCGGCCGACGTCGCCGGTCTTGAACCAGCCGTCGTCGGTGAAGGCCTCGCGCGTCGCGTCCGGATCCTTGTGGTAGCCGGCGAAGACGTTCGGTCCGCGCGCGAGGATCTCGCCGTCCTCGGCGAGGCGGAGCTCGACCGACGGGAAGGCCTTGCCGACGGAGTCGAAGCGGAACGCCTCCGGCCGGTTCATCGTCAGCGTCGGCGAGGTCTCGGTCAGGCCGTAGCCCTCCACGAGGAGGAGCCCGCAGGCGTAGAAGAAGTCCTTCACCTCGCGCTTGAGGCCCGCGCCGCCGGAGAGGCAGAAGCGGAGGCGGCCGCCGGTGGTGGCCTTGTACTTCTCGAGCCGCGCCTCGGGCGTGGGCGCGTGCATCGACTGGATCGCGAGCTTCTCCCAGTGCGACGGCACGCTGAAGAAGACGGTGGGCTTCACCTCGGGGAGACGGCCGAGGCAGGTCGCCGGATCGGAGAGGTAGGTCGTCCAGCCGAGCGCGTTGCCGATGCACATCTCGCCGAAGCCGAAGATGTGGCTCATCGGGAGCCAGAGGATGTCGACCGCGCCCTCGTCGAGCAAGGGCGCGAGGCACTTGAGCCAGTCGCTCCCGTTCGAGGCGACGTTCTTGTGCGTCAGCGGGACGCCCTTCGGGTTGCCCGACGTGCCGCTCGTGTAGAGCATCACGCCGAACTGGTCCATCGACACCGCGCTCATCGTGCGCTCGAAGGCCTTCGGATCCTCGCGGTCCTTCGCGGCGCCGATCTCGCGGGCGGCGGCGATCGTGACGACCTTCTTCGCGACCTCCTCGAAGGAGGGGACCGCGGTGCCCTTCTTGCGGAGCGACTCGTGGACGCGCGCGGCGTCGAGCCCGTCGTCGAGGAGGACGACCCGCTGGACCGCGCCGAGCGCCGACCACGCCTCGAGCACGCGCCCGAGGAGCGCGGGCGTGTCGACGAAGATGACCTTCGCGTCCGAGTGCGAGGCGACGTACGCGAGCTGCTCGGCCGTCGACGCCGGGTAGATCGGCACCATCACGCCGCCGGCCGCCTGGATCGCGAGCGAGGCGCTCGCCCACTCGACGCGGTTCGGCGCGTAGATCGCCGCGCGGTCGCCGCTCTTCGTCACGGTCGTGAGGAACAGCGCGAGCTCGCGGATCTCGTCGGCGAACGCGCCCCAGGTGACGCCGCGCCAGTCGTTCGTCCCCGGGACCGGCACCATGAAACGAACGCGCGTCTTGCGTTCGTCGAGCGCGTCGAACACGGCGCGCGGTGCGATCTTCAGCTCGAGGTAAGGCGTGACGTCCATGTGATGCTCCTCGCGTATTCCGTCGTGGTCGTGGTCGCGGCCATGAGGGCCCCCGGTCGACGGCCCGCGGCGGGCCGCTCGCGCGCCGCCGCCGCCGGCGCGCCCGCGTGCCTCTTCAGGCCCGCTCGTCTTCCTTCTTCTTCAGCTCGGCGAGGCGCTCCTCGAGATCGATCATGCGGCTCTCGAGCTGGTTGAGGACGTGCAGCGCGCGCTCCTGATCGCGCTTCGTCGCGAGGCCGAGGTTCCCGACCCAGCTCGACGCGGCCTTGTCGTAGGCCGCCTTCGCCTTCATCGCGCCGCCGAGCATCATGCCGCTCGGTCCGAGCAAGAGCGGGCTCTTCATCCAGCTCTCGACGTACTTGGCGGTCGTCTCTTCCCAAGCGTAAAAGCCCTTCTTCCACAGGTCCCAGATCATCGGGGTATCCTCGCTTTCGGTACGGCCGGCAGGGGCCTCTTCTCAAACGTGCCTAGGAGATGTGAGGCCGTCCACCCGGACGGCCGCTCGGGTCAGGGGGCGAGGCCGAGCCGCCGGAGCTCGGTCGCGGTGGTGAAGTCCTCGTCCGGCTCGTCGAGCTTGCTCGTCGCGCGCGCGAGCTCCCCCAGGCACTCGAACAGGAAGCTCGTCTGGCGCTGCGTCGTCACCTGGCCAGCGGCCGGCGAGATCGTCACCTTCGTCCTCACGCGCAGCGCCTGCGTGACCGTGAAGTCCGGCAGCGAAAGCTCACCCGCCGCGTCGACCCTGACCTCGTAGGTGTCTCGTCCGGCGTACGGGAGGCCACGGAACGTCCCGTTCCTCACCTCGCCCGTCGTCGAGTACGTGACGCCGGGGGCGAGCGGGAAGCGGTAGAGGGCGATCGGTCGGTCGTACTTGAGCAGCGTCTTGTTGGGGCCGTCCGGCGAGGCCGACGCGACGCCGTGGAGCGAGAACGCGCTCTCGTCGTGCGTGTAGACGCCCTCGGTGAGGCCGCCGGCGTCGATCGGCGTGACGAACGCGTCGGTGAGCCCCGCGAACTCGGCCGCGTACCACTTGCCCTCGAGCTTCTGGGCGGCGATCCGCGCGACCTGATCGTCCGCGAAGTCGAGGCCGAGGCTCCAGGAGCGCTTGCCGTCGCGCTCGGTCCCGACGAGGTCGACGGCGCGCTCGGTGCCCGCGGGCGAGACCAGGTAGGTCGCGGTGACACCGAGCTGAGGCGAGAGCTCGCGCGCCTCGATCTTCCCGTCGAGGTTCGGCACGCAGGGCAGCGGCTCGGGCTCCGCCGAGGCGTACGCGTTCTTCTCGGGGGGAGGAGTCTCGTTGTCGCCGCACGCCGCGACGACGACGACGAGGGCGGAGCCGAGCAGGGGGAGGGAGGTGCGGCGCATGGGATCAGAAGAGGTAGTTGAGCCGGAGACGGACGAGCTGCGCCGGCTTGGCGGAGAGGTTGGCGACGGCGTTGTCGAAGCCGGCGAGGGGGAAGAGTACGGCGTAGTCGAGCGCGGCGAGGAACGCCTTGGTCTCGAAGACGAGCGACGGGTCGATCTCGACGCCGAGCGGGGCCTTGCCCGACGGCGTGGATGACCTCTCCACGGCGGTCGACGCGATGACGGCGGTGTGGGCGGAGAGCTGCGCGCTCTTCGCGGAGGCGATCGTCACGCGGGCGTGCGGTCGCGCGTAGACCGCGTCGGTCACCGCGCCGAGGATCTCGCGGAACAGGATGCGGTCGACGCGGTAGTCCGAGTGGAAGCGGAAGTTGTCGATGCGGTTGTCGCGCGGCGGGTTCGCCTGCGGGCCGTCGAGATCGCCGCGCCGCGCGGCCGCGGCGCCGGGGCGCTGGACGACGCCGAACCCGGGGGCGGGATCGCCGCTCGCGTAGCCCGCGTCGAGCCCGGCGGAGAAGCGGCTCTCGGCCGCGCCGAAGTCGCTCTGGAGGACGGCGCCGATCTGCCGGCTCTTGATCGGATCGCGCAAAAGGACGCCGGGGACGAGCGATCCCTGGTCGACGCTCGCGGTGAGGAGCGCGGCCTCGGCCTCGAACCGCGCCCACGGGAAGGTGAGCTTGAACCAGCCGTCGAGCGCGCTCGCGCGGAAGCCGCGCGCCATGATGCCGGCGCCGCCGTTGGCGAAGGGGTCGAGCGGCTGCGCCGCCGGCAGGTACGTCCCGGGGACGTCGTCGGTCTGCCAGCGGTGCGTGATGTAGCTGCCGTACTCGACGGTCGCCTTGTCGGCCTTCATCCGGCGGGCGCGGACCTCGTCGCTCTTCCAGTTGAGCCAGGCGAACGTCACGGTGCGCACGTTGGTGGTGCGCTCGAGATCGATCGTCCGGTTCTGGAGCGCGCGCCGGCCGACGGGGCCGGTGGCGCTGAAGTCGTAGGCGAGCGCCCAGATGTGTCCGGCGAGCGGCGTGATCAGCGCGACGCGGTCGGCGGCGTCGGCGCTGTCGCAGTCGAGGCAGTCACCGCCGTTCGCGACCATGCCGAGGCCCCAGTGCGTGCCCATGCGCCCGGCGGTCAAGAACCCGAACGGCAGGAGGAGCTCGCCCCACGCGCGGCGCACGCGGAGGACGTCGGCCGGTGAGCGCTGCGTCGTGACGGCGGAGGGGACGCCGTCGGGCAGGCTGCCGAGCGAGAGGTTGTCGAGGACGTCGAAGCGCGCCTTCACGCCGACCATCGAGCCGGGCGCGTAGAGGGCGACGTCGGTGCGGAGCCGCATGTCCCAGTGGGTCAGGGTCTGCGCGCGCGGATCGACCTGCGAGACCGGGAAGAGCGGCTGGCCGGACGGCGTGAGCCCGCGGTCGAGGTCGAGGTTGTAGAGCGCCTCGCCGCGCGTCCGAAAATAGCCGGAGAGCTCTACGTCGGTCTTGTCGCGCGGGCGGTAGTCCTGCCCGATCTCGTGGAAGCCCGTCGCGCTCGCGCGCGGCGCAGCGAGCAGCGTCGCGGCGATCGTTGCGGCGCACCACGCGCGGTGGGCGAGCTTCACGGCGCGCCGTCCTTGGCGTCGAGGAACGCGACGAGGTCGCGCGTCGAGGCCTGGAGCGCTTCGATCATCGGGAAGTGACCGCAGCGCGGGTAGACGACGAGCTTCGAGCCAGGCAGGTCGCGCGCGAGGCGCTCGCCGTACTTGAGCGGCGTGACGAGGTCCTCGCGGCCCCAGAGGAGGAGCGTGGGCTTGTCGATCGTCCGGTACTTCGCCTCGACGTCGGCGTACCGCTGCCCGCGGACCGCCGCCAGCGCCGCGGCGAGCGTCCCGGGGCGGTCGAGCGCGTCGTCGACCTCCTCGACGAGGCGCTCGGTGACGAAGCGCTTGTCGAAGAACGCGAGCGACATCCGCTCGTCCGCGCGCTCCTTGTAGTAGAGGCCGAAGAGCGCCTCTCCGACGCCGCCCGCGCGCGACCAGTGGAAGAACGTCGGGAGCTGGTCCTCGTAGACCCACGCGTCGTAGAGGGCGAGCTTCGTGAAGCGCTCCGGCGCGGCGAGCGTCGCCGCGAGCGCGACCGAGCTGCCCCACGAGTGAGCGACCAGCGCGGTCTTCTGGACGCCGCGGAGCTCGAGGAGCTTGAGCAGGATCCGCGCCTGGGCCTCGGGGGAGTAGTCGCCCTCCGGACGGTCGGTCCAGCCGAAGCCCTTGAGGTCGAGGGCGACGACCCGGTGCGTCTTCGCGAGCGTCGGGATGACGGCGGCCCACGCCTCGATGGCGGACGCGAAGCCGTGGACGAGGACGACGGTGGGCTTCTCCGGCGCCGGCGCCGGCTCTTCGCCCTCGCCCTTCGGCGCGGCGGCCGGCGTCGCTCCCGGCGCGGCCCCCTCGGTGTCGAGGTAGCGGACGCGCGCGCCCTCGATGTCGGCGAAGCGCGCGTCGCGCGGCTCACCGGGCATCGCCCCCTTGTGGAACGAGAGGCAGCCGACGAGCAGCGGGAGCAGGACGACGAGCGCCCGGAGGTCACGCAGCATCGGCGACGCTCGCGTGCCGGCCGTCGCGCGCGCCGTCGCACGCGCCCTCGTGGACGGCGGCGCTCGCTCCCTCGCGGACGGCGAAGCGCTCGCCTCGTCGCGCGCTCAAGGCGAGATCCTCCGCACCTCGACCGCGCGCGAGAAGTCGACGTCCTTCTCGTTGTCACGCGACGCGATGCTGGCCACGTTGCCGTAGCACTCGGTGATGAACGCGTAGCTCCTCACGGTCGTCGTCGAGAAGCCGACGGTGCGCGTGAGATCGATCCGCACGCGGAGCACCTCGAACGTGCCGAGCGGCGTGACGAGCTCGCCGGCGAGGTCCACCTCCGCGGCGTACTTCTCGGTGTAGGCGACGATGAAGCCCTGCGCGGTGCCGCTCACGCTCGTGTCGCTCGTCCACTTCACGCCGACGGAGAGCGGGAACTGGAGCATCGTCACGGGCGGATCGTTGGTGAGCTGGGTCTTGGTGAGACCGTCGCTCGGGGAGACCACGCCGCTCAGCCGGAGGCCGTCGGCGTTGGTCTCGAAGACGCCCAGGAGGTCCGACGCCTTTCGCAGCTGGGTCGCGTACGTCGCGCTGGTGTACTTCGGCGCGTACCACTTGTCGGTGAGCGGGAGCGTCTCGACCAGGACGCTGGCGTCGTTGGTGAGCGGGCCCGAGAGGTCCCAGCGGCGGCGGCCGTTCGCGAGCGGCGCGCCGGAGGTCGAGACGTCGACGTTCTCGGCGACGCGGAAGGTCGCGCGGAGGCCCGCCTGGATCGGGACCTCCTCGCGCGTGATGACGCCGTCGTTGTTGGGCGCGCAGCCGGGGACCGCGAGGTTGCCGCCGTCGTCGGGGGGCAGCGCGCCGCTGTCGCTCGCGTCGCTCGCGGCGTCGGCGTCGCTCGATCCGCTCGAGCCGGACGACGCTCCCGGGCCGTCGACGCAGCGGCCGTCTTCTCCGCAGATCCCCGACGTGCAGTCGGCGCCGACGCGGCAGGCGCGCGGCTCGCTGTCCCCGCAGGCGACGGCGGCGAGGACCGCGGTCGCGACGAGCCCCACCGCGAAGGAGCTCCCGGCGCGGAGGGCGACGGTCGAGCGGACGATGTCGGACGCAGGGATCGCTCGGGAGCGTGATGAAGCGTTGCGCACGGTGTACCTCGACGTTCAGCGGGTGGTTCGGGCCCGAGGAGAGACGGCTACGAGGAGCGGGAGCGACGGCATGCGCCGCGGGCCGGCGTTGCCTTGGCACCGGAGACGAGCGAGAGCAAGGACGGCCCGCGCCCCCCGACCTGCGGCGGATGGTGCGTCGCACAATCGCGCGCGTTGCACGACTGCAACGGCCGATAGGTACGCCGCGAACCCCACCTCGTCAAGGCGAATGTTGCGGCGCAACAAATGTTCGCCGCGGCGGCTTCAAACCGCGCGCGGTCCACTAGACTGCGGGCCGATGCTGCTCGTGAAGAAGTACGCGAACCGCCGCCTCTACGACACGAGGCACAGCCGCTACATCACGCTCGACGACCTCGAGAAGACGATCCGCGGCGGCGAGGACGTCACCGTGCAGGACGCGCAGGACGGGCGCGACCTCACCCAGGAGACGCTCACGCAGATCATCCTCGACCGCGGCGGTGGCCGCATCCTCCCGGCGGCGCTCCTGCTCCGGCTGATCCGTCTCGACGACGCCGCGCTCGGAGAGTTCCTCACCCGCTACGTGAGCTGGGCGCTCGACATGTACCTGCAGGCGAAGGACCGCGCGCGCGCGCTGCTCCCGCTCAATCCGCTCGCCACCGCGCCGTTCGCGGCGACGGACGCGCTCGCGCGGCTCGTCCTCGGCGCCGCGCAGTGGGGACGAGGCGGCAACGCCGCGGCGCCGGCGTCCGCGAGCCCGGGACCGCCGCTCGAGGGCATGTCGCCCTCGCCGGTCGAGCCCGTCCCTCCGCCCGTCGACGTCGTCGACGCGCCGCCGTTCGTGGGCGACGCCGTGGGGACGCCTCCCGCCCGCGCGTCTTCGGCGGACGTGGCCGACGAGATGCTCCGCCTGCGGCGCGAGATCGAGGCGCTGAAGGAGTCGATCGGCGCGCCGCGCCCGCGCGCCGCGCCCGCGCGCGCGAAGCCGAAAAAGAAGGTCAAGCGCCCCGCGCGCCGGGCCTGAGCCCGTCCTCGACGCCCCCGAGGCCGCCGAGGCAGCCGGTAGATCGCGCTCTGGCTCCCTGGGCTCGGTCGGTCGCGCCGCGCGCCTGCTCTCGGCGCGTCGGCCGCCGCTGCGCGCTGGTCTCGGCGGGTCGAGCGCGCGATCGTCGTTGCGTCGCGTCATGGAATAAGTGCTGTTGTGACGATGAATTGCGCGAACTTGCGGGTGCGGTGATGTTGCGTCGCAACAAAACACGCTTGACGGTCACCCCACCGGAACTTACGGTCCGGGCTGTCGATGGTGCGGTGCAACATGTGCCCGGGCACGTCGACCCATCCAATAGGAGGTCTCCGATGAAGTTCGATCCGTTCGCGCAGTGGGGCAAGGTCTTCGAGACGTGGCAAAAGGTGACGGACGACGCGGTCGCCCGCACGAGCGCGTTCTATGCCGAGGTCGAGAAGGCCGAGGCGAAGCGCGTCGAGCGCGCCGAGAGCGCGATCGAGGAGATGGCGAAGCTCCAGCGCGAGACGCTCGCCTACGGCGTCCAGCTCGGCGCCGACTTCCGCAAGATGTCGCTCGAGGCCGTCCAGAAGGTCACCGCCCTCGCGTCCTCCAGCGCCGCCTGAGAGCATCCATGTTCGAAGCCCGCATCGCACAGGCGCCGAAAGACACCGTCCATCGTGATGGCAAAGGGAGCGTGTACCGCTTCCGTGGCTCCGCTCGTGCGGGCT
>JAHBWA010000120.1 GCA_019637195.1 Labilithrix sp. | reverse complement strand
CAGCTTCGCGTTCGCGAAGAGCGCCTCGATCAGCGGCGAGCGCGGGCTGGCCGCGAAGCCGATGCCGGCGTGGAGGCGCTCGAGCGCGTCGACGACCTCGCCCTGGAGCTCGCGCGCGCGGTCGCCGCGCATGGACTCGAGCTCCTCGAGCTGCAGGACGCGGATCGGGAGGTCGCCGATCCCCTCGCACGCGCGGGCGAGGCGGACGCGGGCCGTCTCGAGCCAGGCCTTCTCGTCCACGAGGGCGGGACGCTTCGCCAGCTCCGCGGCTGCGGCGTCGAGCCGGAGCGCCAGCTTCTTCGAGTGAGCGATCAGCTCGAACGCTTCGAGGAGCGGGGTGCCCATCGCTCGCTGGGATACCACGCGCGGCGCGCGGATGTCTCGCCCGCGCCCGTGACGGGAGACGGGCGCCGCACGCGCCGCCGCGGACGCGCCGCCGCGGCTCGGCCGCGTCGCGTGGGGCGGCGTTCGAACGCTCCGTCGACGCAGCCCGCCGGACAGGACTCCCCGGTTTCCCGCGAGTGAAACGGCGTCGAAACAGAGGCGCGCTACACCTCGCGCATGCGTCCGCCATCGCGATTCCGCGCGCGTCGTGTCACCCAGGGAGAGCTCGTCGTCACGGTCCGCGCGATCCGCCCCGACGACCGCGACGCCCTCCGCGCTGCGTTTCACAAGCTGAGCCCGCAGTCTCGCTACCGTCGCTTCCAGGGACACGTCTCCGACCTGAGCCCGGCGATGCTCCGCTACCTCACGGAGGTCGACGGTGACGAGCACTTCGCCGTCGTCGCCCTCCTCGAGCGTCCGCGTCGTCCGGCGCTCCGGGCCCTCCCCGGCGCGCTCTTCGAACGCTGGCAGGCTCCGCCCGAGATCGTCGGCGTCGCGCGCCTCATCCGGCTTCGCTCCGACACCGCGGAGGTCGCGATCACCGTCGCCGACGCGCTCCAGCGCAAGGGCCTCGGCGCGCACCTGCTCTCGATCCTGGTCACGCACGCGCGCCGCTCCGGCGTCGACACGCTCGTCGCCCACGTCCTCGCCGACAACACGCCGATGCGCGAGCTCCTCTCGAACGCCGGCGTCGTGCGCACCGTCGACCACGACACGGTGACCGTCGCCCTCCCGAAGAGGAGCGCTCGCCAAGCGGACGCGCGACGGCGCGCGGCCCGCGCGTGGCGCGCCGGCGGCGTGCGGCTCGTCCTCGCGCTCCGGTGGCTCCGGGTCCAGCGCTGGAGCTCCTGATCGGAGCGCGGCGCGGCGTCCGGCGCTGTGAACGACGACGAACACCTCCGGTGTGAACGCGCAAATACGCTTCGCGCGCGGGCCGAGCGGGCGCTCGGGCGCAGCGCGAAAAGTTCATTTTACAGTGTATAGGGCGCATCCCCCCTCCGTCTGACGGGCCCAACCCAGCCGGAGGAAACTTCATGCACGTCGCCCGTCACTTCATCACCCCCACCCTCTTCGCTTCCGTCGCGTTCGCGCTCTTCTCCGTCGCGGCTTGCTCTTCCGGAGACGCCGATCTCGCCGGACCGACGGCCGCGCCGAGCGAGCGCGCCGACGCCGGCCCCGACACGCCGTCGAGCGCCACGAACGGCGCGAAGGACGACGACGATAAGGGCGGCGTCCCGAGCTGCGAGCCCGACCCCTCGTGTGACCGCGGGCTCTGCCAGTGCGACGACGACACGGTCATGGCGACCGACGGGATCTGCGTCGACGGAGGCTCGTGCAACATGGTCGCGCGCTGCGCCGCCGCGTGCGGCTCGGCCAAGTTCACCGGCGGGGTGCTCGTCGAGAAGGCCTGCTCCAGCGAGGGAGCGCAGTGCATCGCGTCCCGTCCGAACGTCTCGTGCCAGTGCAACCAGGAAGGCATCGAGACCTACGGCCGGTGCACCAAGGGTCACTGCTCGGTCGCGCCGATGAACGTCTGCCCCGCGGCGTGCGAGCCTCGCGGAGGGTGGCGCTGCCGCGACGACGCCGACTGCACGCCCATCGTCTGCGCGTGCAAGGACGGTCGAAGCCCGGCCACGGTCGGCTCGTGTCAGGGGACGTCGTGCGCCGCCCCGAGCGCCGTCTGCCCGAGCGCGTGCAGCGACCACGGAGGCTGGGCGGGGAGCGACGGAGGCCCCACGGGCGGCGGCCCGACCGGACCGAAGCAGCCGGGAGACGCGTGCACCGGCGCGTCCGAGTGCCCCGCCTACGATTGCGGCTGCCAGGACGGCACGTCGTTCGCTCAGCTCCGCTCGTGTCAGAACAAGAAGTGCGCCGGCAAGACGCAGACCTGCTCGACGGCGTGCCTGAGCAGCGGCGGCTGGGACGGGCAGTGACGTGCCGCGCGTCCGCGGCGCGCTCGTCCGACGCGGCGCATGAGCTCCGCGAGCGTGCCCGGAAAGTTTCGGTGCGCGCGATCGGGTCGCTATCCTTTTGTTCGGAGCGCCATGAAGTTCTCGAGCGAGGAGACCCGGACCTTCCACGACGCGGGCTTCGTCGTGAAGCGAGCCCTGTTTCGCCCGGACGAAGTGCTCGCCGCGCGCGCGGCGCTCGAGCGCCTCTACGCCACGGCGCAGACGCTGCGCGCCACCGGCGATCACGCCGGCGCGTTCTTCGCGCTCGGCCAGTCCTCGGACGGCCCCGTCGTCGTGCAGCGCGTCGTCTGGGCGGGAGGCGCCGAGCCCGTGCTCCTCCGCCTGAGCGAGGACCCGCGCCTGGTCGCGCCCGCGCTCCACCTGCTCGGCACCGCGCACTGCGAGCAGCTCCTCTGCCAGGCGCACTACAAGATGCCGAACGACGGCGTCGCGTTCGACTGGCACCAGGACATCCAGCACCGCGACAAGGGCGGCGGCACGTGGCGCGACGTCAACGGGAAGGGCTCCTTCGTTCAGACCATCCTCCTCGTCGACGACATGACCGACGAGAACGGTCCGCTCGAGTTCGTCCCCATGGACGCCGTCGCCGTCGACACCGCCCGGCGCGTCGTGAAGGGCAGCGTCGATCCCGCGCGCGCGGTGTCGGTCACCGGCCGCGCCGGCGACGTGCTCTTCTTCGGCCCCTACGCCGTCCACGGCAGCATGCCGAACCTCTCGAACAAGCCGCGCCGCGTGCTCATCAACGGCTACGCGGCGCCCGGCGCGAACAAGCGCGTCTACCCCGGCCGCGGCGCCTGCCGCGTCCTGCCCGCCGGCGTCCCGATGCAGAAGGCCGTCTGAGCGACCGCTTCGGCCGGCCCTCCCCTCGCCGGGGGCCGTGCTGCAACGCGCTGCGCGTCGGGGGTCGAAGTCTTCGGGCCTTCGCGACCCGACGTGCGGCCCGTGCGGACGACGCACCGGCTGCGGCCAGAGCGCGGTCGACGCCTGCGAGGGCGCACGCCGCGGACGAGCGTGCTTGCGCCGGGGCGCGCATCGATGAGACGCTGGTGATCTCGTCGCGTGCGCGCGGCGAGCGAGATGCCGCCGGTGGGCGGCGCGGTGACAACATGCTCGCGAGCTCGGCCATCCTCGGGTGCGCGAGCCGAAAGGGGGACAATCCGTGAAGAGACACGTCGTGCAGGCACTCCTGCCTAGCCTCGTAGCGATCATGGTCGCGTGCTCGGGAACCGACGGCGCGCTGGACCTCGACGTCGAAGACACCGGACGCGACGACGCCGGGACCGAAGACGCCCAGACCGACGCACCGCCCACGGACGGTGGCCAGGCGGACGTGGACGCAGGCCGCTCATGCGCCGTCGACAACGGCGGCTGTCACGCCGACGCCGTCTGCAGCAAGAGCTCCGGCGCGGTCGTATGCAGCTGCAAGCCGGGCTACGCGGGCGACGGCGGCGCCTGCAGCGACGTCGACGAGTGCGAGACCGACCACGGCGGATGCAGCCCGAACGCCACGTGCGCGAACACGATCGGCGGCCGAACCTGCACCTGCGATCCGCCGTTCGCTGGTGACGGCACCACATGCACCGACGCGGTCGACGATTGCGCGCCGAACCCGTGCCTGAACGGGGGCACGTGCGCCGACGGCGTGAACACCTTCACGTGCACCTGCGCGGCCGGGTACACCGGCACCACGTGCGAGACGGACATCGACGATTGCGAGCCGAACCCCTGCCTGAACGGGGGAGCGTGCACCGACGGCGTGAACAGCCACACGTGCACGTGCGCGAACGGGTACAGCGACGAGAACTGCACGGTGCCGCCGTCGAGCTGCCTCGCGATCAAGAGCGCGAACGACGCCGCCGCCGACGGCGTCTACACGATCGATCCGGACGGCGCGGGAGGGATCGCGCCGTTCTCCGTCTACTGCGACATGACCACGGAAGGCGGCGGGTGGACGCTCACTGCGAGCTGGACCGGGGTGGACCTCCACGGGTGGACGCACGCGCAGGTGTGCGGTAGCGGCGGGACGATCCGCACCTCCACGGAAGACGCCGTGAACTTCCCTGTCCCACCCGACGACACGGTCGCCGCCTGGGGAAGCACCTGCCTGGTCAAGCCGGGGCACGCGTCCTTTACCCTGCTCTACGGCTCCCACCTGACCTACCCGGCGGGCGCGCTCGACGGCCCGGCGGTCGGGGTGACGGTGCACTACTCGGACGCCGGACCGCTCGCTTCGAGCAGCGCGTGGGGTCTTTGGAACGATCCAAACGTGTCGAACTTCAGCATCATCCCCGGCACGACGACGGGCACCCCCTGCGGCGGGCCGAGCGTGTGCGGAGGGTCAGCGATATGCCCGTCGTCGACCGCCTGGAACTCCTGCCACTGGGACACGCTCAACGAGAACCGGGTCTTCCGTCGCTGAGCGCGGGCGCACCGCGCGCGGGCGCACCGCGCGCGGGCGCGTCGGCGGCTAGGGCGTCTCCGAGACCGCGTCGCTCCGCGATCGCTCCACGGACGATCGATGCGAGAATGCCCGCATGCTCCCGAGCGGAGACGAGCCATGACGCGCCTGGCAGAGGTGGTCCTCGCGTCCGCGGAGATCGCGACGACGGGCGCGCGATCGGCGAAGAAGAAGCGCCTCGCCGACGTCCTCCGCGCCGCGGACGCCGACGACATCCCGGCGATCGTGGCGTGGCTGTCGGGCGAGCTCTTGCAACGCCGGATCGGGATCGGCTGGGCCGCCCTCGCGACGCCGCCGCCCGCGGCGGCCGCGCCGTCGCTGACCGTGGGCGCGGTGGATCGCGCGTTCGCCGAGATGGCGGAGGCGTCGGGCGCCGGCTCGCAGACGCTGCGCGCTCGGCTGCTCGCGGACGTCATGTCGCGGTCGACCGACATGGAGCAGGCCTTCTTGCGCGCCCTGCTCGCGGGCAACTTGCGCCAAGGAGCGCTCGCGGGCGTGATGTCCGACGCGATCGCGGCCGCGGCCGGCGTCACCACGAGCGAGGTCCGCCGCGCGACGATGCTCCGAGGGGACTTGCCTCGGGTCGCCGCCGCGGCGATGCGCGGCGGCTCGGCGGCGCTCGCCGCCTTCCGGCTCGAGGTCGGCTGCGCGCTCGCGCCGATGCTCGCGCAGTCGGCGAGCTCGGTCGACGACGCGCTCGCCGAGCTCGGCGCGCCGGCCGCGTTCGAGGCGAAGCTCGACGGCGCGCGCATCCAGATCCACAAGCGCGGCGCCGACGTTCGGCTGTTCACGCGATCGCTCGACGACGTGACCGCCCGACTCGGTCACGTCGCCGCCGAGATCGCGCGCTGGCCGGTGGAGTCCCTCGTCGCCGACGGGGAGATCCTGTGGTTCGCCTTCGGAGCAGGGCCCGACGACGAGGCGGCGCGCCCGCTGCCGTTCCAGGAGACCGCGTCGCGGTTCGCGCGCGGCGCGGCCGACGCTCTCCCGACCCCGGGCGATCGTCCGTCGATCTACCTCTTCGACGTCCTCCACCTGAACGGCGTCGACCTGCTCGATCGCCCGAACGCAGAGCGTCGCGCCGCGCTGGAGGGCGTCGTCACCTCGGCGAACCTCGTCGATCGCATCGTCACGAGCGACGCCCGCGAGGCGCAGGCGTTCTTCGAGCGGACCACGCAGCGCGGCTTCGAGGGCGTCGTCGCGAAGGCGCTCGCGGCGCCCTACGAGGCCGGCCGCCGCGGCGCGAGCTGGCGCAAGGTCAAGCCGGTCCTCACGCTCGATCTCGTCGTGCTCGCGATCGAGCAGGGCTCGGGCCGGCGCACCGGCAAGCTGTCGAACATCCACCTCGGCGCGCGCGATCCCGCGACCGGCGGGTTCGTCATGCTCGGAAAGACCTTCAAGGGGATGACCGACGCGATGCTCGCGTGGCAGACGCGCCGGTTCACCGAGCTCGCGATCGGCTCGACGGAGGGCTACGTCGTCACGGTCCGTCCCGAGCAGGTCGTCGAGATCGCGTTCGACGGCCTGCAGACCTCGTCACGCTACCCGGGCGGACTGGCGCTACGCTTCGCGCGGGTCCTCCGCTACCGCGACGACAAGACCGCCGCCGAGGCGGACACGATCGACACCGTCCGCGCGATCCACGCGCGCTCGCGTGGTCACGACGAAGGCTGACTCAGACGGTGAGCAGGCGGTGGAGCCGGGAGCTCTTTCCGATCGCTTCGAGAAGGCGCCAGACCCGATCGCCGAACTCGTTGGCTTCGCCGAAGAACCTCTTGCTCGTCTCGGCCACCATGAATTTCTCGACGAGGTCGCCCTCGGGGGCATCCGTGTTCTTCAGGAACTTCTCATACGCGGCGATGAGCGTCTCGACCGTCTCGGGCTCGGCGTTGAACTCGCTGATCAGCGCTTGGAGACGTTCCGTCGGTGTGAGCGAGACCATCGTGCGGGCGTCGTCCGGCGTGACGGTCTTGCGCTCGGCAAAGACCGCGAGGAGGTACGCTATGGCCGAGTAGCACGTCAGCAGTCGACTGTGCTTCAACTTGTAGTTCTTGAGTTTCCGCTTCGCCTTCTTCTCGATCGGCTCTTTCGCCGTGCGAGCCTCGTAGTTGACGCAGAAGGTGCGCCAGAGGCGAAGGATGTCGTTCGTCAGAAACCCCGGGACGAACTCGTCCCTGTGGTCCTCGAAGTCGCCCCAGTAGGCGGCGATCACCTGATCGATCGCCTCACCGTACACGGCACTCTCGATGAGCGAACTGCTCTCCAGCAGCATGAGCAGGCGAGCCGTGAACGTATTGTTCGCGTCATCGTTCGGGTGCCCGAGCGTCTTCACGAGATCTTCGACGGTGTAGTGGACGAGATACTCGCCATCGCCGGAGAACTCCTAAATCTCGAGCCTCCGCGTCGTCTCGATGAGCTCGGCCTTCATGCAGATCTCGTCGAGACGGCTCAACGCCCGCCGCCCGTCGGCCACGCGGCCGACGATGAAGAGATCGAGGTCGCTGTTCTGGCCAGCCTCGATACGCCCGAACGAGCCGGTCGCGTAGACGCAGGCGCGGTTCGCCGCGATCCTCTCCGCCTCGCCCAGCGCAGCCCGAAGCTCATTCAGGCGGTCGTTCGTCTCGTTGCGCCGCTGCGCGAGATAGTCACCCACCGCGCCCCTCCCACTGCATCACGTTCGCAAAGATCTCAGCTTGCTCCCTCGCATCGTCGAGTGCGTGATGCGTGTGCGCCTTGTCGGACCGGAGCATCGGAAGAAGTTGCGACCGACCGGCAGCCGCGATCGGCATCCGTGCCTTGACCGCATAGGCCGTCTTGATGTCGAAGCAGCGTGAGTGGTCGAAGGGCGAGCCCTGTTCGGCGAACCGGACGAAGTACCAGTAGAGCCATGCCCAATCGAAGCTGAGAGGATACGCCACGAGGACCGGCTGCGCGGGGCCAGCAACGCTCCGAATCCAGTTCGCCGCCGCTGTCATGGCCGACTCGGGCGTCTCCCCCTCGCGGCACAAGCGTTCGCGGTCCAACCCGTTTACGCGGAGCGCCTCGACCTCGAACTGGTGCGAGATTGGCCGAAGCTCTCGATAGAACGTCTTATCGTACGAGCTCGGGCGCTCGAAATCCGTACCGTCGAATCTCCCCGCGTAGACGAGCGCGAACGACAGGAGCGAGTACGGGCCAGGGATCGGGCCATCCGTCTCGACATCCGCAGAAAAATAAACGTCCACGCGCTTCTCCGTTCCACGACTTCCGCTCCGTTCAGCCTTCGCCGGAGAAGCTCCTACGTCCAGCGCGTCCGTAGGCGGGGGAGAGTGCAGAGCGCTAACGTCTTCCACTTGACGATGCTGGCGCCGCACCCAAGGAGCGGCAAGCAAAATACTGAACACATGCTTCGCAGATGATTTCCACCACTTTCCCCGAGGCCGGCGAGCGCGCCGTTCGGGCAAGCCGGCCCCGAGGGACGCCTCGGCGGCTCACGACCGGCCAGCGCATGCCCCGACGCCGGACGCCGCAGAGCGTCCACGCGCTCGGGAGTCTCTCTCTCCGTCGAGGGCCCGCCGCGCACGCGTAAGATGCCGCGTGTGACGACCGCGGACGAAGCCCTCACCGAGCTACTCCTCGCAGAGACCGCCGAGCATGGCTCCGTTCGACCACCGTGGATCCGGCTCCCGGGGGTCCATCCGTTCGACATCGCCTGGCGTATGGGCGCGGGCGAGACGCATCTGCTGCTCTGGAGCGCGTGGGCGCCGGACCACGACGTCAGCGCGCGACTCGCCGTGCTTCGCGGCTACGGAGCCATACCGGTCGACTGGGCGTCGTGGGCCGCCGAAGCCGTCGAGGTGATCGCCGGAGACGACTCGGATGAGATCCCCTTCGAGGAGATCCGACGGAGACTGAACGAAGTCGGGCTCACCGTGGCCGGAGAACCGGACGAAGGATGAACGCCGCCCTGCGAATCGGAGTCGGGTAAGCCTCGACGCCAACGCTCGCGCGCGCGACTCCCCGACCGGTCGCGCAGCGAACGCTCGCGCGGGAGGCGTGCCCCTCACGCGGCGGGCCGCCGCCGTGCGGCTCCTCCTCGCGTCGGTACGGCTCAGGAGCCCCGCGTCGCCTACACTGGTCCCGACCGGCCCAGCGCATGCCCCATGGGTCGCAAAAGCCGGTTCCGACCGGCCCAGCGCATGCCCGAGGGTTGCCAAAAGCCGGTTCCGACCGGCCAGGCGCATGCCCGAGGGTTGCCAAAGCCGGTTCCGACCGGCCAGGCGCATGCCTCGAGGGTCGCCAACGCCGGTCCCGACCAGCCAGGCGCATGCCCCGAGGGTCGCCAACGCCGGTCCCGACCGGCAGGCTTTGCTACGCTCGCTGCCGCATGTTTGTCGTCCTCCACAGCGTCGAGGTGAGCGCGTCGGACGTCTTCGAGCTCGAAACCTCGTGCGCGCTGTGCGGCCATCGCGCGTGGGCCCGCGTTCACGGCGAAGGACGCGGGAATGACGTCGGCCTCCGTCCCGATCTTCATCGAGCGCAGTACTTCGCGTCCGCCGCCGCGCGAGCCGACGCCATTCAGAAGGTACGCGGGTGCCCCTGCCCGAGCTGCGGGCGCCACGACCCGCAGACACTTCAGTGGGCTCACCTCGCCGACCAGCGCGCAGCGCGCCGTCGCTGGTGGCGTATCTGGGCAGGGCCACTCACGCTGCCGTTGGTGCCGGCCGCGGCGTTGGCACTTTCGGCCCGCATGTGGCTCGACGAGCGCGAGTCCTTCGAGGGCTTCTTCACGTTCAGCCTCGTCATGGGTGCGCTCGGCTGGTTGATGATCCCGCCGATCGCGTTCTTCGCGCTGGCTCCGCGCAAGACGCTCGCGCCGCGCGTGTACGACGCGCCGCCGCCGGAGGTGACCTTCCTGCCGTTCTCCCCGCACCGCGGTCCGCGCTGAGGCGCGCCCCCTACCCGCCGCCAGGCCGGAGCGGCCGGCCGGTCCAGGTTGCCTCCGTCGAAACGCGCCGGCGGTGCGGCGCCGCGCGCGCGGGGAACAGCCCCGGGGACGTCCCGGTTCACAGGACATCGGCGTGAGGCGCACGAGAGGAGACGGGACACCGGCGCGAAGCGCTCGTGAGGAGGATCGCACCGATGTGTCACCTGTTCGGGCTATCCGCGGCGCCGCGGCGCGTGCGCGCGACGTTCTGGCTCATGGACGCTCCGTTCAGCTTGGCCGAGCAGAGCCAGCAGGAGCCCGACGGGACGGGGCTCGCGACGTTCGACGCCAGCGGACGACCGGTCGTCGAGAAGCAGCCGCTCGCCGCGTTCGCGGACGCCGCATTCGCGAGCGAGGCGAAGACGCGCGAGTCCGCCACGTTCGTCGCGCACATCCGCTTCGCGACCATGGGGCGGCTCGCCGCGAGCAACACGCACCCGTTCGCCCAGCGCGATCGCGTCTTCGCGCACAACGGGGACATCGGCGATCTCCCCGCGCTCGAGAGAGAGCTCGGCTCGTACCTCGAGCTCGTGCGCGGAGAAACGGACTCGGAGCGGTACTTCGCGCTCATCACGAAGCGCGTCGACGAACATGGCGGAGACGTCGCGGCGGGCATCGACGCCGCCGTCCGGTGGATCGCAGAGAACCTCCCGCTCACGTCGATCAACTTCGTCCTCGCGAGCGCGCTCGAGCTGTGGGCGCTCCGCTACCCCGCGACGCACGACCTGTTCGTGCTCGAGCGGGCCGCCGGCGGCGCCAGCGGGCAGCGGCCGCTGCGACACTCCGCGCGCGAGGCACGGAGGATCCGCGCGCACTCGCCCGACCTCGCGCGTCACGGCGCGGTCGTCGTGGCGACCGAGCCGATGGACGAAGATCCGGGGTGGAGCGAGCTCCGGCCGGGGGAGCTCTTGCACGTGGGCCCCGATCACGAGGTCACGCGGACGCTCGTGTTGCCTCACCCACCACGCCACCCGATGCGACCGGAGGACGTCGAGGCGCGCGTCGCGACGACCCGCGCTCGACTCGACGCGCCGCCGGTGAAGTGACGGAGGCCCACGATGAGCGCGCTCTCGTACCGACTCCCGCAAGCCCGCCGCCTCCTGACGCCGCTGCCGGGCCCGCGCTCGATCGCGCTCGCCGCGCGGCGGAGCGCGGCGGTCAGCCTCGGGGTCGCCTCGAGCTTACCGGTCTACGTCGCCGAGGCGGACGGCGGCGTCATCGTGGACGTGGACGGCAACGCGCTCGTGGACCTCGGCTCGGGGATCGCGGTCACGTCGGTCGGCGCGTCGAACCCGGCGGTGGTCGCGGCCGTGAGCGACCAGGTCGCGCGCTTCACGCACACCTGCTTCATGATCGGCCCCTACGAGTCGTACGTCGCCGTCGCCGAGGAGCTGAACGCGCTGGCGCCCGGCGCGCACGAGAAGCGGACGGCGCTGTTCAACAGCGGCGCGGAGGCCGTCGAGAACGCGATCAAGATCGCGCGCTACGCGACCGGCCGGAGCGCCGTCGTCGCGTTCGAGCACGCCTACCATGGCCGCACGAACCTCGCGCTCGCGGTCACGTCGAAGGCGATGCCGTACAAGAGCGGCTTCGGTCCGTTCGCGCCCGAGGTCTATCGCGTCCCGACGTCCTACCCGTTCCGCGAAGGCCTCAACGCGGACGGCTCGCCGATGACCGGCGTGGAGGCCGCGGAGCGCGCGATCGGGCTCATCGAGACGCAGATCGGCGCGAGCCGCGTGGCCGCCCTCCTGATCGAGCCGATCCACGGCGAGGGCGGCTTCATCGTCCCGGCAGCGGGGTTCTTGCCGGAGCTCGCGCGGTGGGCGGGCGCGAACGGCGTCGTCTTCATCGCCGACGAGATCCAGACCGGCCTGTGCCGGACGGGCGCGTGGCTCGCGAGCGAGCACGAGGGGCTCGTCCCCGACCTCGTCACCACGGCGAAGGCCCTCGCGGGCGGACTGCCGCTGTCGGCGGTGACGGGCCGCGCGGAGCTGCTCGACGGCGTACACCCCGGCGGCCTCGGCGGGACCTACGGCGGTAACCCGGTCGCGTGCGCCGCGGCCGTGGCAACGCTCGAGCAGATGCGCGCGCTCGACCTCTCCGGGCGCGCGAGAGAGATCGGCGCGGCGATCCGCCGGCGGCTGACGGCGCTGGCGACCGAGCTCGACTTCATCGGCGAGGTCCGCGGGCGCGGCGCGATGATGGCGATCGAGCTCGTCGAGCCAGGCGGCCGGCTGCCGAACCCCGCCGCCGCGCGCGCCGTGGTCGCCTCGGCCCTCCGCGCCGGCGTCGTCGTGCTGAGCTGCGGCGCGTACGGGAACGTGATCCGGCTCTTGCCGCCGCTCGTGATCTCCGACGAGCTGCTCGAGGACGGCCTCTCGGTGCTCGAGGACGCGCTCCGAGAGGCCGCCGCCGTCGCTTGACGCCCGCGGCGCGAAGGTCAGTGGGCGAAGTGACGCGCGCCCCGGGGCGCGCCGCCGGGCGTGCCCAGCTTCGCGCAGACGTCCTCGATGTCGTCGCACAGCATCGAGCCGAGGTCGGCGCTGAAGCCCTCCCGCACGACGATGCGCAGGACCAAGACGTCCTCCGCCCCGGCGGGCATCGCGTAGGCGGGCACCTGCCAGCCGCGTGCCCGCAGCTCGTGCGACACGTCGAAGACCGTGTAGCCCGGTGAGCCCGTCAGCTCGAACGTCACGACGGGGATCGCGCTGCCGTCGCTGATCACGCGGACGTGATCCATCGCGGCGAGCCGCGCGCTCACCTCCAGCGCGGTCGCGCGCAGCGTCTCCATGACGGCGCGGAACCCGGCGCGTCCCAGCCGGAGGAAGTTGTAGTACTGCGCGACGATCTGGCTCCCTGGCCGCGAGAAGTTCAGCGTGAACGTCGGCATCTCGCCGCCGAGGTAGCTCACGCGGAACACGAGGTCGTCCGGCAGGTGCTCCCTCGCCCGCCACACGACGAAGCCGACGCCGGGGTACGTGAGGCCGTACTTGTGCCCGCTCGCGTTGATCGAGACCACGCGCGGGACCCTGAAGTCCCACCGGAGCGCCGGGTTCAGGAACGGCGCGACGAAGCCGCCGCTCGCGGCGTCCACGTGGATCGGCACGTCGGGGCCACCGGCGCCGGCGAGGGCGTCGAGGGCGGCGGCGATCTCCGCGACGGGCTCGAGCTCGCCGCTGTAGGTCGTGCCGAGGATCGCGACGGCGCCGATCGTGCGCTCGTCCACGGCGCTCCGCACCTGGTCCGGCGTGACGACGTAGCGCCCGCGCGCCATCGGCAGGAACTTCGGCTCGACGTCGAAGTACCGGCAGAACTTCTCCCACACCACCTGGACGTTGCTCCCCATCACGAGGTTCGGCCGCGCGTCGTCTTCGCCGGCGGCTCGCCGGCGGGCTCGCCAGCGCCACTTCAGCGCCAGACCGGCGAGCATGACCGCCTCGCTCGAGCCGACGGTCGAGACGCCCGTCGCCGCGGCGGCGTCCGTCGCGGAGAGGCCCTCGGCGTGGAACAGGTCGGCCACCATCGAGACGCAGCGCCGCTCCATCTCCGCCGTCCGCGGGTATTCGTCCTTGTCGATCAGGTTCTTGTCCACGGCCTCGGCCATCAGCTTGTCGGCCAGAGGCTCCATCCACGTCGTCACGAACGTGGCCAGGTTCAGCCGCGAGCTCCCGTCGAGCATCAGCTCGTCGTGGATGAAGCGGTACGCGGCCTCCGGCTCCGTCTCGTCGTCGGGCATGCGCAGCGCCGGCAGCGGCTCGACGGCCATCCGCCCCGTGTAGGCCGGCGCGAGGACGGACCTGTCATGACGTCGCTTGCTCATCTGCTTCGCCCCCCTCGAGCGCGTCCCGAGTCGCTTACTCAACGGCGGAGACCGGCGCAAACCGGCGCTCCGCCGCAGCGAGCGCGCCGCTTGAATCGTTCATCATGACGAACTATCGTTCGTTATAATGAACAACCGCGTAGACGTTCACGACGGCTGGCTTCGCGTGACCTTCGGCGATCCCGGCGGCGGGACCGCGGACTTCCACCTCCGCTGGCTGAGGCACAACTGCGACGTCGATCGCCACCCGCTCACCCGCGAGCGCATCGCCTGCTCCTCCGAGCTGCCGGACCAGCTCGGCGCACGGAGCGCCGCGATCGAGGGCGACGCGCTCGTCGTGACCTGGGCGCACGACGAACGGACGAGCCGCTACGCGCTCGACTGGCTGCGCGAGCACGCGTACGCGCGCGATCGCGCGATCGTTCCGCCGCCGTCCGCCGATCCGTCGCGGCTCGAGATCGCGCTCCCCGGCGCGACGCTCGGCGAGCTCGCGGCGCGCGCGCTCGCGCGAACGAACGAACGCGGCGCGGCCATCGTCCGGCGAGGCCCGAGCGCGACGAGGCCCGAGGACGAGACCGAGTCGATCCTCGAAGCCTTCGCCGCGACGGGGCTCGAGGTCATCGGGACCCACTTCGGCCGCATCGAGGACCTGCGAACGGACAACACGACGAACGACAACACCGATCAGCTCGGGTACACCGACGCCGCGGTCGATCTCCACACGGACCAGCCCTTCCTCGACAGGCCGCCGCGCTGGCAGCTCCTCCAGAGCATCCGCGCAGCCGATCACGGCGGCGAGAACGACGTCGTCGACGCCCAGGCCGCGGCGCGCCACCTCCGCAGCGTCGACGCCGAGGCGTACGCGATCCTCACCGGGACGCCGGTGGTCTTCCATCGCCGACAGGCCGCGTTCGAGCGCACCGTCGTGTCGCCCGTCCTCGAGGAGGCCGGCGACGCGGTCCGCGTCCGCTTCTCGTACTTCACGATGGCTCCTCATCGCGTGCCCTTCGAGCGAATGGAAAGCTTCTACCGCGCGTATGACCGCTTCTCGCGCCTCGTCCGCGATCCACGCCACCGCACGCGGTTCACGCTCGCGCCTGGCGACTTCCTCCTCTACGACAACCGCCGAATGCTGCATGGCCGCACGGCCTTCCGCGGCGCCCGCTGGCTCCGCGGCGTCTACTTCGATCGGCCGGCGACGGCCTCCGCCGCCTGACGCCTTCACGGACGCTAACGTCGGCCCTGGCCTCGGACGAAGAGAAGCGGCGAGGCCCGTCGGGCAATGCCCTCGCGTCGCGGTTGACGGCTCGCCAGAACTGCTGAACCGTATCCGAAGCGAGATTGCAGAGAGCTGGGACTCGGCCTGGAGATCGGAGCTTGTTGATGTCGGTTCGCTGTCGCGGCGCGCGCGAAATGGCCTTGGTGATCCTGACGGGGGCCTTCTTCTTCTCGTGCACACCGGAGCGGCCGACGCCGGACGACACACGCGAGACCAGCGCGCAGAGCAGCGCCCTGCTCGCCGCCCCCGGGTGGTCGGGCACAGCCGCCATGAGCGCGAGCCGCGCGCAGCATGCGGCCGTCCTTCTTCCTACGGGCAAGCTCCTCGTCCTGAGCGGCGTCTCCCACACGGGTTTCGTCACTTCGGCTGAGCTCTTCGATCCGGACACCAACACCTGGGCCGACGCGGGCGCTCCCGGGATCCAGGGAAACGTCACCGTGGCCACGCTTCTCCCGAACGGGAAGGTGCTCGCGACGAGCGACGGCTCGACGACGGGCGCGCTCTACGATCCGATCGTTGGCACCTGGACGCCGACGGGGACGATGTCGGCCGCCCGCACGCTCCCGACGCTCACCCTCTTGAACGACGGAAAGGTGCTCCTCGCCGGCGGGTCGAACCTCGCTTCGGCGGAGCTCTACGATCCCGACACGAACACCTTCTCGCCGACGGGCTCGCTCTCCGTCGCTCGGCGGGCGTTCTGCGCGACGCTCCTTCGTAACGGCAAGGTGCTCGCCGTGAGCGGATTCAGTAGCGCCACCGGAGAAATCCCGAGCGCCGAGCTCTACGATCCGGCGACGGGAACCTGGAGCGCGGCCGCCCCGCCGCTCGTGCCTCGGCACTACGCGACGAGCACGTTGCTGCCGGACGGGCGGGTCCTCTTCGCCGGTGGGAGGGGAACGAGCGGCGTGCTCACGTTCTCCGAGCTCTACGACCCGGTGGCGAACACATGGACCGCGAGCGGCAGCCTCGCGGCTGCACGCAACGGACACGCCGCGACCCTCCTCCCGAACGGGAAGCTCCTGGTCACCGGAGGCAGCGACGGCGCGCGGAGCGCTCGAGCCCTCAGCGAGCTCTACGATCCGGCGACCGGCACGTGGACCAGCGCCGGTTCGCTGGCGACCGCGCGTGAGAACGCGACGGCGACCTTGCTGCCGTCCGGCAAAGTGTTGCTCGCCGGCGGGTTCGACGCCACCCCCAGCACCACCTTCTACGCGAGCACGGAGCTCTACGATCCCGGCGTGAACGCCTGGTCCGCCGCCGGCGCGCCCGCGGGTCGCCTGGATGCCGCGGCCGCTCTCCTCCCCTCGGGCAGAGTGCTCGTCGCCGGCGGACGGAGCAGCGGCGGCGACTCGGTCGCGTCGGCGGAGCTCTACGATCGAGGCACGAACACGTGGTCCGCAGCGGCGTCTCTCGCGACGGCGCGCGATCGTGCCACGGCGACGTTGCTCGCGAACGGCAAGGTGCTCGTGACGGGCGGCGCGAACGGAACGTCGGCGCTCACCACGACCGAGCAGTATGATCCCATCGCGAACGCGTGGAGCAACGCTGCCGCGCTGACCGGAGCGAGGCACTCCCACACGACCACGCTCCTCGCGGATGGAAACGTCCTCGTCGTCGGCGGTCAGGACGGCAGCAGCGTCCTCGCGACCGCGGAGCGCTACGACCCCAGCGCCGCCACGTGGACGACGGCGGGCTCGATCGCGTCGGCCCGTGCGGGCCATGCGGCCGTGCGACTGGCGAACGGCGACGTCCTCGTCGCCGGCGGGCGCAGCAGCGGGGCCGATGCGCTCGCCTCGGCCGGCCTCTATGTCCGTACGACCGGCACGTGGACGCCGGCGGCCTCTCTCGCGCAAGCACGTGACGGGCTCTCGCTCACGCTGTTGCCTTCGGGCAAGGTCCTCGCGGCCGGCGGCGTTGCGGCGGGCGCCGCGCTCGCGAGCAGCGAGATCTACGATCCCGCGACGAACGCGTGGGCGCCTGGACCGACGCTCGCGCAGGCGCGGTACCGTCACGCGGCGACGCTGACGCCGTCGGGGAAGGTGCTGCTCGCAGGAGGCCTGCGGGCTGCGGCCACCTTCGCCGATGTGGCCGAGACCTACGATCCGACGAGCCGTGAGCTCACGATCGTGAGCGCGCCAGGTGTTCGCGGCGGGGTCATCGCCGCAGCGCTACCGTCGGGCGAGGTGCTCGTCGCGGGCGGGACGAGCGCGCCCACCGCGCAGCTCTACGAGGACACGGGCGCGCGGGCAGCGTGGCGTCCCGCCGTCGCGGCGCCCGGCGTGCTCGTGCGCAGCTGTCCCACTGTCCTCGAGGGTCAGGGCTTTCGCGGCATCTCCGGCGCGAGCGCCGGCAGCCCCCTCGACTCGTCGACCAACTTCCCACTCGTGCGGATCCGCGGCGCCGAAGGCGGGCGGCTATGGGTACTCCCGGGGAGCTCGACGTCGGCGACGCGCGCGACGGTGACCGTCCCGGACGACGTTCCGCCTGGAACCTACGGCCTCTCGATCTTCGCGAACGGGATCTCCGGCGGTCGCATGGTGACGATCGCGCCCAACTCGGCCCCCACGGCCCAGCCGACCGCGACGACGACGACGATCGACACGCCCGTGATGATCACGGTCACCGCGAGCGATCCCGACGCCGGACAGGCGCTGACGTACGCGGTCGTCACGCCGCCTCGGCACGGCACGCTGAGCGGCTCGCTGCCGTCCGTCACCTATACGCCGGACGCTGGCTACCTCGGCTCGGACAGCTTCAGCTATCGGGCGAGGGACTGCGCTCTCGACAGCGACGAGGCGACCGTGAGCATCACGGTCCAGGAGCGACCGCCCGCGATCACCTGCCCGGCCGACGTCGTCATCGAAGCGACGAGCGAGCGCGGCGCGACGGCCTCCTGGCCTCCGGCCGCCGCCACGGACGGGTCGCCGGTCACGATCACGTACTCGCCGCCGCTCGGGAGCACGTTGCCGCTGGGCACGACGACCGTGACCGCCAGCGCACGAGGCTCGAACGGCGACGACGCGTCCTGCACGTTCCGGGTGAACGTGACGGACACGACGCCGCCGACCATCGCCTGCCCGGCCGACGTGCTCGTCGATGCCACGGGGCCAGATGGGGCAGCGGCCAGCTGGCCACCGGCGACGGCCACCGACGCGGTGTCGACGCCCGTGATCACCTACTCGCATCCGCTCGGCAGCACGCTCCCCCTCGGGAGCACGACGGTGACCGCCGAGGCCAAGGACGCTTCGGGGAACGGGGCCTCGTGCAGCTTCGACGTTCTCGTCGAGGGCGTCGAGAGCGTCGAGGACGCCGACGGCTGCGGTTGCCGCCAGGCCCCGAGCCGAGCCAACCTGTCGCCGCTCGCGCTCGTCGTCGGTCTGGCGGCGTGGGTCGGACGACGACGGGCGAACATGAGGTCACGTCCGCGAGGACGCTGAGCGGTCGACCGCCGGGCCACGTCCCGAGGACGCTGAGCGGTCGACCGCCGGACAGCTCTGACGGACGATCAGCCGCCCGTCGGCGGAGGCGTACCCCCGGGCGGCGGAGGCGCGCCGCCGGGCGGAGGCGGTGGGAAGGGCGGCGCCACCCCGGGCGGCCCCATCGGCCCCATCGGCCCCATCGGCGCCATCGGATACTGCGGCGGCGTCCGCGGCGGGGGACGACGCCAGAAGCCGCCGGACGCGAACGCTCCGAAGCCCCAGCGCAGCCAGCCCACGATCGAGAGCGCGAGCCAGAGCGCCCAGGCGAGCATCGCCGCGCGGTAGACGAACATCGGCGCGCTCACGGTGAGCGGCATCGCGAGGGCAGCCTCGCTCCGGTCGGTGAACCAGCGGAGATCCGTCGAGGTCGACCGATTGCCGCTCACCTGCATGTCGGGATGTCCGAGGAGCCCCTGATGCACGGCCGCGAGCAGGACGAAGAACGTCACCACGGTCGCGAGGACGATCGCGACCTGACGGAGGTTGAAGGCGACCCTCCCGAGCTCGCCCTTCTCGCGCCAGGCGAGGAGGTGGAGCCAGGCGACGACGAACGCTCCCGCGACGACGTTCACCTGCGAGAGCCCGATCGCGAGGAGGAGCCACTGCCAGATGGCGATCGGGGTGCGCCGCATCGCGCCGATCGCGACGGAGACGGCGAGGACGACCGCGAGGAGGCTCCAGAAGAGGACGACCGGCCCGAGACGCGGTCCTCGGAAGCCGAGCACCCATCGCCCCTCCGGCATGGCGATCGTCGTCGTCGCGTTGACGCTCGCGGCGCCGAGATCGACGGCAGGCGTCGTGAAGAAGAAGCCCATCGCGACCGGCATGCGCCACGTGATGACCACGCTCTCTGCCCCCGGAGAGACGGGCAGCGTGACCTTGCGGCCCTCCTGACGGACGGGCAGCGCCTTTCCGTCGATCGCCACCGATTCGAGCACCGAGGCGTCGGGGAGCGTGATCGTGTGCTGGGCGCCGCGGCTCGATCGGAGCTGCAACGTGAGCGTCGCGTCCGTCGACCGGACGCCGGGACGAAGGGCGTACGTGCTCTCGTCGATCGTGAGCGTGCTCCCGGTGACGCCGTCGGGTCGGCTCAGCGAGAGCGTGGCCGTCTCCCCGGGCCAGGGCCGCCACTCGGGGAGCTTCGCGCTCGGCTCGGCGTGAACGACCGGCACCCCAGCGAGCTCCGCGTGCCACACGGGGCTCATGTCGAGCCGCCACAGCTCGGTCCAGGACGTGGACTTCGGCGCCGTCAGGACGACGGGCGATCGCTGGTCGAGCACCGAACGCCAGCTGATCTCGCCGGCCTGAGGCGGCATGTTGAGCTGCGCCTTGCCACCCGCGACGCGGACGTCGGCCGTGGTCACCGACTCCCCCTCGAGGAGCGGCACGTCGAGGACGATCGCCGTGCCGAGCGGTGAGAGGCGGACGACGCGCGTGGCGACCTGCCAGTCGAGACCGATGAGCAGCGTCCGCTCGACGCGCACGAACGGAGGCAGGAGGCCCGGCTCGAGCGAGACCTCCGAGTCCGCGCCGCGGATACGCGTGAGCTGCAGGTTGTCGTCCGCGAGGCCGTCCTCGTGGATCCCCTCGACCCGCCAGCCGTCCGCTTGCGCCTCGACCCGATGCGGCTTCAGCGGCAGCGCGATCTGCACGAGCTCGCGATCGGGCAGCTTGCCGAGGGCCGTGGCCTGGTGCCAGCCCTTCTCCACCGCGAGCCACACGCGGCCGTCCTCCGTGCGCATGAGCGCGCTGGCGGGCTTGCCGTCGAGCAACACGGTCTCCGGCGACCACTGCGCGCTGCCGGGGAGCGGCACCGCGGTGGCGGCGCTCGCCTCGATCTCGACGCGCAGGTGCAACGTGCTCTTCGTCGCTTCGATGAGCATGCGCGAGCTGGACGCGCACGTCGGCGAGCACGCCGGCTTCTCGAGCATCCGCGAGGCGAGCTCGTCGAGCACCTCCTTCGGCGGGACCGCCTGCGCGCTCGCCGTCCGGGGGAAGAGCCCGACGAGGACCGCCACCGCCGCGAACGTGAGCACGCGCCGTCCGCCTGCGCCCGTGCCTCGACGCGGGCGCACCGGCACGAAGCGGAGGACGAGCGCGATCACGAGCAGCGCGCGGACGATCGCCAGCCCCGCGTTCATCGCCGGAGAGAGCAGGTACAGATGGAGCCGCTGGCTCCGCTCCACCGGACCGCTCCACCGAAGAGGGACCTGCGTGAACTGCCAGCGCGGCCGCCCGGGGCCCGTCTGGACCATCGAGCCCGGATCGTAGACGTTCGCGTTGAACTGGCGGTAGTCGGTCGACGCTCCGGCGCCCGAGCCGCCCTTGCGGAGGCGGGCCGAGGGGAGCGACAAGGGGCTCGCGGGCGGCGGCGCGCCGGACCTGCTCGCGTCGAGCTCCTCCTTCGCAGCGTCGCGATCTTCGTCCGTCGGGACATAGTCGCCCTGCATCGGCGGCTTGCCCTCGGACTCGGGCGCCTGCTCGGCGGGCTTGTCGGCGCCCGACTTCCCCCTGGCTCCCGGGATCTCCAGAGCGACGCCCGTGTCGTCGTGCGCGGCGCCCATCGCGAGCGCAGGGAAGAGCCCGTAGCGGACGTGGCTGACGAGGAAGGGAATGGTGACGAGCACGAGGATCGTCGCCGCCGCGGCGCGAACGCCGCCCGCGCCGCGCCGCGCGAGGATGAGCCCTCTCGGCGGCGACTCGCCGGCCTTCTTCCGCGCTCCGTCGAGCGCGCGAACGAGCGCCTCGGCGATGAGCACGAAGACGAGCACGTACTTCGGCGCCCCCGCCTCCGGGAACGTGAGCGCGAACGTGACGAGAGAGAGCGCGCCCCACCGCACCCCGAAGAGGCGCCAGACGCCGATCGCGAGGACGAGGCCGAGGAACAGCTCGAGCAGCGTCCAGTGTTTGATCCACGTCGACGGCACGTCGTCCACCCCTGTGGCGTGGACGAGGCGGAAGCCGGGCGGGAGGTTGAGCGTCGCCGAGACGGAGTGAAAGTCGTGGTTCCACCCCACCGCCGGGAGATCGAGCGGATCCGCGAGGACGCGGCTGTCCGCGCTCACGCTCAGCTCGCCTTGCCTGACCTCGACCCCGGTCTTCGCTGCGTCGCCCTCGAGGTGCGTGATGAACTGATCCTTTCCGCCGATGGCCACGCGGCCGAGCACGGTCGGAGGCAGCATCTCCAGACGCGACGCGCGGCGGAGGTTGCCGCTCAGCGTGTCGCTCGCCGTGAGCCCGCGACCGTCGAAGTCGAGCCACAACGTGCGATCGAGCGTCAGGTGATCCGGCGGAGGCTCCGCGTCACCACGCCGCTTCTCCGCGAAGCGGAGCGTGTCGCCGAGGCCGAGCGGATACGCGGGGAGACGCTTCCAGTCCTCCGGCAGCGACGTCTGCTGCGGATCGATCGCCGAGACGCCCGAGACATCCACGAGCCGCAGGTTCGTTCGCGCGTCGAAGACCCAGACCTCTTCTCCCTCACGCCATGGTCCCTCGGGGACCGGGCGTTTGATCTCGTGGACGGGGCCCTCGCTGCGCGCGACGACCTCGATCGTCCACGTCCCCGGGCGCGCCTGCACGCGCAGGCGGCTGTCCGGCTCCACCCGCGCGGGCAGCTGGCTCTCGAGCGCCATCGGCAAGAACCCCTTGGGCAGCATCTTCCCGAGGAGCACCTCGCGATTGCGACCGGCGACGTTGATCACGATGCGGGTCGTCAGGAGGACCGGCACCTCGTCGGCCACGCGACGAAACACGACGAAATCGAGGCGCTCGCCCTCCTCCGCGGCGAGCGTCTTCTGGAGCCACACCGTCCCCTTCGCGTCGCGGTTCGGTTGGTCGATCTTCTTGCCGCGGAGTGAGAGCTCGAGCAGCGCCGTCTGCGGCGGGACCTGGATCGACTCCGGCAGCGAATCCCAGGCGAAGCTCCCGCTGACGACGTGATCCCCCGGCTCGAGCTCGACGCTCGGCGCCCCATCGCGCGGGACCACCACCGCGCGCTTGCCGTCGACGGTCACGTCGAGCGGCCACCGCTTGTCGTCCCCTGGCAGCGGCACCGACCTGCGCGCATCGGCGTGCCAGGTCTGCCTGAACGAACCCCGCTTCTCGTCGAGCACGAGATCGAGCCGAGCGGGCCACGTGCACTGCGGCTCGCCACCCTGGACGCCGTGGAGCGTCGGGCAGAGATCGGCCCTTCCGTGGAGCACCCACCCCGTCCACGGACGAAGCGGCTCGGGCACCGCCTTCGGGTCGAGGGGCCCCTCCGCGCGCGCGACCGCTGCGCTGAGCAGAGAGAGGGCGAAGAGTGACAGCGCCAGCAGCAGCGCGCAGAGCGACCGGCCCCGGAGGATCTCGACCATCGGACCGAAGCCTAACACCAGGCGCGCTCGCGCCTCGGGGCGTCGACCTGGGCGTCGTCCCCCCCGAGTTTGCGCCCCGCCCGCCTCCGCCGCTCAGCCCGGACGGCGCTCGAGCGCCGACACGACGAGCTCGGTGCGCGTGCTCCGCGAGCCCTTCACGAGGACCGCGTCGCCCCGCGCGACGCGCTCTCCCGCGAGCGCCGCAGCCGCGCGCGTGTCGGGCGCCCGCTCGACCGTGACGCCGCGCGCCGCCGCGCGATCGAGCGCGCGCGAGGCGAGGCCGCCGCAGCCGATCGCGAGCGCGACGCCCGCGTCGGCGATCGCCTCGCCGAGCGCGTCGTGCTCCGACTCGGCGAGCGGACCGAGCTCCTTCATCTCGCCGAGGACGACGACCTTCCGCCGCGCGCCCGCGATCTCGCCGAGCGTCGCGAGCGCCGCGCGCATGCTCGCCGGGTTGGCGTTGTAGGTGTCGTCCAGCACGAGGACGTCGCCGGGGAGCACGCGGACCGAGCCTCGGTCCTTCAAGCTCACGGCCGCGAGCGCGCGCTCGACGGCGCTCGTGGAGAGGACCTCGCGGCTCACCGCCTCTTGCGCCGCGAGCGCCGCGGTCAGATCGATCGCGGCGGCCTCGCCAGGCAGCGGGAGGTGAAACGTGATCTCGCGGCCGGCGCACGAGACGACGACGCGCGACCCCGCCCCGTCCGGAGTCCGATCGACGAGGCGGTAGTGCGGCCTCCCGGACGAGGGCGCGCTCGGCGGGAGCGACGACGTCCGCGGCGAGCGCGCGATCGCCTCGGCCGCGCCGTCTTCGGCGAAGGAGCCCGGGCGTCGCGTCGTCGCCGCGCCCCGCCCGAACGTCTCGACGCGCCGGACGCGGGCCTCGCGCGCCGCGCGCCGAACGAGCTCGTCGTCCGCGTTCACGATCGCGATGCCGTCCGGGCCGAGCGCGCGGTACACGGCGCCCTTCTCCTTCATCACGCCTTCGCGCCCGCCGACGCCCTCGGCGTGCGCGACGCCGACGTTCACGACGACCGAGACGTCCGGCTTCGCGAACGCGCAGATCGCGTCGAGCTCGCCCGGGAGGCTCATCCCCATCTCGAGGACGCAGAAGCGATGCGCGGGCTCGAGCGCGAAGATCACCGCGGGGACGCCGACGCGGTTGTTGAGGTTGCCGGCGGTGAAGTGGGTCGGCGCGATCTCCGCGAGGAGCGCGGCGGTGAGCTCCTTCGTCGTCGTCTTGCCGGCGCTGCCGGTGACGGCGACCACGCGGCCGTCGAGCGACTCCATGCGCCAGCGCGTGAGGTGCGCGCGCGCGAGGTCGCCCCACGCGACCAGCGTGTCGTCGACCTCGACCACGCTCACGCCCTCGGGGAGCTCGACCTGGGCGCCCCTCTCCACGATCACCACGACGGCGCCCTTGTCGGCCGCGGCGCCGACGAACGCGTGACCGTCGTGCGCCTCCCCGCGGAGCGCGACGAAGAGGCTCCCCGGCGTGGCGGCGCGGCTGTCGCTCGAGACGCCGACGGTCGGCTCGTCGGCGCGCGCCCCGCGACGCGCGATCGTCCCGCCGGTCGCGCGCGCGACCTCCGCGAGGAGAAAACGTGCCCGATTCGAGGGGATCGGCGTCGCCATCAGGCCTCGCTCTCGTCTCGCCGACGCCGTAGCTCGAGCGCGTCCCGCGCCTCGATCCGGTCGTCGAACGCCCGCTTCTCGCGGCCGACGATCTGGTAGTCCTCGTGGCCCTTGCCGGCGACGAGGACGACGTCGCCGGGCTGCGCCGCGGCGATCGCCGCCGCGATCGCCGCGCGGCGATCGAGCTCCACGAAGAAGCCGCGCGCGCCGCGCGCGACGTCGGCGGCCGAGGCGCGGGGGAGGCCGCCCGCGACGCCCTCGACCACCGGCTCGGCGATCCGGGCGGGATCCTCGGTCCGCGGGTTGTCGCTCGTGACGATCGCGACGTCCGCGCCCGCGCCGACGGCCTCTCCCATCGGCCGGCGCTTCGACGGATCGCGATCGCCGCCGCAGCCGAAGACGCAGACGACGCGCTTGCCCCCGGCCGCGCCGCGGACGGCGTCGAGCGCGCGCGCGAGGGCGTCCGGCGTGTGCGCGTAGTCGACGAACACCACGACGTCGTCCTCGGGTCCGTCGCAGCGCTCGAGCCTCCCGGGCGCGCCCCCCTCGCTCGCGAGCGCCGACGCGGCGCGCTCGACGTCGAGCTCGAGCGCCGAGACGATGCCCATCGCGACGGCCAGGTTCTCGACGTTGTGTGCGCCGACGAGCCGCGTCGCGATCTCGACCGTGCCGCGGGGCGCGCCCGGCACGCGGAGGACGACGCGCATCCCCGCGCCGCTCGTCTCCACGCTCTCCGGGAAGACCTCGGCGTCGGCCGCGCCGGGTCGCGCGCGGACGCGCAGCACCTTGCATTTCGCCGACGCGGCCACCGTGGGCCCGAACGGATCGTCGACGTTCACGACGGCGAGCCCCGGCCCCATCTTGGTGAAGAGCTCGAGCTTCGCCGCGGCGTAGGCCTCCATCGAGCCGTGAAAGTCGAGGTGATCCTGGGTCAGGTTGGTGAACGCCGCCACCCGGAAGCGCACGGCGGCCACGCGGCGGAGGACGAGCGCGATCGAGGAGACCTCCATCGCCACGTGCGTCGCCCCGCGCTTGCGCATCACCGCGAGGACGCGCGCGAGCTCGTCGGCCTCCGGCGTCGTGTGCGACGCCGCGATCGTGCGACCGGCGTAGGTGTGCCCCACGGTCCCGACGACGCCCGTCAGCGGCAGCCCGAGCGCGCCGTCGATCGCCGCGCGGACGAGGTGCGAAGACGTCGTCTTCCCGTTGGTGCCGGTGATCCCGACGACGTCGAGCGAGAACGTCGGGTGGCCGTAGACGGCCGCCGCGGCGTACGCGAACCCGTCGGCGACGTCCGCCACCCGGACCACGGGGACGCCGGGCGGCTCGAGCGCGAGATCGTCGGCCGCGAGGACCGCCGCCGCCCCGCGCGCGATCGCCGCCGCGACGAACGCGCGGCCGTCGTGGGTCTGCCCCTCGCGGACGACGAAGAGATCGCCCGGCGCGACCCGACGCGAGTCGTGCTGCACGCCACGCACGACCGCGGTCGCGCCTCCTTCGACGCTCGCCTTGCCCGGCAGCTCGCGCGCGAGGTCGATGAGGGTCATGCCCTCGGACGGACGCGCCTCCGCGAGGAGCTCGTCCTCGGGCGCGGTCATGACGCGGGCTCGAACACCAGCCGCACGCTCGAGCCCTTCGGCACGGCCGACCCTGCCGGCGGCAGCTGCTTGACGAGCTTGCCGCTCCCCTCGACGACGGGGACGAGCCCGACGGCGCCGACGGCGCGGACGGCGTCGCGCGCGCCCATGCCCGCGGTGTCCGGCACCTTCACCGAGCTCGGGAGCGGAGGTCCGGCGAGCGACGCCGGGCCCGCAGAGACGATCGGCGCCTCGGCCGGCGTCTCGGGCTCGCCGGGCCCGGGCTCGTCCGGCTTCATCGCTACGAGGCTGGGATCGGCGTCGCTGCCCTTCACGTTCTTGATCTTCGGCGCGGCGTTCGAGGGAGGGACCCCGAGGTAGCGGAGGCTGGCCTCGGCGACGCGGCGGAACACCGGTCCCGCCAGATCACCTCCATAACGGCCGATCATCGGCTCGTCGAGCACGACCGCGATGACGAGGCGCGGCTTTTCGGCCGGGACGAAGCCGACGAACGACGCGGTGTACTTGTCCTCGGAGTACTTGCCGGTCGCCGCGTCGACCTTCTGCGCGGTCGCCGTCTTGCCGGCGACGCGGAAGCCCGACATCGCGGCCTCGACGCCCGTGCCGCCGTCCTCGACGACGGCGGTGAGCATCTCGGTCACCGTCTTGGCGATGGTCTGCGGGACGGCCTCGCGCCGGACGCGCGGAGCCCACTCCCGGACCACGTTGCCGCGCGAGTCGGTGACCTTGCGGACGAGGATCGGCTCCATCACCTTGCCGCCGTTGGCGATCGCGCTCATCGCCGCCGCCAGCTGCACGGTGGTGACGCTGATGCCCTGACCGAACGAGGCGTTCGCGGTCTCGACCTCGTACCACGGCCGCGCGCGCGGGCGGAGGACGCCGGAGGCCTCGCCCGGTAGCGGCAGCCCGGTCGGCTCGCCGAACCCGAAGCGCCGGTACGCGCCGTAGAGGCCGGGCTCGCCGAGCGCGAGGCCGATCTTCAGCGCGCCGATGTTGGAGCTCTTCGCGAGCACCTGCGTGGTCGTCAGCCAGTCGTTCTGGTGCGTGTCGTGGATCGTGACGTTGCCCATCGAGTACGAGCCGTGCTCGCAGAAGATCGTCTCCGTCGGCTTGAGCGAGCCGGCCGCGAGGGCGGCCGCGACGGTGAAGACCTTCATGACCGAGCCCGGCTCGAAGCGATCGGTGACGGCGCGATCGCGACGCGCGTCCGCCTCCGCCTCGCCGTAGTCGTTCGGGTTGAAGCCGGGCACCGACACCATCGCCAGGAGATCGCCCGAGATCGGATCCATCACGACGAGCGAGGCGCCCTTCGTCTCGTAGGTGCGGAACGCGACGTCGAGCTCACGCTCGGCGACGCGCTGGATCGCCTGGTCGATCGCGAGGTGGACGTCGTGTCCGGCGAGGCTGCTCTCGTCGGTCGTGCCCTCGGAGAAGATGAGGCGCCCCGAGCGATCGCGCAGACCGCGCACCTCTTCGACGCGCCCGCGGAGCTCCTCGTCGAGCGACAGCTCGAGGCCGTCCTTGCCGAACCCGTCCGGCGCGACGAAGCCGAGCACCGGACCGGCGAGCTCGCGGCCCGGGTAGTAGCGCCGGCCTTCGCCCTCGACGCCGAGGCCCTTCACCGCGCCCTTGCCGGGACCGTAGGCGCTGCCGTGCTTCTTGACGTCGCCGAGCTCGCGGACGGCCTGGGCCTCCTCCGCGGTGACGCGCCTCTTCAGCCAGACGAAGCGCCGGCGGTTGGCGAGCTTCTGGTGGACGTCCGACGGGTCCATCCCGAGCGCGCCCGCGATGCGCGTCGAGAAGTCGATCAGCGCCGCCGCCTGCGCGTTCTGTCCGTCGACGCCCTTCAGCATCTCGACGACGTCGGCGCTGATGCTCGGCACCTCGACGCTCGCGGCGAGC
>JAHBWA010000012.1 GCA_019637195.1 Labilithrix sp. | reverse complement strand
GCCGCGACGCAGCAGCGTCCTCGACGCGCGCCGCCTCCGCGAGCGGGCCGCCTTCGACGTGCGCCGCCTCCGCGAGCGGGCCACCTTCGACGTGCGCGGTCAACGCTCGCGCCGCGGCGGCACGCTGGAGCTCGGCGGCGCGCTGCTTGCGCTGACGTAGCCAGGAGCGGATCCCGAGCCACGTCGCGAGCGGGAACGGCAGCACCATCGCGAGGCCGCCAAGGAGGATCTCCGGCGACGCCATCGTCTCGGGGATGGGCTCCTGCGGCGCGGAGTAGTCGCCTGACAGCGTGTGCGGGAAGACGACCTGCACGAGCCCGCGCCACCAGACGCGGAGCGCGCCGCCGACGCGGTGGAGCGCGTCGGCGTGCACGAGCGGGTTGTTGAGTGGATCTCTCGGCAGCGTCGGTTGCGCATACCAGCGGAGCACCGCCGCGAACGCGCGACCGCCGAGCCCCTTGTGAGCGTTCGCTTCGACGGAGAGCTCCGGCGGAAGCGGCGCCGGGAACATCCTCCGCCGCGCCTCGACGTAGAAGACGAACGCTGCCCCCGCGGCCGCGAACGCGACGACGGCGCGGAGCCAGCGGCGCGGCTTGTCCGGGTGCGTGTTCGGCGCCAGCAGGAGCGCGCCGAGCGGCAGCAGAGGGACGCAGCAGAGGGCGCTCTCCTTCGAATAGAGTCCGAAGAGCGAGCCGAGGAGCACGCCGAGCGCCATCCACGGGAGCTTCCAGGTGAGCGCGAGGAGCGCGAGGAGCGTCCCGGTCGCGCCGAGCACGTCGGCGATGCCCACGACGCCGCTCACGGCCTCGGTGAGGAGCGCGCTCGCGGTGAACGCGGCGCCAGCGATCCACGCCGCGCCGCGCCGCTTCGTCAGCGCGAAGGCGAGCACGCAGACGAGCGCGCCGTTGACGCCGTGGAGCAGGACGTTCACCCAGTGGTGGAGGAACGGGGTCTGATCCCGCGCGCCGAGCCCCCAGAGCGCCCGCCACACCAGGTTCGGGATCGGACGGTACGAGCCGATGCTGCGCTCCGGGCCGAGGCCCCAGAAGTCGCGGTAGAACGCGTCGATCCAGCGAAACTTCGGCTCGGCGTCCGCGATGCTCCGGACGAACGGGTTCGCGAGCAGCGCCTCTTGCTCGTCGAAGATGAAGTTGGTCCGCGGATGCCTCGTGAAGAGGATCATCGACAGGAAGCAGTACGGGACGAGCGCGAGCCCGAACGAGGGAGCGTCGCCGAGGAAGTAGTCGTGGATCCATTGCCGAAACGTGATGATGAACTTCGGCTTCTCCTCGACGGTCTCCGGCGCGTGCGGAGGCGCCTCCGCACCGAACGCAGGCGCGCCGAACGCAGGCGCCCCACCGGCCGACGCCGGAGGCGCCGCGTCGAATCCACCCGACGCCGGAGGCGCCGCGTCGAATCCACCCGGCGCCGGAGGCGCCGCGTCGAATCCACCCGGCGCCGGAGGCGCCACGACGACGGCAGACGACGCGGCGACGGCGAACGCCGGCTCCTCCGGCGCGTCCGGCCCCTCGCCTCCGCCCGGGCGAGGCGCGTCGTCGCGCGCGGGCTCGCCGGCCGGATCCTCCGCGAGCCGTCGCTCGTCGTTCTCGGCCTCGGGCGGCACGACCCCTCTCCCGTCTACTTCCCCAGCTCCGCGACGATCGCCGGCGGCGGCGGCGGCTCGTCGTCGGGGATGACCCAGTTGTCGCCCCACAGCTGAGCGCCGCCGTCGATGTACCAGCACTCGCCGGTGACGAAGAACGCGGCGTCCGACGCGAGGTACACGATGAGCTCCGCCACCTCGCCCGCGGTGCCGAGGCGCTTCATCGGCGTCTTCTTGCGGCTCGCCTCGACGAGCTCCGGCGGGTACTGATCGGTGCCGGTGGTGCGGATGATGCCGGGCGCGACCGCGTTCAGCTGGATGTTGTGCTGCGCCCACTCGACGGCGAGCGTGCGCGTCATGTTCTCCACGCCCGCGCGCGCCGCGCCCGTGTGGACCATGCCGGGGAAGCCGCGGGCGATGTTCGCGATCACGTTGACGACGCGCCCGCGGCGCGACGGGATCATGTGCTTGGTCGCCACGGCTTGCGTCATGAAGAACGTGCCGTTGAGGTTGTTGCGGACGACCGCCTCCCAGCCGCGGGGCGAGAGCGTCTCGGCGGTGGTCGGGAACTGACCGCCCGCGTTGTTCACGAGGATCGTCGCGCGCCCGAGCTTCTCGCCGACCGCGTCGACGAACGCTCCGATCTGCTCGTGCTCGCGGATGTCACACGGCGCCGAGAACAGCTCGATGCCCGGCGCCCGATCACGGAGCGCGGCCTCCGCGGCCGCCAGCTTGTCGGCGTTGCGCCCGCAGATGGCCACCTTGGCGCCGAGCTCGCCGAGCGAGCGCGCGGTGGCGAGGCCGATGCCGCTGCCGCCACCCGTCACGATCGCGACGTGACCGTCGAAGAGGCCCTTGCGGAAGATGCTCGCCATGGTCCGATCCTCCCTCGCTCCTCAGGCGACGCGAACGACGTCGCCCTTGCCGTCGGCCGACGGCTCCTTGACCAGCGTGCGGCCGCACGCGCACGCGCCGCGCCGCTCGCCCTCGTCGAGTACGACGCGCTTGCCGCACGAGCACACCCACGCGAAGACGCGCGCGGGGTTCCCCATCACGAGCGCGTGATCGGGCACGTCCTTCGTGACGACCGAGCCGGAGGCGACCATCGCCCAGCGGCCGATCGTCACGCCGCAGACGATCGTCGAGTTCGCGCCGAGCGCGGCGCCTGCCTTCACGAGCGTCGGCGTGATCGCCCAGTCGTCGGCGCCCTTCAGCGACATGTCCGGGTTCACCGCCCGCGGGACCTTGTCGTTGGTGAAGCAGACGTGCGGGCCGACGAAGACGCCGTCCTCGATCGTCACGCCCGAGTACACCGAGGCGTTGTTCTGGATCTTGACGTTGTCACCGATGGTCACGTCGCTGTCGACGTAGATGCCCTTGCCGAGGACGCAGCCCTTGCCGATGCGGACGTTCTCGCGGATCTGACAGAAGAGCCAGACCTGGGTGCCGTCGCCGAGCTCGGCCTTGTCGGAGACGACGGACGAAGGATGTACGCGCGCGGCCATCTTGGCCGCCCAGCATAGTCACGATCATGCCCATTTTTCCAGGCGCGCGGGGGCGCCTGGTGGGCGCCCCGGCGCGACGGGGAGCGCCCACGAGCTCCGTCGGCGCGTCCGCCGACCGACCGAGACGAGGGAGGAGCCGTTCGTCTTCCACGCGGAGCGGGAGGCGCGACGCGCCCGCACCCTGCGGGGAGCGCCCGCGAGCTCAATCCGCGACGTCCGCCGTCGGCAGGCGCGAGGCGCGCCGCGAGACCGCCTCCCGCGCGAGCTCGTCGGCGCGCTCGTTGAGCGGAACGCCGGCGTGCCCGGGCACGTAGACCAGGCGCCAGCCGCTGCGGCCCGCCAGGGCGCTCTTCACGTTCGCGATCAGCTCCTGGTTGGCCTTCGCCTTCCAGCCCTTGGTCAGGACGCCGATCGAATACTGGCTGTCGGTGTGCACGACGAACGGCGCGCCGCGCGGGACGATCTCGGCCGCGCGGAGGATCGCCGTGAGCTCCGCGATGTTGTTCGTGGCGGTGCCGAGGTACTCGTAGCCCTCGAGCCGCGTCTTGCCGTCGGGGGCGATGAGGACGATCCCGAGACCGGCAGGCCCCGGGTTGCCCGAGCACGCGCCGTCCGCGTAGACCGTCCACGCGTCCTTCGGCACCGCGCCAGGCGCCAGCGCCTTGGCGGCGGCGTCCGCCTTGCGCGCGTTGCCGCGCTCTTCCTTCTCCTTGGGCGACGCCTTCGCGACCTCCGCGCCGGCGACGACTTCGCCGTCCGCGATGAGCTCTTCGCCGGGGATGCGCTCGAGGTTCCGCTCCGCCGCCCGGTAGGCGCGCGGATCGCTCGCCTTGTAGCGAATCTCGACGCGTCCGCCATCGGCGTCGAACGAGCCGTCGGGCTTCACGCGAGCGAGGACCTTCTGTCCACGCAGGACGGCTCGGATCCAGGGCACGACCGACTCGTAGGCGATCGCCGCGCGCGCCTCAAGCCGCAGCGGCACGATGTTCACCGCTCATCCCGTGTCGCAGCGAGGGACGCCGATGCGCTATCGTCTCGGCCCCATGGCTACCCGCGAACGTCCCCGCCCCGTGGTGCTGATGATCCTCGACGGCCTGGGCGAGCGCTCCGAGGTCGACGCCAACGCCGTCCGCCTCGCGAAGACCCCCGCGCTCGACGCCCTCCAGGCGCGCTACCCTCACGGGCTGATCGGGACGAGCGGCCCCGACGTCGGACTGCCGCCCGGCCAGATGGGCAACAGCGAGGTCGGCCACCTCAACTTCGGCGCCGGCCGCATCGCGCTGATGGACATCATGCGCATCGACTCCGCCGTCGCGGACGGCTCGCTCGGAACGAACCCGGTCATCCAGGACGTGCTCGGGCGCGCGAAATCCGCGGGCGGGCGGCTCCACCTCCTCGGTTTGGTGTCCGACGGCGGCGTGCACAGCCACATCGACCAGCTCTTCGCCCTCATCGACACGGCGCACGCGGCCGGCGTCCCGGTCGTCGTCCACGCGTTCCTCGACGGTCGCGACGTGATGCCGGGGACGGCCCCCAAGTACCTCGCGCGCCTCGCCGAGAAGCTCGCCGGAAAGGGCGTGATCGGCACCGTCAGCGGGCGCTACTGGGCGATGGACCGCGACAACCGCTGGGAGCGCGTCGAGAAGGCCTACCGCGCGATCGTGAGCGCGGACGCGCCTCGCCGCGCCGACGCCGTCGCCGGCGTGGAGGAGAGCATCGCCGCGGGCAAGACCGACGAGTTCGTCGAGCCGTTCGTGGTCGCCGACTACGCCGGCGCCGACGCGGGGAAGGACGCGGCGCTCCACTTCAACTTCCGCCCCGACCGCGCGCGTGAGCTGACGCGCGCGCTCGCCACGGAGGGCTTCACCGAGTTCACGCGGGACGCGAAGCCGCCGTTCGCCGCCTACGCGTGCATGACCACGTACGACTCGAAGCTCGCGCTGCCGATCGCGTTCCCCAAGGAGACCTACCCGGACATCTTCCCGGAGGTGATCGCCCGCGCCGGCCTCAAGCAGTTTCGCTGCGCCGAGACCGAGAAATACGCGCACGTGACCTACTTCTTCAACGGCGGCCGCGAGGAGGCGTTCGAGGGCGAGGAGCGCCGGATGATCCCGTCGCCGAAGGACGTGGCCACCTACGACGAGAAGCCCGAGATGGCCGCCGCCGGCGTCGCAGACGCCGTGGTCGCCGCCGTCGAAGGAGGATCCTTCGACTTCATCGTCGTGAACTTCGCGAACCCCGACATGGTCGGACACACGGGCGTCCTCGACGCCGCGGTCACGGCGGTCGAGGCCGTCGACGCCGGCATCGGTCGCATCGCAGACGCCGTCCGGGCGAAGGGCGGCGCGCTCTTCATCACGGCCGACCACGGCAACTGCGAGCTGATGATCGATCCGGAGACCGGCAAGCCCCACACGGCGCACACGCTCTTCCCCGTCCCGCTCGTCTACGTCGACGACGCGAACCGCGACGCCAAGATCCGCCCGAGCGGGAGGATCTGCGACGTCGCCCCGACGATGCTCGAGCTCATGGGGCTGCCGATCCCCGCGGCCATGACGGGCACCTCGCTCTTCACGAAGTAGCCGCGTGGTGGGCGAAGCGCGAGGCGAGCGCCGGAGGGTGGTCCGGCCATGAGCGAGCTCCGCTTCGGCGGCTACCGCGTGACTGGCACGATCGGCGACGGCGCGCTCTCGACGATCTTCAAGGCCGTCCAGGAGCCGCTCGGCCGCGTCGTCGCGCTGAAGACGCTGAGCACGCAGATCGCGCCGACCTCGTCTTTCGGCGAGCAGCTCGATCGCGAGTCGAAGATCCTCGCCGACCTCGCGCACCCGAACGTCGTCCTGCTCCTCGAGGCGAGCCGCACGCCCTCGGGGCGCCCGTACGTCGTGCTCGAGTGGGTCGACGGCCCCTCGCTCGAGGACGTGCTCGCCGCGACGACGGCAGAGAGCACGTCACGCCGCGCGCGCGACAAGGCCGCGCGCCCGAAGCTCGGCGTCCCGGCGGCGCTCGCGATCGCCTGCGGCGTCTGCTCCGCGCTCGAGCACGTCCACGAGCGCGGCGTCGTCCACCGCGACGTCAAGCCGAGCAACGTGCTCCTGTCGCGGACCGGTCACGTCAAGGTGATCGACTTCGGGATCGCGCAGCGGCCGCGAACCGCGAGCATGAGCGACACGCTCGGCACCGAGGGCATCACCGCCTCGGGACGCATGGCTCCGGAGCAGCTCAAGGACGCCTTCGGGACGCCCGCGTACATGTCGCCGGAGCAGATCCTCGGTGACTTCGTCGACGGCCGGAGCGATCTCTTCTCGCTCGGGGTCGTCCTCTACCAGATGCTGAGCGGCTCGCGTCCGTTCGAGACCCCCGGCGCCGACGCCTCCAAGCGGAGCGCCGCGCAACGGATCCGGCGCGACGCTCCGGCGCCGCTGCGCGAGCGCGCTCCGCACTGCCCGCGCGCGGTCGAGCGGATCGTGATGCGCCTGCTCGAGAAGTCTCCGAACGATCGCTACCCCTCCGCCGGCGTCGTGAAGGAGCGGCTCGAGGCCGCCCTCCGGGCGGAGACGCGCGAGGATCCGGCGGCGCTCCTCCGCCAGGCCCTCGTCGACTGCGGCTTCGGTCCGAAGGACCTGGTGAAGGAGGCGCGCGGCGATCACGCCTCGCGCCCGATCGGGCGCTCGCCGGCGCGCCCGGCGAGCAGCCCGCGCTTCACGCCGCGACGCCCGATCGGGCTCGGCCGCGCGCTGCTCGGCTTCACCGTCGTCGCGGCGCTCTTCACCGCGGGAGTCGTCGCCAACGAGAGCCGCGGCGGCCGGGCGCGCGACGCGCGCTCCGCCGGATCGCGCGCGCTCGAGCTCACCCCCGAGCACGCAGGCGGGCTCCGCGTCGTGGCGACGCCGTGGGCGCACGTCCGGGTCGACGGACAGCTCGTCGAGACCACGCCGTTCGCCCGCGCGATCCCGCTCGGCGCGGGCAAGCACTTCGTCACGCTCTCGCACCCCGACGCCCCGTCGTCGGTCGAGCGGGAGGTCGACATCGTCGCGGGCGAGATCGTGACGCTCGACGTGACGATGAACGTCTCCCCCGAGGACGCAGGAAAGGACGCACCATGAAGCTACGATCGTTCGCCTTGGGCGGGCTCGCGGCCGCGCTGCTCCTCGCGGCGTCCGACGCCGGCGCGTTCGGTCACGTGGTCTCGCAGGGCGAGACGCTCGCCCAGATCGCGATCCGCTTCTACGGCTCACCGCGCTTCGAGGCGGCGATCGCCGGCGCGAACGCGCTCGACGCTCACGGCGGGAGCGCGATCGTCACCGGGCAGCCGCTCGAGATCCCCGCGCCCGCGCACCACCGCGTGAAGCAGGGCGAGACGTGGTTCGGGCTCGCCCGGGAGTTCCTCGGCGATCCTCGGCGCGCCGACACGCTCGCGCGCGCGAACGGCGCGGTGGCCTGGGTGCCGCCGGTCGTGAACCAGGAGGTGGAGATCCCGGCGGTGGTCGCGCACATCGCCGCGGAGCACGAGACCATGACGGTGCTCGCGCAGCGCTATCTCGGCGACGCCAACAAGGCGTGGGAGCTCGACGTCTACAACGGACGCGACGGCAAGCAGAAGCTCCTCCGCGGAGACGTCATCCTCGTTCCGCTGATCGACCTCTCGCTCACCGAGGAGGGCAAGAAGGCCGCGCGCGCCGCCGCCGAGCGCACCCGGACCGAGGGCAGCGGGCAGGCGTACGAGGCGCAGCGCCGTGCCGAGGCCGACATCCCGCCGCTCCTCGCCGACGTCCGCGCCGGGCGCTACGTCGACGCGGTCGCCAAGGGCAACCGCCTGCTCGGCTCGGGCGAGCTCACGCGCCCGCAGCTCGCCACGATCCACCGCGCGCTGCTCGAGGCGTACGTCGCGCTCGAGGCCGGAGGCCTCGCTGCGGGGGCGTGCTCGGCGTGGCGGACGAACACCGGCGGCGACGTGCGGCTCGACGCCCGCACCGTCTCACCGAAGATCCGCGCCGCCTGCGGCGTCCGGTGAGAGCGTCCGCGGCTCGCGCCCGCCGGACGAGCGGCTCCTCCGCGCGCGCGCGGAGACGATCGACGAGCCCGCGAGGACCTTCGCGGAGCCCGCGGAAGAAGAGCGCGCCCCGTCCGCGCCGCTCGCGATAAGATGGGCCCGTGGACGCGCCCGTGAAGCGGATCGTCGCCGACAAGTACGAGGTCCTGGGCGTCCTCGGCGAGGGCGGCACCGGGGTCGTGCACGACGCGATCCGGACGACCGACAAGGCCCCCGTCGCGCTCAAGGTGATGCACGACGCGCTCGCCGGTGACAAACAGATCCGCGGGCGCTTCCAGCGCGAGGCGGCGATCCTCCGGCGCCTCGAGGGCGAGCACGTCTGCCCCATCCTCGATTTCGGGGAGGTGCCGGGAGAGGAGCCCGGCACGAGCCTGCTCTACATCGCGCTCCCGAAGATCACCGGAGAGTCGCTCGCCGCCGTCCTCGAGAAGGGGCCGATCGACGTCGCGCGCGCGCTGGAGATCCTGCTCCAGGTGCTCGAGGCGCTCTCGTCGGCGCACGGCCAGGGCGTGATCCACCGCGATCTCAAGCCGGCGAACGTCCTGCTCGAGCGCGGCGCGAAGGCGGTGGTCGTCGACTTCGGCATGTCGAAGATCATCACCGGCTCCGGCCTCGGGACGACGAACCTCACGACGCACAACATGGTGTTCGGCACCCCCGAGTACATGTCTCCCGAGCAGGCGCGCGGCGACGAGCTCGACGCTCGCTGCGACGTCTACGCCGCCGGCGTGATCCTCTACGAGATGCTGACGGGCGCGCCTCCGTTCACCGGGGCGACGCCGCTCAGCGTCCTCACGGCTCACCTCACGAGCGATCTCGAGCCGCCGAGCAAGCGACCGGACGCGGCAGGCCGCGTGACGCCCGCGCTCGAGGCGGTCGTCCTCGGCGCTCTCGCGCGCGAGCGCGACGCGCGCTATCCCTCGGCGAGCGCGTTCGCCGCCGCGATCAAGCACGCGCGAGCGGCCCCGGACGACGTCGCCTCGCTGACGCCCGAGTCGTTCTCGGCGGCGCCGCCGGGGACCGACGCGTTCGCGACGACGATCCCCGCCGCCGTCGTCGGCGACGGGCCGGTCGACGTGACGGGCCCGACCCTCATCAACGACCGCCCGCTGGTCGCGTCCACTCCGCCGCCGCGCATCAGCGCGAAGCCCTCGCGGCCACCGCCGTCGAGCAAGGGAACGGCGGCCAGCCATCTGTCGCGGCCTCCACCGGCGGAGGCGTCGAGCACGCGCGCGTGGATCGCCGTCTGGGTGCTGGTCGGTCTCGCGAGCATCGCGGTCGGCGTCTACTTCGCGCTGCGGCACTGATCGACCGCGAGGTTCGCCCACGCGCTCGGCATCGCCCAAGGCGTCTTCCGCCATTCGCTCGGAGGGCGCAGCCGGGCCGCGACGTCGCGCGCCGTGAGCGGCCCCGAGCCGTCCGCCACGAGGCCGAGACCGCGCGCGAGCGCGCCGACGACCTCCTCCGGAGCGACGCCCGCGGCGGCGAGCTCGCGCGTGGTCGCGCCCGGGGTCCGCTTGGCGAGGCGGGAGCCGTCCGGCGCGACGACCAGCGGCACGTGCGCGTACGCGGGCGCCGTCGGGTGACCGAGCAGGCGCATCAAGAGCAGCTGCCGCGCCGTGGAGCCGAGCAGATCGTCGGCGCGGACGACGTGGCTCACGCCCATCTCGGCGTCGTCGATCGCGACGACGAGCTGGTAGGCGAAGACGCCGTCCCCGCGGCGGAGGACGAAGTCGCCGACCGCGCGCGCCACGTCCTCCTCGACCGCGCCGCGCACCGCGTCCTCGAACGCGACGCGCGCCTCCTCAGGCACGCGCAGGCGTATCGCCGGCAGCCGCTTGAAGTCACGCCCGCGCGGCGCGTCCCGGCAGGTTCCCGGGTAGATCGTCTCGCCGCTCTCCTCGCCTGCGTGCGGAGCGCTCGCGGCGCGCGCGATCTCGGCGCGCGAGCAATCGCACGGATAGGTCAGGCCCGCGGCCTCGAGGCGCGCGAGCGCCGCCTCGTAGACGGCCGTACGCGAGGACTGTGCGATCGGCCCCTCGTCCCAGTCGAGGCCGAGCCAGGCGAGATCGGCGACGATCCGCGCGGACGATCCGGCGATCACGCGCGGCGTGTCGATGTCCTCGACGCGCAGGATCGTCCGGCCGCCCGCGCTCCGCGCCAGCGCCCACGACGCGAGCGCGGTCCACGCTCCGCCGAGGTGCAGATCGCCGGTCGGCGACGGCGCGAACCGCGTCGTGATCGTCACGCCCGCGCTCACGCCGGCGCGCGGAAGAGCAAGACCGCGAAGCGCCGGTCCGCGTCCAGCCACGAGTCCGCGAGCGCGAGCCCCGCGGCGCGGCCGAGCCGCTCGGCCGACGCCAGGTCGTACTTGTACGAGCGCTCGGTGCAGATCGACTCGCCGTCCTCGAACGTGAAGTCCTCCCCCGCGAGGCGCACCTTCTGCCGCCGCGCGCTGACGAGGTGCATCTCGATGCGCCCGGAGGCCGGCGCGTAGAACGCGTAGTGGTGGAAGGCGTCGAGATCGAAGTCCGCGCCGAGCTCGTCGTTCATCCGGCGGAGGACGTTCTTGTTGAACGCCGCCGTGACGCCGCGCGCGTCGTTGTACGCGGCGTGGAGCCTCGCCGGATCCTTCTTCAAGTCGACCCCTAGCAGCACGACGCCATTGGCTCCGGCTGCGCGACGAAAGCGCGCGAGGAGCCGCTCGGCGTCGGCGGGGTCGAAGTTGCCGACGGTCGAGCCGGGGAAGTAGACGACGGTGCGCACGCGCGGCTCGGCGTCGGGGAGCGGGAGCTCCACGCTGAAGTCGCCCGCGAAGGGCGTCACGCGCAGCCACGGGAGCTCGGCGCGGAGCTGCGCCGCGGCCTGCTCGAGGTGCTCGCCCGCGATGTCGACGGGCACGTACTCGACGCAGCGCTCCGGCCCGAGCGCGCGGAGGAGCAGGCGCGTCTTGGTCCCGCTCCCGGCGCCCGGCTCGACGACGCGGCACGGCCCGTCGGCCGAGAGCCTCGAGGCGATGGCGCCGGCCTCGGCCTCGAGGATCGCTCGCTCGGTGCGCGTCACGTAGTACTCGGGCAGCTCGCAGATCGCGTCGAAGAGGCGCGAGCCCTCGGTGTCGTAGAAGTACTTCGGCGACAGTCGCTTCGGCGTCGCGCGCAGCCCGGCGACGGCGTCGGCCCGAAAGCCTGCGGAAGGCTCGAGCGGAGCGCGTGCGGTGCCGTTGTCGTTGGAGCCGTCGAGCGGAGTCATGCGATATCCTTCGCAAGGCGAATGCCGGTGAACTGCCATGCCGCGCTCGGCGGGAAGAAGTTGCGATAAGTCGCACGCACGTGGTCACGCGGCGTCGCGCACGAGCCTCCGCGCAGGACCATCTGGCTGACCATGAATTTGCCGTTGTACTCGCCGAACGCGCCCGGGAGCGGCTCGAAGCCCGGGTACGGCGCGTAGGCGCTGGCGGTCCACTCCCAGGCGTCACCGAAGAGCTGGACGACGCCCGCTCCCTGCCGCGCGGCTCGCGGGTGAAACGCCTCGTCCTCCACGAAGGCGCCCTCGGTCGCGGCGTGGGGCCCGTCCTTCGCGCCTGCGCCGCTGCGCTCGGCCGCGACCTCCCATTCTGCCTCGCGGGGCAGCCTTGCCCCCGCCCAGCGCGCATAAGCATCGGCTTCGTAGAGCGTGACGTGGCACACGGGCTCGCTCGGCACGAGGTCGCGCCTGCCGCCCAGCGTGAACACGGTCCGCGCGTCGAGATCCCAATACGCAGGCGCGCGCTGGTTCTCCGCGTTGACCCACGCCCAACCGTCGGAGAGCCACAGCTCCGGCCGCGCGTAGCCTCCGTCCTCGATGAACGCGAGGTACTCGCCGCACGTCACGAGACGCGACGCGAGCTCGAACGGGGCGACGAAGACCTCGTGCCGCGGGCGCTCGTTGTCGAACGCGAACGACGAGCCGCCGTGCCCGATCGACGTGAGGCCGCCGCCGAAGCGATGCCACGCGAGCGGGAGCGGCTCGCCGCGCGCCGCCGGCGCGAGGCCGGCGCGATACGCCGGCGACAGCGGGTTCGCGCCGAAGAGGTGCTTCACGTCCGTGAGGAGCAGCTCCTGGTGCTGCTCCTCGTGGTTTTTGCCGAGCTCGAGCGCCTCGGCGATCTCGGCGAGCCGCGGCGAGCCCTCGAGGTCGGCGAGCCGCCCGTCCACCGCGCTGCGGTAGTCGACGATCTCGGCCGCCGTCGGGCGGGTGAGCATCCCGCGGCGTGCGCGCGGATGACGCGACCCGACGCTCTCGTAGTACGAATTGAAGAGGTAGTCGTAGGCCTCCGCGACCGGTGGAACGCCGAGCGGACGGAGCACGAAGCGCTCGAAGAACCACGTCGTGTGCGCCAGGTGCCACTTTACAGGGCTCGCGTCGGGCATCGACTGCACGACCCAGTCCTCGACCTCGAGCGGCTGCGCGAGCCGCATCGTGGCGCGGCGGGCGGCGAGCACCCGTGCTACGAGTCCGCTCCCCGAACTGCTGCCTCCGCCCGCAGTCATCCGCACCGAATAGACGCGTAGACTTTCAGCGACAAGCCCGAACTCGTTCGCTCGCCGCAGATCCTTTGCTCTCCAACCATCGCTCCGCATCACACAGACACGATCCGTTCCTCGGCGACGCTCGAGCGACGTGGTGCGTTGCCGCAGGCGCGAGGTCCAGCGGAGCGCGCGACCGCCGCGAGCGCGAGCACCACGCCGCGAGATCGCGTATGACGCCCGGGTCCGCCGCATGACCGTGTCGCGCCGAAAGATGCTCGCCGTGGCCGCGGGCACGCTGCTCGTCCCCGGCGCGGCGTTCGCGCTGCTCTTCCGACCCTATCCTCCCGATCGCACGCCGGAGGGCGCGTACATGCGCGTCGCGCGCAGCGTCGGCAGCGACGATCCGGCGGGCTTCTTCGCTTACCTCGAGACCGAGGCCCAGTGGGCCTGCTACACGCTCCGCGACATGCGGCGAAAGGCGCGCGACCGGGTCGTCGCGAGCTACCCCGAGCCGCAGCGCGGCGAGCTCGCCCTCTCCTACGCCCCGTTCGCGGACGCCCCCGACGGCAGCGACGTCTTCGCGCACCTCTACCGGACGCGACGATGGTCGCGACGCTTGCGCAAGGACATGTCGGGCGTCCTTCGCGTCGACGTCGACGCGAAGGGCGAGCGCGCCAGCGTGATCACCGTCCAGGGCACCCGCTGGCCGTTCCGCAAGCGAGACAACGGCATCTGGGGCCTCACGATCTTCACCGCCGAGCTCCTCGCCGACGCCGAGAAGGCGACGCGCGACCTCGCCGTGGTCGAGGCGGCAGCCGCCGACTACGACAAGCTCCGCTCCGAGCGCTGACTCACGCCGGGCGCGCGGGGAGCGGGCGGACGATGCCGTACTGGCTCGGGATGAACACGTCGCGGTAGCCCTGCTCGATCGCCGCCCCGAGCGTGAAGTGCGGGTTCGCGAGGTGCGGGCGCGCGAGCGCGCAGAGATCGGCGCGACCCGAGAGGATGAGCGTGTTGATCTGGTCGGCGCTCGAGACGTTGCCGACGGTGATGGTCGGGATCTTCACCTCGTTCTTGACCATGTCCGACCAGTAGGCCTGGTACATGCGGCCGTAGAACTTCGGGCGCGAGTCGGGCGTGGTCATGCCGCACGAGACGTCGATGACGTCGGTGCCGCGCTCCTTGAGCGCCCGCGCGAGCGCGATCACGTCCTCGTCGTCGACGCCGCCCGGGAGCCAGTCGGTCGCGGAGATGCGCACGCTGAGCGGCTTGTGCTTCGGCCAGGCCGCGCGCACCGCCTCGAGCACCTCGAGCGGGTACCGCATCCGCCCCTCGCGCGAGCCGCCGTACGTGTCGGAGCGGACGTTCGTGAGCGGCGAGAGGAAGCTCGCCAGGAGATAGCCGTGCGCCATGTGGACCTCGAGCAGGTCGAAGCCCGCCTCGTCGGCCCACGTCGCGGCGCGGACGTAGTCGGCCTTCACCGCGTCCATGTCGGCGCGATCCATCTCGCGCGGGACCTGGCTGTCCGGGTAGTACGGCAGCGGCGACGCGCTCATGATCGGCCAGTTGCCGGTCTCGAGCGGGCGATCGCTGCCCTCCCACATGACCTTGGTCGACGCCTTGCGGCCGGCGTGACCGAGCTGCATCCCGATCTTCGAGCCGCTCTGTCCGCGCGCCGCCGAGACGATGCGCTGCCAGGCCGTGAGGTGCTCCGGCAAGTACATCCCCGCGCAGCCGGGCGAGATTCGGCCCTCGCGCGACACGTCGGTCATCTCGCACATCACGAGGCCGGCGCCGCCCATCGCCCGCGCGAGGTAGTGCGCGAAGTGGAAGTCGTTCGGCAGGCCGTCGACCGCCGAGTACATGCACATCGGCGAGACGACGACGCGGTTCGGGAGCTCTAGGCCGCGCAGCGTCAGCGGCGTGAACATCGCCGGCGCCCCCGCCTTCGCGCCGGCGGCGCGCTCCTCGTGCCAGGAGCGGACGTGCTCGGCGAACGCCGTGTCGCGGAGCTTCAGGTTGTCGAACGTGATCCGCTTGCTGCGCGTGAGCAAGCTGAACGCGAACTGCGTCGGCTCGAGGTCGCGGTAACGCTTCACGTTCTCGAACCAGACCAGGCTGTCCTGCGCGGCCTTCTGCGTTCGCTCGACGATCGGCCGGCGCTCCTCCTCGTAGGCCTCGAGCGCGCGCGGGACGCTCGACGGGTGCTCGAGCAGCGCCTTGACGAGGGCGATCGAGTCCTCCATCGCCATCTTCGTCCCCGAGCCGATCGAGAAGTGCGCGGTGTGCGCCGCGTCGCCCATCAAGACGACGTTGCCGTGACTCCACTTCTCGTTCTTCACGGTCGGGAACTGCACCCACTGCGAGCGGTTCGCGAGGAGGCGCTCGCCGCCGAGGTGCTTCCCGAAGAGCTTCTCGAGGTACGCGATGCTCTCTTCCGTCGACATCTCGTCGAGGCCGGCGGCGCGGAACGAGGCCTCGTCGCACTCGGCGATGAACGTGCTCGTGTCGTCGTCGAAGCGGTAGGCATGCACCTGGAACATGCCGTGCTCGTTCTCTTCGAAGTAGAAGGTGAACGCGTCGAACTTCTTCTTCGTCCCGAGCCACATGTAGCGGGCGCGGCGGAGATCGATCGACGGCACGAACGCGTCGGCGAAGCGGTCGCGGATCTTGCTCTTCACGCCGTCGCAAGCGATGACGAGATCGGCGCCGCCGAGGCGTGAGACGAGCGCCTCGTGGTCGTCGACCTCGGTGTCGAACAGGAGCTTCACGCCGAGCTCGAGGCAGCGCTCCTGGAGGATGCGGAGGAGCTCCTTGCGCGCGATGCCGGAGAAGCCGTGACCGCCCGAGCGGAGGCAGGCGCCCTTGTAGTGGATGTCGATCGCGTCCCAGTGCGCGAAGCTCTTGGTGATCGACTCGTGCGTGGGCCGGTCGTTCTCCTCGAGGTAAGAGAGCGTCTCGTCGGAGAACACGACGCCCCAGCCGAAGGTCACCCCGGGCGCGTTGCGCTCGACGACGGTGATCTCCGCGTCCGGTCGGGCCTTCTTGTAGAGGAGCGCGAAGTAGAGACCCGCGGGGCCGCCGCCGATGCACACGATCTTCATGGGAGCGAGCTTTCCTTCTCGCCGACGCCTCTACCATCTCGCCCGCGCGCGGGCGAGCCGGATGGCTCCTGAAGACAGGCCGCTCGGGCTCGCCGACGCTCGGGCTCGCGCAGAAGCTGCGCGGCGCAAAAAAGCGCGGTCGCGCCCTTAACTCCCTCCGCCGACGGACGTTGTCCATCCATCGGTCCCGGGCCGAGAAGTGGGTGACTCTCTCGGCCCGGGCTCGATTCTCGTTCTCGGTTCTACGCTGCGATGAGCCGGCGGAGCTGAACGCGCATCAGGTCGAAGCTGGGCGCGTTGAGCCCGCGAGCGCGGCGCAACAGGAACAGAGCATGGTGTACCTCCGCCTCATCTGGCTCGTCCTTGTCTCCGTCGAGCAGGTTGCGATCCCGGGCGAGCGAATACGCCGCCGTGAGCTCGTCACCCTCCGCCGAGTCCAAGTAGGCCAGTGCCTCCTCGAGCGTGAGCGCCTCGAGAGACGTGATGATTGGAGCCCCCGCGTACTCGCGGGAACGTGTTGAGAGGGCCATCCATTACCTCTTTGGCTGCTACACGCAGCCGATTCATCGTGACAACGCCGGGGCACCCGTCCCCGACGGTGGCTTGAGAGGCTCTCCGCTCGCTCGGGTCGACACCGTCGGTTTCTTGGACCTCGTAGGTGTGACCGTCGCTCGCCTCGAGCGCTCCGTTGACATGCGCCAGACGCGCGAACGCGCTGACGCCGAATCGCGCGACGTTCGTCGCGAGCTCGATGGGATTTTCGAACGTCCCATCGTCGCCACGCGAACGCCTGCTCGCTTCCACAGCGCTGCCCATCGCGGAGGCGCGCTGTGGGTTCGTATCGTTTTCGTTCTGGCTCTCGCCGTGTCTCGTGTCATCTCGTCGTGCAGGGCCGGTACTGGCGCCTCGTGCACGGAAGGTTCCCCGCGGGTCCCGCCGCATGGGGCCTTGCTCGATGCTGGACTGGGTAACGATGTGAGCGTCGGCATCGCTCTGTACGAGCGGCGCCTCCCACCGTTGCCAGCATTCGTTCGGCATCACCCTCCCAGGTCGCTTTCGACTGTTGAGCTCGAGGGCTGAAGAATCACCCCGCGCTTCAGTAAAGCTACGATCGCACTTTTGAACTGACCACTTTTCTTGCGCATTTCGGGGGGGCGATGTAGGCGCACCGCCGCCGCGCGGGCCACCTGCCCGCTCCTCGCTCGACACCACCGCTGCCTGCCCCCACCTCGTCGGCCCTCGACCTCGGCGCCGACCGAGGGCGCCGCGTGACTTCTCGGTCGTGGGTGAGTGACGAAGCACTACCGTCGAGGGAGCAAGAGGTAGGCCCAGCCGATCACCGCGCTGCGGCGAGCGCGTCGACCTCCAACCACCGCACCATCATGCTGCCGGCGTGCTGGGCGTAATCGATGCGAAGCTGCCAGTCGACGGGGCTTCCTGGCACCGCGCCGCGCACCGCCACAGGATCCGCGAAGAGGTGAGCCGGCCCGGGGGCGAGCTGGTTGCGCAAAACGAACGCGAGCGCGCGACGGAGCTCGCGTTCGACGAGGACGAGCTCGTCGTTCCGCGCGCCCCGGCCGGCGAGGCGCTCGCGCACGAGCACATCGAGGAGCGCCCCGGCGGCCTCGCCGCGGCTCGACGCCGGGGTGACGCGCGGCGAGACGAGCGGCCCGAGCCCGAACGCGCCGTCCGCATCGAAGGGCGTCTCGTCCGCGTCCTGCTGGAGGCGCCGCTGGTACTCGTGCCAGCGCGCGCAGAACGAGAGCCCCTCCTGCTCGGGAGCCCGATCCCAGAGCTCCGCGACCGCCTGGCAGGTCCAGTGCTCCTCGCTGAAGTAGTAGCGGCTGCCGAAGAAGCTCCAGCCGCTCCCCGAGAGGCGCGCGAGGCCGCGGCGCGCGGCGTCAAGATCGGCCGGATCGCCGGTGATGCGGTGCGCCCGCGCGAGCGCGAGCGTCGCTTCGCCGCTGAAGTAGAGGAACTGGACGTCGATCGGCTGCTTCGTCACCCGGTTGAACTGGTGCTGAAACTCGCCGTCCGGTCGCTGCTGGCTCCGTAGGAACGCCGCGAGCTGGGCGATGGCCGGGCGGTACGCGCCGTCGGCGCCCGTGCCCACGACCTCGGTGAACGCGATGAGCGCGAGGGCGCTCGAGCCGATCTCGGCGATCTCGCCGTCCTCGCAGACGCAGCGGTGCCCGCCGCAGTCGCGCATCATCTCGTCGCGCAGGCGCGCCGCCGCGCGGAGCGTCGCGTAGCGGACGAACGGATCGTCGAGCACCGACGCCGCTTGCGCGAGGAAGAACGTCGAGCCGGAGTGCCGCGGCCAGTTGTAGCCGGGCAAGGTCGTGTTCGTCGACGCGTCGATCATGTAGCGAAAGCGCCCGTCGTCGTCGACGGCGCGCGCGAGGTGCGTCCCCGCCTCGCGCACGCCGCGGAGGACGACCTCGCGCGAGAGGTTGGCCTCGGTGATCCGGTCGGGGGGCGTGGCAGCGGCGCTCGGCGCTCCGGGGCCCGGCGCGTCCGGCGGCGCGCGGCGTTCGAAGCGCACCCGCGTGAGCTTCGCGCGCTCGGCGATCTCGTGCGCCTGGACGCCGAGCTGCTCGGACAGGACATGGAGCACGGTCGCCCGGTGGGTGCCCCAACCGAAGCTGGCCGCCGCCCACAGGTGCGCGCGGTCGTAGGCCTGAAGGGCCAGGAGATCGTCGACCGTCGCGTACGCGACCTTGCCGTCGAGCTCCGCCTTCACGCCGTCGCGGCCCGGGACGAGCCCGAGCGTGAAGAGGAGCGGGTGCGCGTAGAGCGGCGCCTCGCCGGTGACGGCCTCCAGGGTCGCGACGCCGCCCGCGGGAGGCGCGGGCGGCGACGTGTCGCCCGGCGCCCGCACGACGCGCCCGACGCGCGCGCCGTCCTTCCAGGAGCTCTCGACGACGACCTCGCCGGGCGGGGCGCCGAGCGAGAACCACGCGCGGACACCGACGCACCAGAGGAAGAGGAGCGCGGCGTAGGCGGCGAGCAGGCGCCCGAGCGCGCGCCGGCTCACTCCCGCCTCGCGTTCTTGCCGCGCGGCGGGCCGATCCACGCGAGCTCGACGGCGGGGAGCACGACGACGTACGGCAGGACGAGCGCCCCGACGAGGCCGAAGATGATCGCGCCGTTGGCGCCGACCTGGCCGTAGACGCCGCCGATCCACCCGGCCGTCGTGACGATCGCCGCGAACAGCGCGAGGCCGATCGCGAGCACGACCGCCGCCGCCGCGCGGGTGAGCGGCTCGGCGACGGGCGCCTTGGCGAGCAGCGCGAGGCCCGACGAGCCGAGCAGGAGACCGACGGCGACCGCGCCCGTGTCGACCACCCACCAGCGCGTCGGGAGGAAGCGGAACACGCCGATGACGGCGAACGCCGCGACCGCCACGTTGGCGATGCCGAAGCCGATGCGCGCGCGCGGGTCCCTCTTCTCGATGGCCATCGGCACGGTTTTACCGCACCCGCGACGCCGGGCCGACGGGAACCGACCGCGTCGCGGACGACGCCCCCCGCGGCCCCGCGAGGACCCCCGCTGCGCCGCCGATGACGCGGTCGCGTCCGCGGTCTCGCCACGTTGCGCGAGCTCGCGCGAGGCACCCGACGTGCAACTCGCGAGAGCATCCCCTCGACGCGAGGGGCCCTTATCCGCTGCCAAGGAGTCAACATGCACCGCTACTTCCACGTGTCTGCGTCCGTCCTTCTCCTCGCCGCCGCCGCCGCGTGCTCCACGACCGTGCACGACGGCGAGGGCCCAAGCTCCGGCTCCTCAGGCTCCTCAGGCTCCTCAGGCTCCTCAGGCTCGGGCACGCCGGATCCGTCGTTGCCTCCGCCGTCGACCGCCGTAATTGAAGTGGCCGGCACCTGCGCGCCGTTCAGCGCGTGCGGCGGCTCCCCGGAGGGCACGTACGACTACACGAGCGGCTGCGTCGACGACGTGTTCGCGAGCGCGCGCGAGACATGCCCGTCACTCGACACGACGAACGCGAAGGTCACGGCCGTCGGCTCGCTCTACTTCAAGGACAGCGCGCTCTCCCGCAGGGCGACCGTCAAGATCTCCGGCTCGATCGTCGTCCCCGCGGCCTGCTCGGCGGGCCAGTGCGCCGCGCTCGCCGACGCGTACAAGAGCGCCTTCGGCTCGATCTCGTGCACGGGGACGACCGACTGCGTCTGCACGATCGAGAGCGAAGAGACCGCGAACAGCGCCACCACCTTCACCGTGAGCGGGAGCAACGTCACCACCGCCGACGGCGAGACCTACGCGTTCTGCGACAAGGGCGCGACGCTCGAGTACAGCGGCAGGAGCGCCGGTTCGGAGGAGGGCGTCTGGACCCTGAAGAGGCGTTGACGTCCCCGCCGCGGGCGCCGCTCCTCAGAACTGGCCGTAGATGAACGGCTCCGCCTTGGCGCCGGCGGCGAAGTGGACCACGTACGCGCACGCGGCGAGGACCACGCCCTGGACGACCGCCGGGCTCCGCACGAAGGTGCCCTGGATGCGCTCGTAGATCGAGCGCGGGGTGAAGTGCGTCACGAGCCCGAGCGCGAGGACGAGGAGGATCCGCGACGTGAGGTTCGGCGCGCCCTCGGAGAGCTTGCCCATGCGCTCGAGCATGAGCGTGGCGTGCGCGAACGTCGGCGCGCGGAAGAAGATCCACGCGAAGCAGACGAAGTGGAACGTCGCGAGCACGGCGACCACGCGCCCCGGCGTCATCACGGCGGGCGGCCGGACGATCTCGGCGCCGCCGGCGACCGGGACGTTCGGCTTCGCGTCGGCCGCGCTCGGCGCCGGCACCGCGCGGTACGGCGCGCCGAGCGGCTGCATCGGGCGCTTCGCCTGACGGGCGCGCTGCCACGCGCGGTTCACCGCCAGCGCGCCGCCGTGGAGCCCGCCCCAGATGACGAAGTTCCACGAGGCGCCGTGCCAGAGGCCGCCGAGCACCATCGTGAGGAGGAGGTTCCGGTACGTCTTCCACGTGCTCCCGCGGTTGCCGCCGAGCGTGACGTAGAGGTAGTCGCGGAGCCACGTGGAGAGCGAGATGTGCCAGCGGCGCCAGAACTCCTGGAGATCCGCCGACGTGTACGGCGCGTCGAAGTTCCGCGGCAGCTCGTAGCCGAAGAGCTTCGCGCTGCCGATCGCGACGTCGCTGTAGCCGGAGAAGTCCGCGTAGATCTTGATCGCGTACGCGTAGACGCCGACCAGCACCTCGAGCGACGTGTAGCGCTCGGGGTTGTCGAACACGCGGTTGACGAGGTTCAGGCCGAGGTAGTCGCCGATGACGATCTTCTTCATCAGCCCGGTCGCGATCAAAAACAGCCCCTCCGCGCGCATCGCGTCGCTCGCGACCGGCTCGGCGGCGAGCTGCGGGAGCATCGACTTCGGCCGGACGATCGGCCCCGCGACGAGGTGCGGGAAGAACGCGACGAAGAGGAGGTAATCGAGGTAGCGATCGGCCGGCGGGATCTCGCGCCGGTAGACGTCGATCGTGTAGCTCATCGTCTCGAACGTGAAGAACGAGATCCCGAAGGGCAGGACGAGCCGGAGGTGCGTCGGCGAGAGCTCGACGCCGAGCCACGCGGCCACCTCGGCCACGGTGTCGACGGCGAAGTTGAAGTACTTGAAGACCGAGAGGACGCCCAGGTAGTAGAAGACCGACGCGAGCAGCAGCGCCTTGCGCGTGGTGGGGTTCTCGGTCCGCCCGAGCGCGCGGCCGATCCAGAAGTCGAGCGTGCTGCCGACGAAGATGATCCCCACGCAGAGGATCGTCCAGCCGAGCGGCCCGAGCGGGACGTCCTGCTCGCGCGCCGAGTCGTACGTCCCGACGAAGTAAAAGACGTAGCTCGCCGCCATCAAGAACAGCGGCCGCAGCAACGACCGCCGGCGCAGCGCCCAGAACGCCACGTACGTGACGAGGAGAAAGACGCCGTAGACGGGGCTGTTGAAGAGCATGAGGCGCTCCCGCGGAGGGAGCGGCCCCGGTTATCTCAGCGCCGGCGTCGAATGGGCAAGGAGAAGGAGACGACGATCGCGAAGACCGCGCTCGCCGCGAGGATCGGCCCGGAGAGCGCCGGACCTGCACCTCGTCCGTAGCTGCTCGACAGCGCGAGCAGGAGCATGGCCAGGCTGACGAAGAAGACGACCGCCCAGAGCAGGAGCGGTCCCCACTTCCGGAGGTAGCGGGTCACGACCGCGAACGTGCCTCCGACGAGCGCGCCGATCGCCGCCGCGGTGGCGTACGCGACGCCGAACGACACGGCGAGGTCGACGCCGCGCGCCTCGGCCACCGCGAGGACCGGACGCGTGAGCGCCGCCGGCGCGAGGGCGTGCACGGCGCCGAGCGCGGCGAGGCCCCCCATGAAGCCGGCGATACCGCCGGAGACCGCAGGCGACGTGCGATCGTCCGGTATGACAAAAGAGCACGGCGGGGACGATTCGTCCTGCCATGCCTCGCTCCATGCCGCCTCACGCCGCGCCGGATCGCGCCACGCCGGATCGCTTCGTGCCGCCTCGCGTCGCGCGACCTCGCTCCGCGCCGATTCGCTCCGCGCCGATTCGCTCCGCGCCGATTCGCTCCGCGCCGATTCGCTCCGCGCCGATTCGCTCCGCGCCGATTCGCTCCGCGCCGACTCGCTCCGCGCGGCGATCGCGCGGTCGATGTCGTCCTGCTCGACGCGCCGGTGGCGCCGTCGAACGAGGCGGATCGGGTTGTCCGTCGTCCCGAGCTCGTCCGTTTCGGAGGTCCTCGCCATGGGTTCGTTCCGGGCGGAGCGCCCGTCCTCTCGCCGGGCTCAAGCACGGTCCGAGCCAGCGCTCGCGCTGGATTCCGCTCCGACGCGACCTGCCGTGGACTGCGGCGGAGTTGCTGCGGACCGCCGCGCGTTCTATTCGTCGAACGTGACTCACCCCCTGGGCGGAAAGACGTCGATCGCCGTCGGCGTGATGCTCGTGCTCCTCGCGGTCCCGTACGCGACGCCGCGGCTCGCGCGCTACCGCGTCGCCCGCGCTCCCTGGGACAAGGCCGACCTGGCCGCCGAGGCCGCGGAGATCGCCGAGGCCGCGAAGAGCCCCGCGCCGGCGCCGACGCAGGGCGAGACGTCGCTCGCGGCATCGAAGAACGAGGCGACCGTCACCAACGCCCTGCCCGAAGGGCCCGCGCTCGCGCAGCCCTCCGCCGCGAGCCTCGCCAAGACCAAGGGATCGATCGCCGTCGACGATCCGTCGGGTCACGCGCTCGACGCCTTCTACGCGCGGCTCGCGCGCACGAAGAAGAAGGAGGCCGGCGCGGTGACGCGCATCCTCCACTACGGCGACAGCGTGCTGACGAGCGACTACGTCTCGGGGACGATGCGCCGCAAGATGCAGGCCGAGCTCGGCGACGCCGGGCACGGCTTCATCCTCGTGGCGAAGCCGTGGGACTGGTACTTCCACAACGACGTCATCCAGGGCGCGACCGAGGGCTGGAGCTCGAGCCGCGTCACCGGCCCGTTCGTGAAGGACCTGATGTACGGGCTCGGCGGCGTGAGCTTCACGGGCTCGGCCGGCGCGCGCTCCTGGTACGGGACCGGCACCGGACAGACCTACGGCAAGAAGGTCTCGCGCTTCGACGTCTACTACCTCGAGACGCCGAACGGCGGCGACGTCGACCTCGAAGCGCAGATCAACGGCGAGCGAAAGACCGAGCGCTTCTCGACCAAGGGCGAGACCAAAACCTCGCGGGTGAAGTCGTTCCCGGTGCCCGACGGCGAGGCCAAGATGACGCTCAAGGTCGTGAGCGGCACGCCCCGCCTCTTCGGCGTCGCGCTCGAGCGCGACACGCCCGGCGTCGTCTACGACTCGCTCGGCGCAAACGGCGGGCGGGGCGAGCTCCTCGGCGCGATGGACGCGGCGCACTGGAAGGAGCAGATGGCGCTCCGCGATCCCGCGCTCGTCATCCTCCACTACGGCACGAACGAGAGCGAGATGGGCGTGCTCAACAAGGAGGCGTACCAGAAGACGCTCCGCGCGCTCGTCGAGAAGGTGAAGTCGGCCGCGCCGAAGGCGTCGATCCTCGTCGTCGCTCCGCTCGATCGCGCCGAGAAGAACGAGTCGACCGGCGCCCTCCGCACCAAGCCCATCATCAAGCACCTCGTCGAGAGTCAGCAGAAGATCGCCGCCGAGACCGGCGTGGGCTTCTGGAACACCTACGAGGCCATGGGCGGCGATGGCGCGATGGCGAGCTGGGTGAAGAAGGGCCTCGCCGGGAGCGACCTCACCCACCCGTCCCCGCAGGGCGGCGAGATCCTCGGCGACCTCCTCTTCAAGGCGCTGACGAGCGGCTACGAGGCCTGGCCGGGCCCCAAGGTCGCCGCGCCGCCGCCTCCGACCAACTGACGCGGACAGCCGCGCCTCCGCGCTCGACGCCGGGCAAGCGCGGCGAACACGTCCGACGCGGCCACCACGTCCGACCGCGGCGAACACTCCGACCGCGGCGAACACGTCCGACGCGGCCACCACGTCCGACCGCGGCGGACCAAGCCCCGGCAACATTCCACAACAATCACGCACCGTTGCTCGTCATCGGGCGGGACGGCGGCCGTCGCTCCTGGAAAATCGTCCGGGCCGTGCTTTACACCCGGACGCCGTCCCTGCGTCTACCGGTCAGAACGCTGCACGAGACCAGGAGCTTCGCATGAAACGCCTCCCTTCCTTCCGCCTCTCCCTCGCCGTCGCCGCATCGGCCGGCGTGCTGTCCGCATTCGTCGCGTGCGGAGGCATCTCCGATCCGACGCGCGGCTCTTCCGAGCGGATCGCCACCGTGTCGGGCGCGCTCACGGGCGCGAGCATCCCCCCGAACACGCGCGTCGCGCTCGTGTGGAACGTCGCGAATACGGGCGCCCTCGCCTCCGGCAACGACGTCGCCGTGGTGAACGGCGCGTTCTCCATGGACCTCTCGGTCCCGCCGGCGAGCTATTTCGCCTCGCTCGTCGGCGACTACGGCGAGCTGAGCTCCGGAGCGTCCGCTGCGCCGGACGACCCGGTGCCTAGCGCGAGCAGCAGCGGCGGTCCGAGCGGCGCGGGCAGCAGCGACGGCCCGAGCGGCGCCAGCAGCAGCGGGAGCCCCGGCAACGGCTTCGCGTTCGGCGCCAAGCTGTCTCCGCGCGACACCGTGAGCGGACAGATCACCCAGCCGCTCAGCGCCGCGGTCGCCGGCTTCATCGTCTACGTGGACACGAACGGCAACGGAAAGCTCGATCTCGAGGGACCGAACGCCACTCCGGTCGACGAGGTCATCGGAGGCAACAAGGAGCTGCTCCTCGCCTACCTCCGCGACGGCGGATCGCTCGACTACGAGAAGCTCCGCGACCGCTCGGGGATCCTGCCCGCGGCGGGGTACAACCTCGCGTGGCAAGAAGGGCGGTGGCTGCCGCTCAATGTCGTCGAGCTGCAGCTCTCGCCGCGCACCAGGCTCCCCGGCGCGGTCTGCTCGTCGTACGACGTGACGGAGACCACGCCGTCCGCTCCTCGCCCCACGGCCCCCCCGCCGTCGGGCGGCGGCTACCCCGCGCCCGACGATCCGCGCCTCAAGTGCACGAACGGCGGCTACAGCTACACGTACGAGCCGGACCCGAGCGACTGCTCGCCGGCCCCCACCACGACCGCGCCGGGCCTCTGCACGGGCGGGTACGACGACGAGGCCCTGGCGATCGGCTGCGGAGGTGGGGGCAGCGCGTGGCTCGATCCCGACCAGCCCGTCCCGCTCGATTGGCCGTGTCCCGTCGGCGACGCCAGCGTCGGGATCGACGCCGGCCCCGCGCCAGACTCGGGCGCCGCGATCGACGCCGGCTCCGCGCCCGACGCCGGCCAGTGACGGCCGGAACGACGTCGTGCCGTCGCGTGGACTCTCTGCCAGCGAGGTGAGCGACGTGTATCACCGGTACGGAGCGCTCCTCGAGCGACGCTGCAGGCTCCTCATGCGCGATCACGCGCTCGGCGAGGACGCGCTGCAGGAGCTCCTCGCCGTGCTGCTCCGTCGCGGTCGGCAGCTCCGCGATGCCGACTCTCCCTACCGCTGGCTGTGCCGCGCCGCCGATCGGACGTGCCTCGATCTCCTGCGGCGCGGCAAGCGAGTCCGCGAAGCCCTCTCGCACGACGGGCTCGAGTCGCTCGATCCGCTCGGGCCCGCGCCCGGCGTCGACGCCGAGGCGAGGCTCGCCGCGCTCGAGTCGCTGGCGCAGCTCGACGAGGATCAGCAGGACCTCGCGATCATGCTCTTCGTCGACGGGATGAGCCAGAGCGACGCCGCGGCGGAGCTCGGCGTCTCGCGCGTGACCGTGAACAAGCGCGCCCAACGGATCCGCTCGCGGCTCGGTCTGTCGACGATCGCGAGCGAGGAGACCTCGTCATGAGCCACCCGAGCAGCCTCGAGCTCGAAGCCCTCGCGTGCGGCGAGGCGCGCGAGCACCTCTCCCCTCACCTCGCCGCGTGCGATCGCTGCAGCGCGTTCGTGGAGCGCCTCCGGGGCGCGCTCGCTGCCGGTCCCTCCCGCTCGACCGCCGACGCCGTCGTCGCGCGCGTCGTCGGGCGTCACGACGGACGCGCGCTGCCCGCGAGCGTCGAGGACCGCGCGGACGCCCCACGGACGCCGCTCCTCGGAGGCGGCGCCTCGACCCGCGCCCGCCGCGCCGCGTGGATGCTCGCGAGCACCGCCGCGGTGCCGCTCGCCGCCGCTGCCGCGCTCCTCCTCTTCCTGCGCGCGACGCCCACCGAGGACGCGCTCGCACCGGTCCCGCCGTCCACCCCCACGCCGAGCGCGCTGGTCGCGACCGGCGGTCCCGAGCCCGAGACGACGTTCAAAGGAGGCGTCCAGGTCGCGGTGATCCGCGAACGCGCAGGCGCGCAGGCGCGTTTCACCGGAGTCGTCCGGATCCGGCCTGGCGATCGCCTGCGCGTCGAGGTTGCGCTCGACCGCGAGCAGGCCATACTCGCCGCGGTGATGGGCGACGACGCGAGCTGGGTGGAGCTCATGTCCGAGGGGGTCCGCCGGCCGGGGACCCACTTCTCGGAGCGCTCCGCGCGCGTCGACGCGTCGCCGATGCAGGGGACGATCCTCGTCGGATCACCGGAGGCCGTGGCGCGCGCCCGGAGCGAGCGGCGGCTCGAGGGAGTCGCCGCGGTGCGCGTCGAGTGGGAGAGCACGCCATGACCACGCGGCCTCTTCGCCGTCTCGCCGCCGCGCTCACGGCGGTCGGGCTCGCCTGCGCCCCGGCCGAAGCGCTGGCCGAGCCGGTGCGCATCCTCGTCTCGGCGGGCAGCAAGCTCGGGCTCCCGGCGGAGCGGCCCCTCAAGTTCGCCGACAACGACGCGCGGCGCGTCCGTGACGTGATGGTGTCGCTCGGCGGCGTGAGGAGCGAGCACGCCTTCTTCCTGAACGAGCCGAACCGGGGCGCCCTCTTCGCGGCGATCGAGCGCGCGAAGACGGTGGCGCAGCACCACCGCGCCGAAGAGGTCACGCTCGTCTTCTACTTCAGCGGCCACGGCGATCGCGACGCGCTCCACCTCGGATCCGATCGCGTCCTCGTCTCCGAGCTCTCCGCGAAGCTCGCGGAGGTACCCGCCGGGCTGCGCATCGCCGTCACCGACGCCTGCCGCGCCACGCGCGACAAAGGCTTCACGGCCGACGAGCCCTTCACGATCTCCGCCACGATGATCCCGCAGGCCTCCGGGCAGGTGTGGCTGCACGCGTCGAGCGACGGCGAGGCCGCGCAGGAGTCCGACGAGCTCCAGGGCGCGCTCTTCACCCACGCCTGGCTGAGCGGGCTGCGCGGCGCCGCCGACACCAACGGCGACGCCCGCGTCACGCTCGACGAGAGCTTCGCTTTCGCGCACTCGCAGACGCTGATCCGCTCGGCGAAGAGCAGCGGCGTCATGCAGAAGCCCGAGGCCGTGATGACCCTGCGGGAGGCCGCGCCGGTCGTCCTCACGCAGACCAGCGCGCACGTCGCGAGCGTCACCCTCCCGCGCGCCCGCGACACGCATTTTCTCGTCTACTCCGCCGCGGGCAAGAGCGTCCTCTCGGAGCTCTGGGGCTCACCGGACCGCGCGCTCACGCTGCGGGTCCCTCCCGGCCGCTACGTCGTCCATCGGCGAGCCGGCGCGGCCGGATCCGTCGCGCAGATCGCGATCGCCGCAGGCGAGTCGCGGAGGCTCGAGGAGCGCGATTTCACCGCGGCCTCGCTCGAGACCGTGGCGAGGAAAGGGGACGATCCCGATCGCGCGGAGCCGACGACGACGGCGCCGCGCGCGACGCAGCACGAGATCTCCGCCGGCTACGACACCGGGGTGAACGCCCGCACCGGGTTCGTGCACGGCCCGCGCGCGACCTACGCCCACGCGTGGCGGTGGCTGGCGCTCACCGTCGGCGGCGGCGCGGAGCTCACCGGGCGTTCGCTGTCCGACAAGGACGAGTCGCTCGTGGGCGGCTACGCGCGCGCCGGCCTCGAGCTGCGCCTGCCCATCGGCCCGCTGACCCTCCGCGCCGGCGCCGGCGGGCGAGCCGGCCTCGTCGTCCAGACGATCACCGCGACGGGCGCCGCCGCGATCTCCGGCGCGGCCTCGGAGACGAAGAACGCGTTCGCGTTCGGGCCCGAGGTCGTCGTCGCCGGCCGCCTCCCGCTCTCGCGCGCCTGGTTCGCCGACCTCTCCGCCACCGGCGGCGTGTCGTTCCTCCGAGAAGAGGGCGCGCTCACCGGCATCGCCGGCGCAGGCGGTGCGCTCGCGCTCGGCGCGCGGTTCTGACCGCGCCCACCCGCGCCCACCCGCGGCCCTCGTCGGTCGCCCAGCTGGCCGGCTGGACGTTGCCCTGTGGCGCTGGGTCGCGCCCGTGTATCGTTGCGATCGTGGCGCAATCGAGCCCTCCGACGCGTTCTTCCAAGCGACCCACGCAGGCACCTCCGGCGTCCCGCAGCGCGAAGCCCCCAGCCGCACGTCCCGCGATGGGCCCACCTCCACGTCGTCAGACCGTCGAGGTTCACCTCTCGTGGCTCGAGGAGGATCCCACTCCGACCGAGGCGCGCCCCGCGCTCAGACCGGCGGAGCTGCAGCCGGAGCCCGGCGACGGAGAGCACGAAGCCAGCTCGACGCACGCGCCGCCGCTCCCTCCGCCGCCGTCATCGCGCAAGCGGCCGCCGCGGCTGCCGGGCGCCGCCCGGACGCTGCCGCCGATGCCAGTCCCGTCGACGACGGAGAAGCCTCCGCCGCGCCGTCACGCCACGATGGAGGTCGAGATGAGCTGGCTCGAGCTCGTCGACGACAAGGCCGGCGCGCCCAGCCCGCGCGCGACCAAGCGGCCCAGCGGGACGAGCTCGCGTCCTCCGCGAGGCGCGACGTCACGGCGCCCGCCGCCGCGCGGCTGATCCGCCTCGCGCGGCGTGCGTGGACGCGCGTCGCGCGGGCTCGGCGCACGCCGAGCCCGGAGCGTCACTGCGCGTCGAGGCCGTCGGGCGCGACGGGGAGCGTCGACGGGACGACCGGGAGCTCCCGCGTCGTGCTCGGCGGCAGACCAGCGTCGCGCCGGAAGCCCGCGTAGGCGCGCATCAGGTCGGACGCGAACGAGCTGCCGAGCTGGGCGTAGCCATCACGTGTAAGATGCACGCGGTCCTTCTGCGCCCGCGGCGGCGTCTCCGCGGCCCATCCGGCGATCGCGCCGTCGCCGCCCATCGCCGCGAGCTGATCGTAGAACGCGCAGCCCGCGGCCTCCGCCACGCGCCGCTGCGCCGCGATGATCTCGGCGATCTTCGGGGCAGTCACCCAGCCGTCCTTGGTCTCGATCGCGCGATCCGGCGGGCCGAGCATCAGGCACGACGCGCTCGGCACCGCGCGCGCGACGCGACCGAGCGCGTCGACGAGCTGGCGCTCGTACACGTGCTGCGCCATCTCGATGTCGGTCGACTCGTTCGTGCCGTACGCGAACACGACGAGCGCGGGCGCGCGGTGCTTGAGCTGCTCGGCCCAGTGGTGCTCGTTCCACGAGAGCGCGGTCGTGATCCGCGCCCTGTTGATGCCGAGCGCGTCGAGCACGATCCGTGCTGCAGCCGCTCGAGCGACATGCCGAAGACGCGGACGTCGCCGTCGCCGACGGCGCGGACCTCGACCTGGTGGGCCGAGCTCTCGGCGACGTCGAAGGCGCGGAACGCAGACGACGCCCGCTCGCCGCGCGTCGAGACGCGGACGACGCGCACGCCGTCGACGAGCACGTCGAACGCGCCGCCGCCCGGCTGCTCGAGGTAGGCGAGCTCGGCCCGCGACGTCTTGCTGGTCAGGTCCGCCCACGCCCGCGCGCCGCGCTGACGCGTGAAGAGGCCGATACCGGAGAGCCCGTAGAGGCCGTCGCCGACGTGCTTGCCGCGCTCGAGCTTGCCCTTCTCGGGCGCCCACTCGATCGACATCCCCACGCGCACGCCGTCCTGCAGCCAGCGCTTCCACGGGCGCCCGATCGCCACGAACCCGCGACCGCCGTCGCCGAAGCGCGTCTGGAGCGCGCGTCGAACGGCGGCGGTCTGGATGTCCGCGGCGGTGTGCGAGTCGCCGAACTGCGTGATGCGCACGTCGTCCTGCGCGCGCCCCGACTCGAGGCGCGCGAGCGAATCGAAGAAGCGACGGAGGGCGGCGGGCCGCTCGAGCGCGCCGACGACCGACTGTCCCCGCGCCGGGACGACGTCGACCGGCTGGGTGGCGATGGGCCGGTCGTCGGTCTCCGCCGCGCCCATCTTGACGCTCACGCCGTCGAGCGCCGAAGCCTTGGGCTTGGCGACGGCCTCGCCGCACGCGAGCGCGGGCAAGAGAGCGAGGATCGGGAGGAGGCGGCGCACCAGCTCCAAGTGTCCCACATCGATGCGCCGAGACAAAAAGTTTGTCCTCCCCGGCAGCGCCCTCCGCGCTCGAGCCGCTGCGTAGCCAGATCGGTGCGCGCGGGCGAAAGATTGTCTAGCGTGGGCCTCGTGGTGGGAGACGAGGAGCCGCGCGACAGCCGCCCGCCGGGCGCCGCGGAGGACACACGGAAGCGCGATCCGGACGGCGCGCCGGCGGCGACGCGATCGTCGGTCCTCCCCTCGCTCCCGCCCGCGTCGGGAGCCGCGAGAGTCCACCGGCTGCTCTTCGCGCTGCTCTGGATCGCGGTCCAGGCGACGCTGATCGTCACGGCGGGGCGGCGCAGCGACGGCGCCTTCGGGTTCCGGATGTTCCACGAGTCGTCCACGATCAAGCTCGCGCTCTACCGCGAGCTCCGCCCCGAGCCGGACCGCGACCCCGACGGCGCGCGCGTGCGCGTCGACGGCGGCGTCTGGACCGCGCGCGCGAGCGACGGTACGACCCACCGCCTGTCCTGGTACGACCGCATCCCGACCCCCTTCTGGACCTTCGACCAGGAGATGCCCGCGTCCTACGGAGCGGCGACGCAGCTCGAGCGGCTCCAGCTGGCGCTCGACGATCTCGCGGCGCACCTCTCCGCCGAAGAGGATCTCGAGACGCGTCGCTTCGTGCTCGACGTGACCGTCCGCCGGAACGGTCGCGAGCCCGTCGTCCATCAGCTCATGAGCCGCGAGCGCGAGGACCGGACGCCGCCTCACGCAGGCGACGGAGCGCCCTAGATGATGTCGGCGCTCGCGCGCTTTCGAGACGAGCTCGAGGACGGCTACGTGCTCGGCCCGGTGCGCGCGGCCGTCGGCGCGCTGCTGGGCTGGCACGCCCTCGTCGCCGCCGAAGAGCTCGCCAAGCTCGGCTACTTCGGCGACACGTTCCACGTCGCGATGATCCCCGAGGGGCTCGTCCCGTCACCCCGCGTCTACGCCGTCGTGATCGCGGCGCGCCTCTGCCTCGCGGTCATGATCGCGATCGGCGTCTGGGCGCGCCCCGCGCTCGCGCTGAGCGCCGCCCTCGGGCTCTGGATCCTCCTCTGCGATCGCAACCAGTTCCACCACAACCGCTACTCGCTCTACGCGTACGCGCTCCTTCTCTCGCTGACGCCGTGCGATCGATCGTGGCGCGCGACCGAGCCGGCGGTGCCTCCGCCGCGGCTCGGCCCGTGGTGGGGCGTCCGCCTCGCGCAGCTCCAGGTGTCCCTCGTCTACCTCGCGTCCGGCGGCTCGAAGCTGCTCGATCCCGACTGGCGCGACGGGCTCGTCCTCGGCGACCGGATCTCCCGCTACGCGCACGTCGCGATCGCGAAGGGCGTCCCCTCCCCCGTGGTCGAGCTCCTCGCGCGGCCCGACGTCGCGAGCGCGACGGCGAAGCTCGCGATCATGACCGAGCTCGTCCTCTGCATCGCGCTGTGGCTGCGGCCGACCCGCGTCGTCGCGCTCTGGTGGGGCGTCTGGTTCCACGTCGTCATCCAGGCCACGTCGAAGGTCGAGACGTTCAGCGTCCTCGCCCTCTCGCTCTACGGCGTCTTCGTGACGCCGGACTACCGCGCCCGGCGGCTCCGCTTCGATCCATCACGCTCCTGGGGCAAGCTCGCCGGGGTCGTCGTCCCGGCCCTCGACTGGTTCGCCCGCTTCGAGGTCGAGCCCTGGGAGCCGGACGATCAGCGCGGCCACTCGGTCGTGCTCGTCCGGCGCGACGGCGAGCGCGCGACCGGCGTGCGCGCCTTCGCGATGATCGCCCGCTGCGTCCCGCTGCTGTTCCCGCTCTGGGCTCCGCTGGCGCTCGTCGCAAGCTTCACGCGGCGCGGCGACCTGACGACGCGCGGCTAGACGCCCGCGAGTCGCGCCGCTCAGCGGAGCGTCGCCGCGATGAGCGTGACGTTCGAGTTGTTCGAATCGTGCTTCTCGATCATCGACCAGCGGATCGTGAGCTCCGTGTCCGAGACGACGCGATGCGCGATCGCGAACCGGAAGTCGGCGTTGCCCGGCTCGAAGTCGAACGTCGCGGCGCGGACGGGCGCGCCCTCCCCGTCGCCGAGGGTGACCACGATCTCGGCCTTCGCGCGGTGCAGCCCCGCGTAGAGCGCGAGCTCGCTCGTCGCCGGGCCGAGCGGCACGCGGAGGGTGAAGCTCACGCGGTCGTCGCGCGAGTAGACGCCGTTGAGCGTCCCCGTCGACACCGCCGTCGGCGTGCCCTGGGCCCACGTGATCCGCGTGCGGTTGTCCGACATCGTGCGGAGGTTGATCCCTCCCGAGGGGACGGAGACCTGGAAGGTCGGGATCGCGCCGACGAAGCTCGCGTGCTGGTTGAACGCGTTCGTGTTGGCGTTGAAGCCCCAGTGCGCCCAGCCGGCCGTCCCCTCGACGTCGAGATCGAGCTCGGGGCCCGGCGTCGTCGTCGTGAGCGTGAAGCTGTTCACGTCGGCGTCGGCGTCGGGACCGGCGTCGACCTGGTCGTCCGCGTCTCGGGACGAGCCGCCGCCGTCGACGGCGCCCGCCGCGTCCGCCGGATCGGAGCCGGCGCCGCCCGCGTCGCCGGCAAGCGCCTCATCGTCGGGCGCTGCTCCCGTGATGCCGAGCCCACACGCCGCCGCGGTCGTCGCGATCACGAGGATGGGCGCGAATCGAACGGACACCACTCGAGTCTATCAACTCGTACGCGCGCGTCGAAAGTCTCCTGCAGCCCCGCCGACCGCGCCTCGGCGGCGACCTGCCGTAGGACTCACGCCCACTCGGTGCGCTGGACCACCGGCAGCTGGAGGGCGCGCTCGCGATCGAGATCGAGGTTCCCGACGTGGAGGCAGAGCGGGGTCTGCACCCACTTGTAGATCGACTGCGTGAAGAGTCGGGCGAAGCGCGACGCCCAGGTCGCGATCTCCGCGGCGTCGTGCTCCGGGAACATCGTCACGAGGACCTCGCGCACCTCGTCCGGCGACATCTTCTCCCCGGCGTAGAGGGCGAAGCATGCGTCGAGCACCGGGAACGGCATGAGGTCGCGCTCGTCCTCCTGGTCCTCCGCCAGCTCCGCCGACGCCGGCTTCTGCAGCGTCAGGACGAAGCCCGGCATCTTCGTCTTCTCGATGATGTAGTCGAGCAGGTAGTTCACGACGGTCTTCGGGACGTTCGCGATCACGCTGAGCGCGCCCTCCATGTCGCCGCCGATGGTCGTGTAGCCGACCGCCTTCTCGCTCATGTTGCTCGTCTGCAGGAACAGCCCGCTCGCCGAGTTCGCCCACGTCCACATGCGCTCCGCGCGGATGCGCGCCTGCACGTTCTGACGCGCCATCTTGCCGACGGTCTCGCCGGGCTGGAGCATCTGCTCGGCCGCGCGGAGCTCCGCCTCGAACGCGTCGTCGATCGAGACGATCGCGAGCGGGGCGTCGAGATCCTGCGCGGCCTGCACCGCCGCCGCCTGCGTCTCCTTCGACGAGTACGGCGACGGCATGAAGAACGCGCGGAGGATCTCGCGCGCCTTCGCCTTCTCGCCGTCCCCGCCGAGGTGACCGAAGCGCCGGCGGATCCACCGCCTGGCGACGTAGAGGCAGAGCAGGCTGTCGCGGCCGCCGGAGAGCGCGACGCCGATGGTCTGGAAGACGCCGGTCTTCTCGAAGTAGTCACCGACTCCGAGCGCCAGCGCGTCGAGGAGCTCTTCGCAGAAGTCCTCGCGAGGCGTGGTCGCCGGCGCGGGGCCCGGGAGGAAGAAGCTCCGGTTCGCGGGGATGGGATAAGTGAGGCCCGAGCGATCGGCGGTCTTCGACGCCGCCTTCACGCGCCGGATGCTCGGGCTCGTGGCCTCGAACGTCTCCTGATCGGCGCGCCACGTGGTGTTCTCCCGGCGGAGGCGGCGCGTGCGATCGAGGTCGACGTTCACCGCGCCGAAGCCCTCCTCGTAGCGCGGCCGCTCGAAGACGACACGGCCGTTCTGCGCGACGAACCCGCCGCCGTCGAACACGAGGCCGTCGTTCGCGCCGACGAGGTTCGCGTAGACGAGGGTGCACTGGTTGTCGCCTGCGCGCGTCGCGATCATCTCGCGGCGCGTGGCGATGACGCCGAGGCGGTAGGGCGACGCCGAGACGTTCACCACGACCTCGGCGCCCGCGTACGAGCGACGCCGCATCGGGCCGTCGGGCGACCAGAGGTCCTCGCAGACCTCGAGCGCCAGCCCGCCGAAGTCGAAATCGAACACCAGATCGCCGAAGGGCACGCCGTTCACGGTATCGACGAGCCCCGGCGTCCCGCGCGCGAAGACGCGCGCCTCGTAGAAGACGTTGTACGTCGGGAGCTTCTCCTTCGGCACGACGCCGAGGATCTCGCCGCGGTGGACGAGCGCCGCCGCGTTGTACAGATGGGAGCCGCGCGCGACGGTGAGCCCGAGCGCGAACACCGACGCGAGGCCCTTCGTCTCCAGCGCGAAGCGCCCGAGCTCGACCCACTGGGCGTCGACGAACGCCCGCCACTGGACGAGGTCTTCGGGCGAGTAGCCGGCGACGAGCTGCTCGGGGAACGCGACGACCGTGGCGCCGTCCTCGGCGGCGGCATGCGCGAGCGCGACGGCGCGGTCGACGTTCGAGCGGACCGCCCCGACGGTGGTGTTCACGTTCGCGACGGCGATGCGGATGAGCCTCATGCGACGACTTTCCAGGCAGACAGGCGGAGATGTGAAGCGGCGGTTCGTGCTGCGGTTCGAGCGATCCTGCAGGCGGCGCGTCGGCGCCTCGGATGCTCTAGCGGCGGTCGCGCGCGATGACGAGAGAAAGGAAGCATTGGCCGGACAAATCCACGATATCCAGCGGAGTTGACCAGGCCGCCGCCGACCTGGCGCCCTGGCGCGGCGCGCCTCGAGAGCCCCACGGCGCGCGGTTGCGACCGGCTCGTGCGCGAGCTGCTCGTCGTGCGCAGCGACCCGCTCGTCCGTCGGTGAGGCGCTGGGGACTCGCCTCCCCTGCCTGCACGGGGTCGCGTCGAATCGCGGACGAGACAGCGATGGACGGCACGGAGCCGGATCGCCCCCCCGCTCTGCGCGTCGTGCATCCGTGCAAGACGCCCGCGCGGCCGGCCTAGACGTGGGCCCATGCAATGCGCGTCGTGCATCCATGCACGACGCTCGCGCGCGAGCTCATGACGCGCGCTCACATGGGCCCATGCATAATGCATTTAAATGCGCCCGATCGACCTCCTTCACCTCGCGCGTACGCTCGCCTGCTGTATGGTGTCGAGGCGTTCGACTCGCTCGATCGTCATCACCGAGGGGCCACGCAGAGAACGTCCCTTCGGCGCGGATCGCGAGCGGAACGCGACCGTCGCCGAGAGCGACCGATCGTGCGGCCAGCGACGCGGCGCGCGGTCTGCGCGCCGCGTCGACCACACACCCCGTCATCGGCCACCCAGCACGCGAGGACCTCCATGCCCACCCGACGTTCGAACCCGCGCCCCTGGGCCACCGCAGCCATGCTCCTCGGCGTAGTGAGCGGCGTCGCGCTCGCGGGCGTGGCGGACGCGGCCCCGATCGCGGCCGACAAGCTCACGCAGCCGAAGCGAGCGCTGCCCCGGGCCGGCGTCTGCGGCTACAAGGGCGCGCTCGCCGCGCTCCCGGCCGGGTGCACCGCGGCTCCGACGCTCGCGAACTGCCTCGATCCGGCCTACCTCGCGGGGACGTGCGGGAGGAACGTCGAGATCATCCAGAAGCAGTACTGCCAGAAGGCGCTCGTCGAGGAGTACTGTCGCTCCGGACCGCCGGAGGAGGAGCTGGTCTTCCCCGTCGCCAGCCCGAAGAACGCGACGGTGCAAGGCTACGCCGCCGGAACCCCCTCGCTGTTCATCCCGCCGGGCCAGGCGATGGGCGGAAAGCAGATGCCCTTCACCGGCCTCACGCGGAGCGCCCCCTTCCCGGCGACCCCCAACGCCGCGACCGCGATCTCCCAGGGCCACGGCGCGACGCGGGTGGAGCTCCTCGAGTCGGGCAAGGGGACCTACACGTCGACGACCGCCGGCCAGTGGCTCGCGCAGGGCAACGCCGCGCGCTCGCCGCTCTTCGCGCTCCACGGCGGGCTGCTCCGCGGGATGAGCGCGGCGCAGCTCGAGCCGCAGGCCAACCAGCTCTGGAGCGGCATCGACCTGGCCAACACCTACGTCGGAAACGGCGCCAACACCGCGGCGAACCGAGCGGTGAGCTCGTGCGGCGAGTTCGCCTACCAGCGCTGGTACGACTTCACGCGCTTCAAGGGCGCGGCGAAGGCGGTGGGCCGCGACTACCGCGCCGTCTACGCGCTCGCCCTCGATCCGGGCTCGCCCTACAACCTCGAAAAGGCCACCCTCAAGCAGTTCGCGACCGGTGACCTGCCGTCGACCTGGCCGCGCCAGAACGCCTACAAGGACGCGACCGTCGAGCTCCCGCGCAACGCGTTCTTCGCGACGCCGTCGTTCACCGCGGACGTCCCGCAGGCGAAGGTCAACGAGATCCAGGCGCGCATCGACAAGTACATGAAGACGAGCGACAAGCGCTACATCCGGTCGCCCGGCGGCTCGCGCTTCGCGCTCCACAAGCGCCTCCGCGACCAGATCGAGGCGCGGTACAAGCTCTCCGACGACGGCTTCGACGAGCGCACGGCGCGCAAGGCCCGCTACATGGAGCTGGTCTCGGCGCGCGAAGAGGTCGCCTCGATGCTCGCGTGCGCGACGGTGCCCCATATGTGCTGCAGCGCGCCGCCGACGAACACCCCCAACGCTCTCCACGACCTGCTCCTGACGGTCAAAGGGTGGACGGTCATCAACCCGGACCCGACCAAGCTCGCGCAGTTCGGCGCCGACGTCGGGCCGATCGATTGGTACAACGAGTTCGTCGGGACGGAGCAGCTCCAGCTCTCCGCGACCGCGCGCGCGCTCAAGCAGAACATCAAGAACATCGACGGCAAGGTGCCCGGCACGACGAGCCTCAAGTCGAAGGTGCCCGTCGGGCAGGCGACGCAGGGCCAAGCGTCGCAGGCGGCGCTCGCGAGCCGCGGCGTCGCTCCCTCCGCGCAGGCGTTCGGCGGCGGCACGTGCGAGTCGAAGTGGGCCGCGAAGCTCCCGTCGCTCCAGGCCTCGATGCGCGCGCTCGTCACGCAGCTCTCGGACCTCGTCGTGAAGGAGTTCGACGCCGGGCCTACGGGCTGCCTCGCGGACCCGGGGAGCGACCTCGGCAACAGCTGCGATTGGTCGTACCAGAGCTTCGCGCGCTTCGTGACGAGCTACTTCGACCACGACGTGCAGCAGAGCTTCGACGCGTGCAACCAGGCGTCGCGCGGGAGCTTCACGAACGTCCGCGACCAGAACAAGCAGAGCTTCATCTGGCCCTGCGAGGTCCGGCACGACTTCGGCGTCGACCAGGTCGACACCCAGTACTTCATCGACACCGCGCGCAAGGTCACGGAGCGAAACGCCTGCGAGGGGCAGCGCGCGCAGGCCGAGGTCGACGCGTACCTCCGGAACAACGCCGCGCTCGTCGAGAAGATCCCGACCCGAGGCTCGAAGATCGGCGAGTCGAGCGGCGACACGTGGACGATCGGCGACCGGGGCACCTTCGGCTCCTACCTCGAGTACGGCGTCGGCTGGGAGATGAGCGGCCACAACAACGCCAAGACGAGCGACGGCGCGTGGTGCAAGCCCGTCGGCGCCTCGAACCTGTCGGGGAAGGCGGGCTTCCACTTCTTCGGGAAGAAGATGCGCGTCCTCGAGGGCTCGTCGGTCCAGGAGACGACGTCCGAGGGCTCCTACTACACGGCGTCTGCCAAGTACGCCGACATGAGCAGCCTCGGGATGAGGGACCTCTTCCCTCCCGCGCCGCGCACGAAGATGTTCATGCCGACCACGGTGCTCCCGACCGCGTTTGCCCTCCTCGGCGGCGCGCGCGCGGACTTCTGGGCGTCGGTCGGCCCGGTCCCGCTGCACATCTTCTTCGGAGCCAACGCCATCGCCGGGCTCTCGCTGAAGGAGATCGGGACGCCGACCACCGCCGCGTCGTGCGCGACGCCGACCAAGCCCAGCGAGCAGATCGCGATGGGCTTCTCCTCGGGGACCGAGTTCGAGCCCTGGACGCGCGCCGACGCCTTCGCCGACGCGTCGCTCGACGTCGGCCTCGCCGCCGCCGGCGTCCACATCGACCTCCTCTTGATCCGCCTCGGCCTCCCGACCGGCGCGTCGGTCGCCGCGGCGAACGGGGGTGCCGTCAAGATGCAGACCGGCAGCACGCTCTCGGTCGACGCCCTCTCCGGGCGCGTGTCGGCCTACGTCCGCATCGGCGTGCCGCCGCTGTCGACCACGTGGGAAGCCACGCTGTTCTCGTGGGACGGGCTCCACGACTCGACGCTCCTCTTCGGCAGCGCGGTCACCGCCCCGATCAAGCTGACCACCTGGACCGCGCAGAGTCAGATCACGCCTGCGCAGGTCGTCTGCCTGAACAAGCACAGCCCCGCGTCGAACGTCCCGAACGACCGGAGCTGGTGCCTGAAGAACCCCACCACCGCGGCCAACTGTACGGCGTCGTACCCCGCCCCCGACTACTGCAACGCGACGCAGAAGTTCTACCGACTGCGTGGGCCGTGAGCGCGGCGCGGATCCCCCGTCTCGTGCGCTGGGCACGGGCGCGGCGCGGCGCGCTCGTCTTCGGCGCGCTGCTCGCGGTCGCCCTCGGCGCCCTCGCGGCGGGCACCACGAGGCGCCCGCCTCCGGACGCGATCGCCTGGCCGGCGGGGCGCGAGCAGGTCTACGCGCTCTCCTGGACGACCCACGCCACGAGCCGCGCGCTGTCGGGCGCCCCGGCGAGCGACGGCGAGCCGCCGGCGCTCGAGAGCCGCGTCACGCTCGAGGGGCGCCTCGTCCTCGCGTCGTACGGCGCCGAGGGCGACGCGACCGTGCTGACGGCGCGCTTCGAGGACCTGACCCGCGTGGACGTGAGCGCGCTCGGCCGGGATCTCCTGCCGTCGCTCGACGCCGCGCGCGCCGAGCTCGAGGGAAAGTCCGCCGAGCTCGCGCTGAAACCGAGCGGCGAGATCGCAGACGTGCGCTTCCGACCGCGCGATCCTGCGCTCTTTCGTTACTTGATGCGCGCGGTCGTGGCCGAGCTCGCGCTCGAGCTCCGCGCGCCGGCGAACGGGACGTGGACGGCGGCGTCCGTCGAGGGCCCGAGCGGGCAAGGTCCCGTGCGCTTCGCGCGCGCCCCCGAGCGCCCGCTCGTCGTGACGCGCACCCGCGAGCGGTACGACACGCTCCTCGCCTGGCCGCTCGGCGCGCCGCCGCCGCAGAAGCTCGACAGCGCCGCGGAGATCCGCCTCGAGCCCTCCGGCGTCCTCGGCGAGCTCACCGATCGCGAGACGCTCGAGGCGGCCCGCCCCGGCCGAGCGAACGACGTGACGTCGACGACGACGTTCTCGCTCCGCCGCCGCGAGGAGCGGCGCTTCGACGCGTCGACGCGACCGGACGGCTTCGCTCCGGCGGCGGCCGCCCCCGAGGCCGGCACCGAGACCGCCGAGCAGCGACGCGAGCGGCTCGCGCGCCGCTCCGAGGGCGTGACGATCGACAGCATCGTCGACGATCTGCGCGTGTACTCGGTCGTGCCCGAGGGCAAGAGCACCCGCTGGGCGTGGGTGGCGTCCGGCTACCTCGAGCTCCACCCCGAGAAGAGCGCCGAGCTCGCCGGACGCATGCGCGAGCTCGACACGAACGCGAAGGCGCTGACGATCGACCTCTTGATGACGGTCGGCCACGCGGAGGCGCAGGCGGCGATCGTCGGCGCGCTCCGCGACGGCCTCGTCGCGCCCGGCGTCGAGCGCGCCCTGCTGCTCCAGCGCCTCGCGCGGATCGAGCGGCCGACCAAGGCTACCGCGGTCTTCGTCTCCGAGCTGTACGCGGCCGCGAAGGCCGCCGGCGACGTCCCGACCCGGCGCTCCGCGGCGATCGCGCTCGGCGGCCTCGTCAGCGGCCTCGCCGAGACCGATCGCCTCGCCGCGCGCGAGCTCGATGACCCGCTCGTCCTCGATCTGCACGCGGCGACCGATCCGAAGGATCGCGAGATCCTCCTCCTCTCGCTGGGCAACGCCGGGCTCGAGGAGGACGCGATCGCGATCCGCCTCTCGAGCACCCACGCGAGCTACGAGGTTCGGGCGGCAGTGGCGACGGCGCTCCGCCGCGTCGACAGCCCCGAGATCCGGCGGACGCTGCTCGCGCTCTTCGCGGACCCGCACCCCCGCGTGCAGCTCGACGCGCTGACCTCACTCGACCGGCGCGCTCCGACCGAGGGCGATCTCGAGGTGATGCTCGCCACCCTCGAGAAGGGCGGCGTCGACGACGGCAACCTCGAGGCGCTCTTGAACTACCTCGCGCGCCGCAAGGACGCGGCGATCGCCAAGGCGATGCTCGACCTCATCGCGAGCCGCGACGACATCGACGCGCGGACGCGCGCTCGCGCGGCGCGCATCCGTGAGGGCGCCTGACCGCCTCGCGGGCGCGCGGCGCGGCCCGTCGGCGGCCTGACGCCTCACGGACGCGCACGGCGGACCGCTATGGGCGCGGAGACGCGCGGTGCGGGCGGCGGATCCAGCCGTCGATCTTGGCGCGCGCCGCCGCGGGATCGCCCCCGGTCCCCTCGAAGCCGACGAGGTACACGTGGTCGTCGTACCAGCCGGTCACGAGCGCGCGCTTGCCGTCCGGGAAGACCGTGAGCCCGCTGCCGCGATCCATCCCGGGCACCGTGAACACGCGCGCGGTCCAGTCCGTGGTGTCGACGACCGAGACGCTGTTCGTCTCGCCGCCGTAGTCGGCCGACCACACCCACCGCCCGTCGCGCGAGACCTCGAGCGACTTCGGCGAGCTGCCGATGTGCAGCGTGTGCACCACCTTCTCGGTCGCCACGTCGAGCGCGTGGAGCATCGAGTCGTGGAAGCACGAGACGAACAGCAGCGAGTCGTCCGGTGAGAGCGTCAGGTGACGCGGGATCGGGCACGCCGGGAGCGTGTGCCGATCCTTCATTTCCGGGCCGCGGAAGACGTCGATCGACGCGCTGTTGAAGTTGGCGGCGAAGAGCACGCCGGCGCGCGTCATCGCCATGCCGCGCGGGTTCAGGCCGCTGGTCGAGAGCGTGCGGATCGTCTTGCCCGTCGCGATCTCGATCTGCGTCACCGACTTGCCCGACCAGTTCGCGGCGAAGAGGTACTTCCCGTCGGGGGACTGCACGAGGATCTTCGGGTGCGGGCCGGTCGCGATCTCGCGCGTCACCTTGCGCGTGGCGAGATCGATGAACTGGACGCTGTTGCGGAGGAAATTCGACGCGAAGATCGCCCTCCCGTCGGCGGAGAGCACGCTCTCGACCACGTTGCCGGGTACGTGGATCGTCGCCTCGCGCTCCAGCGTCTCCGCGTCGAAGACGTCGATGTTCTTCCCGTTCGCCTGCCCGAAGTTGGTGACGTAGGCGCGCTTGCCGTCGGGCGACAGGATGACGCCCTTGGGCATCGACCCTGTCGACGCGACCGCCTGGACCTCGAGGCGCGGCGGCTGCGCGCTCGCGACCGGCGCGCTGGTGAGCGCCGCGCCGAGGATCGCGGCGAGCCCGACGCTCCGTCGTCCGGCGAAGACCGACACGAAGTCCGCGCGGCGCGTCAGGGCGCGTTCACGACGATCGCCCGCGCCGGGTCGGGCGGCGCGATGCTCGCCTCGACCACGTCGCCGATCGTCCGGTAGCGGCGGTAGAACTTCGTCACCTTGACGACGTAGTCGCGCGTCTGCGCGTACGGCGGGATCCCCTTGTGCTGGATCACGGCGTTCTCGCCCGCGTTGTACCCGGCGACGGTGAAGTCGAGGTCTCCGTTGAACATGTTCGCGAGCAGGCGCAGGTAGCGCACGCCGCCGAAGATGTTCTCGCGCGGATCGTTGATGTCCTTCACGCCGAGGCGCTCGGCGGTCTCGGGCATGAGCTGCATCAGCCCACGCGCGCCAGCGTAGCTCACGGCGCGCGGGTCGTAGTCGCTCTCCACCTTGATGACCGCGCGGACGAGCTGCTCGGGGATCTGGTAGAGCGTCGCCGCCTGGCGAATGTGCTCGTCGTAGCGGGAGTAGCGGCTGACGTCGCGGTCCTGCGGCGCGAAGGGCACGACGCCGGGCCGGACGGCGCCGGGCGCGGGGTGCTTCGGCTCGCTCTTGAGGTAGAGCTTCGCGTTCGGCGCGCCGGGCTTGCTGCTGAAGTGCACGACGCCGTCCGCGTCCGTGTACGAGTAGATGGTGTCGGCGGCGGCCGTCAGCGGCAGCGCGATCACCACCACGACGCCGAGCGCGGTCGATCGGGCCGCTCGGAGCCAGGTGCGCGGTGCCGCGAGCTTCGTCATCGTCGAGCGATCGTGCCGCATCCGTCCACGTCACGCAACTTACCTCGGAAGGCGCCGCATATTCGAGCGGGTACGAGCGACGCGCGCGGCGCTCCGCGCCCGGCTCGCCGCGTCCACCGAGCGCCGCGAGCCGCCGGGACCGACGCGCTCAGCGCGCCGGGAGCGTCCAGAACCGCTCGCCGCGGCGCCGGCGGCTGCGGACGATCATCACGATCATGAAGACGAAGAGGACCGCGAACACGACCGCCCCGATCCGCTCGACGGTCTGCGCGAGCGCCTCGCGCTGCTCTTGCTCGCGGAGCCAGGCCTCCGCGCCCACCGGCAGATCGCTCGCCCACAGGTGGAGCGGCGTCGCCTTGCGATGACGGAGCGCGAGCCAGTCCATCAAGGCGGCCACGGTCACGTGGACGAGGAAGCCCTGGTAGATGCTCTTCGTCTTCATCGAGAGCGAGCCGAGCGCGATGCCGGCGACGATCGCGCCGCACGCCTCGAGGTACGGCTTGCCGTAGTGGATCATGCAGTACGGCACCGCCATGACGAAGATCGCGCCCGACCCGAAGCTCCGGCGGAGCGCGCCGAGCCAGAAGCCGCGGAAGAACATCTCGAGCGCGAAGAACTGCGCGAAGTACATCGCCTCCCACACGAGGAAGTCGAACCAGCTCCGCGACGACAGCTTGTAGAACGGGTAGTACGTGCCGAAGTCGGGGCTCTTCGCGACGACCAGCATCGCCGGGAGGACGAACGCGAGGAAGAGGCCGTAGATCCAAGCGTGATCGAAGAAGCCCTTCGTGCGGAGCCCGAGATCGAGCAGGCTGTCCTTCGGGAAGAAGAGCTTCCACAGCGGGAACGGCAGGACGTAGCCGAAGACGCGCGTCCCGGCCCACCACGAGAAGCCGTAGAGGTCGTCGTACTTCCCGAACTGCATGCCCGGGTGCTTCGCGTCGAGCCGCGTGAGGAGCGGCGAGATCGTCGACTCGAAGTACTGCCGGCCGCCGTAGTACTCCTGCATCGTCAGGATCAGCGCGACGAGGACGAGCGCGATGAATGGACGGTGATCCATCCGCCCCTTCGCGTGGACCTCGGCGCGCAGGCGGAGCGACTCCTCGTCGAGCTCGCGCCACGTGCCGCGGAAGAACAGCCAGACGAGCACGAGGATCGCGGCGAGCGCCGGGATCGGAAGGAGCGCCTTGTAGTCCTCGACGAAGCCCGCGAGCCCGGTGAGCTCCTTCGCCGGGGGGAGCCGGCCTGGCCCCAGGAAGCTCATCACGCAGGGCTCGCGGCGTCGGCGATCTCGGCGCCGCGCGAGAGCCGCGCGAGCGACGCGTCCCGGCCGAGCACGAAGAGCACCTGGTAGAGGCTCGGGCTCGCGCTCCGTCCGGTGAGCGCGACGCGCGCCGGCTGGGCGACGTCCTTGATCTGCAAGCCGGCCGCCTCGAGGTGCGCGTTCGCCTTGGCCTCGAGCGCGGCCTCGGTCCACGCGTCGGCGCCGGCGAGCGCGTCGCGGAAGCCGCGGAGGCGGGCGGCGGCGTCCTTCACCAGGAACTTCTTCTGCGCCTTCTCGTCCATGACCGGCGCCTCGCGGAAGAAGTAGTCGAGCATGTCGGCGGCCTCGACGAACGTGCGCGCGCGCTCGCGCACCGTGAAGAGCGCGCGCGCGACGGCCTCCTCGGTGACGCCGGAGAGGCCGCGCTGCGCGAGGAACGGGAGGACGCTCGCGGCGTAGTCCGCCGCGGGGAGGAGGCGCTCGGACTTGAGGTGCTCGTGGTCGATCGAGAGGAACTTCTTGTCGTCGAACTTCCCGTCGCCGCGCCCGCAGCTCTCCCAGGAGAAGGCCTCGACGAGCTCGTCACGCGAGAAGACCTCCTGATCGCCGAACGACCAGCCGAAGCGCGCGAGGTAGTTGAGGACCGCCGCCGGCGCGTAGCCCTTGTCGCGGTACTCGGTGACGCTCACCGCGCCGTGGCGCTTCGAGAGTCGCTCGCCGTTCGGCGCCAGCATCATCGGCAGGTGCGCGAACTCGGGCACCGGCGCGCCGAGCGCCTGGTAGAGCAGGATCTGTGGCGGCGTGTTGATCATGTGGTCACGACCGCGCGCGACGAGCGTGATGCCCATCGTCACGTCGTCGACGACGGCGCCGAAGTTGTAGAGCGGGACCCCGTCGGCCCGCATGATGACGAAGTCCTGGTTCTCGACGTTGGGCGTCGTGACCTCGCCGAAGACCTTGTCGACATAGGTGACGGCGCCGTCGCGCGGAGCCTTGAACCGGACGACGTGCTTCGCGTCCGGCTCGTCTTTGCGGTCGCGGCAGGTGCCGGGGTACTTGAACTGCGCCTTCGGGTCCTGCTTCTTCAGGGCCTCGCGCTGCGCGTCGAGCTCCTCCTTGGTGCAGTAGCAACGAAAGGCGTGGCCGCTCGCGATGAGCCTGTCCGTGTGCTCCTTGTAGATCGCGAGCCGCTCGGTCTGCATGTACGGGCCGTGCGCGCCGCCCACCCCGGGCCCCTCGTCCCACGTGAGCCCGAGCCAGCGCAGGCTCTCGAGGATGATCTCGCGGCTCGCCTCGGTCGACCGCTCGCGATCGGTGTCCTCGATGCGGAGGACGAAGGTGCCGCCCGTCTTCCGCGCCCAGAGCCAGTTGAAGAGCGCCGTGCGGACGCCGCCGATGTGGAGGTATCCCGTGGGGGAGGGTGCGAACCTGAGCCGAGGCTTCGTCATCTTCGAGCGCACACGAGTAGCAGGGTCGTGACCTCCTGGTCGAGATCAGCCGTCAGACGGGGACCGGTCCGCCGAAGGCGCCGAGCGCCCGCGCGATCCAGTAGACGAGGTCGGCGACGAGGACGACCGCGGCGAAGGCGACCGCCGCCCGTCCCCAGCGCGCGCGCAAGAGGGCCCAGGGAGCGCCCAAGCGGGCCGTCGCCGCGACCGTCGCGACCGCGAGCGCGGCCTGGCAGAGCGCAGTCGGGACGGCCAGCGCGTGCATCGCGAGCGACGGCCCGAGCGCCCCCTCGGCGAGCAGGTGAAACGCGCGCGTCATGCCGCAGCCCGGACAAGGGACGTGGAACAGCTGGGCCGTCGGGCACCGCGCCGCGCCGAGAACGTACGGCAGCGCGGCGATCCCCCACGCGGAGGCGACGAGCGCGGCCGCTCGAAGCGCGCCGCCGCGACGGGCGTTCGGGGGCTCTGCCGCTGGTCCCGTCGACGAATTCATGGGAGGCTCGAGCCTCGGTCAACGTACCAGCAGCATCCCACTTCGACCCCACGTTCCTCAGAGGCGGACATGAACCAGCACGGAAGCATTCAAGCGGCGGGTGGCTACGGTCCGCCGGGCGGCGGGTACGGTCCGCCGGGCGGCGGGGGTTACGGGCCGCCGGGCGGTGGACCGCCGGGCGGCGGGGGCTACGGTCCGCCGGGTGGTGGGCCGCCGGGCGGTGGGGGTTACGGTCCGCCGGGCGGTGGGCCGCCGGGCGGTGGCGGCTTCGGTCCGCCGGGCGGCGGCTACGGCGGACCTCCGCCGGGCGGCGGCGGCCCGCCGGGGTACGGCCCGCCTCCGGGCGGCTTCGGCCCGCCTCCTCCAGGCGGCTTCGGTGGCCCGCCGATGGGCCCGATGATGAACGAGCCGTCGAACGGCCTCGCGATCGGCGCGCTGGTGGTCGGCATCCTCGCCATCCCCGGTGCGTGCTGCTGCTACTCGTCGATCCCGCTCGGCATCGCGGCGATCATCATGGGCGTCATCGCGATGAACAAGGCGAAGGAGTCCCCGCACACGCACGGCGGCCGCGGGATGGCGATCGGCGGCCTCGTCTGCGGCGCCATCGGTCTCGTGATGACGATCCTCGCCTTCGCGCTCGGCATGGGCATGTCGATGATGCAGGAGCTCCAGAACCACTGAGCAGTCCGCCCGATTCGCCTGTCACCCGAACGGGGAGGAGTCTCGAGGCCGACGATTCGATAGAACGGCAGGATGCGTAGGCTCCTGCCGCTCGTCGTCGTCTTCCTTCCTGGCATCACCGGCTGCAACGTCGACGTCCCGCTCGCCCACCTCCAGCCGGCGCTGGTCGGCGAGATGCAGGATCAAGCCGCGCTCACGAGCGCGTGCGGCCGCCCCGTCAGCGTGGTGGAAGCGAACCAGTCGGGGTTCAGCTTCACGTTCACGGAGCTGTCGGCGAAGCGCTCGTTCTTCGGGAAGGAGGGCAAAGGCAGCGCCAAGGTGAGCTACCGCGCGCCCTCCGGCCCGCCGTGCGTCGCGACGATCGCGTTCGACTTCCGCGACACCGGGACCATGAAGCAGCAGGGTCGCCGCAGCGTGAGCTACACGAGCAGCTTCGAGCTCACGAACGTCGTCGTCACCCGCTGATCGCACACCGCCCCGGCGGCGCCGCCGCTCGGGTGGAGCTCGCGCGCAAGTCAGCGATCGCCAAAGCGAATCTTTGTCGGACGTATAAATCGTACGCGATTTAATTGCGCACTATAAAATAGTGGCTAAGTTCCCTCTCACCAGCGACGTGGTTCAACCCCTCACGGAGAAGACGACGATGAGCAACGGCCCCACAGTCCTCGACAAGCCCCTCTACACCGCGACGGCGACGGCGACGGCCGGGCGCGAAGGTCGCGCCAAGACCGACGACGGCGTCCTCGACGTCGCGCTCGTCCCGCCGAAGGCCCTCGGCGGCAGCGGCGTCGGCGGCACGAACCCCGAGCAGCTCTTCGCCGCCGGCTACTCGGCTTGCTTCGGGAGCGCCGTCGCGCACGTCGCGCGGGCGCAGAAGATCACGACCGGCCCGATCAGCATCACGGCCAAGGTGTCGATCGGCCAGATCGCGCAGGGGTTCGGCCTCGCCGTCGAGCTCGTCGCCTCGATCCCCGAGCTCCCGCGCGACCAGGCGAAGGCCCTGCTCGAGGCGGCGCACCAGGTGTGTCCGTACTCGAACGCGACGCGCGGTAACATCGTGGTCGACCTCCGCCTCGCGGAGTGATCGCCTGGAGCGTCACCGGGCGCGCACGAGGTCCGGCGCCTCACCGGGGGCCCGGACCGACGCGGCCGGGCGCGACGCACCAGGCCCGAACCGAACCCGACACGAACCCGAGGAACGAACGGAATGAACGAGGCGCTGCGGCTCGACAACCAGCTCTGTTTCGCGCTGCACGCCGCGTCGCGCGCGATGACCGGCGCCTACCAGCCGCTGCTCGAGGCGCTCGAGGTGACGTACCCGCAGTACCTCGTCCTGCTCACGCTCTGGGAGGAGGACGGCGCCCGCGTCTCGCGCATCGGCGAGCGCCTCCACCTCGACTCGGCCACGCTGACGCCGCTCCTGAAGCGCCTCGAGGCTCGCGGCCTCGTCGAGCGCCGGCGGAGCGCCGCCGACGAGCGCGTGGTCGAGATCTTCCTCACCACGAAAGGCAAGCGCCTCGAGCGCAAGGCCTCCGAGGTCGGGAAGGAGATCTTCGCGAGGACGTGCCTGTCGATGTCCGAGCTCGCGCGGCTCCGCGAGGAGCTCAAGGCGCTGACCCGGCGCCTGAAGGACGCGACCGCGTAGCGGAGACCGAGGAGCGCGCCGAGACCGACGCGCGACGCTCACGACAGCCCGAGCTCGCCGCGCCGCTCCGCCGACATCAGCTTCGCCAGTCGAGGGAGCTTCGCGGAGAGAAGCTCGCGACTCGGGACGGTCCCGGGCTCGATCGCGTCCGCGACGTGAAGACCGTAACGCCGCGCAAGCTTCCTCCCCGCAGCCCCGAGCGCGAGGTGCTCGATGAAGCCCGCGTAGCGAAGGGTCGTGGGCCTTCGTGTTCGCCGCGCGCTCTCCGACGCCGCCGCCTCGCGCTGGAACGCGCGCGCGACGAGGATCGCGGCGCGAAGCTGCGCCTCCCCGAGCTCGTTCTGCTTCTCCCTCAACCCGGCGAGATTGTCGACCCGACTCTTCAGGACATCGAGCGGGTGCATCACGCGAAAGGTCACCTTGGCGAGGCGGACTTCTACCGCGCGCGAACGCACGCCGTCGTCTGCACCGAACACGCGGTGCAGCACGTCGACGTTGAACACCTCCTCCTCGGAGAGATCCTTGACGGCTTGGCCGACGAGCGCCGTCAATGCAGCCCGTCGGCGGGGGAAGACGGTCCGCCCTCCGAGGGCGCTCGCGAGTCGCCGGACGGAGGCCGCGTCGGACGCGGAGGCGGCGAGGAAGTCGACGTCACGTGACACGTACGCGATCCGCGGCGGCAGGGTGACCTCGTACCGGTCCATCCACACCTTGAGCGCTTGTCCGCCGACCAGAACGAGGCCGGCGCTCGCCGCGAGCAACCGATCGACCACCTCGCGCGGCACGATCGCCTCCCGCTTGCCGACCGCGGTCACTCGCGGCCGTACTCAGCGAAGGCATCGCGCGGAAAGATCACCGCGGCCTTCCGGATTCGCGCCTTCGAGACGAGCGCGAGGTCATCCGCCGAGACGCGGCCTCGACGAACGCGCTCGTGGTCGCGCGCGCGCATGTGCGCGACGGCCGCGCTACGGATCGCCGGCAGATCGCCGCTCGCCTCGACGGCCTGTCCGATCGCGGCCCAGTGCTCGATCTGTTGAGCGAGCGAGCGATGCATCATCGCGGCCTCCGTCGCGGCCATGTCGTAGAGGTCGTCGGAGATCCGGATCGACTTCGCCATCGTGAGTGGCATTATGTGGCGGATTACCACTCGGCGCAAACGCTCGGACTCGGACTCGGGCGGGGCGCGGCCGGCCTCGGAACCTCCGGCGTCGCTCCGCCTCGCGCGCCATCGCCGTCGCGCCCACGGTCGGCTCACCAGCGGTTGCACGTGCGGGAGGCGAGCACCGGACTGACGACCGTGTCGCAGCGGACGCGGACGCTCGCGAGCATCCACTCGACGCTCGGCTGGGCGCGCGAAAACGCCTCCTTGGCGCCGCCGGCCTCGACGAGGAAGAGCCTGCCCTGCGCCGGGTAGATCGTGACCCAGTAGGCGAAGGGCTTGTCGCTCTCGTCGTGGCCGAACTTGAGCAGCTTGCCCTTCGTCCCGTCGCGCGAGGCGACGTCGACCGTGTCGAGCAGCGCGTAGCCGGAGACGTCGCGGAGCTGAAGCGTGAGCGCCTGCGTCCAGAAGTCGAGGTCGCCGCGCTTCTCGTCCTCGACGACCCGCACGGCGACGACGACGCCCTCGGGCGTGGTCGCGCGGTACTCGTACGACGACTGGTTCTCGAGCGGGACGAAGCCGGGCGCGGTCTTGACGTCGAACGGGCGTCCGCACGCGGTCGCGAAGAGCGCGGCCCCGGCGACGAGGAGCGTGGCGAGCGCGCGCTTCATTTCTCCTCCGACAGCGAGCTTCATTTTTCCTCCGACAGGGACAGGAGAGACGGCAGGTTGAGGGCGCCGAGCCAGGGGAACGGCAGGCGCGTGCGCGCGACCTGGATCTGCGCACCGCGCGCCGCGAACGTGACGGTGATCGTCGAGAACGCGACGCGATCCTTCAACACCTTCATCCGGCCTTCGAGGCGCTCGAGCTCCTCGGTCACGCGGTGCAGCTCCTTCTCGATCTCGAGCGCGTCCTTCACGCTCGCCTTGGTGAGCAGCTCCGTGAGGCGGTGCTGCATCGCGCGGGCGTTCTTGATGCGGATCTCGAGGTCGACGTGCTCGTCGGTGACGTCCTGGGCGTCGATCTCGCGGTGGAGGACGTCGCCGATCTGGTCGACCGCGGCGAGCGTCGTCTCGAAGCGCCCGCGCGGGACGCGCACGGTGATCTCGCGATCCTTCTTCTGTCCGAGGTAGCCGCCGTTGTCGCGCGCGATCCTCTCGACGGCGGTGAGGCCCTGGTCGACCTGGTAGACGGCCATCGTGAAGCGCGCCGTGTAGATGACCAGATCGCGAGTCTGCGCCGGCTCCTGGGTGGGCTCCGTCTTCGGGGCCTTCTTCGCGTCCGCGGGAGGCGACGCCTGCGGCTGCGCGGGGGTCGGCGACCCGGGCGCCTGCGGCGTCGCCGCCTTGCGGGGCGCGCTCGGGGCGTACGCCGAGCCCGCGGCCCCCGAGCCCGTGGAGGCGATCGATACGGCGCGCTCGACGTCCATCCGCGCCTCCGCCGGCGCCTCCGTCCGGACCGAGTCGCTCTCGAACTGCGCCCGCATCGAGGACGCGTCCCCCTCGGGGCTCGCTCCCTGCGAGCGGTAACCGCCCGCGGGGGCGTCCGGATAGGACGCGACGGGCCGCTCCGCACCACCACACCCGGCGAGGGCCAGCAGCGCCGCCATCGCGGCGCCTCCGAGCGACGTGAACCGTGATCTCATGAGTCCTCCAGGTCGACGAAAGCGACGAAGGCCCACAGAACGCGCGAGCTCTGGCGGACCTTACAGGCCGGCGGCGGGCGCGGACCGCGGGGTCACCGGAGCCGAGCGCGAGCCCGGGCGGCTTGCGGAGACCGACCCGCGTGCGCTAGGAAGGCAGACCCTTTAGCCGCGCGAGTCATCTCGCGCACCCTCGGAGAGAACCATGAAGAGCCCCATCGCGACCGTGAAAGAGACGTTTGGTGACAAGGCGAAGCTCGTCGCCGAGCTCGAGAAGCTCACCAAGGGCGACGACCTCTGGGTCTCGCGCCTCAACGCGAAGAAGGGCCTGGCCCACGTCTCCAACGCCAAGCTCCTCCGCCTGCAGAAGACCTTCACGGCCGTGAAGGAGAAGTTCGGCACGCGCGCGAAGCTCATCGACGCGATCGCCGAGATCGAGAAGCGCGCGAAGGACGAGGGCTACAAGACCCGCCTCGGCGCCTACCCGGTCCCGCGCCTCTGGGACATGTACCAGTCGGCGTCGAAGCGCGTCGCCGGGGCCGAGAAGAAGGCGAAGCTGGCCGCTGCGAAGCCGAAGGCCGAGAAGAAGGCCGCCCCGAAGAAGAAGGCGGCCGCCAAGAAGGCCTGAGACCGAGCCGATCGCGCCTCGACGCGCGACACGGTCCCCGCGGCCGCGTCTCTGCCAGGCAGAAGCGCGGCCGCTCCGCATTTCACGGCCGAGGCGAGACGCGCGCGGCGGGCTCGACGCGATCGGCGCGCGAGCCGCGGGATCGACGCGACCGAGACGCGGACGCGCGCGTGAGGTCTGCGACGAGCCGCGGGATCGACGCTACGCCGAGCGGCGACGGCGGACCGCCGCCAGCGCGAGCGCCACGCCGAGCGCGAGGGCCGACGCGGAGCCGGAGCCGGACGCGGGCGACGCGCTGCAGCCCGACTGCATCACGACCTGCTGCCGGCGCCGCTTCTTCTTCTTTTTCGGCGTGGCCTCCTCGTCCTCGTCCTCGTCCTCGTCGTCGAGGTCGTCCACGTCTCCGTCATCCGACCCCGGATCGAGCTCGTCGTCCGGCGTCACGGGCCCGGCTTGATCGTCGGGAGAGCCTGGACCGCCCACGACGACCGCGCCGCCCGACTGTGTCGCGAGCCACGCGGCGTAGTTCGACACGCGCGTGTAGACGCCCGACGAGTTCGCGCGCGCGCACCCGTCGCCGAAGCTCACGATGCCGACCTGGACCGGCACCTGGCCGAACATCATGAAGAGCGGCCCGCCGCTGTCGTTCTGACACGCGTCCTTGCCGCCCTCCGGGACGCCGGCGCAGAGCATGTTCGCCGTCACGCCCCCCATCTGGGAAAACTGCTGGTTGCAGACATCCTGCGCGACGACGGGGACCGTGACCTGCTGGAGGGCGTTGCTACGCTGGCCGCCCTCCGTCGTGTTTCCCCAGCCGACGGCCGTGACCGGCCTGCCGGGGCTCACGGTGCTCCCTTCGCTCGCCGTGACGAGGCGCGCGCGCGGGTGGTTGCTCGGCTGGGCGAGGCGGAGCAGCGCGATGTCGTGATCCATCGACGCGTCGGTGAAGCCCGTGTGCTTGATCGCCTGGGTCACGGCGATGCGCTCGCCCGGCCCCGAGCTCATGACCTCGCGCCCGAAGATCACCTGCGTGATCCCGCCGGTCGCCGTGTTGTCGAGGCAGTGCGCCGCCGTGAGCACCCAGCCGGGGGCTACCAGCGTCCCTCCGCAGCCCTCGCCCGCCGACCCGTGGACGAGCTGCACCATGCCGGGCCACGACGCCAGGCTCGCGCTCGTCCCGCCGACGATCGACTCGCTGCTGGTCACGCGGTCCTCGCGGGAGGCGGCGTCCGCCTCGTCCTGCGCGGCGCACCCGGTGACCGCGAAGGCGAAGACCAGGGCGGCGAGCGTGCTCTTCATGGCTGGTCATGTAACAAGCCGCGTGCCAGCGGTGGACGGCGCGCGACCCGCGTATTTTCGCGGATCTCCTACCCTGATCGTGGATCGCCGGGCCCTGATCATGAGCGCCCACCGGGGTTGGCCGCGGACCGTCCGGGCCGCATTTCGGATCTCGTTCGCGCGCGCATTGGTTAGGCTGCGGGGCTCGAAGAGGTCCCGAGCGCCGAGGCGACGCGGACAGCCGCCCCGCCGGCCCTCGTGCTCGACCCGACCCGTTCCACGCCGTGCCGCTCGCGAGCTGCACCTTTTGCCCTTCCGAGGACCGAGATGCCCGAAACCACGCTCCGCCACGAGATCGAGACCGACGAAGATACGTTCTGGTCGAAGATCGTCTTCGACGAAGGGTTCAACAAGAAGCTCTACGAGGGAGCGCTCAAGTTCCCGGGCTGGAAGCTCCTCGACTCCAAGGAGGAGGGCGACAAGATCGTCCGCCGCGTCCAGGTCGATCCGCCCGTCGGGGACCTGCCCGGCGCGCTGAAGAAGGTGATCGGCGACCGCCTCGCGTACACGGAGGAAGGGACCTTCGACAAGAAGACGAAGCGCTACTCCTTCAAGGTCACGCCGAGCACGATGGCGGACAAGACGAAGGTGAGCGGCGAGCTCTGGGCCGAGAAGATCGGCGACAAGAAGATCCGGCGCATGTGCCGCATCTCCGTCGAGGTGAAGGTCTTCATGGTCGGCGGCATGGTCGAGGACCGCATCATGGCGGACCTCCGCGCCTCGTACGACAACAGCACCGCCTTCACGAACCAGTACATCAAAGAGAACGGGCTATAGCCAAAACCTTCGCGATTACGAGCACTTGATCCCGTTTACGGTTCTTTACCGGGCGGGATGCAGCGGATCGGGCACTTCGCGCGTCATACTCGAGCGGAGGTCATCTGGATGAAGCTCGTTCGAAGCATCGCGTTCTCTCTTTCGGTCGCCGGCGTGTCGGTGTTCGCGGTCGCCTGCGGCGGCACGGTCGAGTCGCCGCAGACGAGCGCCAGCGCGGCGACCAAAGCGCCCATCGGCACGAACACCCACGGCGTCGTGAGGCTCGTCGGCGACGCGCTCGGAGAGGTCCCGCTCCGCCCCGAGCAACGCGCCGAGATCGAGAAGCTCGCCGCCGAGGCCGAGGCGCGTCACGCGCCGATGGGCGACGCGAAGAAGGAGCTGATGACGGCCTTCGCCGCCCAGATCGAGAGCGGGACGCTCGACCGCGCCGCGCTCCAGCCGAAGATCGACAAGGTGACGGCGGACTTCGAGAAGGTCCGCGCCGACGATCGCGCCGCGCTCACCAAGCTCCACGGCTTGCTCGACGCCGAACAGCGGGGCGCCTTCGTCGACGCTCTCGAGAAGCAGATGAAGGCGAAGCGCGGCGAGCGCGGCGAGCACATGAAGGGCGGCTTCGGGAAGCTCAAGGCGCTGGCCGACGATCTGCAGCTCACCGACGAGCAGCGCGGCCAGATCCGCGACGCGATGCGCGAGGCCTACAAGGAAGGGCGCGAGGCCCACAAGGACGGCGCGAACGCCGGGGGCTGGAGGCACCACGCGCGCGGTGAGCGCGGTCCGGGCCACGCCGAGGGCAAGCGTGGCGGCCCCCGTCACGGCGGCGGGCCGCACGCAGGGAAGCGCTCGCTCGAGGCGTTCCGCGCGGACACGTTCGACCTCGACCAGGTCGCGCCGCCGCACGACGCGAAGGCGATGGCGCGCTTCGGCGTCGATCGGATGAGCGGCTTCGCGGAGAAGATCCTCCCGATCCTCACGCCCGAGCAGCGCAAGATCGCGGCCGACAAGGTCCGCGCGATGGCCGCCGGCGGCGACGCGACGCTCCTCGGGCACTGAGCGGGCGGGCCGGCGGGCCGACGCGGACGGGGCCGCGACGCGCTTCGGGCACCGAGCGAGCGAGGCCGGCCGACGCGCCGGGGACGCGACGCTCCTCGTGCACGGATTCGTGCGGTCCCGGCCGTCTCGATCGAGCCGACGGCCGGCCTCACGCGGAGCCGCGAGCTCGGCCGCGCTCGCCGCAGAGCCGAGCGCGGCCGGCCGGCGCGACCCGCTAACGCTCCGCCGGCACTTCGCCTATACATCGCGCATGGCGACGAGGACCGCGCGGCGACGTCTCGGCGTCCTCGCCGCGGCGTGGGCGATCTGCCGCAAGGACGTGCGCATCGAGCTCCGGACCCGCGAGGTCCTGGCGACCGCCGGCGTCTTCGCGATCGTCGTCGGCGTCCTGGCGAGCATGACGTACTTCGTCCACCCGAAGTACAACCGCGCGACCGCCGCAGGCACCATCTGGATCGCGGTCTTCTTCGCGTCCGTCCTCTCGTTCAGCCGCATCTGGCAGCGCGAGCGCGACGAGTCGGCGCTGACGGCGCTGCTCGTCTCGCCGATCGCCCGGGCGTCGATCTTCCTCGGCAAGGCGCTGGCGACGTTCGGGACGATCCTCCTCGTCGAGGTGCCGCTGATCGCGCTGTCGATGTTCCTGTTCGCCATCGACTTCTCGCCGCCGGACGACGCCCTCCGCGATCCTCGCGCGACGCACGATCCCGCGTCCGTGCACGCGCTCGCGTTCGCCGCGCTGACGGTCATGGGCACGGCCGCGCTCGCGCTGATCGGCACGCTCTTCGGCGTCATGACGGTGCGCACGCGCGCGCGCGATCTGGTGCTCGCCGTCGTCCTCTTCCCGCTCCTGTCACCCGTGCTCGTGTGCGGCGTCGCCGGGACGCGCAACGCCTTCGAGACGCAGCCGTTCGACGACTACAGCGGGTTCCTCGGGCTGATGGGCCTGTTCGTCTTCGTCGGCCTCGCGATGGGCATCGCCCTCTTCGGCGCGCTCGTCGACGAGTGAGCCTCGGCGACCACGCGCGACGCCGGCGCGTGCAGCCAGCACGCCGCTCCGGCTGCAGCGCGGCGCGCCGCCCGAGCGGCGGCCTACGGGTGCGCGACCACGAGCAGCGTCTTCGCGCGCCGGAGGACGCACGCGAAGGCGGCGCGCGTCGTGTGGGGATCGAGCGCGGCGAAGCTCTCGTCGAGGACGAGCACGTCGGCGTTCTGGAGCAGCGCGCGCGCGAGGTAGAGGCGGCTCTTCTCGCCCTGCGAGAGCTGCCAGCCGGTCTCTCCGACCATCTGCTCGATGCCCGAGGGCATGCGCGCGAGCAGCGGGCCGAGCCCGAGCTCGAGGCAGAGCGACTCGGCCTCCGCGAGGTCCTCCGCCCGCGGCGGCCAGCGGCGCCCCATCAGCAGGTTGAACGCGAGGGTCCCGGTGAGGACGTGGTTCTCGTGAAACTGCGGCGCCAACGCGACGCGCCTCCGCCACGCGGCGAGGCCGAGCGAGCGCCGGTCGAGCCCGCCGAGGAGCAGGACGCCCGCGGTGGGCTCGCGGAGACCGGCGAGCAGCGCCGAGAGCGTCGACTTCCCTCCGCCCGAGGCGCCCTCGAGCAGCACGCGGTCGCCCGAGCGGAGCGCGAGGTCGCAGACGCGGAGGACCGGCTCGGCGCGACGCGGGTAGGCGAACGAGACCTCCCGGGCGTCGAGGATCGGCGCGCGCCCGGCCTCGAGCGCGACGCCCGGGACGAGCCTCGGATCCGCGTCCACGTCTACCGGCGTGTCCTCGAGGAGCGGCTGCACCCGTCGCCACGCGAGGTGCGCGCCGGACAGGCTGGTCAGGCCGAGCACGAGCTTTCGCAGCGCGCGGTACGCGAGGATCACGCCGCCGACCGAGACGGCCACGTCCGGGACGGACGCGCCGGCCGCGGCGAAGGTCGGGCCGAGCGCGGCGATCCCGACGACGAGCCACCCCTGCGGGACGACCGCGGCCAGCTTCGCCGCGCGCCGATCCATGCGCTCCGAGGTCGCGAGGCACCGCGCGGCGGCCTCGTCCTCGCTCGCGTGGCGCGACGAGGGCCGCTCCTGCGCCAGGCGCGTGCGATGACCGACCATCTTCTCCACGAGCGCGTGCGTCATCTCGATGCGCTCGTCGGTCCAGTCGCGCCGAGCGCGCCAGTAGCGGAGCACCAGCGCGCCCGTGAGCACGATCCAGAGCGCGAGCAAGGACAGCTCCACGCGCGCGGCGGCTCCGCACGCGAGGACCACGGCGGCGGCGACGAGCTCGACCAGCGACACCACGCTGGTGAACCCGCCCGAGAGCGCCAGCTCCTCGATCGCCTCGGACTCGAGCACCGTCCCGAGGAGCTGGCCGGCGCCTCGCCTGCGCACGCGCTCCGGCGAGAGCGCGAGCGCGCCGGCGAGCAGGCGCTGCTTGAGGAGCCCGCCGACGTCGACGGCGAGGAGCGACTCCGCGCGGCTCACGAGCACGTGCGTCGCGACCTGCGTGACGAGGAGCAGCGCCCACGCGACGAGCCAGCCGCGATCCAGCCGCCCGTCGAGCGCGCCCGCGCCGATGAGCCACCACCCGACCAGGCCGAGACCCGAGAGCAGCGCGTGCGCGGCGACGATCGCGACGAGCCGCCGCCCGAGCCGCCCGTGCGCAGCGTGCTCGCGGAGCGCCGCCGACGGGCGCGGTCGCAACATCCACCACCCCTCGACCCACTGGGCGGACAGGCGCGTCCGCCGGAGGCTCTCGCGGGCGCGCGCCCGGCGGCGTCCCGGCACCCTCGCGCGCGTGAGGAGCTCGTCGAGCCCGGCATCGTCGGCGTCGGGGATGCCGGACACCAGGCGAGCCCAGAGATCGGCGAAAGGAACGGCATGGGCCGCTCCGTCGGGCGCGATCACGCGCGCCGTCGAGCGGTCGACCGCGGCGACCGCGAGCAGGAGATCGGGCCCCAGCGCCAGCAGCGCCGGCGGCGCGCCGCGCGCGAGCGCCTCGAGATCCGGATAGAACGCCCCCACCGGCTCCGCGTCGATCCCGACGTGGGCGCTCGCGTGCTCGATCCAGAGCGCGACGCCGTCGGGCGAGGCGCACGCGCCGTCTGGAGGCGCGGGGAGAACACCTCGCCGCACCGCCAGGCCGGCCGTCGCGGCGAGCGCGGCGACCGCCTCGGCGGCGCGCGACGCCGGCCAGGCGAGCGACGCGAGCCCTTCGCTTCGCGCCGCGGCGGGGGCGGTCACTGCGCCACCTCGCGAAGATCCGCGCCGTCGCCCTGCTCCGGCGTCCGCCCGCGCGTTTGGAGCCGGCCCCGATCGAGGCGGAGCGCGCGGAAGACGTCGCCCGACCAGAGCTCCTCGTGCACCGATCGCTCGGCGTCGAGCAGCGCCTCGTACAGCGAGCCTCGTCGCGCGGCGAGCTCCCCCGGGACGTCGTCCTCGACGAGACGACCGCCGTCGAGCACGAGAACGCGCTCGAAGTCCCGCGTGTCGCCGACGTCGTGCGTGATCGCGATCAAGGTCGCGCCCTCGAACCACGACCGAGCCGCCGCGAGGAGGCGCCGCCGCGTCCCACGGTCGAGCCCGCGAAACGGCTCGTCCATGATCACGAGCCGCGCGTCCTTTCGTCCGAAGGCGCGCCCGAGGCGCACACGCTGCCCTTCCCCGCCGCTCACGAGCGCGCCTCCTTCACCGAGCGCCGTCTGGAGCCCCTCGGGGAGGCTCGCGACGACGCCGTGGAGGTCGGCCGCGTCGAGCACGTCCGCGCGCGAGGCCGTCTCGTCGGCTCCGTAGCGGAGGTTGTCGAGGAGCGACGCGTTGAAGAGGAGCACGCTCGGCTCGATCCACGCGGTCTCCCCTCGCAGCCGGTCGAGCACGTCTTCGATCGGCGCGCCGTCGACGACGATCCGTCCCGACGAAGCCCGGTGCCAGCCGAGCAGCGCCGCCGCGAGGCTGGACTTGCCAGCCCCCGAAGCGCCCACGACCGCGACGTGCTCGCCCGGGCGGAGAGCGACGGAGATCCCCTCGAGGATCGTGTGGCCGGAGGCCACGAGACCGACGTCCTCGAACGAGATCGCGACGCCTCGAGCGCGGACGGCGCGATCGTCCGGAGCGTCGCCCCCCGACGAGGACGGCGCCTCGCGCGCGCCGAGCGGCTCGAGCAAGCGGAGCGTCAGGTTGCGGCGCGCGGGATACTGCCGGACGAGGCGCGCGAGCTCTTCCCCGAGGACCGGCAGGCTCAGCGTCCAGTAGACGAGCAAGAGCGCGCTGGCGGGCTCGAACGCGCGGGCCAGGTACGAGAAGACGAGCGCGATCGTCAAGCCGAGCATCACCGCCGCTCGAGCGCCCTCGACGCCGACGACGGCCGAGACGAGGCCACGCGCCGCCCGCGTCCACTCGAGCACGAGCGACTCGTGCTCCCGGCGGACCGAGCGCTCGGCGCCGTGGGCGCGGATCGGGACCGAGGCGAGCATCGCATCCAGGTAAAACCGCGAGATCGCTCCGACGTGCGTGCGCGCGCGCAGCTCGCGCTCCACGAGGACGGGTTGCGCGGCGAGCGGGATCGCCACCGCGGCCGCCGCGAGCGCGAGCGCGAACCCGGCGCTCCGCGGATCGAGCAGCGCGACCGCGCACGCCGTGACCGCGAGCTCGAGCGCGCAGCGAACCACCTGCGCCGCCATCACGGGCAGGTCACGGAGCGCGTGGACGACGTGGCTCCGCTCGGCCATGTCGGCGGTCGGGCGGCTCGCGAAGTAGCGGTCCTCGAGGCGCGGCAGCTTCGCGAGGAAGGCGAGCCGGAACCGCGCCTCGAGCCTGCGTCCGAGCCCGAGGACCCCCGAGGCGATGGGCAGCTCCAGGCCGAGCGCGACGAGCATCAGGACGAGCAGCGCCGCGACGGCCGCGAGCCGCTGCTCGAGCGGTCCGAGATCGCGCCCGACCTCGAGGAGCGCGCGCAGCAAGAGGGCCTGCACGATCGCGATGCTCGCCGCCGCGACGAGGCCGAGCCCGAGGACCGCCGGCCCGATCGCGCCGTCCTCGCGGAGCATCCGGAGGAGCTCGCGCCCCGGCCGAGGCTTCGGCTCGGCGAGCGCGAGCGCGAGCTCGGGAGAGAGCTCGCCGTCGGCCGCGCCCTCGCGAACGCGGCGAACGGTGAGCATCACCGCGCCGCGGATCGCGATGGCCTCCGCGCCCCCGCGCAGCCCGCTCGGGAGCACCGTCCAGAAGCGCTCGGGGATCGCCGCCGGGCTCGCGCACGCCTCCTCGTGGATCGCCCGCAACGCGGCGACCGCCTCCGCTCCTCGGCGGAGGCCGCCGCCGTCGACGATCGACTGGACCATGCGCACCGACGCGTCGAGCACGGCGATCGCGCGCCAGTCGCCCGCGCGCGCGATCTCTCCGAGCCCCGAGCCGCCCGCCGCGCCGAGCCGCGCCATCCGCTCGCGGAGCGCGCCGCGGAGCTCGTCCGACGCGAGCCACTCCGCGACGACATCGGGCTCGAGCTCCGCGGTGTGGAGGTGGACCGCTTCGATGAAGCGCCTCACGTGCATCCATCGCCGGCCGCTCGCGGGGTCCATGACCTGCACGAGGTGCCCGTGCCTCTGCCACGCGACCGAGAAGTGCGTGAGGCCGCTCGGGAGGCGCACGACGAGCAGCGCCGGGAGAGCCCCGGAGCCGCGGAGGAACAGGTGGTCGACCGGCAGCAGGGACTGCTCGACCTCGAGCCCGAGCCGACCGGCGACGTCCTCGAGCGTGTCGATCGAGGTCCCGTCGATGTCGGTCTGACAGGCCTCGCGCAGGCGGCCGTAGCTGACGGAGATCCCGTGCCCCTCGAGCAACGCCTTGAGCGACGCGGGCCCGCAGTCCATCGCCGACGTCTGCACGACCTCGGGCACGAGCCAGCGCCGCCGGCCCCCTCGCGCGATCACGACGCACCGCCGCTGGTCCGGGTGGGCTGCGCCTCCGCCGTTCGCGGACGCTCGAGGAGCTGCCCCGTCCTCCGAAGGACGAGGGTGGCAGGCGACACGGCGTCGACCTCGATCTCGGTCGAGCCGGTCATCCCGTGCTGGAGCGGGATCCGGTCCGACGGCGCGGTCGTCACGTCGAGCTCGATCCGTACGTGGCCCTGCCGCGGCTCGCTCGCGACCGACACGACGCGCGCGCCGAGCGCGCCATATTGCGTCCAGGGGAAGCCGTCGAGCCGGACGCGCGCCGGCTGGCCCGCGCGGACGCGCCCGATCGAGGTGCGCGGAGGAAACTCCGCGACGACGCGTAGAGGACCGTCCGGCACGATCACGCCGAGCTTCTCCCCCTCCTTCACCCAGGCCCCCGCGGTGCGCGCGGCGACGTCTTCGACACGTCCAGAGGCGGGCGCGCGGATCGTCCGGCGCTCGATCTCGTGCTCGAGCTCGGCGATGATCGCCCGCGACGTGGCGCGCCGGCCCTCGAGCGTCGCGAGCTCGCGGCGGAGATCCTCGATCCGCGCGACGCCCTGGCTCTCGCGGGTCCGCAGCGCGCGCCCCTCGAGATCGACCTCGAGCGCTCGCGCCCGCGCCGCCGCGCGCGTCTCGTCGGCGCGCGCGGACGACCGCTTCGCCTCCGCCTCCGAGATCGCGCCGCGCTCCTGGAGCAACTTCGCCCGCTGCGCCTCCTCGCTCGCGAGGCGCGCGCTGGTCTCCGCCTCGTCGTGCTTCGCTCTCCAACCCTCGACGGCGACGCCGGTGGCGGCGCGGTCGGCCGCGAGCGCCTTCTCGTGGGCCGAGAGGACACGCGCGAGCGCGTCGATCTCCGGCGACAGCGTGGCGAGGCGCGTGCGCTCCTCGTTCAGGCGCCGCTCCTCCGCCTCGGAGTCGAGCACGGCGAGGACGTCGCCCTCGGCGATCGACTGGTTCAGCGCGAGGTCGAAGGTCCTGAGCCGCCCCGACGCGGGCGCGTCGACCGAGTGCGCCCTCCGCTCGGTCTCGAGCCGTGAGGCGTCGCTCACCTCGTAGACGCTCACCCTCGCGCCGACGAACCAGGCGAGCCAGCCGCCGAAGAGGACGAGCGCGAACGCGATCGCGAGACGAGGCGAGCGCGCTCGATCGGCCGAGAGCGCGCGCATGGATCGAGCGAACGGTGCGGACACCGTCGCGCGTACAGCAACGGGCAGGCCACGCCAGCGGCCGCGCGGCGCGCCAGGGATCCGCGGGATCTCCCACCGGCGCGCGCACGCGCCCGCCGAGCAAGCTCGAGAATTCGCGAGGATGACTCTCAACTTTTCGTTTCTCGCGAGCGCTCCGCCCGCTCGGATCGCAGTTCACGCGGAAAAACACGGACGACGTCCGTGGCACGTCGCCTGCTCGTCGCTCCGTCGGAGAGCCATTCGGCGCTCCTTCCAACCCATTCGGCACTTCAGGGGACGACATGACCAAGGACGACACGAAGAAGACGACCGCGCAGGGCCAGGACACCGACGCCGCGACGGCGAAGCGGGCAGGCGTCGTCGTGCGCAGCGGCACGAAGGCCGGCGGGCCGGTGCTCCAGCACAACCAGACCAAGCGCCTCCCCGTCCGCTCCGGCGTCAAGGCCGGCGGACCGGTCCTCCAGCACAATCAGGCGAAGGGCGTCCGCGTCCGCTCCGGCACCAAGGCCGGTGGGCCCGTGCTGAATCACAACCAGGCCAAGGGCCTCCCCATTCGCTCCGGCGTCAAGGCCGGCGGCATGCGGCTGAACCACAACCAGGCCGTCGCGCGCCCGTAGCAGGCGGCGAACGATGACCACGGCCCCGTCGGCGGCGTACGAGAGCGCCGTCGAGAGACGACAGGTCGCGAAGGCGAACCGCCTCCACGACGCCGCCGACGAGGCCTCGAACGCCGGCGACCACCGGCGCGCGGAGCGCGCTTGCCGGAGAGCGCTCGCCATCTTCGAGCTCCAGGGCGGCGCGCGCTCGCCCGACGTCGCGAACCTCTCCATCACGTTGTCACGCATCCTCGTCGATCGCGGGGAGCGTCCGGCAGCGGTCGAGGCGGCCCGACGCGCCTGGGAGATCCTCGGGCCGCTCCGCGGGAGAGCGCCCGAGCTGTCGATGCTGCGCCTGTTCGCGCGCCAGCAGCTCGGCGCCGCGCTCCGCGAGGCCGGCGACTTCCGCCGCGCCCGCCCGCTGCTCCTCCACGCCGTCCGCGACGCGGAGAGGCGCTTCGGCGGAGACAGCGTCGAGCTCGCGCTCGCGCTCAACCACGTCGGCATCCTCTGCAAGTACACGAGCCGGTACGAGGACGGGCTGTCGGCCTACCGTCGCTCGCTCGCGATCCTCCGGCGCAAGCTCGGACCGTCGCACCCCGAGCTCGCGTCGATTCACCACAACCTGGGCGGCATCGAGCATCACCGCGGGCGCTTCCGGAGCGCAGCCGCCCACGCGGCGCGGTCGCTCGCGATCCGCGAGGCGGCGCTCGGACGCTCGAGCCCGCTCGTCGCGGCCGACGCGGCGGCGTACGCCGCGATCCTCGCCGAGCTCGGTCGACGACGCGAAGCACGTGCACTCTACACGCGAGCCCATCGGGTCTTCCTCCGCGTGTACGGCGACCACCACTACGAGGTCGCGATGAACACGCACAACCTCGCGGCGCTCGACGCGTCCTCCGGACGCCTGCGGTCGGCCGAGGCGCGCTATCGACGCGCGACGGAGCTCTTCGCCCGATCCATCGGGCGGGATCACCCGGACACCGCGCTCGCGCGCTACAACCTCGCGGCGCTGCTCACGACGCTCGGACGCACCGGAGAGGCGCGCCCTCACTGCGTCCACGCGAGACGCGTCTTCGAGGGCACGTTCGGCAGGACGCACCCGCACACGGTCTCCACGCTCGAGCTCCTCGCCGAGCTCGACGCCCACTCCCGCGGCGCCGCGTCGGGGGAGCGCGCCGCGCGCCGGCCCCGACGCGCTCGCCGAGTGAGAGCATGAAGCGCGCTTCCGACCGGCCGCAGCCGCGGCGAGATCCTGCGACCCCCTCCCCTCGCGCTTGGGTAGTCGAAGTCGACCATCGCTTCGAGTATGCTCCGCCGCGGGCGCTGGCCTCGTACGTGAGCGGGAGGAGTCGAGGGATGTCCCTGGCGGATGATGACGAATCGCCATTCGTCGACGACACGAGCGCCCCCCCGCGCGCGCACGACGGGCCCCCGTCGAGCACCCGGCCTTGGAAGATCGCCATCGTCGACGACGAGCAGGAGGTCCACGACGTCACGCTCCTCGCGCTGCAGAGCGTCTCGTTCTCCGAGCGCGGCCTCTCGTTCTTGAGCGCCCGCTCGGCCGAGGTCGCGAAGAAGCTGCTCGCCGACAACCCCGACATCGCGCTCGTCTTGCTCGACGTCGTGATGGAGACGGACGACGCGGGGCTGTCGCTCGTGCGGTACATTCGCGACGAGCTCGGCTACGGCCACGTCCGCGTCGTCCTCCGCACCGGCCAGCCGGGTCAGGCGCCCGAGGCGACCGTCATCCGCCACTTCGACATCAGCGACTACCGCACGAAGACGGAGCTGACGTCGACCCGCCTGCTCACCACGGTGATCGCAGCGCTCCGGACGTTCGAGCAGCTCCAGGCCGTGGAGACGCAGCGCGCGGAGCTCGAGCAGCTCTACGTCGAGCAGAAGGCGGCGTACGAGGAGATCAAGGTCCTGAAGGCCGCCCTCGAGCGTGAGCGCGACTACCTGCGCGAAGAGGTCAAGGAGGCCGAGGGCGGCGGCGACCTCGTCGGGTCGAGCGCCGGCTTCGAGCGAGTTCGGGCGCAGATCGAGGCCGTCGCGCGGACCGACGCGACGGTGCTCGTCCTGGGCGAGTCGGGCGTGGGCAAGGAGCTCGTCGCCCGCGCGATTCACGAGAAGAGCGCCCGGGCCGCCGGGCCGCTCGTGAAGGTCAACTGCGCGAGCGTCCCGCGCGAGCTGTTCGAGAGCGAGTTCTTCGGCCACGTGCGCGGCGCCTTCACGGGCGCGCACCGCGATCGCGTGGGGCGCTTCCAGCTCGCCGACGCGGGGACCCTCTTCCTCGACGAGATCGGCGAGATCCCGCTCGAGCTGCAGGGCAAGCTTCTCCGCGCGCTGCAGGAGCGTGAGGTCGAGCGCGTCGGCGACACGCGATCGCAGAAGATCGACGTGCGCGTGGTCGCGGCGACGAACCGCGACCTCAAGGCGGCCGTGGCGGCGGGGACGTTTCGGGCGGACCTCTACTACCGGCTCAGCGTCTTCCCGCTGCAGATCCTGCCGCTCCGCGAGCGCGCGGCGGACATCGTCCCGCTCTTCGAGCACTTCGTCGCGAAGACGTGCCGGCGGCACGGGCGGCCGTTCGTCCCGATCTCGCGCGACGCCGCGCGGATGCTCGAGACCTACACGTGGCCGGGCAACGTGCGCGAGCTCGAGAACGTCGCCGAGCGCGCGCTCATCCTCTCGCCGGACGGCGTCCTCCGGCTCGACGCCGCGCTCCCGGAGCTCGCGGCCGCCGAGGCGCTCGAGCCTCCGCCGCGCGCGAGCGCGCGCGCGGACGCGCCGCTGCGCGCGATGACGATGCCTCCGCGCGGGTTCTACACCGTCGACGAGATGCGCGAGCTCGAGAAGCAGAACCTCGTGGCCGCGCTCGAGAAGGCCGCCGGCAAGATCGCCGGAGACGGGGGCGCCGCGGAGCTCCTGGGGATGAAGCCGTCGACGCTGACCTATCAGCTCCGGAGCTTCGGCATCGCGCGCAAGTCGTGATCGGCCGGCGGCGCGCGCGGGTCCCGAGCGTCCGTCACCGCGCGACGGGGAACGTGACCACGAACGTCGCGCCCTCGCCGGGAGACGTGTCGAGCTCGATCCGACCGCCGAGGACGTCGGCGACGAGCGAGTGCACGATGTGCAGACCGAGCCCGGACCCGCCGTCCGCGCGGCCGGTCGTGAAGAACGGCTGGAACGCCTGCGCCTTGACCTCGCTCGTCATCCCGCGGCCGTCGTCGCTGTAGCGCAGCGAGACCCGCCCGTCCGGGAGGCGCGCCAGGTGGACGTCGACGTGGAGCTTCGACGCGTTCGCGCTCGGCTCCGCGCGGGTCGGCGCGGCGTGCATCACGGTGTTCGTGACGAAGTTCGTCACGATCTGCGAGATCGCGCCGGGGAAGGAGACGCAGTCGAGCTCCCCTTCGCTGCCGAACGACACGACGAGCCCGGCCTTCCGCGCGAGCGGCCCGAGGCTCGCGAGCGTCTCGCGCACGTAGGCCGCGAGGTCGACGCGCCGCTCCTCCTGGGACACGTGATCGACCGACGCGCGCTTGAACTTCGTGATCTGGTAGGCGGCCCGCCCGAGGTTCGTCTCGACGAGCGACAGCGCCTGTCCCGCGCGATCGAGGAAGCTCCGCACGTCGCCCTTCGTGAGCGCGCCGGCTTCGAACCGCCGCTGTAGCGCCTCCACCTCGTCCTGCGCGACGCCGGTGGCGGTGACCGCCACGCCCAGCGGGGTGTTGACCTCGTGCGCGACGCCGGAGACGAGCAGCCCGACGGTCGCGAGCCGCTCCTTGCGGACGAGCTCCTCCTGGGCCTCCTCGAGCCGTCGAAGCGACTCTCGGACCTCCTCCTCCGCGCGCTTGCGCTCGAAATAGGTCGGCACGTCGAAGCCGTGCTCGCGCATCGTGCCCGCGTCGATCCCGAAGAGCTCGCGCGCGGCCGCTACGACGCGATCCGGCTTGGCCATCACGAAGAAGCAACCGTCGTCGCCGCGCGCCCTGCACTTGACCTCGAGCGCGGTCAGCTCGACGTCGAAGCTCGCCTGGCACCACCCCGACGAGTAGCCGCTGTTCATGATGCAGGCGGGCCCCTCGGACCTCCGCCCGGCGCGCAGGAAGCTCGCGGCCTCGAACGAATACGGGTGCTCGTAGACGAGGAGGAAGTCGTCTCCCGGCACCGGGTTGCTCCGCGGGTCGATCGCGACCTGCGCCCAGCCCGTGTATGCGAAGTGGATCGGACCGCCGGTGAGCTTCTCGACGGCCTCGCGCGAGCCGAGCTTCTCGTGCATCTGCCGCGCGTCGTGGAAGCCGATCGTGTGCGCGATGTCGAAGAGGAACCCGCGCGCGATCGCGAGCGCCTCGCGCTCACCACGGTCGGCGTACAGGTTGACGAGCGTGTCGAGGAAGTCGATCGAGAACGCCGAGGCCCGGATCAGGATGTAGCGCTCGCCGTCGATCGCGACGAGCGCGCGCGCCGGATCGATCTCGGCGCGACCGAACACGTCCCGCATCGTCGCCGCGGATCGGTCGAAGAGCGGCGCCACCTCCGGCGGCACCTTCACGATGGTCGGCTCGCTCGGCTCGAAGACACCTCGACGCAGGCGCGCGTTCTCCCGCTCCAGCTCTTCGATGCGTCCCTTCAGCGTCGCTGCGTCGATCGAGTGTTCGCTCACGGCAAAGCCACCTTATCGCTCGCCCCGGGCTAGCGGCGATCCGTCCTGCTCTGCATCGCGGGTGCCAGCGCCGCTCGATCCGGTCGCCCCCGGTTCTGCCCGCGCCAGACGCCGGGGCGTCACCGTTTTTCGCGAGGAGACGAATTCTCGAGACCCGCGTCGCGAAAACTCGCGACCGCAGGCGATCACGGCAGGATCGTCAGCCTCGGGCCGACGGTCAGCCAGTAGTGAAACGAGCGTCCGGAGATGTCCGCCGCGATCCTGGCCGCCGGCGTCTCGATCGTACGCGAGGCGTACTTGCCGACGGTGAAGTCGACGAACGGACCGATCCCGAACGTCCTCGAGAGGCGCAGATCGAGCCCGGCCATGAAGTGACCGAAGTCGAAGCCGCGGTAGGTGACGTCGGCGCCGTCGTCGCCGACCGTGACGGAGGAGTAGCCGAGCCCGTAGCCGATCCAGGGGTTCGCGAAGTCGTCCGGAGCGATCGCGTAGGCGACCTGGGCGCCGACGCGGAAGGTCAGCGAGCGGCAGTCGAGCCGGAGATCGTCGCACGCCGACGACAGCTCTCCGGCGGCGAGGCCGGCGGCGAACGAGACGTAGCCGCCGACGAAGAGCCACTTCGTCACCTTCGCGCCCAGATCGAGCGTGAGCGGGATCTGCGGTCCGACGAGGTGCTTCGCCTCGGGGCGGCCGCCGACCACGGCGTCGCCGCGATCCCGGAACGCGCCGATCGGGAACGACAGCCCGCTCCGGACCGCCATCTGGAAGCCGCGTCGTCCGAACGGCGGCGGCTTCGGGAGCGGCTCGTACCGGTACGGCGGCGGCGCTGCGTGCGGAGGGGCAGGCTCGGAGCCGTACGCCTCCGGAGCCGCGCGCGGGGCGGCGGCGGGCTCGTCGTCCGCCTGCGCGCTCGTCGACGCGAGGACGATGACGCAAGTGATGCGAGCGAGGACGAGGCCACGCGATCGGGAGCGCACCCACGAAGTCTCTGCGCACTTCCGCCCGGGGGCAACCCACCTTCCGCCCGCGGCGCGCTCAGGACGCGATCTGCGCCGCGACGAGCGCGGCGTGGGCGTCCAGCGCGTGCGGATCGAACGGCAGGCCGCAGACCTCGCCGGTGGCCCAAACGCCGTCCGCGATGCGACCGTCGTCGGTGCGCACGACGAACCCGCGCGGCGCGTGGGCGAGCGACGCGCCGGCCTGCTGGCAGAGCTCGAACGCCGGCGCGCGCGCGGCGTCGACGAGGATCGCGTCGGCGTCGACGTCGCGCTCCTTCGTCGCGACGCGGACGCGCACGCCCTTCGCGCGGCCGCTCCCGCGGACGGCGAGCGGCTCACCGTGGAGCACGGTGACCTCGGCGCGCGCGGACGCCGCGCGGACCGCGCGCGCGAACGACTCCCCGAACGGCCCGCCGCCGTCGGGGACGACGACGGCGATCCGCGCGCCGACGAGGACGCCGCGCGAGAGGAGCCAACCGGCGGCGCGCGCGCTCATCACGTTGGGGACGTCGTTGCCCTCGAAGGCCAGCGCGCCGTCGTGGGCGCCGCACGCGAGGACGAGGGCGCGCGGCTCCACGATCTCGGCGCCCTCCTCGCCCGCGACGAGCAGGTCACGGCCGTACACGGCCCCGGCGGTCGTGCGCGAGCGCATGCGGATCGCGCCCGAGGCGACGCCCGACGCGAACGCCGCCGCGATCGGCTCGAACGCGGCCGCGTCCTCGGGCGCGAGCGCCGTGAGGCCGCCGCCAGGCGCGAGCTGATCGTCGAGCACCTCGACGACGCGGCTCGCGCGCGCGAGGCGCGCGGCCACGGCCATCCCCGCCGGACCGGCGCCCACGACGACGACGTCGGCCGGCCGCCGCGAGGCCGGGCGAGGCGCCGTGGGCTCGAGCGGGAGCTTGCCGAGCCCGGCGACCCGGCGCGCGAAGCCCTGCATGATGGTCTGGATCCCGGGCACGCCGGCGAACAGCTCGTGGTGGTTCATCCCGTCGGGAAAGAACCAGTCGGTCATGCGCAGCAGATCGGCGTCGCGCGGACCGAGGCGGTTCTGCGTGACGACGGCGACGCCGTCCTCGGCCGGGACGAGGCACGTCATGACGTTGGGCGCGTCGTCCACGCGAGCGAGGCACCCGTCGCAGGCGCCGCGCATGCAGGCCGGGCCGCGGGGGCGATGGAACTTGGGGCTCCGCGCGATGGTCGACTTCCCCGCGGCGACGAGCGCGGCGGCGAGCGGCTCGCCGCGCTCCGCCTGGAGCTTCTCGCCGTCGAGCGTGAACGTGACGGGGTTCGCGAGCGGCCGGGTGCGGGAAGATGGCATGGTGAGCGCCTGACGATCGGATGGAGCGTCCGAGGCGGCGCCACTCTACTTCCATCCCGGCGTCGAGCACGAGCGGTGACTCACCCGCCGGATGAGCTCGAGCTACGACGGGCGATCGCGCAGCACCCGCCGCGCGCTCGCCGCCGCGCCGTGATGAAGCAGGCGCTCGGCTCGTGACCGGACGAGCTCAATCGAGCGGGCAGGACGGATCCGGCGCGATCGACAGATCGTCGAGGTCGAGGTACGCCGGCGCGCAGCCGCCGTTCCGCGCCGCGACGGGCGCGACGTCGATCTGGATTCCGGTCTGACGCCCCCACGAGTGGCTCGGGAGACAGAACACGGCCTCCGTCCACGCCGTGGCCATGGGAAGACGGCGCCTCCCGCTCGCGCCGACCTCGCCGGCGGTCACGTCGACGATCGCCGGCGCTGCGAGGCGGTACCAGAGCTTGAGCGCCGCCCCGCCGGTCGCGCCGGCGGGGCGGCTCGGGACCTGAAGCATGGTCGACCCCCAGCTCGCCTCCTCGCGCGGGTGGCAACGCGGCTCGAGGCGGAGGAACGAGGAGCCGGAGTGGGCGGAGAGCGGCTCCGTGACCACGGCCACGCGGTAAGGCGTGCCGTACCAGGGCGAGGCGGGACCGCGACCCTCGAACCCGCTGTCGCTGACGCTCTCGCCCCCACACGACGGATCGGACCGAAGCACGAAGTCGTCGACCTGAACGACGTTGCGCTCCGGCGGCGCGCACGCGGCCGCGGCTTCGACGCCGAGGCGGAGCGCGAGCCCCGACGACGAGCGCGGCAGGCACAGCACCACGTCCTCCCACGCGCCCGTCCCGCGCACTTGACCGAGGCGCGCTCCGTCGACCTCCACGTAGGCGAGCTCGTTCGGCGTCCCCTGCAGCGAGAAGGCGAGCGCGGGCTGCGTCAGCGCCTCCGGGACGGACATCGAGGTCGTCATCACGGCCGGCTGTCGTGGGGTGCACGTCTGCACGAGGCGCCCTATGCGTGTCCCGTCCTCCTCGACCACGCCGGCGCTCTCCCAATCGTCGGCGTCCCAGGCGCCCTCCTCGAAGTCGCCGTACCTCACGGTCCCCGGCTCGGGGCATCGCCGGGACGGGACGAACCGCGCACGACCGATGAGGGCGTCCTCTCGGTCGCCCGCCGGCGGCCCAGCCGGATAGGCGCGGAAACCGAAGGTGAGCACGCGCCCGAACGCGCGCTCGCCGAGGCAGATCCTCCGAACGATGGCCTGCCCGCCCTGCGAGAAGAAGGCCTGGTCGGCCAGCCACCCGTCGAACACGATCGACAGCCATCGGCGCGTGTTCGCGCAGGCGCCGCCGCGGAGGCAGTCGAGCTCGAGCTCCAGCGCCAGCGGCTCCGCGTCGGCGTACGCCGGCATCTCGAACGTCTGAGCCACCTCGCCGAAGCCGCCGAAGCGCGCCCAGCCGCGCCGGCTGCCGACCGCGGTCGTCGGGTCGAGGCGCGCCCGGCCGCGCGCGCGCCAGGCGTCGAGCTCCGGACGGCTGAAATCGGGATCGACGGGACCGCCCGTGAAGAAGCACCCCCCGCCAGGCATCCGCGAGTACCCGACGACGCACGCGCACACCGCGCGCCCCGAGGCGTCGCTGCAGCGCTCGTGCGGTCCGCAGCTCATCTCGCGGCACGCGGGCGCGCAGAACCCGTTGCCGTCGTTGTCCTGAAAGCCGGGAGCGCAGTCCGCGCACTCCGGCCCGCCGTATCCTGGCTCGCAGATGCAGACCGGTCGCGGCCCGGCGACCGAGCAGGATCCATGCATACTGCACATTGTCTCGAGGCACGACGGGCCGTCGCCGGGGATGTTCGAGCACGCCACGACGGCACCGGCGACGGTCAGCGCTGCGGCGAGCCACTTCATGGCCGGGCAGAGTCAAGCACGCGAGCCCACGGGAGGCCACGCGAGGCGACGCGCCGCGGCTGGTCACCCTCGACGGTGGGACGCGGCGTGGATCGGCGCGGCTCTCGCAAAGTCACCCGCGGCTCACTCGAGCGGACACGACGGATCGGGCGCGATCTCGAGATCGTCGACATCGAGCGCGCTCGGAGGCCCTTCGCCGTGGGAGGGCGCCGGCTCGACGGCGATCGCGGTCTCGATGCGGCGCCCCCACGCGTGACGGCCGAGGCACACGCGCCAGGGGCGCCACACCGGGGACGGCGGCAGCGGCACCGCGCTCCTGGGCGTGGGAGCCACGTCCGCACCGACCGAGGCGACCGCCGTGCCGGGGAGCCGGTACCACAGCTTCAGCGCGGCGCCGCCCACCGCGTCGGGCGCGCGGAGGGGCGCCGTGCCGGTCGCTAGCCGCGCGTCCGCGCGGACCTCCAGATAGGCCGCTCCGGAGCGCGCGGCGGCCGGGTCCGTCACGACGCGCCGGCCGCCGAGCGCTCGGCCCGTCCACGTCACGACGCCGGCTCGCTCGAAGCCGCCGTTGGGCACCGTCTCGTCGACGCACGACGGGTCCGAGATCACGACGAAGTCGTCCACGCGCGCGGTCCCCGACGTCCCCGCGGTACAAGCCCCGGGCGACTCGACGCTGACCGCCATGTCGAAGGTGTGGCCGCGGGTCCATTCCGGGAGGCAAACGACGGCCTTCCCCTCGGCGCCCGACGCCGGCACCAGACCGACGAGCCGTCCGTCGATCCGCACGCCCACCTCGACGGACCGCGCGCCGTCGAGCGAGAACGCCAGCGCTGGGCGAGGGAGCGAGTCGGCGGTCGGCACGGAGATCGCCGTGCGGATCTCCGCCTCCATCACGTTGCACACGGCGGTGAGGTGCGCCGAGCGCGTCCCGCTCTCTTCGACGTAGACCACACCGGGCCCGTGCTCCCAGGCGCCCGCCTCGAAGTCGCCGTTCTTCACCGTCCCGGGAGCGGCGCACTCGGGCGACGGGACGAACTGCACGCGCCCGAAGAACGCGTCCGCGAACCGGGGCCTGACGAGCTCGCCCGCGGGGAACGTGCGAAGCCCGAACTGGAGACGCCTCCCGAAGGCCGCTTCCCCGAGGCAGGCTCGGACCGTCTGCGGATCCGGCGTAACGCCGAGCGGCAGGGGGCGCTCGAGCAGACGACCGTCGAACGCGAGCGCGAAGCCGCTGTCGACGCTATCGCAAGCGCCGACCCGCGAGCACGCGAGCTCGATCTCGACGGCCAGCGGCTCGGCGTCCGCGAAGGTCGGCATCTCGAACGACTGGGACACCTCGGCCGCCCCGTTCATGCGCGCCCAGCCGTCGCCGCCGCGAACGTCGGGCGGGTTCCCGCGCTCGATCGTCGCGCCCCCGCTCGTCACCCAGCCGTCCGGCTGCGGGTCGGTGAACGACGGATCGACCGGCCCGCCCGTGAAGACGCAGCGCCCGCCTTCCTCGGGGCGCGAGTAGCCGACCACGCACCCGCAGACGGGACGCCCCGACTGCGCGCTGCAGCGCTCGTGCGGACCGCACGTCACGTCCGCGCACGCCCCCGAACAGAACCCGTTCCCGTCGTCGTCCTGGAAGCCGGGAGCGCACACGGCGCACGTCGGGCCCGCGTACCCGAGCTCGCACTCGCACACCGGCTCCGGGCCCGTGATCGAGCACTTGCCATGCGGACCGCAGCCCGTCTCGACGCACGACGGCCGCACCTCGGGGACGTTCGAGCACGCCGCGAGCACGCCCGCGATCATCAGCGCCGCCGCGGCCCTCCTCGAGATCATCGCCCTCCTCGAGATCATCGCCCTCCTCGAGCTGACGCGTGGAGACTACCGCATGCGCGCCCATGCCGACAGCGTGGGCGTCGCTCCAGCGCCATGGCCACGCGCGAGACGATCCGTCACCGGGAGGCGCGCCCGAGCCGCATGCGCTCGAGCGAGGCGGAGGACGGCGCTTTACTTTCGATCCGCGCGTCGGGACACTGTCGGCAACGCGATGCGGCTCGGTCTGCTCGGTCCAGCCGGTGGAGATGTCGGCGCGCTCGGACGCGCCGCCGAGTTCCTGTTGAACGGAGTCCGCGTCCACCGCGCGATCTACATCGGCAACGACGGCGCGCTCGATCGCGCGGTGGCGGCGTGGGCTCGGAAGCTCGTCGGGGACGATCCGAGCGACGAGGGTGCGTGGGCGCGCGCGGCGACCGTCGCGCTGAAGGGGACACCGCAAACGATCGATCGCTTCGTCGCCACCGAGCGCGCCCGCCTCCGACTGAAGGCGCTCGAGGCCCTGCCCGAGCAGGTCGCGCGGACGATCGAGATGGTCGGCGATCGCGTCGCCGTGCTCGTTTACGACAAGTCGCAGCTCGAGGAGGAGGACATCGTCGCGGCGAACATCCTCCTCTACGGCAAGAGCGAGGGCCCGCAGATCCGCGCCGTCGGCGCGCGCTGGTTCGTCACCCCCGGGCCGATCGGATCGCGCGGCGGGGGCCTCGCCGTCCTCGACGACGAGCAGCAAGAGGTCGTCGTGACGATCTACGACGCGGCCGGGAAGCCGACCCACCGCGAGGCGCTCGGCACGCCGAGCGCCGCGTCTCACGCCGAGGAGCCTTGAGCGGCCGCGGCTCGCGAGGCGCGAGCGCGCCGCGAGACGCCAGCGGCTCGCGAGGTGCGAGCGCGCCGCGGGACGCCAGCGGCTCGCGAGGCGCGAGCGCGCCGCGGGACGCCAGCGGCTCGCGGGGTGCCACCGGCGCGCCGAGCGCGGGGGCGCCGATCGTCGGCGTGTTCGGCGGGAGCTTCAACCCGCCGCACCTCTCCCACGTGCTGGCGCTCGCGGTCGTGCTGGCGCGCTTCGACGTCGAGCGGCTCCTCGTGGTGCCGACGTTCAAGCACCCGTTCGCGAAGGCCCTCGCGCCCTACGACGATCGCGTGGCGATGTGCGAGCTCGCGATGGGCTGGCTCCCTCGCGTCCAGGTCTCACGCGTCGAGGAGGAGCTCGGCGGCGAGAGCCGCACGCTCCGCACGATCGAGCACCTTCGCGCGCTTCATCCGGACAAGCCGCTGCGACTCGTCGTGGGCGCGGACATCCTCCTGGAGTCGTCGAAGTGGCACGGCTTCGATCGCATCACGGCGCTCGCGCCGCCGATCGTCCTCGGCCGCGTGGGCGTCGACTATCCGCACGCGCCGCCGCCCGTGCTGCCCGACATCTCGAGCACGGAGGTCCGCGCGCGGCTCGCCGGAGGCGGCGATCTCCAAGGTCTCGACGAGCTCGTGCCGCCGGCGGTCATCGAGTACGCGCGCGCGCGCGGCCTCTACGCGACCTCGCCCGCGCCCTGATCCGGCGCGCGATTCCGGATCCGGAGCGCAGAGCGCCGTTCCGCGAAAGAGGACTGGAGCCGGACGCGTCGTGCTCTAGGATGCGCCCACGATGAAGGTCTTCATCCTCGGCGCCGGCAAGGTCGGTCGCGCTCTCGCCGCCGCGCTCCGGAAGCGCGGCACCCCGGTGACCCTCCGCCCGGCGCGCAAGGGCGTCCCCACGACGCGCATCGACGCGTCGATCATCGTCCTCGCGCTCCGCGACCGTCAGCTCGCTCCCGTCGCGGCGGACCTCGCGACGTCCGGCGTCGTGCCGCGCAACGCGGTGGTCGTCCACAACGCCGGCTCCCTCCCGGCCGAGGCCCTCGAGCCGCTCCGCGGCGTCTGCGCCGGCATCGCGCAGATGCACCCGATGATCGCCTTCGCGTCGCCGTCGTCGTTCCCGACGCTCGCGCGCGGCCACGTCCACGTGAAGGGGGAGCCCGCCGCGGAGAAGCGCGCGCGCGCCGTCGCCAAGAAGCTCGGCATGACCCCGCGCACGTTCGCGAAGCTCGACACCGTCGGCTACCACGCCGCGGCGGGCCTCGTGGCCAACGGAGCGGCAGCGCTGGCGGCGATCGGCGTGGAGCTGCTCGTCGTCTCGGGCGTCCCGCGCGCGGAGGCGCCGAAGATGCTCGGGCCGCTCCTCCGCAGCGTCGCGGAGAACGTCGAGGCGCTCGGTTTCCCGGAAGCGTTCACCGGCCCCGTCCGCCGCGGGGACGCCGGGGCCATCGAGCGCCAGCTCGAGCTCCTCGGCGAGCGCCTCCCGAGCGCGCTGCCGCTCTTCATCGCGAGCGGCCTCGCTCAGCTCCCGATCGCCGCGCGCATCGGCGACGCCCCCGAGGACCAGATCGCCGAGGTCGGCGAGGTGCTCCGTCGCGCACTGCGTCAATCGACTCGCGAGGCGCCGAAGGCGGCTCAAGGCACACATTCACGCAGATCCCGAAAATGACGCCATGAGCGCACGAGGCGTGTGCGTGCGTTGACGGTCGCGCTCCGGCTCGGAGCTACCCCAGCCGAACCAACGCAATTTCATACATTTGCATAGCTCAGCCGGCCCACCCTCAAGGTGGAGCGTTCCTTGCCTTGTTGAGCAGTAACTTCGCGCGCCGCGAAGGGGGCTCGCTCCCCGAGCCTCCCTCCCGGACCACGAAGGACGCTGGCTCGACCTCATCCTCCGCCATAACCAGCTGATTTCAGGCCTCTTTCGACGAGGTCTCGAGAGCAGCGATCGAAATGGGGCCGTCGCCTTGAACAGGGCAATTCTTCGAGTAGGTTTCGACGGCTTGGCACTCGCAGCCCCCCTCGCCCTGGTCTCCGCTTCCAGCACTCGAGCGTTCGTCGATTTCGACGAGCGCATCGTGTCGGCGCAAGCGGGCGTCGTCGTCGTCCGTGCCTCCTCCGAGGTGCACGCGCCGCTCGTCGCCCACGCTTCACGCCGGCTGCGAACGAGCGGTTTCGTTCCCGTCGACGCCGCGGTCCGATCGGGCGCGCCCCTCTTCCGCGAGGTCGCGATGCACCTCGGGCTCCCGGCCGTGCCGCTCGAGCCGTCGGCGTGCGCCGACGCGATCGGTGAGGCCGCCAGCGCGCAGCGCGCGGCGATCGTCGTGCCGTTGCCCGCCGACGGCACCTGGGATCGCGCGGTCGCGACCGAGCTCGCGAAGAACGCGCGGCTGCTCTTGGTCTTCGTCACCGACGGCGTCCCGCCGGCGTTCGCCGACACGAGCAGCGTGTTCGACGTCGTCGCCGAGCTCGGCGCGACCGACAAGCTTCGCTGGCTCTCGGCGATCGCCGAAGAGGCGCAGAGCGATCTGCCCGCCGTCGATCTCCGCTCGCTGGAGGCGTGGTGGGCGAAGGCTCGCCGGGTCGTCCCTGCCGCCACGCCGGCGTTCGAAGAGCTCGACGCGGTCACGCGCGAGGTCCTCACCTGCGTCGCCCTCGCGGGCCGCTCGCTCCCCATCTCGGATCTGGCGAGGCTCGTCTCCGGAGACGTCGCCGCAGCGGTCGACGAGCTCGTCGCGAGCGGGCTCGCCTCGGTCACCGCGAGCGTCGTCTCTGCCTCCCCGTCCGCCGAGCTCGGCGACCTCGAGTCCGCCGCGAGCGACGAGTCCCGTCGCGCGGTCGCGCGTTGCCTCGCGGGCAGCGGCTTCAACCCGGATCCGTGGGCGTTCGCGCGCGCCGCCGAGCTGTTCGTCCTCGCGGGCGCGTTCGACGAGGCCGACGCGGCCGTGTCCAGCGCGCTGAAGGCCGGCGGCGATCCGCAGGTCAGCGCCGAGATCGCGACGCGCTGGTTCGACGTCGTCGCGCCGATCGAGGGCGCGGGCGGCCTCGAGCTCCGCATGAAGGCCGCGCAGCGCTCGCTGCTCCTCGGCGAAGCCGCGGACGCGCAGCGCTGGTGCGAGAGCGCCGCCGCGCTCGACCCGACCGACGCGACGATCAGCCTCCTGATGGGGCGGGCGCTGATGCAGCTCGGCGATCTCGTCGCCGCGCGCGTCTGCCTCGCCAAGGCCGAGACGAACGCCGCCACCGGCGACGCCGAGCTCGCCGCGCGCGTCGCCGCCGAGCGCGCCGAGGTCAGCTACCTCGGCGGCGAGCTCGAGCAGGCCGCGGGCCACGCCATGCGCGCCGCCGACATCGCGGTCACCCCGCGTACGCGCCTCGCCGCGCGCGGCACCCTCGGCAAGATCCTCCTCGCCCGCGGCTCGTGGGAGCTGGCGGACGAGCACTTCGCCGAGGACGCGCTCACCGCTTCGTCGACCGGAGAGATCACCGCCGAGCTCCGCGCGCGCCTCAACCGCGCCATCGCCCTCCTGTCGAAGGGGCGCCTCGACGAGGCGCGGACGCTCCTCGACCGCGTGCTCGCCGACGGCACCCGCCTCCAGGAAGAGCGCGCGCGCGCCTACGCGCTGTCCAACCTCGGCCTCGTCGCGTACCGCCAGCACGACTACGGCGCGGCGCTCCAGTACTGGGAGCAGACGGTCAACTTCCCGCAGGCGCTCCGCGGCCGGCTCGCCACCGCGCTGACGATCGGCAACCTCGCCGACCTCCGCCTCCGCCTCGGCCTCGTCGACCACGCCGAGCACGCGATCGCGTTCGGCAAGAAGCTGCTCTCCGGCAGCGCGCCGCCGCGCTGCTCGGCCCTCTTCAAGTGGGTCTCGGCGCAGATCGCGCTCGCGCGCGGCAACACGGACCTCGCGCGCCGCGAGGTCGAAGGCGCGCTCGTCGACGCCCAGGCATCGGGTGAGCGCGACTACCTCGAGTCGGCGCACATCGTCGCCGCGCGCGTCGCCCTCGAGGACGGCGACCTCGCGCGGGTCGGCCTCGCGCTCGAGCACGCCGGGCAGATCGCGAAGAGCCCGCGCGCGCAGGCGGAGATCGCGATCGTCCGCGCCGCTCACCTCCGCGCGATGGGGCAGCCTGCGCTCGACTCCGCCAACGAGGCGCTCCAGGTCGCGCGCAAATCGGGCGAGGAGGACCTCCTCTCCGAGATCCACTCGCTGCTCGCCACGCTCCACCGCGACGCGGGAGACCTGCTCGCCGCGCAGGCCCACTGCTGCCGCGCCATCGCGGTTCGCGATCAGGTCGCGGGCGGCCTCCCGCCCGACATCCGCGCCGCCTTCCTCGCCAAGCCCGAGACCGTCGCGCTCTCGCGGCTCCAGTCGTCGCTCGCGCACGAGACCGACGCCGAGGAGGAGGCCCCGCGCACGCAGCGCGTCGTCGCGCGCAGCGAGTCGAACCCCTCGCGCGAGATGGTCGGCGACGACCCGGCGATCCGCAGCCTCGCGATCGCGATCAAGAAGGTCGCCAAGTCGAACAGCACCGTCCTCATCCGCGGCGAGAGCGGCACCGGCAAGGAGCTCGTCGCCGACGCGCTCCACCGCGCGAGCGATCGCGCCGCCGGCCCGCTCGTCAGCGTCAACTGCGCCGCGCTCGTCGAGACGCTCCTCCTCTCGGAGCTGTTCGGCCACGAGAAGGGCGCGTTCACCGGCGCCTCCGCGCGTCGTCGCGGTCGCTTCGAGATGGCCGAGGGCGGCACGCTCTTCCTCGACGAGATCGGCGACATCTCCCCGCGCACCCAGGTGGCGCTGCTGCGCGTCCTCCAGGAGAAGACCTTCGAGCGCGTCGGCGGCACCACGCCCATCCGCGCGAACGTCCGCGTCGTCTGCGCGACCCACCGCGACCTCCGCGCGATGGTCGAGCGAGGCGAGTTCCGCGAGGACCTCTATTATCGTCTCCGCGGCATCACCCTCGAGGTGCCGGCCCTGCGCGCGCGCCTCGGCGACCTCCCGAAGATCGCCGATCACCTGCTCACGCGCATCGCCGTGGAGCGCAACGAGGAGCCCAAGCAGCTCTCGAGCGACGCCGTCGAGCTGTTCAACCGCCACCGCTGGCCCGGCAACATCCGTGAGCTCGAGAACGTGCTCCGCGCGGTCTCGCTCTTCGCGGACGGGACCGTCATCACGGCGACCGACGTGATCGACAACGTCGACGACCTCCGGGCGATCGCCCAGGCGGGGCCCGGCCCGACGTCGCAGGGCCCGGTCTCCCTGCGGTCGGCCAGCGTCCTGTCGCCCCCCAGCGTCCGCGAGCCGTCGTCGTCGGCCTCCTCGGTCGACGCCGACGACGACGAGGGCGACGGCCTCCTCCCCGAGGACGAGGCGAACGCCACCGCCGTCGCCTACGCGCAGGTCCGTCAGGGCGCCGTCTCGCTCTCGGACATCAAGCGCCAGATCGAGCGCGACTGCATCGCCCGCGCGCTGGCGGAGACCAAGGGGAACATCACCCGAGCCGCCGCGCTCCTCGGCATGAAGCGCCCGCGCCTCTCCCAACTCGTGAAACAGTACAGCCTCTCAGCCGCCCCGTCGGAGGGGAACTCATGAACCGCTTCAGCATTGGTCGACTCGGTGTGATCTCGCTCCTCGGTGCGCTACTCGCGGCCGGCTGTGCCTTCGAGCACGTCGTCGACGAGGAGAGCGAGGAGATGATCGGCGTCGACGACACCGCTCACCTCACGGGCGCGGGCGACGACCGCGACCACGAGACGAGCAGCGCGAGCACGAAGGGCCTGCGCCACGGCTCGATGGTGCCGAAGCAGGCCGACGACGCTTGCCTCGGCTGCGGCCCGGTCCCCGATCCGTGGTCGAACGGTCCGGTGCCCGACCCGTGGAGCAGCAGCAGCGGTGGCTCCAACAGCAGCAGCGGCGGATCGACCGGCGGCGGCTCCAACAGCAGCAGCGGCGGCTCCAACAGCAGCAGCGGCAACAACTAGCCGAGCGCCGACGCCCCGCGGCGACCGGCGCCGCGACCAACGTGAGCCGTCGGGGGCGCCCTCGACGGCTCACTCGCTTTTTGCCGCGCTCGGCGCCACGCGTCGCCCGAGCGCGTCACGCGAACGGCGCCGGGTGCCGACCATCCCTTCTGGTGATCAAAGGGACGAGGAACGCTAGGCTCCGGGCGTGGAGGACCTCCGCGCCAGGACCACGCTCTTCTGCGGCGTCATCGCGTTCGCGATCGCCCTCTCGATGCTCCTCCGCGGCCGGCGGAGCGCGCACTGGCTCTTCGCGGCGTTCTCGACCTGCGTGGCCTTCTGGTACGTGAGCCAGTCGCTCGCCGGGCTGCTCGAGGACCCGGCGCGCTCGCGCTTCGACCGCGCCACCACCGTCCTCACCGTCCTGCTCCCGCAGTTCGCGGTGCACCTCTTTCACTCGATCACGCCGCTCGAGACGCCGAGCGCGCCAGGCGCCAGGCTGCCGAAGATCGCCGCCGTCGTCGGCATCCCGATGCTCGCCGTCGCGGTCTCGCCGTTCGAGCGGGCGGGCGGCCCCATCAAGGCCCTGGCGCTCGGCGGCGTATACCTCTACGTCTTCGGCCTCCTCGCCGCCGCGCTCACGTCGCTCTGGCGCCGCGGCGAGAAGAGCCCGTCGCGCGCCATCCGCGATCGCATCCGCTTCCTCGCGGCCGTCGGCGCGCTGGCGATGACGTTCACGCTCGCCGACTTCGTCGCGTTCCTCGGCGTCAACCTCCCGCCGATCGGCGCCGTCCTCGCGGTCGTCTTCCTCTTCGTGCTCGCCGAGTCGCTGACGCGCCCCCGCCTCGCCGACCTCTACGAGCTCTCCGGCCGCCTGCTCGTCTCGACGGCGCTCGCGTTCGCGCTCGCCGGCATCTTCTACGGGTTCATCACGTACATCGGGCGCTTCGGCGAGATGTACCTCAACGCGGTCCTCGTCGCGATCGTCGTCCTCGTGCTCTTCGAGCCGCTCGAGCACGAGTTCGAGACGCGCATCAACCGGTTCTTCTTCCGAGAGCGCTACGACCTCGAGTCCGGCGTCGTGGAGCTGCGCCGCCGCCTCGCCCACACGCTCGAGACCGAGGAGATGATCGAGGTGGTGATCGCCGGCCTCGAGCGCTCTCGCCGCGTGACGACGTGCGCGGTCTACCTCCGCGACCAGGACAGCAACGGCTTCGACCTCGTCGGCGCGATCGGCGCTGCGCCGCCCAACCGCCTCGAGTCGCTCGCGATGCGACCGCTGCTCGAGCGGCTCGGGCTGTCGATGTCCCTCGAGGATCTCGCGCGCGAGGCCGAGGCGCCGAACGCCGTCGAGACCATGGCCCCCGTCCTCACGGCGGCCGAGGCCCTCGGCACCCTCAAGAGCTCGGTCCTGCTCGCGATCCGCGGCGACGGCGAGGAGCTGGTCGGCCTGCTCTGCGTCGCCGACGATCGCGTCAAGGACGCGTTCACGCCGGAGGAGGTCACGCTGCTCGAGACCGTCGCCGCGCAGATGGACGTCGCGATCGCCAACAGCCGCATCTACGATCGGATGAAGGAGCGCGACCGCCTCGCCGCCCTCGGATCGATGGCCGCCGGCCTCGCGCACGAGGTAAAGAACCCGCTCGGCGCGATCAAGGGAGCGGCGCAGCTGCTCGAAGAGGTGACCACCGACGGAGCGCCGACGAACGATCCTACGGTCAAGGAGTTCCTCGGGATCATCCTCGAGGAGACCGATCGCCTGAACCGCGTCGTCGGAAGCTTCCTCGACTACGCGCGGCCGCACGCCGGCAACCCCGTGCCGCTCGACATCAACGGCGCGGTGCGGCGCAGCGTGCAGATCCTGAACAGCCAGAAGACCGACGATCTCGTCGATCTCCGCCTCGAGCTCGCCGAGCCGCTGCCGCGCGCGAGCATCGATCCCGAGAAGCTCCGGCAGGTCCTGATGAACCTCGTCCAGAACGCGATCCAGGCGATGAACGGCCGCGGCCGCGTCACGATCGCGACGAGCAGCAGGCGCGCGCCGCGCGCCGCGTGGATCACGTCCCCGCCGAGCGGCAACTCCGGGCGCCTCCCGCCCGACGACGCCGAGGTCGTCGAGATCAGCGTCGCCGACACCGGGCCGGGCATCAGCCAGAAGGTCCTCAAGAACCTGTTCGTCCCGTTCTTCACGACGAAGGAGCAGGGCACGGGCCTCGGCCTCGCGATCAGCCAGAGCATCGTGCAGAACGCCGGCGGCAGCATCCAGGTGCAGTCGCAGCAAGGCTCGGGGACGAAGTTCACGATCACGCTCCCTGCGTCGGACGACGTCCTCGCGACCCCGGTGCCGACGTCGATCGCCCCCTCCGCGGCGCCCGCGGGGGAGTGAGCGGCGCACGCCCGGGTTGAGCGGCGCACACCCCGGGGTCGAGCTACGCCACGACGAAGCGCCGCGCTCAGCGGGGCCGCGAGGGCGGGCGGACGGTCTTCGCCTCGAGCGGATCCTCGACGACATCCTCCTTCGGCAGCGGCGGCTGGCGCAGGCGACGGAACGACGGCACGGGGAGCCGAGCGCCGAGCTCTTGCTCGGCGCGCCGGCCGTCGAGACGGACGAGCTCGCTGTTGCGCCGCTCCCCCTCGGCCTCGCTCGCGCCGAAGGCTCGGCGGTGCGCGTCGTAGAGCTCCCAGTTGCCAGCGCGCGCGGCGCCGCGGAGGATCGCGAGCAGCGCGCGATCGCGATCGGCCGACGCCACGGTCGCCAGGATGGCGTCGGCGCGGCGCGCCAGGTCGGCGGGATCCGCGACGCCGAGCGCCTCGCACATCGCCTCGTGCCACGCGCCGACCTGCAGCCTCGGCTCGACCTCGCCGAGGTGACGCGCCGCGCGCCCGTAGAAGTCGACCATGTCCTCCGGCGGCCGCCGCGCCTCCAGCCAGAGGCGTCCCATCACGAGGTGGGTGAGCGAGCGATCGGCGAGCTCGAGCTTCTCGTCGAGCTCCTCGAGGACCTCACGTGGCCACGCCCAGACCGCGAGCTGCTCGGAGAGGTAGCGCTCGTGGACGAAGAACGCGGGATCGTGCGCCGCCCAGCGCTGCACGGCGAGCACGATCTGCGACGCTAGCCTCGTCGCGACGACGGGGTCGCGCACGAGGTCGAAGAGGCGGCGCGCCCAGTATGCGTCCTCCGGAGCGTCCGTCATGGCGCGGACGACGTCGTCGATCACGTCGCGCTCCCTTCCCCCTCGGACGGCGATGAGGGTCTGGCTGAGGCGCGTCGTCATGAGCTTTCGTCCTTTGGTCGGGCCGGCGCTCGACGGAGCGCCGGCGTCGACGAGACCCAACGCAAGGACGGGGCCAGAAGAACGTCCCGAAATCAGCCGAATTTCCAGCGGGGTGTACCACCCAGGAGACGCGCTGTACCGGGTGAGACACCTGATACAGGCGCGCGTGCGCCCGATACGTCGCCGGGTCGGAGGACGCGCCAAGACGTCTCGCCGAGCACCGCCGACCGCCGACGCGGGCGCGTCTCGCCGAGCGCGCCGACCGACGACGCGGGCGCGCCTCGCCGAGCGCGCCACCGCCGACGCGGGCGCGTCTCGCCGAGCGCGCCGACCGACGACGCGGGCGCGCCCATCCGCACCGCCCCCCCCGCGCGAGGGACGAGGCGTCAGTCGTTCTGCATCAGGCCTTTGATCTTGCCGCCCGGCATGAGCTTGATGCCGCGCGACGCCGGGACCCGCGGGAGGCCGGGCATCGTCATCATCTCGCCGGTGAGCGGGACGAGGAAGCCGGCGCCGGCGGAGAGCCGCACGTCGCGCACGGTGATCGTGAAGTCGCGCGGCCGCCCGAAGATCGCCGGATCGTCCGTGAGCGACAGCTGCGTCTTCGCCATGCAGATCGGCAGCTCGGCGCCGCCGAGCGCGGCGAAGCGCTCGAGGCTCTTGTCCGCGGCCGCGGTGAACACCACGCCGGCCGCGCCGTAGACCGTCCGCGCGATCTTCCGGATCTTCTCCGCGGGCGGGTCGGACAGCTCGTAGACGTACCTCGGCTTCGGGGGATCGGCGTCCGTCGCGTCGACCACCTCGGTCACCGTCTTCGCGAGCTCGAGCGCGCCCTCGCCTCCCTTGGCGAAGCCCTCCGAGCGCGCGAGGCGCGCGCCGAGCGCCGTGACCACCTGCTCGACGAGCGCGATCTCCTCGGCCGTGTCGGTCGGGAAGACGTTGATCGCCACGACCGGCGTGAGCCCGAAGGCCTTCGACGTCTCGAGGTGCTTCTCGAGGTGCGCGATCCCCTTCTTCAGCCGCTCGGCGTCGGGCTCGCCGCAGGCCTTCACCGGCGCGCCCCCGTGCATCTTCAGCGCGCGGAGCGTGGCGACGAGGACGAGCGCGCGCGGCCAGATGTTCGCCTCGCGGCACTTGATGTCGAGGAACTTCTCGCCGCCGAGGTCGAAGCCGAAGCCGGCCTCGGTGATCGCGTAGTCGCCGAGCGCCATCGCGAGGCGGGTCGCCACGACGCTGTTGCAGCCGTGCGCGATGTTCCCGAAGGGCCCGCAGTGGACGATCGCCGGGCCGCCCTCCTCGGTCTGGACGAGGTTCGGCTGGAGCGCGTCGCGGAGCACCGCGGTCATCGCGCTCGCCGCGCCGATGTCGCCCGCGGTCACCGGGTTTCCCTGGTGCGTGTGCGCGACGACGATGCGCGCGAGCCGCCGCTCGAGGTCCTCGTGGCTCGAGGCGAGCGCGAGGATCGCCATGACCTCGCTCGCGGCGGTGATGTCGAAGCGCTCCTCGCGCGGCACGCCGTGCGCCTTGCCGCCGAGACCCACGATGCATCGTCGAAGGAAGCGATCGTTCATGTCGAGCGCGCGTCCCCAGCTGATCTGGCGCGCGTCGATCTCGCCCTTGTCGGCGATCGACTCGCCGAAGTACGTCGCGTTGTCGACCAGCGCGGACAAGAGGTTGTGCGCCGTGGTGATCGCGTGGATGTCGCCCGTGAAGTGGAGGTTGATGTCGTCGGCCGGCGAGAGCGACGCCTTGCCGCCGCCGGTGCCTCCGCCCTTCACGCCGAACACCGGACCGAGCGACGGCTCGCGGAGCGCGAGGACGGCGTTCTTCCCGAGCCGACGCATTCCCATCGCGAGGGCGATCGACGTGGTGGTCTTGCCCTCGCCGGCGGGGGTCGGGTTGATGGCGGTCACGAGGACGAGGCGCCCCTTCGCGCGGTGCGGGCGCGCGAGGAGCGCGAGATCGAGCTTCGCCTTGCCGCGGCCGTACGGGAGGTAGTCGTCGGGGACGAGGCCGAGATCCTCGGCGACGCGGGAGATGGGGCGGGGGCTAACGTCCATTTCGAACCGACTTTGCCTCGGCGATTTCAGGGGCGTCAACGGCTCATTGACCCTGGTCCGCGTCGATCCAGAGAGGCCCGTCTCCCCGGGCGGATCCCCGACAAAATCGCTCGAAATGCGTGGAGTTTCGCCGGCACACCACATGCACCCACAAAATACGTGCGCCGCCTAAGTCTCGGGTCCTCCCTCTTCGGCCTCGGTGTCAGCTTCCTCGTCGCGTGCGCCGCGCTTCCGGAAGAGGAGCAGGGATCGAGCAGCGAGGCCGTCGCCGTCGGAGGTCGCTGGCGCCTCCCGGCGGCCGTCGCGGCGGAGGGCGCGAAGGTCCAACTGCGCTACGACGGCGCGCCGAACTGGAGCTCGCGCGCGTGCGCCGGAAAGCTGATGACCGGCGCCGACCGCCTCGGTGACTTCCTCGAAGAGGAGTTCACGACGATCACGTCGATCGGCGGCTACGTGTGCCGGCAGAACACCGCCAACCGCAGCAAGATGAGCGTCCACGGCACCGGCCGCGCGCTCGACATCTTCATCCCGAAGATCGGCGGACAGGCGAACAACACCAAGGGCGACGCCGTCGCCAACTGGCTCGTCATGAACGCCGCGCGCATCGGCGTCCAGATGATCATCTGGGACCGCACCGTGTGGATGGCGAACGGCCGGAACGATCGCGCGTACTCGGGTCCGCATCCCCACGACGACCACCTCCACGTCGAGCTGACGCTCCCGGCCGCGGCGATGCAGACTCCTTGGTTCTCCGATCCGCAGAGCGGCAGCGGCGTTCCGATGGATCCGGAGCCGATGGACGACGACGCGTCGATGCCCGAGCCGGACGCGAGCACGCCGGATCCCGACACGGACTCGGATCTCGATCCCGATCCCGATCCGGGGCCTGGCCCGGACGAGCCGGTCCCGCCCGCGGATCCCACGCCGGCGGATCCCACGCCCAACGGCGGGCAGACGCCCGGGGACACCACCGACTCCACGAGCGACGACTCGGACGAGCCCGGCGGCTTCCCCGAGGAGGGCGACGAGGCCCCGCTCCAGGACGACGAGCCCGCGCAAGGAGAGGCGGAGCGTCCGGCGAAGTCGAAGCGCTCCCGGAGCCGGGCCGAGGACGTCGCGTCGAGCGGTTGCTCGACGGCCCCGGCGGGCTCGACGAGCGGCGCGATCGCGGCGCCGCTCGCGCTCGTCGTCGCCGCCGCGCTCGTGCGTCGCCGCCGGCGCGCCTGAGCCTCCCGTTCGGACCGGCCGCCAGCGCGCCTGAGCCTCGCGCTCGGACCGGCCGCCGGCGCGCCTGAGCCTCGCGCTCGGACCGGCCGCGCCTCGACGTCACGCGCGCAAGGTGAGGCGCCGCGCGCTCGCGGCGCTCACGGAGGCGAGGCGTCCCGCGCGAGGGCGTCGAGCAAGGCCTTCGCATCGTCGCGGCGGTAGCTCCCGTGCGCGCCGCTCGCGAACGCGGCGAGCTCGGGCATCGCCTCGACATGGCGGCCGAGGCGGACGAGCGCGAGCGCGCGGTTGTAGCGCGCCTCGGGCGCGAAGCGGCCCTCGGGAGCGACGGCGAGGTAGCGGTCCCAGGCGGCGAGCGCGCGCGCGGGGGCGCGCTCGCTGAAGTGGAGGCGGTGGGCCTCGGCGAAGAGGGCCGCGTGCGGATCGGGCGCCGAAATCGCTGGAGCCGGCACGGCGTCGGGCTCGGCCGCGCGCGGCGACGGCGGCGTGGCCGCGCCGGACGCAACGTTCGACGGCGAAGCCGGCCGGAGAAGCTCGCCGCCCGCGGCGGCTCGCGCGGCGCGGCGACGATCGCATGGGCGCCTGCGGCGACGCTCGACGGCTCTGCTGCGCTCGCGGGGGGCGCCGCGACACTCGACGGCCCCGCTGCGCTCGCAGGGGGCGCCGCGACGTCCGGCGGCTCCGCCGCGCTCGCGGTCGGCTCATCGTCGTGCGGATCCGGAGCGGGCTCCGCGCCCGAAGGCGGCGCCGTCCCGGCCCGCGCGTTCACCGCCGACGGCGCGCCGTGCGCGCTCGGAGGCGGCGGCTCCACGTGGAGCGCCTCGAGCATCGCGTCCACCGCAGGCGTCAGCCTCCCGGTCACGCCCGCCCACGCCGTCGAGGCCACGAGCACGGCCGCGGCCGGGAGGACCACCCAGCGCGTGACGCTCCGACGGCGCTCCCGCGTCCGCGTCCGAAAGAGCGCCCGCTGGAGCGTGAGGTTCGACTCGGCGTTCGTGCCGTCGTAGGCGTCGCGCACCGAGCGGAACGCGCCGGCGAGGTCCAGATCCTCGGAGAGGTCGCCAGAGCGATCGTCGTCGTTCATCGTTCCCCTCCTCTCCTGGTTTGCATGAGCTCGCGCAGCTTTCGCTTCGCGTGAAAGACGCGCGTCCTCACGGTGCCCTCCGGCGCTCCGACGATCGTGGCGATCTCGGCGCTGGTTCGCTCCTCGATCTCGGCGAGCGCGACGGCGATGCGCTGCTCGAGCGGGAGCGCGTCGAGGGCGACCATCAGCTCGCCGGCGAGCTCACGCCGCTGGAGCTCACGCGACGGATCCGGCGACGGAGGCTCCGGCTCGCGCGCCAGACGCCCGAGCGCCGCGCGGCGCCGCGCGGCCGCGCGGACATGGTTCTTCGCGTGATGAACGGCGATCGAGACGAGGAACGTGCGGAGCGACGAGTCCCCGCGAAAGCGCGCGATCGCCGTGGGGAGCGCGACAAAGACGTCTTGCACGAGATCCTCCGCCGCCTCTACGTCACCGACGAGCCGCTGGGCGAAGGCCCGCACGGCCACGTGGTGCTGGCGGTACACGAGGGTCATCGCCCCCGGCTCCGCGCGCTGGAGGCGTACGACCAGCGCGTGCGGGGTGTCGTCCCCCCGGTCGTCCGGGGCGCGTACGCCGAGATGCGCCATCGGAGCAGAATCCATGGGGCTCGAGCGTTCGTCACCGGTGCACCGCGGATCGTTCAAAGCGAAATGCGAAATAGCAGCGGCGGTCAGAACTGAACACCTGCGAGGACTTCCGGGCGCGCGACGTCACGGCCGAGGTCGACCGTCGCCGGGAGCCGGACGCCGCCGCCCGCGAAGACCCGGAGGTGACGCGCGAACGAGTAGCCGCCGATGACCTGAGGTGCGACCCAGACGTTCCCCTTCTTCGCGCTCTGGCTCGGGCGGGGCACCAGGTGGCTGACCGCGCCCTGGACCTCGACGTCGAACCGGGCGGGGAGCGGGATGTGTCCGCCGACGATGCCGGTCACGCCGACGTTGTCGAAGTCGCCTTCGATCGTCCCGGTGTGCGCGGCCACGGCCGTGAAGACGTACTTCGTCGAGAACTTCACGCCCGCGTTCATGTACTGGAGGTTCGACGCCCAGGCGATCGGGTGGATACCGTGCTTGGAGATGCTGATCACGCCGAGCGCCGCGCCGTCCACCTCCTCGGCGATGTTGATGGCGCCGAGCTGCGCGCCGTCGACCTTGCGCGCGACGTTGATCACGCCGACCTGGAGGCCGTCCACCGATCCGGCGACGTTGACCGAGCCGAGCTGCGCGCCGTCGACTTGGCGGGTGACGACGTTCCCACCTCCCGCGATCTGAACGCCGCTGAGGCCCCCGCGCGTCAGGTTGAAGGCGCCGCCGAGCTGCGCGCCGTCGAAGCGGGCGAGGGCGAGGTTCCCCCCGCCGGCGATCTGCGCTCCATTCCCCGGCCCGGTCACGAGGTTGCCGGCGCCGCCGAGCTGCGCGCCGTCGAGCGGACCGTCTACCGCGGTCGCAGCGACGCCGAGCTGGAGGCCGTCGACGCCGCGCGAGGCGTAGACCACCGCGCCGCCGAGCGCCGCGCCGTCGAGGAGCCCCACGCGTCCGTAGATCAGGCTGACGGAGAGGTTGCTCGTCGCGTTCGGGCGCGCGTAGTTGGTCGCGAGCGGATGGAAGAGCGCGACGGTGACCGGGTGGTAGCCCTCGTCGACGCGCGGCTCCTTCGGCGGAGCGGGCGCGGCCGGCTTCTCCGGCGGGACGCGCGGCGGCGGGGCGGGCCGCGCCGCGAGCGCGTCGAGCAGCTCGCGCGCCTCGTCACGCGCCAGGTTACCGGCGAGGAGCACCGCCTCGCGCTGGATCGCGGCGTCGTCACCCTCGGCGCGCACCGCGCGTTCGAGCACGCGACCGCCGGCGTGCGCCGCGCGCACCACGAGCTCGCGCTCCCGGTAGCGGATGGCGATCGCCGCGCGCGACGGCGCCGCGCCGCCCGGCCGCGCCACGGCCCCGCCGAGGTCCGAGCCCAGACGCGCCGCCAGCGCCTCGAACGAGACGACTTCGGGCGCGTCCGAGTCCACCTCGAGCGTGTACGCGGGAGCGTCCTCGCTGCCCTCGCTCGGCGCGGCCTCTTGCGCGTGCGCGAGCTCGCACGCGGCGCCCAGCATCAGCGCGGAGAGGATCGCCGCGGCGGCCTTCCGACGTCGTGACATCATCAGCTCCTTACCTCGAACCTGCAGGTGTAGGTGATCTCCGTCGCGACCGGAGCGCCGTCCTGATCGATCGGCGGCTCCCATCGCGCGGCGCGGACCGTGCGCTCGCACGCTGAACCGAACCCGGTCCACGACTCGGACTGCACGCGCACCTCGCCGACGCGACCGTCCGGCAGGATGCGCACGCGCAGGCTCGCGCTGCCCGAGATCCCCGCGCGGCGCGCCTCGACGGGGTACTGGCGCTCGAGCTCGAGATCGAGCCCGGGCGCGCGCGGACGCCTCGCGAGCGACGAAGGCGGGACGACACGCATCGGCGGAGGCGCGGCCGGCGCGCGGGTAATCCGAGGAGGCGCCGCGGCCACCGGCGCCGGCCCGGGTGCGCCGCCGCCGCCGACCGCGAGTCCGGGACCGTCGTTCGAGAAGACGGTCCCCGTGAAGTCCATCGGCGCGGTTGGAGGCGGCGCTCGCGGGCGACGGCGCCGGGGACGCGCGCGCGCGGCCGCCAGGGTCGCGGGCGCCCGCGTCGCCGCGCGCGCCGGCGCCGGCTCGGGCTCGGCCTTCGGCTGGGGCTCTGGCTCCGGCGCCGGAGGGGCCGGCGGAGGCGCGACGGCCAGCTCGAAGCTCAGCGGTGGAGGTCGCGCCGGTGCCCCGCGCCGCGCCGCCGGCAGCCACGCGAAGGCCGCCAGGTGCAGCGCGACGCTCGCCGGGAGGAGCCAGCGAAGCAGCCCGCCGCGCGCCTCGTCGGACCACGGCGCCGCCAGCGCGATCACGGCGCGCCCTCGGCGCGGACGACGATCGCGATCTTGGAGACGCGCTCCCCGCGGAGCAGCTCGAGCGCGTGGACGACGACCTCGTGGCGCGCTCGGCCGTCTGCGGCGAGCACCGCCGACACGTCCGCGTCGCGCGCGACGGCCTCGCGCGCGCGGGCACGGACCCCGGGCTCGTCGAGCCGATCGGCGTCGACGTAGAGCGCGCCCGACTCGTCGACCGCGACCATGAGCGGCTTCTTCGCCGAGTCGGCGTCGCCGCTCCGCACCTTGGGCAGCTCGACCTGGATCGTCTTTTGCGCGAGCGAGGTCGCGGTGACCATCATCAAGACGAGCAGGACGAGCACGACGTCGACCAGCGGCGTGACGTTGATCTCCGTCATCAGCCCGCCGTCGCCCTTCTGCGACGCGCCCGCCATCAGACGGCCTCCTCGGTCGCCAGCGGGCGCCGCTCGTCCTTCACGAAGGAGAGCATCTCGCGGCCGAGCGCCTCGGCGCGCGCGACGCGGCCGGCGATCTGCCGCTGGAAGAAGTTGAACAACGCCACCGCAGGCAGCGCGACGAACAGCCCCACGGCGGTCGCTGTGAGCGCCTCGCCGATCTCCGCCATGAGCGCCGTCGACACCTGCCCGCCGCTCGCGTCGAGCGCGTGGAACGCGCGGATGATCCCGATCACCGTCCCGAGCAGGCCGACGAACGGCGCGTTCGAGCCGATCGTGCCGAGCAGCGCCAGGCGGCGCTCCATCGTGAGCCTCGTCAGCTGGGCTTCGCTCGCCAACCGCTCCTCGACCGCCGCCGCGCCGCGCGGGAGCGCGCCGAGGCCCGCGGCGAGGACCTGCGCCTCGATCGAGCGCGACGCGACGACCAGGCCTCGGGCGGCGACGAGATCGCCGCGACCGAGCGCGCTCGTGAGGTTTCGCCGGAGCGCCTGCACGTCGTCGCGCGCGAGGAAGAGCACGACCGCGCGCTCGATCGCGATCGCGACCACGAGCACGCTGAGCCCCACGAGCAGCCACATCACCCAGCCCGCGCCCGCGCCCGCGAGCGCGCGAAGCTTGTCCTCGATCGTCATGTCACGGTCTCCTTTTCACGGGCGCACGCAGACCGTGCGCCGTCCGAACCCAGCGCCGCCGCGACCATCGCGGAGGACGAAGTAGGCCTCGACGAGGCGGCCCCCGGCGCCGAGCTCTTCGCTCGGAGGCGCCGTCCACTCGACGGAGACCTCCTTCGGAGCGGGATCGGCGGGCTCGAACATCGAGTACTGCCGCTTCAGCGTGCCGGCCGTCACGACGTGCGACGCGAGCACGTCCTCGAGCCCGTCCGCCGCGCTCTCGCGCTCGTCGCCGCCGAACCGGAGGGCGAAGGCGTGCTTCGTGCCCGGCCCGGCGACCGGCGCGGCGGGATCGCCCTCGCAAGGGCCCGCGCGGAGCGTGGACGGCGCGAGCGGCGCGCCGTCGAAGAGGATCGCGTCGGGCGCGACCTCGGGGTTCTGGTTCGCGCCCGCCGCCACCAGCCGGATCTTGCCCGCGGCGAGCCGCGCCGTGGCGCCCCCCGCGCAGGTCGCCTCGAAGCGCGCGGCGTCGAGCGACGCCTCACCGCCTTCGCAGAACGCCGCGAGGATCGAGAGCTCCACGTCCGCCGCGACCGCCGCCGCCGGCGGAGCGTCGAGCTCCATCGTCACGAGCTCGCCGTCCGACGAGCCTCGCGCGGAGGCGAGCACCACGTCGGGGCAGCGCGGCTCGGGGTAGTTGCCCAGCGGCGGCGCGCAGATCGCGTACGCCCAGCCGAGCCGCCCGGTGCCGCCGGGCGCCGCGACGAGCCACGTGGCGCGCATCGGCTCACCCGGCACGATCGACGCGCGCGACGGCTCGGCCGCCGCCTCGACGCGCACCCCGAGGACGCGCGTTCGGTCGACCAGCCACCCCTTCGTGTCGACCTCTTCGCAACCGAAGGCGAAGGCGAGCGCGAGGAGCGCGACGCGCGACACGCGCGGCGTCGGGAGACGATCGGATCGGCGGTTCACAGCTCACCTCGCAGGCCGAGGATGGGGAGGATCGGGAGCCCGCGCGCGCCCTGTCGCTCGCGGTAGTCGTAGCTGAAGAAGAAGCCCTCGCGGTTCGGCGCGTTGAGCGCGTTCTGCACGTCGAGGTACGCCGCGAGGCTCCAGCGCGAGAACGTCCACGTCTTCTGGAGCCGCAGGTCGAGGCGCGAGAACGCGGGGTTCCGCGCGCTCATCGGCCGGCCGATGCGCGGCGAGTACACGTCGGCGCTCGCGTCGTACGTGCTCGACGTCACGGGCGTGTAGGGCGTGCCGCTCGTGTAGCGGACGCTCGCGCCGAGCTCCCACCCGCGCCCGAGGCGGTAGACGCCGGTCGCGCCGAGGATGTGCGTCTGGTCGCGATCGAAGAGCCGCCAGGGCTCGCCCTCGTCGCGGCGCTCGCTCCGCATCAGCGTGTACGAGACGAAGCCGAAGAAGCGGCCGCGCGGCTTGACGCGCACGAGCGCCTCGGCGCCGAAGATCCGGCCCTCCTGCGCGTTGACGAAGAACGGCGGCCGCCCCTCGGGGGTCGCCGTGACCGCGCCGTCGATCCACTTGCCGAAGCCCTCGACCGACGCGCTCAGCGCCTCGGTGAACTTCTGCTCGACGCCCGCGCTCGCGTGGATGGCGTGCGACATCCGAAGGTCGGGGTTGCCGATCGGCGCGACGACGTTGCGCTCGTCCGGCGACTGCGAGAACCGCCCGATGCCCGCCTTCACCGCGGTCGACTCGGCGGCGTCGAAGCGAACCGAGAGGCGCGGATCGAGCGCTGCCTCGCCGAGCATATCGTTGTAGTCCGCACGCACTCCGGGCGAGACGAGGAGCCGCGACACCGGGCGGATGCCGGCCTCGACGTAGGCGCCGGGCAGGAGCACCCAGTCGTTGGCGCGGATCGAGATCCGGCGCTGCGTCGAGAGCGACGCGGGATTTCCGCCTTCGTCCGCGGGGACGGGGACGCCGGAGTACTCGCCCGAGAGCCGGTTCGCGAGGAGGTCGAGCCCCGCGGTCACGCGGAAGGCCGGCGAGACGATGCCGGTCCACTCGCTGCGAGCCTGGAGCGTGTCGCTCGCGAAGGCGGCGCGCCCGATCTGACCGAACTCGCCGATCTCGTCGGTCCGACCGTACGTCAGCTCGCTGTTCTGCTCGGAGCCGCCGTGAAAGCGGTGGCGGTAGCCGAGCTGGACCCGATGAAAACGGCTCGTCCCGCCGAACGCGCCGCGCACGGCCGGCTCGCCGCCGTCGGGGTTCTTGAACACGACGCGGAAGGAGTCGCTCGATCCGTAGGCCACGAGCCGGAGTCGGTCCGCGTCCGTCGGCTTGAACGCGACGACGGACTGGTAGTCCCAGTAGACCGGCGCGGCGGTGATCCCGAGGTCGACGTTGCTCTGCGCCGAGTTGATGACCGCGTCGATGTTGCTGCGCCGCGCAGCAGCGAGCACCGAGAGCTTGTCCCCGATCGGCGTCTCGACGAGCAGCGACGAGTCGAGGAGGCTCGCCTCGGCGATCCCGTGGAGGCCGTCGGTCCGGGGATCGCGGACGCGCGCCTCGATCACGCCGCCGAGCTTTCGTCCGTAGCGCACCGAGAAGTTCGACGGGTAGACGTCCACCGTGTCGAGCACCCGCGCGTGGACGAAGCTCGTGAGCCCACCGAAGTGATAGAGGAGCGGCACCGGCGCCCCCTCGAGGTAGACCTGCGTGTCGAAGCCGTTCGCGCCGCGCAGGATCGGCATCCCGCCCATCGCCGCGGGACGGCTGACGCCAGGCAGGAGCTCGACGGCGCGCAGCGGGTCTCCGCGCGTCCCGGCCACCTTCGTCATCTCTTCGCGCTCGAGCGAGCGCTTGGTCACCTCGCGCGGCGGCGCCTCGACGCGCGCCGTCGCCACGAACGCGTCGGGGTCGGGCGTGGCCTCGAGGCGCAGCGTCGCCTCGGTGAGCGTGCCCTCGTCCAAGGTCTCGTCGAGGCGCAGCGGCACGTGGCCCTCCGCGCTGGCGACCACGTGCGCGGGCCCCGGCGCGAGGCCGTCGATCCGGAACGCTCCGCGCGCGTCGGTCTTCGCGCGGTGCACCGCGCCCGCGTCCGTGGTCACGAGGACGTCCGCGCTCGCGATCGGCGCGCCGGTGTCCCTCGCGCGGACGACGCCGCCGACGGAGGCCGGACGCGCGGGCGCCGCAGACGCGGGCGGCGGAGGCTCCGGCGCGCGCGCGGCGAAGACGTACTCGTAGCGAATGCGCGCCGGCATCGGCGCCCCGTCGCGGGTCGCCGGCTCGAAGACGAACGCCTTCACCGCGGCGACGGCGGCGGCGTCGAGGTCGTCGCCGCCGGAGCGGATGACGCGCGCGTCCGTGACCGCGCCGGCGTCGTCGACGTCGACCTCGAGCTCGACGCTCGCCCGCTCCTGCGGGCCGAGCGGACGCGGATCGGCGGCCTCGACGAAGCGCGCCAGGCGCGGCGGCGAGATCGCAGGATCGTCCGCGCGTGCGGGCGATGCCTGGGAGAGCAGCAGCATGGAGATCGCCGCAGCCCGCCCGAGACGGACGAGGGGTTTCGTGCTCAAGGTTCCTCTTGCGCAGGAGCGCGGCGCGCGGCGCGGAGCCGGGCGCGCGATGTCGGTCGCGGCCACGGCTCCCACGGACGGCGGGCGGCGCCAGCGAGCTGACACCTCCACGCATCACGACGGCGGCGTGAGCCGCGCGGCGCGAGCGACAGCGCTTCGTGGTTTCGAGCGGTGAGTCACCGGACGCGCGCGGACCGTTCAAACAAAAGCGCTCGCGCCGTCCGGCGGCGCGCGGCGTCGGCTCCCACCGACAGCCAGCACTGAACGAAGTACTGAGAATCGCCCTGGTTTTTGCCGACGGTGAAACTCTACAGGCGGAGACCCGAGAATCGCCGCAGCGTGGTTGCACGTCGCCCATTTCACGTCAGAGTGGGAGACCCGCGAGCGCGGCGCGCGCACCCCGAGCGAGCTCGGGAGGCGCTCGATCCCCGACGTCGCGCGGCTGCCGTAGGAGGCCTGTTTGATGACACGACGGTTCGTCGCGCTGGCAACGTTGGCGGTCGCGGCCGGTGCGGCGCTCGGATGCTCGAGCGCGCGGGAGACCGCCGCGATCGGCACGTCGGACGATTCGTACAGCAGCGTCGCGAACGGCCTGTGGGCGCTCGAAGGTGCGGCCGAGCACGGCGACATCGAGCTGCTCCAGCTCGCGCGGAAGAACTACGCGAGCATCGTCCGCGAGGAGCCGATCCTCGAGGAGGCGGCCGTCGACGACGCGAGCGAGGGCGCCGGCCGCGCGGCGAGCGCGCCGGCGGTGGAGCGGCGGCGCGCGACGACCGGAAACCTCGCGCGCGGGCGCCAGGCCGAGACGCCCGCGGTGGCGCTCCTCCATGCCGATGACGAGCTCACGCTCGTCGAGCAGGGCGACACGCTCACGCTGACCGGCGCCGATGGGCGCGTCCTCACCTACCGCCGCTCGTACCGTCTCTACTGCGTTCCGACCGACCGGAGCGTCGAGGCCACCGTCATCCTCGAGCTCGGCAAGGAGCCGGAGCTCGTCGCGGTCAACGGCGACGGACGCTCGTTTCCCAAGGCCGGCATCCACGCCGCCAACGTGCACACCGACGTCCTGTTCCGACTGCACGACTACGTGATCGAGAGCCACACGGGGAGCGCGACCATCACGGTGAAGCTCCCGTGGAGCGAGATGGGCAAGGACGAGGTCGAGGGTACGCTCGCGATGGTCGGCCCCGCCGACGCGACCGAGCCGACGGCGATCAGCTGCGAACGCGTCTACCCGGCGGACTACTGACACGCGCCCAGCACCCGCGCGGGCCCGATCCGACCCGCCGCGGGCCGGCCTCGACCGGCCAGCTCGGCGACCACGCGAGCTCCGCGAGCGCGGCGGCCCCGCGAAGATCCTCGTTAAATCGCCGCCGCGCCGCCTCGCCGGATGAGGCAGCGGGTCCCGCCGCTCGAGCGCAAGGCGCCGCGCCGGCCCCTCCCGGCAGCCCGCGCTCGGGGGCCAAGGTGCGCTTTCCCATACCGTGACTTGACCACGTTTGGGTCGGCTCGATACTCTCTCGATCGACAAAAGTGTGCGAAAAACCCCACGCTTGTCGCGGGCGCATGCGAGGTCCTACGCACGGAGGACATCGCCCTCTCCCGCACCCCCGTGGTAAGCCGCTCCAGAGGCTTCTCTCCGACGATGCAAGATCCCGCCGCCAAGGCATCCGCAGTGCCGTCCGATCCCGCCGGGTGGCCGTTCCGCCGCGGGTGGGCGCTCTCACGTCTTGCGCCATCAGCGGCAAGTACCCAGGGCGGCGAGTTCCCGATCGTCAAATGACAAGCCGATCATCGTCGGCCGCCCGAGCGATCTCGACATGGTCCGTCGAGGACATGGTGAGCCGCAAGCACGCGCGCATCACCGATGCAGCAGGACCAGATCTGGATCGAAGATCTGGGCTCGACCAACGGCACCTTCGTCAACGGCGAGAAGATCAAGCGCGCGCGCCTCAAGGAGGGCGACCGCGTCCTCATCGGCACGTCGATCCTCAAGGTCATCGCGGGCGAAGGCGCGCGCGACTCGACCGACGCGAAGCGTGACCTCGAGAACGTCGCCGCCGCGCGGCGCACGACCCAGGCGCGCACGATGAGCGGCAGCATCGAAGAGGTCCCGCTCCCGGACCTCCTCCAGCTCTTCGCGACCTCGAAGAAGAACGGCGTCCTCGTCATCCGCACGGAGAGCGACGACATCGGCAAGATCTTCATGCGGAAGGGCGTCATCTACTACGCGTCGATCAACGATCTCGACGACGTGCCCCCGATGAAGAGCATCTTCCGGATGCTCACCTGGCAAAAGGGCCTCTTCGATCTCGATCCGCCGGACGAGCGCGAGTTCGCGAGCGAGATCAACCTGAGCGTGCAGGAGGTCCTCATGGAGGGGCTCCGCCAGCTCGACGAGTTCAACGAGATCCGGAGCGAGCTGCCGGACCTCAACACGCGCCTCGTGCTGTCGCAGCCGGTCATCCCGCCGCTCCGCGACCTCAAGGCGGAGGAGCTCGACATCCTCCAGCTCGCGCACAACTACGGGCACCTCGAGACCGTGCTCAACAAGAGCCTCGCCACCGACCTCGACACGGTCCAGAGCATCTTGAAGTTGATCAAGGGCTCCTACCTCCGCCCCGAGTGATCGCGCCGATCGTCCTCTGGGCGTTGTCGTACGCGGTATCCGCGATACGCTTCGCCGGGTGGGGACGAGCCGAGCGATGAGGAGCTGGAGCGCCGCCTTGGCGGGCGCGACCATCGTGGCTTGCGGCGGGATGTACGGCGCCGACGGGCCGGCCGCGACGACCGACAGGGCCGACGGAGGAGCCCCCGCCGACGACCCGTCGCCGCCGCCACCGGACGGCGGCGAGCCGGCCACGCGCGAGTGCCGCGCGCAACGGATCGTGCACCTCGTCGCCGGCATGGGTGGACTCGCGTGGTTCACGTTGGTCTGGCCGGTCCCGAGCGTGATCAGCTCCTTCGATCCGGCCTACGCGTACGACGATCCGACCCGCGCTGCGCCCGCGCCCGGGACCTCGACGGCGCACCCGCTCTACGCGCGCCGCGTCGACGGCGCGATCGTCTGGGAGGGCACGGGCAAGCAGCCGATGCCGACCGTCCTCGTCGCCGGCAGGAACCAGACGCACACGGACTCGCCGATCACGACGAGGATGGGCGCCCACGAGATCGTGGCGGCGGGAGCGGCCGCCCAGGGACCGCTCGCGGCTCCCCTCCCCTCGCTGAGGTTCGTCCTGCCCGCGCTGCACTACGGGCCGGCGCCGGACGCGCCTCCGATCCGCGACGTCGCGAGCGTCGAGGACGCCGTCGACGCCATCGCCGAGGTGACGACGCTGACCGAGGCGCAGCGCGCCGAGCTGGCGCCCGCGGCCGACCTCGTCTCCTGGACCGGAGCGAACGCTCCCCGCGCCGTCGTCGCTCTCGCGACGCTCCTCCGCTTCACCGCGACGGCCTTCCGTGACGGGCTCGTCGGGACCGTCGTGATGCCCGCGATGAGCACGGATCCCCACGAGGTGTTCTCGAACGGCAACGCCGCGCCGACCGCCGACGCGCTCGGGCGCGTCCTCCACCGGTTCTACGAAGAGCTGAGCCAATCGAGCGAGCCGTCCTGCACCCGCGCCGGAGAGGCGGTGTCGCTGGCCGACAACGTGGTGCTGCTCGTCAGCGGGGACACGCCGAAGAACCCCTTCCGGCGTGACTCGTGGCCCGACGGCACGCCGGGGGGCGCGAACTGGATCTACGCGCGCGCGAACGGCTACCTCGTCCCCGGCTGGTTCGGTCAGGTCACGCCGACCGGAAAGGCGAGCTTCAATCCAAGCACCGGCGCGCTCGATCCAGCGGCGGCGGCCGACAGCGCCGAGCGCGCAGCCCTCGCAGGTGTCCTCTTCGCCATGACCCGCGGCGACGCCGCCTACGTCGCCGGCCTCGACAGCGGAACCTACCAGGGCCTCGTCCCGGCCGACCTTCCCTGACGCGCCTGACGCTCGAGCGAGCGTCTCCGCCGCGCGGCGGCGTGGCGCGTCCCAACCGCGTGGCGCGCCAGCCGCTGCCTCGCGAGGCGGCGAGGCGCATCGCGGCCGGCGACGCGCGTGACTATAGTCTTCGCGTCGTGTCGGGAGGCAAGCCTCGGAGGATCGCCGTCATCGGCGTGAGCGGGAACGGCAAGACCACGCTCGCGCGCCGCCTCGCCGAGCAGCTCGGCCTGCGGTACGTCGAGCTCGACGCCCTCTGTCACCAGCCGGGTTGGCGGGAGGCCCCCAACGAGGACTTCCGCCGCGACGTGCTCGCCGCGATCGGCGACGTGGACGCGTGGGTCGTCGACGGCTCGTACGATCGGAAGCTCGGCAACCTCGTGTACGAACGCGCCGACACGGTCGTCTGGCTCGACCAGCCGCTCCCTCTCGTCGTCGCCCGTCTCATACGACGGGCGATCTGGGACATCGTCACCCAGCGCGACCTGTTCAACGGCAACCGGCAGACCGTACGCTTCGCCTTCCTCGAGCGTGACTCGCTCGTCGCGTACGCGATCAAGCAGCACCCCCGGCGCCGGCGCCTCTACCCGCGCAAGTTCGCGGCGATGCCGAACGTCGAGCTCGTCCGTCTCCGCTCCCCCGCCGCCGTCCGCCACTGGCTCGCCGCGCAGGCGCCCGCCGCCGGCGCCTCGCGCGGAGCGTCGCCCGAAGACGCTGCTCGAGCCGGGCTCATCCTGACCTCGCCGGAGCCCACACCACGGTAGGTGGCGGAGCGGACGGCGCGAGGCGTGCGGACGCGGCGCTCGACCTTGGCGTCCGCCGGATCGCGACGCGCGGCCCCGCGCCAGGGCACGTCCCGGCCGACAACGCGGCAATGGAGCGCGGGCACACGCTGGCGTCTTTCGATGTTGTCGGCGTGATCCTTCAATAGTGCACGACCGCGGCGTCTGGCGAACGTGATCTCGCGCATTTCACTGATGGCACGGAACACGCATAACGACATCGCAGCGCTGCGGCGAGGCTTTACCCCCCCCGAGCCCGCCGCGGCGTTTTTTCTATTTTCCCCGCGCGCGGGACGCTGCCCGCGGCGCGTCGAAGCGCGCATGGCCGCGTGGTCCGAGCCGGGAACGCGACGTCCGCGGCCTGTCCGAGCCGGCGTCGCGAGCGGGCTCCGCGCGTCGCTCCGCTAGTAGACGCCCTTGAGCCAGCCGCCAAAGCGGCCGAAGCCGAGCTGCGACTCGAGCTCGAACATCAGCTTGGGGATCGCGGTGTAGTCCTTGAGCTTCTGGCAGTAGGCGCTCTGGCCGCACGTCGCGACGGTCTTCGTGCCGTTCAGGTACGTCACGTTGCCGCCTGTGAGCTTGGCGCGGAGACCGACGGCGCGGTCGCCGCGGGTGACGGGCTCCGTCTCGACCGCCTTCGCGAGGAGGCTGTTGGCGTACTCGAGGACGCGCGCGCCGATGCCGCGCTGCACGGTCTTGCCGAAGAGCGTCTCGGTGCCGAACGTCTGCGCGACGTAGACCTTGCCGTCGGGATCGTGGAACTCGATCCGGTTCTCGAAGCCGGGATCGCCGTCCTTCGAGACGTCGTAGACGCGCATCTGATCGATCCAGCTCGTCCGCGCGTTCTCCGGGAGGAACACGAGCGAGAAGATGATCGCGAACTTCTGCTGCTCGAACCCGACCTGGGAGTCGACGACCGTGCCGCCGGCCGGCGCGGGCGTGCCCGGGGTGAACGGATCGTTGCAGAAGAGGCGGTCGTGCTGCGGGATGCAGGTCTGGACGCCCTCCTTCGGCCACCACTGCGTGGTGCTGAGGACCGCGTAGCCGCCGTCGTCGAGCGCGGGCGGCCCGATCGTGCTGACGCCGCCCTTGGCCATCGCGTAGACGCCCTTGATCTGCTCGTCGTTGGTCAGGTTGTTCCCGAGCCAGCGGCGGAACCCGTCGGGGAAGACGTCCGCGAGCGACACCGAGCGGAAGCGCGGATCGACGTAGTCGTCGCGGCTCTGGCTGATGAAGTTGTCGGCCGACTCCGTCATCAGGTAGGCCGTGTACGCCTTCTCGTAGTACGAGCCGACGTTGAGCGTGTAAAAGGAGTTGTAGTCGCGGCCCTGGTCGCGATCGAGCGCGTTCTCGACCGGCCGGCCACCGAGCGAGATGGTCCCGAAGCCGCCGGTGACGCCGTTGGCGACGGACAGGAGCGGCGCCATTCCCTTGTCGGCGAAGCCGGTCCCGTCCCACGACCGCGCGATCGTGATGCCGTTGCCCGGGTCCTCGACGCCGACCGAGCCGTGCTGCCCGGGCTGCGGCCGCGCGAAGACGTGCGCGAACTGATCGAACGCGACCGAGCTCGCGATCGTGCTCTCGACGGCGACCTGCTTGAGCACGTCCGCGACGAACGCCTCCGGGTCCTCCCCGGCGCTGTTGTAGTGGACCACCGTGTCGCGCGCGAGGTTGACGAAGAGGCCGATCGCCTTCGCCGAGTCGCGCATCTTCTCGTGGTAGCGCGTGAGGGTGCGCCGGAACGAGCCCCAGATGCTGAAGTCCCGGCGGCCGCGGCGGTACGACGTGAAGATGTGGTTCATCTCCTGCTGCGCCTGCCAGAAGTGCATCGTCTCGTAGAGGTCCGCGCCGTTGTCGTGGCGGAAGACCGCGACGTTCCCGAGGTCGGCCCAGTTGTCCGACGCGAACGCGTGCGGGACGCGGACGCGGTTCTTGCCGTCGTACGAGTGGGTCTTCGTGGTGCTCGACTTCATCGCGTCCCACTGGACGAAGTCGACCTTCGGCTGCGTGCACTTGATCGCGCGGCCGCCCTCGTCGGTGACGATGTGCCCGTCGACGAGCGGGCTCCACGCGCCGTCCCGCGCCTCGTCCCAGCTCGCGGGCCGGTAGGCGTTGGGGTCGACCGCGTCGCATCGCTCGATGAGGTTCACCGTCCGATCGAGGCGCGAGTAGTGGATCGGGTTCGAGAACCGGCCGTAGCGGAAGCCGAGGAGGCCGCCGAAGTCGTTCTGGTGGTCCTGCGCGACGTCGCCGGGGTTCTGTCCGCGCCGGAAGCGCTCGTCCTTGTAGACGGTGACGCTGTCGCCGTAGAACATCCGCGCGGCGCCGAAGTCGTAGACGCCGATGCCGAGCAGGTCCTGCGACGGCTCGCCGGCGTACTCCATCGTCGACGACTGCGCCCACATGCCGATGAGGTTCTTCTGCTCGTTCGGCGTGACGCGATCGAGCCAGCGCGGGCCGATGCACTTCGAGCCGTCGGCCGCGGCGGTCGCGTCCGCCGGGCAGTCGTCCGTGACCGACTTCGCGTTCGTCCGGAGCGCCCAGTACTGCGGGCGGTAGTTCCACGAGTCCGAGGAGCTGACGAAGTTGTGGCGGAGCGCGAACGAGTGCCCCATCTCGTGCGCGACGACGGAGTAGTGCGCGCGGCGCGCGAGCCAGCTCTTCATCCGGTTCGCGCGCTCGAGCTGCGTGAAGGCGTCGTCGGCCGGGTTGAAGCGCCCGAACTTCTCCTGGAGCACGTCGGCCATCGCCGCGTAGCCGAGCGGCGCGAGCGCCTCGTACTGCATGACGCACGCGCCGCGGGCGGCGAGCGCGTTCTCGAGGCGGTTCTCGAGCGCGCTCGAGAGCTTCGGGTTCAGGCCCTGGAGCGGCGAGGACGCCTTGAAGAGCGCGCTCTCCGGGCCGGAGCCGCCCGCGAAGGACGCCGCGCTGGGCTGACCGAGCGCCGACCGGCCGAGCTCCTGCATCGCCGGCGTGACGACCGCCGCCTCTCCGGGCGTGCCGCGGAGCTGGTTCATGCGCGCCTCGTAGATCGGCGCCCAGGTCGACGGCGCGTCGAGCGACGCGCGCGTCTGCGCCACGCGCGCGAGGTCCCGGACGAGCGCCTCCTCGAGCGGCGTGCGCCCGAGACCCGCGCCGAGCGGGCTCGTCTTCATCGGCCGGCGCGCCTGGTTCTTCGCCTCGAGCGCCTTCAGGCGCTCGACGGAGACGCCGGCGACCGAGGCGATGCGCTTGTCGACCTCGTCGCCGCCGAGCACCGGGGCGAGCCCGAGGCCGTTCGAGGCCCGCGCCGCCTCGACCCACTTGTTGACGTACGAGCCGTCGGTGATCTCCTCGGTCGTGAGCTCGCCGCCGATGTAGCGGAACGTGTCGACCAGGCCGCGGGCGAAGATGTCGTTCACGTGTGTCCACACGTTGATGCTCGCCGCGACGTGCTCGCCGGTGAGCGGATCGTTCGCGTCGGACATGATCCCCCACGGCGAGCTCGTCTCCGGCGTCGCGACGGCGGTGACGAGGTGAAACCGGAGATCGCCGAGCCGCGCGACGGTGCCGGGCCTGCCGCAGACGGCAGGATCGAGCGCGTCGACCGGGCTGTGGCAGAGGACGACCATCTCGGGCATCTTCGCGATCGCGCGGACCGCCGGCGCGTAGCCGCGCTGGTCCGAGAGCTGGTCGGCGAGGCCGACGCACTCGGCGACCGGGTCCTGCTTCCCCGCCTTCACGGCGTCGCGGCGGCACGCCTGGACCTCCTTCACCAGGAAGACGGCGTCCTCCTCCTCCGCGAAGTTGCCGTCGACGACGCCGGGGAACGTCAGGCTGCACGGCGAGATCTCGTCGACGACGTTCCCGTACCGCATGCACTCTGCATATTTGGCGACCTGGACCGCGCCGCGCATCGCGACGTCCCACTCCTCGGCGGCCTCGCGGGTCGCGTCGAAGAAGTCCGGGTGGCTCCCGTCGGAGTAGTGCCACACGACGGGCTTCTCCTTGCGCAGCTGGTACGGGAGCGTGCACTTGTTCTGGTAGGCGTCGCAGCGCGAGATCCCGACGACGCCGCCGACGTCCGAGCACTGGGCGTCCGAGGTGCACGCCACCGGGCCCGTCATCGTCTCCGGGTCCTCGTAGGCGTGGCTGCGCTCCCAGATGTTGTAGCGACTGATGAACCGCTTCCAGCTCTCGTCGGCGAGGCCGTAGTCGCGTGCGTAGCCGTTGCGGTCGGTCGTGAACGCGCCGTACGTCTCGAAGCGCTGGCCGTCCCAGTCGAGCGGCTCGTAGTCGGTGTCGACGACGCGCTTGAACGAGTGCCGGACGGTGATCTCGTTCGGGTTGCAGTTCCCGGCCGGCTCGGTGCCGCCGCGGATGATGTTGGGGAGGAGGCAGCCCGGGAGCTGCATCCCGCCGATGTTGATGAGCTGCGGCTCGGCGAAGACCTTGTTGGTGACGTCGAGGTAGCCGTTCGTCAGATCGTAGACCGGCGCGTTTTCGTCGTTCGGGTTTCGGATGTCGAACTGCATCGGCGTGTAGCGGATGCCGTTGTAGACGCCGAGCAGCGACAGCGTGTCGAAGTCGTAGGCCGTGGTCACGAGGTTCTGCGAGAAGTCGACGCGGAAATACTCGCGATCCTGCCAGGGCCGGTCGGTCGCGTTCTCCTCGATTACGTTCGTCTCCTCGCCGGTCTGCGGGTTGTACGCGCGACGGATGTCGAACTGGCCGAGGATGCGGAAGTTGTAGACGACGACGCCGTCGTTCTGCGCGAGCGGCTTCTTCGGATCGCGCTCCTTCTGGGACGGCAGCCCCTTGCCGTCCGTGCCGCCGACGCGCTCGAAGCTCACGCGACCGACGAGGTTGTTCTCCTCGATCGCCCAGCGGATCTTCGCCGTGGAGTTGATCGTGTTGGTGAACATCAAGAAGCTGGAGCCGGACTCGCCGTACGGGACGTCGACGACCATCGAGCGCGCGTAGAACTCGGGATCGTCGCTCGCGTCGTTGAGCTTCTGACCGACGAAGAAGCTCTTCGGGATCGCGTTGGCCTGAACGCGATCGATCGGGTCGCGCTCACCTGCGCAGCCGATCGCGCCGGCGACCCCGATGACCAGTGCCGTCAAGCCGAGCCGAGCAAACCACTTCGAAGACATCCCGACCTCCTTGAGCGTCGCGCGGGCTCACGCCTCGGCGACGCGCCGTCCCCGCGCGAGCTCAATGCAACTCCCGCTCCCGGTCTGCGCGCGCCGCGATCGGCCGCGGGTCTTCGATCGCCGGCGCGATCCGTCAGGACGGTGACTCGCGACGGCGTGGTCCGTGCGTCAGCGCGCGCACGGGCTCCGAACGCGAGCGTCAGGCGCGCGCGGGTGGCCTCCTTCGGAGCGGCCGCTCGCGCTCGTTACGAAGACGCGGGCTTCGTGCGGACGAGCACGGCGCGCGCGTGGGCCTCGAGCCCCTCGAGCCGCGCGAACGCGCAGATATCGGCTTCGTCCCTGCGGAGCGCCTCCGCGCTGTAGCGGATGAGCGAGGTGCGCGCGACGAAGTCGTGGACGCCGAGCGGCGAGCCGAACCGCACCGCGCCGCCCGTCGGCAGCACGTGCGACGGGCCGGCGACGTAGTCGCCGGCGGCCTCGGGGGTCGCGTGACCGATGAACGCTGCGCCGACGTTCCCGATCCCCTCGAGCAGGCCCTCGGGGTCGTCGACCTGGAGGCTCAGGTGCTCGGGCGCGATCGCGTTCGCCGCGGCGACGAGCCCGGCGCGATCGGCGACGACGTACACGGCGCCGTGACGGCGGAGCGACTCGCCGGCGATCTCCTTGCGCGGCAGCGCCGCCAGCTGACGGCCGAGCTCGGCGTCGACGGCGTCGGCGAGCGCGGCCGACGTGGTGACGAGCAGCGCGTAGGCGTCC
>JAHBWA010000119.1 GCA_019637195.1 Labilithrix sp. | reverse complement strand
TGCCGGACGATCTGGCGGGTGCTGCCGATCGCGTAGAAAGGCTCCGCGTACTTCAGGAGGTTGCCGTACGTCGGGGGCTTCAGGAGGAAGTTCTCCCTGCCCAGCACGAGCACCTCGACGATGCCGTCGGGGGTGCGGCGGAGAGTGGTCGTCTGGCCGAGGCGACCGAGGACCCCGCGCTCCGTCACGATGACGTCGCCGCCGAGGCCTTCGCTGACGGTTCGCGTCAGCTCGAAGGGCGAGTCGCTTCCCTGCACCTCATAGGTCCAGGTGTCTCCAGGCGCAGCAGGGAAGTAGTTGCGCTCGCGGAAGTCGAGGCGCTCTCCCTCCGGCCCTCCGGATTGATGTCCTGGGCGAGCTCCGCGAACGGCGCCATTCCGTGCGGCCCGCTCGTGCCGCCGGTGCATGCGGACAAGGCAGCTGCCGTGATGCCCATGAGCCATCCGCGAATCGATGCCATGACTGCCTCGTGCGTGAAGAGCCCGCCGCGCCGCGGACGGCTCGTCATCGAATGAGCGAACCAGCGGCGGACGCCTCGCTGCCCCCGTCGCGCTGCCCATCCTACTCGGCGACTTCACCGACTTCCGCGTTTATCGTTGCGCGCGACGAGAATTCGCTCGGGCGACGGCACGCCGCGGCGTGGGCAGCTTCGTCGGCGGGCGAGAGCACCTCTCCCGAGGCGCCTGCTCAGGGGGGGGCCGCGGGGCGCGTGCGGAGCGAGGCGAGCCAGGCGACGAGGCCGGTCACGCCGTCGCCGGTGGTCGCGGAGTGCTCGCGGATCTCGGCGCGAGGGACCTCGCGGATCGTCGCGATGCAGGCCGCCTTGTCGAAGGGGAGGTGAGCCGCTGTTCGTTTGGCGCTGCCGACGGAGACGAGCGCGAGTGCTTCGTGCCGCGCACGCGGATCGTCGCGGCCCGAGCTCGGTCCTTTCGCGGCTCCCCTCGAGCCCACTCGAGGACATGGTCGTTGCCCGAGTCCGCGATGACGGTGACGTGTCGCGCTCGACTCCGACGTGACGGCGACGCGTCGCGCTCGCGGGGCCGCGGCGGCTCAGCCGCTCTCCCCGTCCCCGCTCCGCTGTGACGTGGCGGCTTGCGACCGAGCGTCGCGTTCCTATGTTGAAGGGTTGATGTCGCGTGTCGTTGTCGTGCTCGAGGGACGAGACGCGTGCGGGAAGTCGACCACCGCGCGGGACGTCGCTGCGGCGCTCGGTCCGGAGACGTGCCGCGTCATCGCACTTCCACCTCCTACGGACGCCGACCGCCGGGCCTCGTACTTCCGGCGCTGGCTCGAGCACCTGCCGAGCGAGCCGGGTCGGGTCGTGGTGCTCGATCGGAGCTGGTACAACCGGGCCGTCGTGGAGCGGGTGATGGGCTTCTGCTCGGAGGCCGAGGTCAGCGCCTTCTTCGAGGCGCTGCCCGGCTTCGAGGCCGAGCTCGTCGGCGCAGGCCAGGCGCTCCTCAAGTTCTTCTTCCTGATCAGCGAGGTCGAGCAGGCACGCCGCCTCGAGGGACGGCGGATCGAGGGCCGCCTCACGGAGATCGACGCCGCCTCGCTGCCGCGCTCGGGCGCGTACACGAGCGCCGAGGAGGAGATGCTTCGGCGGACGTCCACGCCGGTCCGCTGGACGATCTTGCGGGACGTCGAGCGCGCCGAGCGGCGTGACATCGTCCTCGCCGCGATCGAGGCAGCGCTCAGGCGCCGCAGCGCGCAGGCGTCGGCGTACGATCGCTGAGCGAAAGCGTCACGCATTTCGGTTTGTGCGGGCACCTTGGGCTATCCTCTCAGGCACTTCGCTCATGCGATCGCTATCCCTCGCCCTCGCCCTCGTCTTCGCCGCGCTCGTCGGCGGCGCGTGCGTCCCGACGCCGCCGATCACGGTCGTGCACCTCGGCAAGAACGCCGTGAAGGACGACGTGACCGGCGATCCGGTGAAGATGCGCCGCCCCGCCGCCGACACCTACGCGGGTGTCCGAGGCGGCGCGTACGTCGTCCGGTCCGGCGAGGACTGGCAAGCGATGTGGCGTCACGCGCCCGAGCAGCCGACCTTCCCGGCGACGGTCGATCCGGCGTCGGAGATGCTCGTCCTCGTCGCCACCGAGGACGCCATCGTCTCGCAGCTAACGATCAAGCACGCGGTCGAGACCGCCGAGGCGGTGACCGTGTTCGTCCGGCAGACGATGCTCGGCGAGGGTTGCGTGCGGCGGTCCGACGAGCGCCCAGGGCTCGACGCGGTCGTCACGCGCCGGGTCGACAAGCCGATCAAGTTCTACATCGAAGACGAGGACGGCCCGTCGTGCGGCGAGCCGCCGAAGGCAGAGATCGGCTGTCGGCTCGCGACGGCGCAATCGTGGAGCGCGAAGCTCACCGCGAAGACGGGCGACGTCATCGAGTGCGAGCTGTCGAGCGTCGCCACGGGCAAGTACGAGCTCGTCGATCAGACGCTGTCGCTCGTGGACGCGCCGCCGGCCTCGAACGCGAAGCTCGCGTTCTCCAAGGGGCCGACGCGCGCGACGATCGCGCTCGACACGTTCGGCACCTACGCCGTTCGCGCCGAGGCGACCGACGAGGCCGGACGGCGAGGCCGCGCGACGGCCCTCATCGAGGTGGTGCCGAAGAAGACGCGCGACGTCCTCCTGCAGCTCACCTGGAGCGACGTCGACACGTCGGAGCTGATCACGCCGCTCCCGCGCGTGCTGCTGCGCGTGACGCAGGAGGGACCGCGCGGTCAGCGCTGCTCGGCCGAGGTCCCCGTCCCGGGGCTCTGCGACGCCAAGAGCCGCGGCTCGTACACGTACATGAAGATCCCCGCCTCGCGGCGGAAGCTGCCCGTCTCGCTCCTCTACCTCGACGAGCGCGCGCAAGAGGGGCCGACCCCGTGCGTCAACGTGTGGTTCAACGGCGAGCGCACGCTGTCGATGTGCGACCGCGATCACCGGCACGCCGAGGACCGCTGGGAGATCGGGACGCTCGAGACGTGGACGGGCAAGCTCGCCGCGCCGAAGCCGCCGCCGAAGCCGAAGCCCGGCGCCAAGCCCGCGTCCGGCGCGACGCCGGCGGCCCCTGGCGCCAAGTCCGCGCCCTCGCCAGCCGCGGCGGCCCCCGCTCCGGCGGGCGCGACGTCGAAGAAGTAGCTGACCGGCGCGGTCGCGCGCGCGATGCCTCGTACGCTGGCCGGCGCGGTCGCTGGCCGACACGGTCACGCCGCCCTGCCGTCCCGCGCGCGACACCTCGCGCGCTTGCCGGCGCGGTCGCGCCGCCCCGCCGTCCCGCGCGCGACACCTCGCGCGCTTGCCGGCGCGCTACTCGCAGAAGCCGCTCACGCAGCGGGTGATCCCCGGGCACTGCGCGTTCGTCCGGCAGCCGTCGACGCACTGGCCTCCCGTGCAGATCTGCCCCGAGCCGTCGCTGCCCGGGTTGCACTGCCCGTCCGAAGCGCAGGCGACGCCGCTGCTCGCCGGCGCGTCCGCGGTGTCGTCGTCCGTCTCGGTCTCCTCGGTCTCCTCGGTCTCCTCGATGTCGTCCGGCGCCGTGTTCGACTGCGTGGCGTTGGCCGAGCATGGTCCGCCCGGATCTTTGCCCCCGAACTCGTAGTGCCAGGGCTCGCTCGGGACGGTCCGCTTGAAGCCGAATTTTCCAGCGTTGTTCGCGAGCCACTTCGACGTGGAGAGGTCGAGCGCGCGCCCGTTCTGGTGGTTGCTGTAGCCGGGCTTCGCGGCGAGGTTCCCGCCGTTGCATTTTTTGCTCTTGTAGCAGTTGTAAAAATACTTCTGCTCGTCGTTGGTCCGGAAGCCGCTGCTCAGCGTGAGGCTCACGCCGGCCGAGTGCGCTGCCTTCTGCATCTTCAAGAAGGCGTGGCCCGTCGGCTTGGAGACGCGCTTGCCGCCGATCTTGATGACGTCGATCGCGTACGCCCGGCCGCGATCGTACGCGGTCATCTTCGTCGTCCGGCAGTCGACGGGGCTGATGACCGCGCTCTCGGAGGAGTCCGTCGGCTCGTCCTCGTAGTCCTCGTCGATGTCGGTCGCGCAGGCGGAGACGACGAGCGCCGAGGTGAGCAGGACCGGGAGTCCGAAGTGCAGGCGGTGCATCGAGGTGACGAGCTGCACCTCGGATGCCAGCGCGCTCGCGGGCGCGGGCGCACCGATGGCGTCGTCCGACCGGCGAAATCCGCGCGAGAAATGGCGCGACGATCCCCGAGCTCATGGACCGCCTCGATCCGACCGCGGTGGATCGCGACCGACGAGCGTCGGACGCCTCGCGTTCGCGACACCATCCGACGCGCAGGCGATCGATGATCGGGCCGATCAGATCGAATTTTACAGCGTCCCCGCGCGGGCGATGACCGATCACACGAGCGCGAGATCCATCGAGGCACCGCCGTGACAGGAGCGTCGGATCAGAGTGAGAGAAGGTAGGCCTCGAGCGCGTCGCGATCCTCGCGCGAGAGCGACCTCGTGTCCCCCATCTTCTCGTTCTTCTCGAGCAGCTCGCCGAGCGTCGCGTAGCGCCCGTCGTGGAAGTACGGGCTCGAGCCGCCGACGAAGCGGAGCGACGGGACCAGGAACTGCCGGCTGACGTCGGCGCCGGTCGCGCTGGCGACGTCGTGGGATTCGTGATCGCTGAAGCCGTTCTTCTCCGCGTGGCAGGAGCCGCACTGGAGGGCCGACGAGTTGAACAGCTCGCGCCCGCGCTCCTCTTTCGGGCCTGCCTTGACGTGCTTGGCGCGCGGCGGCGCCTTCATCGCGCGGAGCCAGGCCGCGAGCGCGCCGAGCTCTTCGGGGCTCGCGCCGGTGCCCTTCAGGTTCTTCATCGTGATCGTGATGTGCTCCTCGAGCGAGCCGTGCTTGCCGAGCCATCCGAACGGCGCCGCGCGCTCGACGCGCCCGGCGAGCAGGATCGTCTGGCGCGGCCCCTCCGGCGTCGACCAGACGAGCCCGTCGTCGCGGCCGTCCGGGTGGCAGCTCGCGCATGCCCGGCCGTCCCTCGAGATCTTCGTGTTGCCCGCGCGGTGAAAGAGCCGCTCTCCGAGCGCGGCCTCCGGCGAGAGCGGCGTACTCGGCGGCGCGACGGCGATGCGCGTGACCTCGGGAGGCGGCGCCGGCGCGGGCTTCGCGGGCTTCTTCTTCGGTGCGCCCGCTTCGTCGGGCTCGGCGATCGAGAAGACGTTCAGCGCGCGATCGAACGCCGACCAGACGACGGCGGTCTGCGACGCGAGGTCGAGCGCGATCCCCGACGGACCTGCCGCGACGTCGATCGCGCGCTTGAAGCCGCCGGCCGGCGTCGCGCCGGACGCCTCGTATTCCATCACCTTGTCGACGCCGAGGCAGCTCACGTAGAGGCGCTGGCGCGTGTCGTCGACGGCGGCCGCGCGCGGGAGCCGGCAGGCCTGGTCGCCCGAGCGAAGGCGCGTCGCGACGCGGGAGTGGTGGCCGGTGGTCCGCTTGCGCGCGGCGGCGTCGATGACGTCGATGTCGAACATCTCCGTCGGGACGTTCTCCGCCTGGTCGCCGCCTCCCCCGTAGCCGCTCGAGCGGACCCTCGCGTCGCCGGTGGCGACGGCCACGTGGGGTGCGAGGATGCGCTCCTCGAGCGCGTCGCTCCCTTGCTTCGCCTTCGCCGGCTTCACGTGCACCCGCGCGAGGGAGAAGCTCTGGCGAGCGACGCGCGCGGGGAAGGTGATGTCGCGGCGGAGTCGACCGGTGCCGCAGATGAACCTGTGCGGACGGCCGGAGTCGGTGAGGTCGCCGAGCGCGTCGCCGTCGAGCTTGAAGAGGAGCTGCATCCCGAACTCGCCATTTTGTTGAGTCCAGGACGGGATCCCGAGGTCGATCGGCGTGACGGTGCGCGCCGCCTCGTCGAGATCGATCGCGCTCAGGTGACTCGCCGCGGCGTGGGCGACGTACGCCGTCTTACCGTCGCCCGCGACCGTGACGGCGCGCGGCTCACGCGCGACGTCGACGGCGAAGCGCCGCGCCGACGACGCGAGGTCGTACGCTTCGAGTGAGTGCCCCCACCCCGTGGCGACGAGGAGCGTCGCGTCGTCCGGCGTGAGCGCCATCGCGATCGGCTCCACCCCGGCGGTCGCGATCTTCGCGGTCTCCTCGAGCGGCGCTCGCTCGTCGGTGGTGGCCTCGAGCGCGGCGATCGTCTGTTCGGAGCGGAGCGCCACGAGGAGGCGTCCCGCCTTGTCGACGAGCATCTGGCCGGGGCGGCCGTCGAGCGGGGTCCGCGACAGCTCGCGCTTGCTCGCGAGGTCGAACGCGCGGATCGCGGAGTCGTCTTCGTCGGCGACGTACGCCACCGTGCGCGCCCCGATCTTCGCGACGACGACCGTCGCGCCGTCGCGCGCGGCGTCGGCGCGGGTGAGCGGGACGTGGACCTTCGGCGGCGGAGGCGCCGGGGCCGGGGCCGGGGCGGGCGCCGGCCGCGGCGCCTCCTTCTTCGCGCATCCGGTCGCGATCGCGACGGGGCAGAGGAGGGCGACGACGAGTCCCAGCGTGCGTCCGGAGCGGGGCATGGCGCTTGGACGCCTCGCGGAGCCGGAAGTTCGGTCGACGCGCAGAAATCGCGAGCCTCGTGCGGCCCCTGGAGCCCCGTTTCTTGGCTGACCTACATTATCCTACCTACGATGGGCGTCTGGAGGCCTTGCCCATGCCCATGCCCGAGCCGATTCGCACGTCGTTCCGTCGCTACGTCCGCCTCGACTGCCAGGTCGTGCGCGAGCACGACTTCCGGCTCATCGGCGATCTCGCCCTCGATCTCTCGACCCGCGGGATGTTGGTCCGCGCGCGTCAGCGCGTCCTCACGGGCGAGGAGGTCATCGTCACCTTCAAGCCACCGCGGTCGAACGCGTGGTTCGACGCCGAGGGCGTGGTCTCGCGGGTGCTTCACGGGCGCCGGCCGGGCGACTACGGTCTGTCGTTCGGCGTCGAGTTCGCGAACCTGAGCAAGGAAGATGAGCTCATCCTTTTCGAGAGCCTCCGCGGGATGGCGGCGCCCGACGCGCAGCGCCCGCCGCGTCCGCTCGCGCAGGCTCCCGAGAGCCAGCTGCTCGTTCGCGCCGCGTGACCGCCGGCCATGAGCGTCGAGCTCGACGACGAGCCGACGCACTCGTCGCGCGCGCGATCGCGTGAGGAGCTCGCCGACTACCTCCTCGAGATCGGGGCGACGCTCGCCGCCTGCGGCTGCCCGAGCTACCGCCTCGAGGACGTGATCCGCCTCATCGCGGACATCGAGGGCCACCGCGCGGATCCGTTCGCGCTCCCGACGGGCCTCTTCCTCCGCGTGACCGGCAAGGACGGCAGCGGCCCGCAGGTGCAGCGAATGACGCGCGTGAGCGACTGGGGCGTCGATCTGGCGCGCCTCACGCTGGTCGACGAGGTCTTCAACGACGTCGTCGATCGACGATCGACGATCGAGCAGGCGCGTGCGCGCATTCGCGAGATCATGAAGCGGCCGCCGGAGTGGTCCGACGCGCTCGTCTTCGCCGCGACGACGGCGGTGTCGGGCGCCGCGGCGGTGTTCTTCAAGGGGGGCGCGCTCGAGGTCCTCGTCGCCGCCATCGTCGGCGCGGTCATAGCCGGCAGCCGCCTCGCGCTCTCGAGCCGCGTGCGTACGCCCGGTCGGCTCGACCCGAAGCTCCTCGCCGGGACGTCGCGCCGGAACGCGCGGCGCCTCCTCAGCGACTTCCTCGGCGGTCTCGTCGCCGCCTCGTGCGCGTGGCTCGCGATCGTCATCTGGCCGCAGGCGAGGCCCGAGGTCATCGTGCCGGCCGGCGCGATCGCGCTCTTCCCGGGGATGACGTTCACCACCGGCGTCGCCGAGGTCGCGCAAAAGAACGTCGTCGCGGGCGGTGCGCGGCTGATCGAATCGGGGGTGGGGCTCCTGCTCATCCTCTTCGGCGTCGCGCTCATCGCGGGCCTCGGCGACGTCGCCGGCGTGGAGATGCCGAGCTGGCTCGCGAAGTCGTCGCAGCCCGGGCTCTCGCTCCCGTGGAAGGCGCTCGCGCTGCTCGTGTCGTCGGTCGGCTTCGGCGCGGTGTTCCAGGTGCCGAAGCGGTGGCTCTGGACGACGTTCGTCTCGAGCGCGTCCGGCTGGATCGTCGCCGACGTCGCGATTCACTTCCAGCTCCCCGGCCACGTGGCGGCGTTCGGCGCCGCGCTCTCGCTGTGCATGCTCGCCAACGCGCTCGCTCGCGCGACGAACCGGCCGGCGCAGCTCTTCCAGCTGCCCGGGATGATGCTGCTCGTGCCGGGCAGCTTCGGCTTCCTCAGCCTGAGCGAGTTCCTCGAGACGCACGACGCGCTCATGGGCACGCAGCGCGGGTTCACGATGGCGCTCGTCGGCGCCGCGCTCGTCATCGGCGTGCTCGTCGCCAACGTGCTCGTGCCTTCACGGAAGCTTCTCTGACGCGCGCTCGAGCCGCGCGGTGTCGGCGCCGAGGGAGCGCCGGCGCCGTCAGCGCTTGAAGCAGTGAGGCTTCGGGTGACGGACGCCCTTCGCGTCGACCGTGAAGGGGTTGTCGCAGTCGCTCGACGCCGACGTGGTCGCGCGCGGCGTGGCGACGGGTGGCTCGACGCGCGGCCTCGGCGCGGGAGGCGGGGGGGCGGCCGCGCTCGCCGAGCGCGAGAGCTCGAGGATGATGGCGGGCTCGTGCTCGACCGTGGAGGCGGCCACGGGCGCCGGCGGATCCGGCATCTCCTGGAGCTGGATGAGGCGGAGCGCGAGCAACCCGCCCCCGAGGAGCAGGAGCGCGGCGGCGATCAACATGAGCGGCGCGCGCGACTTGCCAGCGCCCTCGTCCGTGTACTCGGCGCCGACGTCGGCCGGGCCGTCGACGTCGCTCGCGGGCCGGTACAGCGTCTCGCGCTCGTCCTCGGCCACGTCGTCGTCGGCCGCGGCCCGACCGAGCGCGTCCGGTTGCGGCGTCTTCACGACGCCGCTGTCGCGCACCGGGATCGGCCCCTGCGAGTCGGTCCGCATCGGCGGAGGGATCGACGTCGACGTCTCGCTCTCGATGCGATGGACGAGCTCGATGCGCCAGGCGAGCATCTCCCCCGCGGTCTCTCGGACCCACTCGCCGATCTCGCGCGGCGGCGCCGGCGACAGCACGTTCTCGAGCGCGACCGCCATCTCGCGCGCCGACGACCAGCGGTTGGCCGGATCTCGATCGAGCCCCTTCATGACGATCGCGTCGAGCTCCTTCGGCAGGTCGGGGGCGACCTCGCTCGGCGCGCGGATCTCGTCGTTCATGATCGCGTAGACGAGCGCGGGCACGTCGTCTGCCTTGAACAGGCGCGCGCCGGTGAGGGCCTCCCACACGACGACGGCGGCCGAGTAGACGTCGGCGCGGCGATCGATCGGGCCCTTCGCCAGCTGCTCGGGCGACATGTACGCGACCTTGCCCTTGATCTGATCGGTGCGCGTCTCCTGGACGCGGTTCGTCGCCTTGGCGATGCCGAAGTCGAGGACGCGCGCCACACCGTCGAGGCCGACGTGGATGTTCTGCGGAGAGACGTCACGGTGCACGATCCCGAGCGGGGAGCCGCGCTCGCTCGTCGCTTCGTGGGCGGCGTGCAAGCCCTCGAGCGCGGCGCACACGACGCCGACGACGTAGCGTGGCGGCACGCGGTTGCCGGCTTCGCGCGCCTTGCGGACGAGCCGCGAGAGCGACTCGCCGGCGACGTACTCCATCACGAGGAAGAGCTCGCTGTCGTCGTCGACGACGTCGAGGGTCGCCACGACGTTCGGATGGCGGACGCGCGCGGCGAGGCGGGCCTCTTCGAGGAACATCGCGACGAAGTCGGGATCCTTCGCGAGGTGCGGGTGGAGCCGCTTGATCGCGACCGTACGCGAGAACCCGACGGAGCCGAGCAGGCGCGCGAGATGGACCGTGGCCATACCGCCGGCGGCGATCTCGCCGAACAGTGCATAGCGGCCCAGAGTGCCGCGATAGTCCGCGCTGGATTGCTCGGCCACCTGGTCGGCAAGGTTACCAGACGTGGTTCGGCCCCGAAAGCAGCACAGCTCGGCGCCGTCGACTTGCCGCACGCGTACGGAGCGTCTACGTGGAGCCGCGTTATGCCGCGAGATCGAAGCATGGCGACGACTCCACACACCGACGCCGAGGCGCTCCTCCGCAAGCGTCGCAGGATCGCTCGGCTCGCGTGGTCGGTGCTCGCCTACAACATCGCCGTCGTCCTCTGGGGCGCGTTCGTTCGCGCGAGCGGATCGGGCGCAGGCTGCGGGCGCCACTGGCCGCTGTGCAACGGCGAGGTCGTGCCGCAGCCGAAGAGCGTCGCCACGATCATCGAGGCCACGCACCGCGCGACGAGCGGCGTCGCGCTCCTCGCCGTGCTCGTGCTCCTCGTCGCCGCGCTCCGCGGGCTCCCGCGCGGGCACCGCGCGCGACGCGGCGCGGTCTACTCGACGGTGTTCATCTTCGCCGAGGCGCTCGTCGGCGCAGGGCTCGTCCTCTTCGAGCTCGTCGCGCACGACGCGTCGATGAAGCGCGGGCTCTCGATGGTCCTTCACCTGAGCAACACGTTCCTCTTGCTCGGCGCCCTCGCGCTCACGGCGTGGTGGGCGACGACCGACGACGGAGCTCCCGCGCCCGCGAAGCCTCGCGCGGACGCGCCGAAGCCGCTCCTCTTGCGGTCGTCGCTCGGCGTCGCGCTCGGCAGCGTGCTGGTCCTCGGGGCGAGCGGCGCCGTGGCGGCGCTCGGCGACACGCTTTTCCCGGCGTCGTCCCTGCGCGAGGGGCTGGCGCAGGATCTCTCGCCGATGGCGCACGTCTTCCTCCGCCTCCGCCTCCTGCATCCTGTGATCGCGCTGGGCGCGGGGGTCGTCGTGCTCGGCGCGGCGGGGATCGTCCGCTCGGTCTCGACCTCGGCGCGGGCGCGCGGCTTCGCGCGCCTCGTCACGATCCTCTACGTCGTTCAGTTCGCCGCCGGTCTCCTCAACCTGACGCTCCTCGCGCCGGTCGCGATGCAGCTCGTGCACCTCCTGCTCGCCGACGCGACGTGGATCGCGCTCGTGCTCATGAGCTGGGAAGCCTGGACGGCGCGCGATCGCGTCGCGGCCGCGACCTCGGCCGAGCCGGCGACCGCCTCCTCCTGAACCCGCGGCGAGAGCGCCTCAGCCGCCCATCATCTCGAGGAAGGGCCCCGGCCCGAGCAGCGAGGTGCCGCCGTCCATCAGCAGCGTCGCGCCCGTGACGTACGCGCCCGCGGGCGAGACGAGGAACAGCGTCGCGCTGGCGATCTCGTCGATCGTCCCGTAGCGGCCGAGCGGGACGCGGCTCTTCAGCTGGTCGGCCGCGCCTCCCGGCGCGAGGCGGCTCATGCCCTCCGTGTCCTCGATCGGGCCCGGCGCGACGGCCATCACGCGGATGCCGAGCTTGCCCCACTCGAGCGCGAGATCGCGCGTGAGCTTGGCGATCCCGGCCTTGGCGGCGCCGGCGTGGCACTGGAGCGGCGTCGGCACGTCGGCCTGCGTCGCGGTGATGCTCACGATCGATCCACCGCGCTTCGAGAGGTGCGCGAACGCCGCGCGGCACGCGTTGAAGGTGCCGCAGAGGTCGATGTCGATGACGGCGCGGAAGCCGTTCGCGCTCAGCGTCGCGGCGGGCGAGAGGAAGTTGCCGGCGGCGCTGTTGACGAGCACGTCGAGGCCGTCGTTGGCGGAGGCGGCGTCGTTGATCGCCTTCTCGAGCGCCGGGTACTCGCGGACGTCGCACGGGTGGACTGTCGCGACGCCTCCGGCGGCCGTGATCGCGGCGGCGGTCGCCTCGAGCTTCTGCGCGGTGCGCCCGACGAGCGCGACCTTCGCTCCGTGCTCGGCGAACAAGCGCGCGATGCCGGCGCCGATGCCGCTTCCGCCTCCAGTGACGAGCGCGGATTTTCCTGCGAGGAGGTTCGGTGCGAAGACGCTCGATGCCATGCGGAGCTTCTACCGCAGGGAGGGCGCGGGACGTACATGGAACGGCCGGCGCAGCGCCGTCGCGCTCGCTGGGCTCCCGTGGAGCCGTGGTTTCGCGCGTGTCAGCCGGCCGCGGCGACGTACATCGCCACGCCGACGCCGAAGATGAGGAACATCACGACGACGACCGTGACGACGATGACGACCACCGCCTTGCTCATCGCCTGCGCTGCCTGGGCGTGGGCGTGATGCGCGTGGACGGCAGCGCCCATCATCGGAGGTGCGCCCATCATCGGCGGCTGGCCAGCTCCGCCGTACGGGCCGTACGGGTACGCGCCTCCGCCGAACGCCTGGTTCATCGCGTTCGCCTGCGCGTTGGCGACGAGGCCCTCGAACGCGTCGGGGATCCCGTTGCCGTTCCGGTCGGCGAGCATCTGGTTGACGACCGCGACCTGCTGCGCCGCCCGCGCGTGGTGCGCGAGCACGGTCCCGCAGTACCGGCAGCTCGTCCCGCGGAGATCATCGGTCGTGAAGTTCGTTCCGCAGTTGGTGCAGCTGACGGTCGGGACGGTCATCGATCGGTGCTCCTCGGTGTCATGGTCGCGCCTTCTCGCGCGCCGAGCCAGGGCCGACGCTCGCGGGTCAGTGGGGAGGTCGACCCGCCTTCGCGTCGTCCTCGGCGACCTCGGCGAGCCCGGCGAGGTCGGCGAGCCGCAGCGGATGGAACGGCGGGCGCGGCGTGAACGGGAGCGAGGCGTCGCCGCCGCGCTCCGCGAGGAGGCGCGCGCACAAGGCGACGCAGCCCTTCCCCTGGCACCAGCCTGTTCCGAAGCCGGTGTAGCGCTTGAGCGACTCGATATCGTCGTGGCCGCGCGCGACCGCGTCCTCGAGCTCGTGGAGCGTCACGTCCTCGCAGCGGCAGACGAGTACTTTGGCCATCGCGTCCTCGAACTTAGCACCCGGTCAGGTGCCTTCGTACTCGCAGCGCGCGTCGCAGGTCTCGAACACCGTCACGCGCACGAGCGACGGCAGCTTGGGCACGAGCCGGTCCCAGATCCACTTCGCGAGGTTCTCGCTCGTCGGGTTCTCGAGCCCTTCGACCTCGTTGAGGTAGTTGTGGTCGAGCGTGCCATACAGCGGCCGCCACGCCTCCTCCACGACGGAGAAGTCGATGAACCAGCCCGTCTTCGGATCGACCGGGCCGGCGACGGCGAGCTCGATCTTGAAGGAGTGCCCGTGGAGGCGCTCGCACTTGTGCCCGGCGGGCACCTGAGGAAGGCGGTGGGCGGCTTCGAAGCGGAACTCGTTGACGAGACGGACGCGCAAGGTGGCAATAAACCTAGTCGTTCTTGGCGTTCTCGTCTTGGAGGGAATCGATCGGCCGCCTCTGCCGTCCATCCCGGACCCGGAGCGGCTCGGGCAGCCCACGAAAGTCGTGAGCTGGAGCGTCACACCCGGGCTTCGCCGACGATGAGATCCGCATGACGATGGCGCTATCCCCGGGGTCGCGCGCGGTCGACCGAGAGCATCACCGCGCGCTCGGCGGTTCGGATGTGCGGCGCGGGCTGGCGGCGATGCTGCGCCGCAGGGTCCCGGCGCAGGAGGTCGACGACGTCGCGCAGACCGTGCTCGCGGATGCCCTCGCCGCCCCCACCATCCCGACGGATCCCGAGGAGCTGCGGCGTTGGCTGACGGGGATCGCTCGCCACAAAGTCGCGGATTATCATAGGTATCGAGCGCGAATGAGCGCGCGGGTGGACGCCGCGGAGCCGGTCGAGTCGGTGGAGGCCTCGCCGGTCGCGTTCGAGGAGCGCGAGGTGCTCCACGCGCTGCTCGGCGAGAAGCGGTCGCGGCGCGAGGCCGAGACGATGGAGTGGCTCGTCCGCGAGCACGCCGGCGAGCGACTTGCGGATATTGCTTCGGAAAATGGCATTCCTGCGCCGGTCGTGCGCCAGCGGGTGTCGCGCCTGCGCCGCGCCCTTCGCTCGCGCTGGACCCAGCCGCTCGCGCTCGTGGCGGTGCTCGCGGGTCTCGGCGCGCTCGGGCTCGCCAGCGGCGCTCCGCGCGAGGCGATCGCGCCCGATCCCGCCGTCGACGTCGCGTGGACGCCGACGGCGCCGACTACCGCCTCGCCGGCCGACGCCTTCGCGAAGGAGGTCCGGGGTCCGTGGCGCGTGCGGAGCGTGACGCCGGCGCGAGCGCTGACCGCCGCCGAGCGGCGCCTCGTCGACCTCGAGGCCAAGGACGCCCGGGTCCGCATCGACGGCGAGCGGATCGAGCTCGAGACGCGCGGCTTCAAGACCCGCTGGCAGATCACGAGCATCGAGAAGACCGCGCGCGGTGTTCGCGTCGGGCTGTCGAGCGCGAGCGCGGCCAAGATGACCGCGGACGCCGTCCTGGTCGAGGACGCGGCGGGCCCGCGCCTCGACGTGACCTTTCACGGCGCGCGGTTCGGCGGCACGGTGAGCCTCCGGCGTCCGTAGCCGGCCCGGCCTCGTCCGGAGAGGCGGCCGCCGCCGCAAGAGCCCCTACGTTTTCCCCGCGCTTGCGATGAAGGTCGACCTCGGGTAAATCCGTCCGTCCTCGTGGGCGCGCCTTCGTGCCCCCGCCACGGAAGACCGTCATGTACCTCATCCTCTCGAAGAAGCCGCGCAAGTCCTCCCGCTCCCGCACCAAGCGCTACCGCGCGAAGCTCAAGGCGAAGGACCGCGGGCGTCGTTCGCGCGTGTACCAGGCTCACCGCAAGAGCTAGTCGCGCGTCGCGACCCTGCGCGCTCCGGCGCGCCCCCCGAGCTCGTTCGCGATCACGGCCCGTGATCGCGCGCGGGCTTGCGTGCTTTCTGCGCCGCGAGCTCGCGCGATCCGCCGGCTGCGGGCACGTCTCGTCGCGACGACCTCACGGCGCGGTCGCGCGGTAGAGCTCGGCCTCCTCGGGATCCGGCGTCGCGCGGCGCGCGAGGAGCGTGAACATCGTCGGCACGAGGAACAGCGAGAGCGCGGTCGACGAGAAGAGCCCGCCGACGACCGCCAGCGCGAGCGGTCGGTTCGACGCCGAGGCCTCGTCGAGCCCCAGCGCCGTCGGGAGCAGCCCGAAGATGGTCGCGAGGCTCGTCATCGCGATCGGCGTGAAGCGCACCCGCGCCGCCTCGACGATGGCATCGATCGGAGAGGCGCCCGCCGCGAGCTCGCGGCTCGCGTGATCGACGAGCAGGATGCCGTTCGACACCGCGATCCCGATGACCATGAGCACGCCCATCAGCGCGGTGATCGAGAGGCCCTGGCCAGCCGCCATAAGCGCCCCCACGATCCCGACGAGCGAGACCGGGATCGTGAACAGCATGACCAGCGGGAGACGCAGCGACTTGAACTGCGTCGCCATGATCATGAAGACGACCATGACCGCGAGCCCCAACGCGACGCCGAGGCCGGAGAACGTCTCTCGCATCAAGGCCACCTGACCGACGAAGTCGGCCTTCACGTTCCGCGTGCGTGGATCGGTTGCGAGCTTCGCCTCGAGCTCCGCTGCGGCGCTGCCGATGTCACGCCCCTCGGTCTGCATCAGGACGTGCGCCGCGCGCGTGAGCTGGTTGCGTGTCACGAGCACGGGCCCGACGTCGCGCGTGAGGTCGCCGTAGGCGCGGAGCGCGATCGGCGCGCCGTTGTCGCCGACGCGCACGGGCACCTCGCCGAGCGCGTCGGTGTCCTGTACGACCGCGTCGTCGTAGTAGGTCACGACGTAGTACGACTGCCCGTTCGCCGGATCAATCCAGACCGCGGGCGTGTTGACGTTGCCCAGCGTAGCCTCGAGCGTCGTCTGCGCCGCGTCGCGGGCGCTGATGCCGACGAGCCCGGCTGTCTCGCGGTCCGTGTTCACGCGCAGCTCCGGGTAGTCGTCCTCGAGACGTACGTAGACGTCGCGAACGCCGCCGACGCCGCGCGCGACCTCCGCGATCGCCTTCGACTGCTCGAGCAGCGTGGAGAGGTCGTCGCCCCGCACCTCCACCACGAGCGGCGCGATGTGGCCGTTGGAGAAGACGCTCGCGACGAGGCCCCCCGGCGCCTGGAGGAAGTCGACGCCCGGGTACGAGCTCGTGAGGATCTCGCGCATCCGGTCAGCGGTCTCTCGCTGGCCGAGCTCGCGCCGGCTCGTGTCGTGGAGCTCGACGCGGATGAACCCCTGGTGCGTTCCCATGTTCGGGCTCGTCATCGCCGAGCGCGCCTTGCTGGGAGAGCCGACGTTCGTGAGGACGAGCTTGACCGTGCCGGGGGGCAGCTTCTCCTTCAGCGCCCTGGCCATCGCGGTGGTCATCTCCGAGGCGTCCTCGAGCGACGTGCCCGGCGTGAACCGGACGTAGACGCGCTCCATCGACTCGTCGACCTCCGGGAAGAACGTCGCGGGGAGGCGACTGCTGGCCCAGACGCTCGCGCCGACCAGGATCGCCGCCGCCCCGATCACCCAGGCGCGATGCGCGAGCACCGCGCGGAGGGCCCGCGCGTAGCCGGACGCGACCCCGGTGACGGCGCTCTGGAGGGCGCGCGCGACGCGGCCCGGCTCGGCGTGGTGCGCCGGCAAGAGGTAGCGGCAGGCGATCGGCGTGACGAGCATCGACACGACGTAGCCGGCGAGCATCCCCGTGGCGACCGTGACGGCGAGCGGGACGAAGAGCCGCTTCGCCAAGCCCGCGAGGAGCACGACGGGGAGGAGCACCGCGATCGTGGAGAGCGTCGCCGCGAGCGCGGGGACCGCGACCGACCCCGCGCCGACGAGCGCGGCCATCACCCGACCGCGGCCGCGCGAGCTCCGGTGGATCGACTCGAGCACGACGACCGAGATGTCGATGAGCGGCCCCATCGCCAGCGTGAGACCGCCGAGCGTGAACGCGTTCAGGCTCTGTCCGGAGGCGTAGAGGACGATGAGGACGATCGAGAACGAGACCGGCACGGCGATCATGGCGATCAACACCGAGCGCGGACTCTGGAGGAAGAGCAAGATGACGACGCCGATCAGCGCGAGGGCCTGGACGATCTCCCGCTCGAGCCCCTCGATGGTGTTTCGCACGAAGGTGGACTGATCGAAGATCGGCGTGACCGTCGCCCCAGGCGGGAGGTCCGAGATGTTCGCGACGATGCGCTTGATCTCGTCCGTGATGGCGACGACGTTCCCGCCGGGGACGCGCAGCACGTTGAGGTAGATCCCGACCTCGCCGTCGATCGTCACGGCTTGCGCGTCCTTCGAGCCCCCGTCCTCGATCCTCGCGACGTCGCCGATCCGGACGGGCATCCCGCCAGGGACCTTGATGATCGCGTCGGCGATGTCCTCCACGTCCGTGGGGACCGCGTTGGTGTAGACGTTCGCCGAGAAGGCTCGCGGGTTGAAGCGCCCCGACGGCAACAGCGCGTTCGATCGCTCGACCGCGCGGGCGACGTCGCTCGACGAGAGTCCGCGCGCCGCCGCCTTGACGGGATCGACCACGACGTTGATCTGCCGCTCCTTCCCCCCGTTGACCGACGCGCTCGCGACGCCCGGGATCCCCTCGATGCGCGGCGACACGTTGTTCGCGGCGTAGTCGTAGAGCTGCGCCGCGCTCAGCCCGCCGCCCGAGACGGCCACCTGCATCACCGGCGCGTTCGACGGATCGTACTGGAGGATGAAGGGCGGGATGATGCCCAGGGTCTTCGGCACCGCCGACATCGCGAACGCGACCTGCTGCTGCACGGTCGACTGGGCGGCGTCGAGGTTCGTGCCCCACTTGAGCCAGACGAAGATGACGCTGAGTCCGCTGCGCGAGATGCTCTCGACGCGATCGACGCCGGGGGTCGCGCTGACCGCCTTCTCGAGCCGCCAGGTGATCGTCTTCTCGACGTCGCGCGGGCCCATCCCGGACGCCTTCGTCCCGATGACGAGCACGGGGGGCGAGAGCTCCGGAAATGTATCGACGCTCATCCGCGGCGTGACGACCGCCGCGAAGACGACGAGGCCGATCGACAGCATGAGGACGAAGAGCGGGTTCTTCAGCGCGAGGCGGGTCACGGCGGTCCGCTCCGTGATGGCCGCTCCGGAGGAGGCTCGGCCCGCTCGCCGGCGGAGGTCGGCGTCGCAGGGGCGCCACCGTCGCGACCGCTCGGCGGGCCGTCGACCTTGGTGGTGACGCGGTCGCCTTCGGCGAGCAGCGACCGGCCCTGCGTGACCACGTGGGTGTCCGGCGCGAGCGCGGTCCCCACGAAGAGGCTGCCGTCGCGCTCGCCCAGGACGTCGACGGTCACCTTCTTCGCCGTCGAGCCCTCGATCACGAAGAGCGCCGCCCTCTTTCCGCGGATCTGCGCGGCGACGAGCGGCACCTCGATCGCGTCGACCGGCGCGCCGACGTCGACCGTGATCTCGGCCGTCGTCCCGACGGGGAGCTCGCGCGTGGCGCTCGCGAGATCGATCTCGACGCGCACCGTCCGCGTCGAGGTGTCGGCGGCCGGCGAGCGCCGCGCGATCTCGCCGGTGAGCTCCTTACCGGTGGCGCGGACCCGCAGCTTCACGTTCGTCCGCGGCGGAACGACGTCGAAGTCGATCTCCGGCACGAAGGCGGTGAGGCGCACCACGGAACGATCGACGAGCTGTACGATCGGCGTCCCCGGGCGCACGAACGTCCCTGGATCCGCGAACCGCGCGGCGACCTCACCGTCGAACGGCGCCCGGAGCACGCAGTCGCGCACCTCGAGCGATTTGCCCGACGCCTGCGCGAGCAGCGCCTGGATCTGCGCCTCGTGAGCGGCCGATTGAGCGAGCTTCTGCTCGACCTCGTTCGGCGCGGCGAACCCTCCGTCCAGCAGCTCGTTCAGCCGCGCCGCCTCGCGAGCGGTCGCCTTCTGTCGCGCCTCGAGCGCGCGGGCTTGGTAGCCGATGACCGAGCTCGCCGCGGAGGCGTTTCGGCAGTCCAGCGTGGCGAGGACGTCGCCGCGCTTCGCGAACGCGCCGGGCCTGACGAGGACGGTGTCGACGAAACCGGACGCGAGCTGCGGGCCGATGCGCGCCTCCTGCCACGGCTCGAGCGTGCCGACGTACCGGCGCGTGGCCCGGTACTGGGCCGCGCGCGCAGGCGTCACCGTCACCCCCTTCGGCTCGTCGGCGAGCGCCGTCCTGTTCACGGCGCCCTCGGTCAGGCCGAGCAACCACGCGCCGGCGCCGAGCGTGCCGAGCACGAGGACCACGATGGCGAGCGGCACGACCCAGCGGCGGGGCGCTCGCGGATCGGTGATGCGCGCGCGGCCGGCGCTCCTGGTCGCGTCGGGTGTCATCGGACCTCCGCGGCTGCGCGAGCGAGCGCGGCGCGAGCGCGCGCCTTCTGGAAGCGACCGATCGCGAGCTGGATGTCCGCCTCCGTGCGGAGCGCCTGCGCGTCGGCGACCTCGGTGCTCGTCCCGAGCCCGACCTTGAACCGCTTCTCTGCGTGCTCGTAGTTCGCTGCCGCGGCCTCCGCGCCATGCTCGAGAGCGGGGAGCGCGAGGAGGGTGACGGAGGCTTCGTGCCACGCGACGGTGATCGCGGCGCGCACCTCGCGCAGCGCGAGCGCGCTGTCCGCCTGCGCGGCGTGCTCGCGCTCGCGTGACGCGTCGGCGCGTCGGCTCCAGGAGGGATCGACCATCGGCCAGGCGAGGACCACGCCGAGGTCGTAGTTCGGCACGACCGGCAGCCACCCGTCGCCGGGCGGTAGCGCCCCGACGTTCGGGGGCGAGCCGCCGGCGCGGCCGTTGATCGAGCCGGTCGCGAAGAGTCGTGGCCGCGTCTGCACTTCGATGCGTCGGGTCTCGGCCTGCTGCGCGAGGACGCGAGCGCGCGCCTCGCGGACGAGGGGAGAGAGCTCGGCGCGGCGGAGCAGCTCCACCAGCGAGGGCAGCGTGGAGGTCTCCGGCGGATCGCCCGCCGCGCCGAGCTCGAGGTCGTCGACCGCCGCCGCCGCCGCGAACACCGCGCGCGCCACGTGGACCGCTCCGCGCGCGCGCATCAACCCGGCCTCGTAGCGCGCCACGTCGGCCTCGGCGCGGGTCGACTCGATGGGGGGGCGAAGCCCGGCGCGTTCGTTGGCTCTCGCGAGGTCGTGATGCGCGACGGCCCGCTCGTAGGCGCCGCGCGACGCTCGCTCGACGGCCTCCGCGGCGAGCACCGCGTAGAACGCTTGCTCGACGAAGAGGCCGACGTCGAGCTCGACGCCCGCGAGGCGGCTCGCGGAGGCGGCGGCGGCGAGCGAGGCCGCCGCCGTCTCGGCGGCGACTCGGCCGAAGTCGTAGAGCTGCTGGCGCGCGCCGAGAGCGATCATGGTCGACGGGTACGGCTGGAAGCGGGGCGTGCTCGAGATCTCCGTCGCGCCGACCCGTGGGATGTCCACGTTCGGGTTCGCGAGCTGAGTCGCGGTGCTGTTGTTCGTGGTCGCGCCCACCATTTGGGCGAACCCGGCGGCGTGTGGGAGCCACTGCGCCCCAGGCACGTCGGCGTCGCGTCGCGCGCCCGCGAGCTGGAGGCGCGCCGCGGCCAGGCGCCCGTGGTTCGCGCGCGCGTGGCTGATGGCCTGCTCGAGCGTCATCGCACGAGGCGCCGCTTCGGGCGTGGCGGGGACGAACGAGTCCGCGCGCGCGCTCGTCGCGATCGCGACGATCGCGAGGGGAGCCGCCAGCCGCGCGAGGATGAGGCCGAACATCCGAGCCGAGCGCTACAGCACGACGCGTGCCACGAGCGTTCGCGTCAGCCAAGCCCTCGAAGGCACGGAGCGCTTCGCGCCGGGCGGAGGATCTCCCGTGGTCGGGCGGAATTTCTCCGCGGCTCAGCTCGAGACCGCGATCACGGCCCTCGTCCCGACGCCGCCCCCGCGGCGCGCGACGCGGAGCTCGCCGCCGTGGTGCTTGACGATCTCCCGCGCGATGGTCAGGCCGAGCCCGGAGCCGCCGGCGTCGCGCTTCGTGCTGAAGAACGGCTCGGACGCGCGCTCGGCGACGGCGTCCGGGATCCCCGCGCCCTCGTCGTCGACCACGAAGAGGACGCGCGCGTCCTCGGCGTGGACATCGAGCGTCACGCGCGCGCCGGGCGGCGTCGCCTGGCACGCGTTGAGCAGCAGGTTCACCAGGGCCTGCTCGAGCAACGCGGGATCGCACGCGACGTCGGCGAGCTGCTCGTCGATCCGCGCCACGAGCTCGACCGCGGCTTTGTCGAAGCGATGGCGCACGAGCTCGGCGGCGCGCCGCGCGACGAGGGCGGGGGCCGTGGGCACGAGGTGGGGGGAGTCGCCGCGCGCCAGCGCGAGCGAGCCTCGCACGATGCTCTGGATGCGGGCGACCTGTTCGAGGACGACCTGGAGCGCCGCCGCCGATCGATCGTCGGCGGGGACGCGGCCGAGCACCTGCTCGACTCGCCCCACGATGATCGAGAGAGGGGTCCCCAGCTCGTGAGCGATCCCCGTCGACATGGCCGCCATGGTCGCCATCTTGTCGGCCTTCGCGAGGGCTGCCTCGCGCTCGCGGAGCGCCGCGGAGATCGCGATCTGTCGCTCGAGCTCGAGCGAGCTCCGCAGGCGGCGCCGGGCGACGGCGCCGAGGCCGGCGACGACCGCGGTGGCGATCACGACGCTGATCCCGAGGCGCCACGTGTCGTGTCTGTGCCGATCGCGCAGGCGCTCGGCGGACGCGATGACGACGACGCCCCAAGGCTCGCTGCCCCGCGCCGCGACGCGCGCCAGGCCGGCGACCGCCATTCTGCGTGGCAGCCCGAACTTCGGCGCCTCCTCGCGCGGGATGACGACGGACGTGGCGTCGCCGTCGAGGGCGGCGCGGAGCCGGCTCGAGGGGATGACGCGGCGATCGGTGGTGAGGAAACCCGGCTGACCCGGGCGCGCGATCATCACGAGGAGCTCGCCCTCGCGCTCGAGGCGCCGCGAACCGGCGAGCAGCTCGAGCAGGACCTCGTCGATGAGCGAGCTGTCGTCGTCCGTGTGCGCTTCGTCCAGATGCGCCGCGAGGCGATCCTCGAAGTCGATGCCGACCGCGGTGGCGAGCAGCGCCTGTCTCTGCGAGTGATCGACGAGCGCTCCCTGCCGCTCCTGCGTGGTGGACCAGACGGCGGTCGCGATGATCGCCGCGATCGCCGTCATCATCGCGAGCGGCAGGGCCCAGCGCCGCGCGGCGCGACGGGTCGCCTCTCCGCCGAGCCGCGCGAGGAGCGGGCTCACTCCTCCGCGGCGCTCAGTCTTCACCGCCCGCCAGCCACTTGTTCAGCGTCTTCGCATCGATCCCGAGCTTCTCGCGCGCGACCGACTTCCGCCCGCCCGCGCGGTCGAGCGCCCAGGCCGCGTACCGGCGCTGCAGCTCACGCATCGGGAGGACGTCGTCGCCGAAGTGGATCGTCCCGTGCGCGCTCGGCGGCGCGATCACCGCCGGGGGGAGATCGCCGGCCGTCGACTCGGCCGTGCGCCCGAGGACGACGACCCGCGCGACCGCGTGCTGGAGCTCGCGGACGTTGCCCGGCCAGCCGTACTCGAGCAGCCGCGCCATCGTCTCGGTGGAGAGGCGCTCCACGGTCGCCTTGGGCGTCGTGGCGCGCGCCTCCGCGAGGAAGCGCCCCGCGAGCAGGGCGATGTCTTCGCGGCGGTGACGGAGCGGCGGGATCGCGATGGAGATGCCGTCGAGCCGGTAGCGCAGATCCTCGCGAAACTGCCCCGCCGCGACCCGCGCCGGCAGGTCACGATGCGTGGCCGCGAGGACGCGCACGTCGACGGGGCGCTCGCGCGACGCCCCGACCGCGCGCACGACGCGGCGCTCGAGGACGTCGAGCAGCTTCGCCTGGAGCGCCGGCGTCATGTCGCCGACCTCGTCGAGGAAGAGCGAGCCGCCGTCCGCCTCGACGAAGAGGCCAGGACGGCTCGTGGTCGCGCCGGTGAAGGCCCCCTTCACGTGTCCGAAGAGCTCGCTCTCGAGGAGGTTCTCCGGCAGCGCCGCGCAGTTGACCGCGACGAAGGGCCCCGCGCTGCGCGCGCTCTCCGCGTGGAGGATCCGCGCGAGGAGGCTCTTGCCCGTGCCGGTCTCGCCGACGAAGAGGACGGGGATCTCGGCGTCGGCGACGCGCTCGAGGAGATCGCGCACCTCGCGCATCGCGCCGCTCTCCGCGACGAGGTTCTCGACGCCGTAGCGATCGTGGAACGCTCGTTTGAGCGCGCGCGTCTCGCGGCGCAGCCCGCGCTCCTCGACGGCGCGCTGGATGTAGAGATCGAGCTCGGCGACCTTGAACGGCTTGAGGAGATAGTGGTGGGCTCCCTTGCGGAGCGACTCGATCGCGCTGTCGATCGCCCCGAACGCCGTCATCACGAGCACGGGGCGCTCCGGCGCCACCCGCTTGCTCAACGCCAGCAGCTCGAGGCCGTCGACGTCGGGCATGCGCAGATCCGTGACGAGCACGTCGACGTCGGCGTCGCGAACGAGCCGCGTGGCGTCGGCGCCCGACGTCGCGCACTCCACGCCATAGCCGAGCTCGACCAGGCCGTCCGAGAGCATGCTGGCCATCGCCGGATCGTCGTCCGCGACGAGTACCCGGCAGTCGGCCCTCGACCTCGCTGCCATCGCGACCGACCTTAGCCGATCGTTTCTATCCCAACCAAACCGGACGGGCCCGGACGCCCCGCTGCGCCGTGAAAACCGAGGGCCCGTGCTTCGAGGCCCGCGCTCCCAGAGGGAGAACGCGCGGTCCGCAATCGAGGCGCGCGTTCGTGCGCACGTGGTAGGGCATGCCACGACATCATCTCTCACGTCTCGGGAAGGTTCTCCCGGGAGCTCCGTACGATTCGCGTCCGGGGCGCGTGATTTGTCGCGACCTCGAGGGTGAGCCCGCCTCTTTCGGGAGAAGAAGATGCATTCGACGCCCGCTCCTTGGTCCCGCCTCGCTCCGTATCCCCCTGCGCCGAGCGCCTGGTCGCCGGTCCCGCCGGCGTGGCACCCCGTGGCGCCGCTGCGTGCGCCGCGCGCCGAGACGTCGCCGGTGCCGGGCGCGCGTGGCGCCGAGACGCCGCCGGCGCTCTACGTCCTCGGCTCGTTCGCGCTGATGCTCGTCCTGGCGGCCGTGACGGGCGTGTTCGGCAGCGTCGCAGCGCTCGCGCTGGTCGACGCGGAGGACGTCCCCGACGCACCGCTCGTGGAGGTGTCTCCACCCGCGGCGTCCGTCGGTCGCTGACGCGTCGCTCTCCGGTGGTCTCGCCGGGCGCGCACAAAGGCGAAACGGCGCGCTCCGTGAGGACGCGCGCCGTGGTTGCCCGGGGCCGACGCGAGGTCAGCTGCCCTTCTTCAGCTCCGTGAGGACGAGCTTCGCGACCGCTTTCAGCGTGTCGAACACACCCACGCCGGTGCGCGCGACGGCCTCGAAGTCGGGCACGTTGGTCGGGTTGAGCATCTGTCGGAGCTCTTCGACGCTCGCGACGTTCGGCAGGTCGCGCTTGTTGTACTGGACGACGTACGGGAGCTTGTCGAGCGAGTAGCCCTGCTCGGCGAGGTTCGTGCGGAGGTTCTCGACCGACTCGAGGTTCGCTTCGGTGCGCTCGATCTGCGAGTCGGCGACGAACACGACGCCGTCGACGCCCTTGAGGATCAGCTTGCGGGAAGCGTCGTAGAAGACCTGCCCGGGGACCGTGTAGAGGTGGAAGCGGGTCTTGAAGCCGCGGATCTCGCCGAGCGAAAGCGGGAGGAAGTCGAAGAACAGCGTGCGCTCCGTCTCGGTCGCGAGGCTGATCATCTTGCCCTTCGCTTCCGGATTCGTGCGCTCGTAGATGTACTGCAGGTTGGTGGTCTTCCCGCAGAGACCCGGCCCGTAATAGACCAACTTGCAGTTGATCTCCCGGGCCATGTAGTTGATGAAACTCATCGCTCTTCTTTCCCGCTCTCTCGGTCCTGCGGACGGCCGTTCCGTCAGTCGTTGAACAGGTTGTCGATGTCTTCGTCGGTGATCTCGGCGAACGGCGAGTCGGCGCCCGGCTCCTGGACCTTCTTCAGCAGCGCCTCGAAGATGTGGTTGAGCTCTTCGCTCGCCTTCTTCACGCGAAGGCGGACGAGCCCGAGGCTCGACCGGGAGTCGAAGATGACGACCAGGATGACGCGGTTGCCGACGAGCTGGATGTGGATGTTCGCCTTCTCACCTTCGTGAAACTGGGTGGCGAACTCGTTCTCCTTGAGCAGCTTGGCCATCCCGCCCGTCGCGGCGATGTTGCCGGCGGTGAGCGAGGCGAGGCTGGTGGTGTCGACGTTGTCGATGTCGCCAGCCGCGGCGATGAGTTGCCCGTTCTTGTCGACGATGAAGACGACCTTGGCGTTCGCGTCACGAACCAGACGGTCCACGACCGCCTGGATCTGATTGAACTCCTCCTCGTACATCACCATCTGGGGATTGATCATCCGAACCCTCCGCGAGCTCGCTCGCGCCGTCGTCGTCGTCGCCCCACCATTCTCTGGGTCCCCGCGAAGGAGTCTTGCGACGTGACCTTCGGCGTGCCCTCGATGCTGTCAGTCGAGCGAGGCAGCCTTCGGTTCTATCCGATGGAGCCAGCTCCCGACAAGTGCGCGGATCGGAAGGGAGGCGTCTTCTTTTGTTCGAGGGGGCTCGGGCCGGCTCCTCGCCTCCCCGGCTCCTCCGCGGACGGGAGGCGTCCCGGGGCAGGATCGGGGCCCTGCGCGCCGCCGCTTCGATAAGGCCGACCGTGCCGGCGGCGCCGTCCGTCCGTCTATTTCCCGGCGAATCGAGCGACCGCCTCGTAGAGGATCCGGAGGCCCCAGCCGAGGCCCTCGACCGGCACCCGCTCGTCGTGGCCGTGATACATCGCGGCGAAGCTGATCTCGTGGGTGGGGTCGAACCGGACGGGGGCGAACCCGTAGCAAATCGTCCCGAGGCGGGTGTAGGCCTTGGCGTCCGTGAAGCCAGGGATGAGGTAGGGCAGCGGTACCCCGGTCGGGTCGTGGCGCTTGAGGGTGGCGGCCAGCAGGTCGAACATCGGCGTGGTCGTCGGCGCCTCGACCGGCGGCAGCGACCGGAGCACCTCGAGCGACGCGGGCTCCTCGCCGAGCGCGCTCCGCAGCTCGTTCAGGAACGCCACGTCGCTCTGCCCGGGGAGCGTCCGGCCGTCGATATCGACCGACGCTCGACCGGGGATCACGTTCACCTTGGAGCCGGCGCGGACGACGGTGGGGGACGCGGTGTTCGACAGCATCGCGCCGAACGACCGCCGCTGCCCCGGGTCGCGGATGAGGTAGTCGAGGATCAGTGCGGCCACCTGGGGCGTCGTCAGGCGACCGAGCACGTGCCGCTGCGGGGCGGGGAGCTCGCGCGCCATCCCCTCGAGGAACTGGCGGACGACGAGCGTGGGGTGCATGGGCAGGCGCTTCTTACCGAGCCGCTCGATGGCGTGAGCGAGCTTCAGCACGGCGCTCTCGGGATCGGGCATCGAGCCGTGCCCGGGCTTGCCCTCGTAGGTCGCGCGCACCCAGCAGACGCCCTTCTCGGCGACCTGGATCGGGTAGAACGTGCGCCCGAAGAGGTGGAGCGAGAACGCGCCGATCTCGCCCAACATGTATTCTGCACGTACGTCGTCCGCGTGCTCGTCGCAGAGGTACATGCTGCCGAGGGCGCAGCCGGCCTCCTCGTCGGCGACCGCGGCGAAGATGACGTCTCGCTCGAGCCGGCCGCCGTCCTTCACGTGACGTGCGATGAGCGCCATGGTGCAGGCGCTCATCGCCGCCATGTGCTTCATGTCGATCGCCCCGCGGCCCCAGACGTAGCCGTCGTGGATCTCCGCGGCGAACGGGTCGTGCTTCCACGCGCCGGCGTCCGCCTCGACGACGTCGAGGTGGGCGTTGAGGAGCAGCGGCGGCTTCGAGCCGTCGCCCTTGATCCGAGCGATCAGGTTGCCGCGGCCCTTTTTCTTCTCGACGATCTTCGGCTCGACGCCCGCGGCGCGCAGGTGCTCTGCGAGCCGCTCGGCGGCGACCGTCTCGTTGGCGTCGCCGGCCTCGCCGGTCCCCCGGTTCACCGTCGGGATGCGGATGAGATCGCGGAGCAGCTCGACGCACGCGGCCCCCTCGGTCTTCCAGTCGATCGGCGCGTTCTTGGGATCGTCCGGCACGGCGCGAGGATAGCGCACTCTCGCGCGCGGACGAGGTCCCGCGTCCGGGGCCACGTATGCGATGATGACCGCGGACGCTCATGGGATCGCTCGCGATCGAACGGGTGGACGCCTCGGCGTCGGAGCTCGCCGCGCGCTCCCGGGCCTGGGACGCGGACCGCGGGGAGGACGCGCGGCTCACGATCGGCTCGCCTTCGGACGAGGCGATCGTGCTCGGCGCGTTCCAGCGCGCGAGCGAGCTCGAGGGGCAGCGCGTCGGCGCCGCAGGGGTCGACGCTCCGCTCGCGGTGCTCCGGCGCGGCTCGGGCGGCGCGGCGGCGCGCGTGGGGCCGGGCTGCGTGTGGCTCCAGCTCTCGCTCGCGCGCCCGGACGCGCTCGTCGCGTGCACGGCGGACAAGCTCCTGAACCGCTACGTGCGCCCGCTCCTCCGAGCGCTCACGCGCGCCGCGAGCGTGCCGGCGAGCTGGTTCGGGCGTGACTGGATCAGCGCGGCCCACCGGCCCGTCGCGCTCGTCGCGCTCGCGCACGACGCGGCCGCGAACCGAGCGCTCTTCGAGGCGATCGTCGCGGTGAGCGCGCCGTTCGCTTGCGGGGATCGCCCGTCGTTCCTCGGTAAGGCGCCGGCCACGCTCGACGAGCTCGCGGGCAGAGCGGTCGATCCCGCGCGGGTCGCCGAGCTCGCTGTGGAGGCCTACGCGGCCACGGCGACGTCGATCGTGGAGGTCGGCGCCGCCGGGCTGGCGCCTCGCGGCGCGCCCGCGTCGATCGTGGAGGTCGGCGCCGCCGGGCTGGCGCCTCGCGGCGCGCCCGCGGCGCTCGGCGCGCCGGCGTGGGCGGCGATCCGGGAGGAGGCCATCGGGCTCGTCGCCGCGGGCCGCGACGCTGCCGGGCGTATCCGCGTCGGAGGCGAGCTCATGGCGTCGCGCGACGCCATCGCGCGGCTCGAGGACCTCATCGCCGCGCTGCCGCCCGACGCGAGCGAGGAGCAGGTCGGGCGCGCCGTCGACGAGGCGCTGACGACGCACGGCGCCGTCACGTTCGGCGTCCGGGCCTTCGCCTCCCTCCGCGACGTGATCGTCGCCGCGCTCCGCTCGCCGGTGCCTTGACGCCTCCGCGTGGCGCGCGAAGACGCTCTTCAGAACATGGCCTGGAGGACGTTCGAGAAGTAAACGATGTGCTTCGACGGGGCCGGAGCCCCGAGCGGGTGCACGTTGTCGATCGCCCAGCCGAGCTCGCTCATGAAGCGGAGGTTGGGCGACACCTTCCAGACGGCGAGGAACGCGTGCGTGTCGCGTGCGTTGTTCTTGATCGCCGTGTTCGGCGTGTACATGTCGTAGCGGTAGCCGAGCGTGACGTGACGCTTGATGTCCTGCTCGGCGCGGACGTAGAGCGCGCGCTGGTCGAGGTGGGCGACGTCGTCGGTGAAGCGCGCCGGGATCGCCGGCACCGCGAACGGGTAGATGACGCCAGCGTCCATGTTGCGCGCGATCGTGAGCTCGCTCGAGAGACGTGACTCCCCGATCCCGCCGAGCAGGCGGTACGCGGCCGACGCCTGGTAGTTCACCGCCCACCGGGAGTACTGCTTGAACCGGAGCGCCTCCGCGTCGATGAGCTGCCCGCGTCCGAGGTAGCCGCTCGCGCCGACGGTGACGAAGCCGAGGCGGTAGGTCACGTAGCCGATGAAGTCTTTCGATCGGTTCAAGTCCGGGAGCGCCACGAAATTGCGCTCGCCGAGGCGCTGT
>JAHBWA010000118.1 GCA_019637195.1 Labilithrix sp. | reverse complement strand
GCCCGCGAGCAAGCTGTCGCGAGCAGGAGGCCGACGAGTGCCGTCGCGCGGGAGGTCACGGAGGAAGGGTCTTCACGCATTGCGCGGCTCACCTCTCGGCGTCCTCTAGCTGGAAGAACTGCCTGGGCGCCTTCCCGGTCACGGTCCTCAGGTCACGATTGAAGTGTGCCTGGTCGTAGTACCCGGCATCGAGGGCGATCCGGGTGAGGGACACGCCGGGTTGGTAGCTGTCGATCGCCCTGCGGAGCCGGGACAGCGAAGCGAACTGCTTGGGGGAGCAACCCACCACGCGGCGAAAGCGCTTCTCGAAGGCGTCGAGGCTCAACCCGGCGCACGCCGCGAGCGCCCCGACTCGAGTGCGCTCGATGCCGCTGGCTTCGCTGAGGTGCCGCACGGCGGTCGCGACGATCGCGTCGGCGTGGTCGCGCTGCTGCGCGAACAGGAACGCCTCGACGGCTCGCGCGCGCTCGCCGTCCTCACGCGCCGCTCCCACGCGGTCGTGCAGGCGGGCGACGAGGTCTCCCGGCGCGAGGTCGGACAACGCCACCGAAGCTCCGAGCAACTCGTGGAGCGGCGCCGTGAAGAAGCGGGCCGCGCCGCCGGGTCGAAAGCGAACGAGGACGGCACCACCGTTCGCGGTGGTCCGCATCTCCCGTGCGCGAACCGCCATGCCGGTCAGCGAGACGTCGGGGACGCGTTCCTCCTCATCGCGCAAGCCCATGCTGGCGAGGCCTCGGTAGCGCACCGCGAGCACGAGCCCGGGCTCCGGCATACGGAGCCGCCGGGTCTCGTCGCCCACCTCGACGATCATCACGTCGCGAACGAAAGGCGCGAGCGCTGGGTGGGGTACCACCGTGCGCATCCTCTTCGTTTAGCACCCTGAGCCCCGGTTCGCTCCCGAGACGGAGGCTCTCGCGACGCTGATTTCGTCCAAGCCGGAGCCGCCACGGGTTGCGACGTTCAGCGCATGGTTCGTCTCATCACGATGTCCCTCTTCCTCGGTCTGGCGATCGCCTGCGCGCCAGCCGTGACGAACGCTCCCAGCGCACCTACCGCGAGGTCCACGATGCACGAGTACGCCCTCATCTTTCGCCGCACGGCTCCGCTCGATCCCGCCGACTTGCCGACCCGCAACGCTGCCGCCCGCGACTGGGCTCTTGCCCTCGAGCGGCGCGGTGTCCTGCGGAGCGCTGCGCCGCTCGAGGTCGAGGGACGAGTCGTCAGCGCGCGCGGCGTGGGCTCCGTCTCGAGCACCGATCCGATCGCGTCCGTGCTCGTCGTCGCGTCCGAGTCCCTCGACGCCGCGACACGCCTCGTCCAAGGCCATCCCGGGCTCGCGTTCGGCATCGAGATCGAGATTCGTCCGGTAAAGCCCACGGTGCCAGCTCCCGCACGGTGACTCGGCCGCCGCCTCGAGGCGCAGGGCCGCGAGCGCGAGCGCGAGCGCTCGAGCCGCGCGCTCGTTCACCCGCCAGGAGCTCGGAACCACCGTCAAGCTCGAGCGCAGGGCCGAGTCGGCGCGCGTCGGCCCACGCCGACATGAGACTTTGCCCGCCCGCGCGTTCCCGATACGGTCGAGCTCATGATTCGACCCCGCGTTGCCCTCTTCACCGCCGTTGCGTCCCTCCTCATCATCGCCTGCTCCGGGGGCGACGACGACGGATCGAGCTCCGGTGGGTCGAGCTCGAGCTCCGGCGGGTCGAGCTCGAGCTCCGGCGGATCGAGCGGGACCACCTCGTCGAGCACCTCGAGCGGCTCGTCGTCGACCTCGAAGTTCAGCTGCCGGCTCAACGGAGCCTGCTACCAGTGCCCGACGGCGAGCGCCGTCAGCAAATGCGCGAAGGACGGCCCGAGCGAGGCGGGCTGCACGAGCGCAGACGACGACTTCTGCGGCGGCTGAGCGGTCGCCCGACAGGACGAGCCCCCCGCCGCGAGCCCCTTGCCTCCGGCGCGGGGACACCTAAACTGGCGTGGTCGCTGCGAGCTCGCTCGCGCGGCCCGGACGAGACGCGCCGTACCCGGTGAAGCCAAGACGACGCACCTGGAGGTGCGTCATGTCGTGGTTCAAGCTCGTCATCGCTGGTCTGCTCGAGGTCGGGTGGGCCGTGGGCCTGCCGTACACGCAAGGCTTCACGCGCCCGCTGCCGAGCGCGCTGACCATCGCGGCGATCGTCGCGAGCATGTGGATGCTCGCGAGCGCCGCGCGCACGATCCCGATCGGGACGGCCTACGCCGTCTGGGTCGGGATCGGCGCGACCGGCGCGGCCGTGCTCGGCGTCGTCCTGTTCCGCGAGCCGCTCTCGCTCGCGCGGGGCGTGTTCCTCGGGCTCCTCGTCGTCGCGATCGTCGGCCTGAAGCTCACCGCCCCGACGGTCCGATGACCGAAGTCACGTACCTCAGGCTCGCGCGCGAGGGGCGATGACGCTCGATCACCGAGACCATGAGCTCGCTCAGCCGCGAGGCCGCGTGCGTCGCGGCGTCGTAGGCGTCCTCGGCGAGATCGTGGACCACCAGCGTCCGGCCGCGGAGGCGGGCGACCACGTGGCAGTGGATGTCGCGTCCGCCCTTCGGGCCGTTGACATCGCAGACACGCACCAGCACCCGGTCGAGATGGTCGCGCTGAGCCCCGATGGCCGCGCGGATCTTCGTGGTGATGTGCTGCTCGAGCGCGGCCGTGATCTCCACGTTCGTCGCCCGGATCTCGATGTTCATGACCGAACTTTGGGGTGCTTCGGCGCGCGCGTCAGGTCGCATTAATCGCCGTCTGTGTTCTGATTGGAGAACGATCCCATGTCGACCTCGCGCACCTCCGCCGAAGACATCGTGGCCATGGCGACGTACGCCGCCGTGGTCGAGGCGAAGTCGTTCACCGACGCCGCGCGCGCGCTCGGGGTCTCCAAGTCCGTCGTGAGCGCGCGCGTCTCCCGCCTCGAGGAGCGCCTCGGCGTCCTCTTGCTCCTCCGCACGACCCGCCGCTTCGCGCTCACCGCCGACGGCGTACGCCTCTACGAGCGCTGCGCCCGCGTCGTCGCCGCCGCCGACGAGGCCGCGCAGACGATCGACGACGTGAGCGACGCGCCGCGCGGCGTCCTCCGCGTCCACGCGCCGCTCGCCTTCGCCGAGGCGCAGCTGGCGCAGCCGATCGCCGAGTTCGCCCGCGCGCACCCGAACCTCAAGCTGGACCTGCGGCTCGACGACCGGACTCCCGACATCGCCAGCGAAGGGCTCGACCTCGCGATCGTCCTCACCGAGAAGCTCTCCGAGTCGTGGCTCGTGGCGCGGAAGCTCGCGTCCGACCGCGTCGTCGTCTGCGCGGCGCCGGGGTACCTCCGGCGCCGCGGGATCCCCTTCCGCCCGCAGGACCTCATCCACCACCAGCGGATCTCCCACGCGCGCCGGCAGGACCAGTGGCAGTTCACCACCGACGAGGGCCCGCTCACGCTCGATCCGAGCGCCGATCTCGTCGTCGACAGCACGGCGTTCATGCGCGAGGCCGCGGTCGCCGAGCACGGCCTCGCGATGCTGCCGTCGTCCGTGGTCGCGGCCGAGCTCGACTCCGGCCGGCTGCGCGTCGTCCTCGACCACTTCCACGATCTGTCGCTCGGGATCTACACCGTCCACCACCACGCCCGCTTCGTGCCGGCGCGGGTGCGCGTCTTCGTCGACCACCTGGCGCGCTGCCTTCGCAAGCCGGCGTGGCAGCGCGACGCCGGCAAGGTCGATGCGTCCGCGTCGACGCACGACGTGAAGCTCGCGGGCGAAGGCGCGGCGAGGCGCACCTCGCGCCGCGGCGCGAGGGAGACCGCGCGCGCGCGGGCCATCCCGATGACCGAGCAAGACGTGCGGCGGCTCTCCGAGGTCGCCGCGATCTACCGCGACGTCGATCCCCCGGCGGCCGAGCGGCTCCTCGACGCGCTCGGCCGCACGCAGATCGTCACGGCCGCGACGATGCCGCCGTCGGTCGTCACGATGAACTCGCGCTGCGTCCTGCGCGATCGCGCCGGGCGCGAGCGCGAGACCGCGCTCGTCTACCCGTGGGACGCCGGCGAGACGCGCGTCTCGGTCCTGAGCGATCTCGGCGAGGCCATGCTCGGCGCGCCGGTCGGCGTGACGCTGCCGGCTGGCTCGCTCGAGGCGATCCGGTATCAGCCCGAGGCCGCCGGCGACCACCACCTCTGACGGCGCGCCGGCCCGCGCGCGGGCTCAGCGGAGGCGGACCGAGCCGAGCGCGCTCGTGAGCTGGCGGAGCGCGGTCTCCTGCGCGCGCGCGCTCTCCTCGACGCGCGAGATCATCGAGGTGAGCTGGCGCGCGCCGTCGGCCTGCGACTTGTGGCCGGAGTTCAGCTCGCTGACCATCCCCGAGATGCTCTCGATCGCGCTCGTGATCTGACGGCCGCCCTTCGCCTGCTCGTTCGCGCTCCGCTCGACGTGCTGCGTGATGAGGCGCATCTTCTCGGCGCTCTTCATGATGAGCTCGGAGCCCCGCGCCTGCTGCGCGGTCGCGGCGGCGATCTGCTGGACCGTCTCGGCGATGCGGCCGATCGCGTCGGTGACCTGCTTCGAGCCCTTGGCCTGCTCGACCGTGGCGCGGGCGATCGCGCGGACCATGTTCGTCGACTTGGTGCTCGACTCGAGGATCTTCTTGAGCGCGCGCTCTGCCTCGTTCGAGACCTCGACGCCGCGGTCGACGTTGTGCGCGCCGCGCTCGACCGCGGTGATCGCGTTCTTGCTCTCGCCCTGCACGGTCTTGATGAGGTCCGTGATCTCGCGCGTGCTCGCGCCGGCGCGCTCGGCGAGGTCCTTGATCTCGTCGGCGACGACGGCGAAGCCCTTGCCCTGCTCGCCCGCCTGCGCGGCGATGATGGCGGCGTTGAGCGCGAGGAGGTTCGTCTGCTCGGCCACGTCGTCGATGACGTTGACGATCTGACCGATGGCGTCGATGCGCGAGCCGAGCGCGCTGATCGCGGCGACGGCCTCCTGCGAGCTCTCCTTGATGCGGTAGATCTCGCTGATCGTCTTCAGGATCGCCTCGGCGCCCTTCTCGGCGTCGAGCGAGACCTCCTCGGAGAGGCGAGCGGTCTCGTTCGCGTTCGACTGCACCTGGTCGATCGAGACGTCCATCTCGTTCATCGACGAGCTCGTCTCCTCGGCGGTGAGCGAGAGCGCGTCGACGTTCTTGGCGACCTCGCGGATCGAGTAGGCCATCTCCTCGATCGACGTGACGGTCTCGCGGACGCTGTTGGCGAGCTCGCCGAGGTTGTCGGCGACCTCGGAGCTCGTCGCCGTCATCTCGAGGATCGACGAGCTGGACTCCTCGGCGTTCTCGGTCAACGACTCGACGCTCGACGAGAACGCGCGCATCGCACCGGCGATCTCCTTGACCAGGCGCGACGTGTCGTCCGCGGCGGCGACCTGCATCTGGACGCCCTCCTGGAGCTTCTTCGCGAGCCCTTCGAGCTGCTCCTGCGCGTCCTTCGCGTCGCGCGCGCGCTTCTCTTCTTCCTCGGCCACGCGCGCGAGGTCGTCGAAGGCCCGCGCGAGCTCGGGGGTGGCGCCGATCGGCGGTGACGGCCGGTCGCCGCGGCGCGCGCGGCGGAGCCCGTCCACCACCGCGCCGACGTCCTGCGTCTGGCCGTCCGACTTCGCGAGGTACACCGCGAGGAAGCCGACGAGCGCCACCAGCGCGGCGACCTGCGTAGCGACGTTCGGATCCCTGTCCTTGACGAGGAAGTACGCGGCCCCCGCCGCGACGACGACCGCGATGAAAGCAAGAGCCTGGCGATTGGGGAGGTTGTTCATACGCGCGCGAGTCTCCGAGGGTACGCGGCCGGACCGATCCGGGGCAAGGGAGCGCTCACCCACTCGCGCCGGCGCCGCCGCGCGCGACGGCCCGGCGAGCGAATCGGACGCGGGGAGCGCGTCAGGCGGAGCGCTTCACCGGTCGCGGCGACGGAGCCTCGTCCCCGCGGGCGACGGTCCGGCCGGCCGCCGGCGCCTCGTCGAAGCGGATCCCCGCTCCCTCGAGGCGCGCCGTCGCGATGCCGAAGGCGACCTCGCTCGCGTCGCAGCCGATGAAGCTCCGGCCGAGCCTCGCGGCGACGGCGAGCGTCGTGCCGCTGCCGGCGTAGGGATCGAGCACGACGTCGCCCGGATCGGAGAGCGCGCCGATGATCCGCTCGAGCAGCGCCTCCGGCTTCTGCGACGGGTAGCCCGTGCGCTCCTTCGAGACCGGCGCGAGCACGCCGATCTCCCAGACGTCGCCCATCGGGACGCCCTTCGTCGCCTCGTCGGTGGTCGACGAGCGCGCGCGCCGGCCGTCCTCCTGGAAGACCGCGCGCTGCTTGTTCGTCCCCCAGGTCGCGAGCGTCGACGCGGCGAGCGGCTCGTAGGGCTGGTTCCAGCGCGGCGCGGCCTTCGGGTCCTTCCGGTAGCGGAGGAGGACGTCGTGGACGCGCTGAAAGTTCGGGGTCTTGCTCGGCCAGCGCCGGTAGCGCCAGACGATCTCGCTGGCGAAGGCGTCGTCGCCGAAGATCTCGTCGCAGAGCACCTTCACGTAGTGGCTCGTCTTCGGATCGACGTGCACGACCACCGAGCCGTGCGGCGCGAGCAGCTCCCGCACGAGGACCAGCCGCTGGCCGAGCGCCTCGAGGTACTCGCCGCGGCTCGCCCAGCGATCGTCGAACGCGAACTTCTTCGGGCGCGCCTTCAGCGGCCCGGAGCGCGCGATCCGCTCGCCCGACTCCGGCGGAGCGACGCGATCGATGGCGTCGAACGCGCGGTTCGTCAAAAACGGTGGATCGAGATAGGCGAGCGAAACGCGGCCGCCGAGCTCCGCCGCCAGCGACGCGAGCGCCGCGCGGTTGTCCCCGAGGTGGAGGCTCCCCTTCCCGTCCCGAGCGATCAGGACCTTCCGGGATGCCTCTACAGCGGCCGGATCGAAGACGCACGTCTTGCCCTGCCACGAAAGCCGCACGCCATCGTCGCGCTTCACGGAGCGATCGTCGCCAATCGGTCCCGCGCGGCGCCAGTTTTCGGCGATCGCGCTCCCGACCCCGCGCGCTAGACTCGCGGCCCGTGAGCCCGCAGAGCCCCTTCGCATCGACCGCGAGCACGACCGGCGCGCCGGCGCACACGACGACGACGCGGCGCGCCGCGATCGTGGCGCTCGCCGCGATCGTGATCGCCGGCTGCTCGCGCGCGGCGCCCGACGCGACGCCCGACGGGGTCGTGCGCCTGTGGCTGGAGAAGATGGAGAGCTCCGCGGACGACGGCCGCGCGATGAAGGAGGCCTACGCCCTGCTCGGCCCGCGCGCGCGCGCCAACCTCAAGGAGCGCGCGGACCGGGCGAGCCGCGGCCAGGGCCGTCGCTACGAGCCGCACGAGATGCTCGCCGAGGGCCGCTTCGGCCTCCGCTTCCGCCCGAAGTCGATGACGGCGAAGATCGAGGGCGACGACGCGTGGGTCGAGGTGCGGGGCGACGGCGCCGATCAGCACGCGACGGTCAAGTGCACGCGCGAGGGGAGCTCCTGGCGGATCGAGCCAGACCTCCCGGACGTCCTCGCGCCCGCGCGTCGCGAGGGCGGCTGAGCAAGGCGCCCTCGCTAGAACATCCGCTTGAAGCCGCCGTCCGGCAGCGGCGTCCGCGTCACGCCGATGCGCGTCGTCACCTTTCGCTCTTCGCGTCCGAGCCCGTAGAACGGGAGCTCGACCGTCACGGTGTACTCGCCGGGCGGCAGGTTCTGCGCGGTCGTCTTCGGCACGTAGCGATGGCCGCCGTCGAGCGTCACCGCCGGCGCGGGCGCGGGGATCCTGAGCGCCCACCACGACACGACGCGCGTGAGCTTGCCGCCGGGACGGAGGTGCACCGCGAGGAGCGTCGGCGGAGGCGGAGGCGCGTGCGTCGCCACGGTCGGCACCGCGTCGACGTCGCGATCGCGGCTGTCGGTCGTGGTCATCGGCACGAGGAGGCGCGGCTCCGCGGCCGACGCCGGATGCGGCTCGGGGATCCCGACGACCCGCGACCAGTCCGTGCGCGGTCCCGCCGGGCGCGCGCGCGCCTCCAGGTAGAGCGTCGTCTCGACAGGCGAGGTGTTCTTGATCGTGAGCGTGAGGAGCGCGGTGCCGCCGCCGACCACCTCGGTCAGCGACGGCGTGAGCGTGATCGAGAGGTTCCTCAGCGCCGCCCGCATCGCCTCCTCGCTCGCGCTAGTCACCACGCACGAGGGATCGCCCTCGACGCCGTCGAAGCCGCCGGTGCGCGCGCAGCCCGCTCGAGGCGGCGGCGGGGGCGGCGGCGGGCTCACGCTCGCGTCCACCGCCGGCGCGGCGCGAGGCGGGTCTTCGCAGCCGGCGAGCGCCAGAGCGAGCGGGAGCGAGCGGACGAGCGTCGCGCGGCCGGCCATCGTCGATGGCGGTAGTCCCCCCGTCCCGATCCGGTCAAGAGGTTCGCGCCGCTCTGGTCGAGCGGTTCGCGCGCCAGTCCAGCCTTCGCGCCAGTCGAGCCTTCGCGCGCCGGTCGAGCGGACGCGCGCCAATCGAGCACTCGCGAGCGGTTCGCGCGCCAGTAGGCTCCTCCCGGTCTCGGGCGATAGACTGCGGCCGTGCTCCCCGCCCTCCCGCAGCGCGCGCGCGTCGTCGTCCTCGGCGTGGTCGGTACGATCGCCGCGTTCTTCCTCTTCGGCGGAGCCCAGGGGAGCCACGCGGCGGGCGCGCCCATCGACGCGGTCCCGCGCGACGCGTTCCTGGTCGCGACGGTCGATCTCGCCGAGCTCCGCCGTTCGCCGCTCTACGAGGTGCTCTTCGGCAAGGACTCGCCGGCGGGCGGGCCGAAGGCCGACGGCCGCGTGTTCGGGGCGCGCGCGCTGGGGATCGGACCGCTCGCCGACGCGTGCGGCTTCGATCCGCTCTCGCGCGTCGAGCGGCTCGCGGTCGCCGTCCCGGAGGAGGGCGACAAGGGCGAGCTGGGCGTCGCGGCGAGGGTCACCGTCTCGCGCGCGGAGCTCTCGACGTGCACCGAGAACCTCGCGGGCCGCCGCGGCGGCAAGGTCGCGACGAAGGAGAGCGGCAGCTTCGTGGTCGTCGAGGACTCGACCGCCGCCGGCGAAGCCGCGCGCCCGCGCCTGGCGTACGGCCACGGCGGCCTGCTCGTGGTGGGGCGCGGCGCGTGGTTCGACGCCATGCTCGCCGCCGCCGACGGCAAGCGTCCCGGCGTGCGCGAGGCCGCCTCGCACGTCGCGATGCGCGCGTCGCTCACCGGCCGCGACGGCTGGCGCGCGCCCACCGTGCTCGTCTCCGCGCTGCTCCCCCGCGCGCTGCGCGATCGGCTGAAGGACGAGATGGGCGCGGAGCTCTCCGCCGACGGCGCCGAGGGTGGGCAGGGCGTGATGGCCGGCGTGCTCGGGGTGTCGGGCGCCGGGCTCGCGCTCCGCGCCGGCGGCCAGTCGATCGACGCCGCCGTCGAGCTCGTGTGCGACAGCGACGCCGGGTGCGCCGCGGTCGAGGAGCTCATCCTCAAGAAGCGGCTCGAGTGGTCCAAGGAGCTGATGCTCCGCATGGTCGGCCTCGGCCCGCTCCTCGATTCCATCGAGGTGAAGCGCGAAGGTGCGCGCATCCGCGTGACCGCCGGCGCGTCCGCCGACGCCCTCGCCGCCACGATCGATCGCCTGCTGCGGCTCCAGGCCCGCTCCGAGCGGCGCGACGACACGCGCGACGAGCCACCCGCGCTCCGCGCGCCCGCGGCTCCGACGGCGTCCGCGGGACCGCGCGGCGAGACCATCCCGACTCCGCGGCCCGCGCCGCAGCCGCCATCACATTGAACGGCCGAGCCCCGAGCGAGCTCCGCGGGAGCGGTGGATTTCGCGGCCGAGATTCCTTACCCTACGGGTCCTTTCGGTCTCGGCCCGCAACGCCGTAGCCCGAGCTGCCATCCGAACTCGTTGGAAGGCGTCGGTCGAGACGCCCTCCGCACCTAGAAAGCACAGGAGGCCGCCATGGCCGGCAAGAACGTCATCGAGCTCACCGACGCGAACTTCGAGGCCGAAGTCCTCCAGTCGAACGTGCCCGTCCTCGTCGACTTCACCGCGACGTGGTGCGGCCCGTGCAAGGTCCTCGCGCCCATCGTCGAAGGCCTCGCCGACGAGTTCGCGGGCAAGTACAAGATCGGCAAGCTCGACATCGACGACGCTCCGGGCGTCACCCAGAAGTACGGCGTGCGCGGCGTCCCGACCGTCATGGTCTTCAAGGGCGGCGAGAAGAAGGCGCAGCACGTCGGCGTGACCAACAAGGACACGCTCGTAAAGCTCCTCGAGTCCTGAGCGTCTCGCCGCGCCAGCGCCGCGGCTAGCCCGACAAACCCGGGTTGGCCGTGGCCGGCTCGGGGCGTATCCTCGGGCAGAGCATGCCTGCGTCGCCGGACCTGCGCCTCGTCCCTCTGCGCGACTCGCTCGCCGGCAGGGTGCTCCGCGGCTCCGGCAACACGGCGTACTACCTTCGCGAGTGCATCGGCGAAGGCGGGCAGGGATGGGTCTTCCGCGCGAACTGGGACGACCCGTCCGGCCACGTCGTCATCGTCAAGGTGCTGCGGCCGGACGTGATCGCGACCGAGGCCCTCCGCCGGTTCCAGCGGGAGGCGGAGGTCCTGCGCATGCTCTCGACGCAGGGCCGACCGAACCCGTACATCGTACGGTTCTACGATCACGCGGTCGCGCAGGTACCGTCGCCCCACGGCCCCGACCCGCTGACGCTCCCCTTCACGGTGCTCGAGTTCGTCGACGGGACGACGCTCGACAAGGAGATCGTGAAGCAGCGCGCGACCGGACGCGGCTTCCCGGCGGAGCGGGTGCGGCGCCTGCTGCGCCAGATCTGCCAGGCGCTCGACGTCGTGCACAAGCAGAAGGTCGTCCACCGTGACCTCAAGCCGTCGAACATCCTGCTCGCGAACGAGGCAGGGACCGAGGTCGCGAAGGTCACCGACTTCGGCCTCGTGAAGCTCGTCGACGTGAACCTGCAGAAGACGTCGGCGCTCGCCGGCGCGTCGCTCGGCTACGCGCCGCCCGAGCAATACGAGCAGGGCAACCAGCGCGTCTCGCCGCGCACGGACGTCTTCTCGCTCGCCGCGGTCATCTTCGAGATGCTCACCACGAAGCCCGCGTTCCCGTTCATCGACGGCGAGAACCCGCTGCTCATCGTCACGCGCATCCTCAACGGACCGCGCCCTTCGTTGATGAAGGCGCGCGCCTCGCTCGCGCCCGAGCTCGAGGCGTCGGCGACGCTGATCGAAGCGCTCGACCGCGAGCTCGCGCGGGCGCTCGCCGCCGATCCGGCCGCGCGCCACGAGAGCTCGTCGGAGCTGTGGAGCGCGCTGGAACCCTCGCTCCGCGCGGCGGCCGAGGAGCACAAGTCCCCGCCGCGCAGCCAGGTCTCACCGTACGAGGCGACCGCGCGCGCGGGGGAGGCGCCGTCGTCCGGCGGCGGATCCGGCGTCCGCGTGCGAAGCGACGACCAGCAGCCGTTCGTCGCGACGCCGTCGGCGCCGAGGCTCGAGGCGTCGAAGCCCGACGCCCCGCGCCCGGAGCGGGTCGCCGAAGCACAAGCGGCGAACCCGGCCGCGTGGACCTGGTCGATGCTCACCCCCGCGATCGCGACCAAGTCGATCCGCGCCGTCGTGTTCACCGCCACGGCCGACGCCGCGATCGCGCTCACGGCGTCGGGCCTCGTGCGTTGGGAGCGCGGCACGTGGGTCCCGGTCACGCTGCCGAGCCACGTGCCGCGGAGCGGGCTCCGGGGTCTCCGCTGGATGCGCGACGGCAGCGTGCTCCTCTTCGGCGAGGGCGGCTTCGTCGCGCGTCTCAAAGCGGCGCGACCACGCTCTGGCGCGTCCCCGACCCCGGATCACGCGTTCCTCGGCGCGCTCGTCGAGGAGAGCGGCGTCACTACGCTCGTGGGCGAGCGCCCTTACCGGGCGGGCGGCGCGGTTCCCGGGCAACACGGCCGGCGTCGTGACGCGCAATTCAACGGCGACCGCGTCACCGTCGTCGGCGACGCCATGGGCTGCGCGCGCCTCCACGGCGTCGCGCGCGCATGACGGACGGACAGCTCGTCGCGTGCGGCGGTGGGGCGCGCGTCGTGCGCGTTGGCTCAGGGTCGTCGAGGTTCGTCGTCGATCTGCGCCGGCCCCTGCTCGCGATCGCGCCGCTGCCCGACGGGGCGCCGTCACGGTCGGCGTGGGCGGACACGCGCTCTCGCTCGATCCCCAGCTCCACGCGCAGCTCGAGGCGGTCCAGACGACGCGCGACCTCTTGTGCCTCACGAGCACGGACGACGGTCAGGCGTGGGCGGGCTCCGCGCAGGCGCGCCTCGTCCGGCGCTCGAGCCTCGGCGCCGCGAGCAGCTGGGTCCGGATCAGCGGAGACATCGGCGTCACGTCGAGCATGGTCGCCATCGCCGCCGGTCCACGAACCGTCCGCGCCATCGGCGACGACGGGACGGTCATCGAGGGACGGCTCGCGTAGGCCGGCCGCCCGAAAATCATTCAATTCAATCCATCGTTTGCCCGCTGGTCCGAGAAAAGTCCTGGCCGCGCGATGCCCGTGCGTCATACCAAGGTCCGTGGCTCGCACCTTGCCCTACAAGGCGACCTTCTCCCTCGGAGCGCTGCTCCTCGTCGCGGCCTGCAGCGCCGTCGACGACGACGCGGCCTCCGCAGAGTCCGCGCAGACCACCTGGCGCGCGCCCGCCGAGGGCAGCTGCGAGGCCGGAGGGATGCTCGCCGTCGCCAACGGCGCGAGCTTCGACGAGCTCGATCGCGAGGCGGGACTCGATCGACGCGCGGCCGCGAACATCGTCGCCGCGCGTCCCTTCTCGACGGTGCAGGCGCTCGACGACGTCCCGCGCGTCGGCGACGCGACGCTCGCCGCGATCCTCGAGCATGCCCGGAGGCGCGGCGATCTCGACACGTGCGCGCCCGGAGGCGCGGCGGAGATCGGGGTCGTCTCGGATCTCGACGAGACCGTGATCCCGGCGGCGACGCCGGATCTCTCGCGCGCCCCCTTCCCCGGCGTGAGGGCGCTGCTCTCGCTCCTCGAGCACCGAAACGGCGGCGTGGCCGGCGACGTCCACTACGTCACCGCGCGCACCCCCGAGCGGGTCGCCGACGTGCCGGCGTACCTCGCCGCCCACGGGGTGCCCGCGGGTCCGATCGAGACGGGCGTCTCCGGCGTCCCCTGGCTCGCCGAGGCCGAGAAGGTCCGGGACATCGAGGCCATCCTCGGGCGGACCGGCGCGCAGCGCTTCGTCTTGCTGGGTGACTCGTCGCACCGCGATCCCGAGGTCTACAAGCGGATCGTCGCGGCGCATCCGGACCGCGTCATCGGCGGCTTCATCCACAAGGTGAACGCCACGGTGTCCGCGGGCCGCCTCGAAGGCCTTCACCTGTTCGACAGCTACGCGGAGGTCGCCGCGCTCCTCCACCGCATGCAGGTGATCACCCGCGACGAGGCCCGCTCCGTGATGCTCGCCGCCCGGGAAGAGGGGCTCGCCCTGAGCGACGCCGAGATCGACGCGCTGCTCGACGGCCCGCCTCCCTGAGCCACGCTGCGCGAGCCCACCGGCCCCGCGCGCCTCTCCTCGCTGAGCCACGCTGCGCGCGGGCGTCCCGCTGCGCCGAGGCAACCGCGCGCGGGAGTGCTAGTCTCCTCGAGGTCGATGCGTGCCGGAGCGAGGAGCGCGTGCTCGCGGGGACAGGCAAGGCCTGCGTGACGAGCGATCGCGACCGCTACCGGGAGACGCTCGATCATCTCCTGGAGGGATTCCAGATCGTCGCGCCCGACTGGACCTACGTCTACGTCAACCCGTCGGCCGCGAACCACGGGCGCAAGACGCCAGACGAGCTCGTCGGGAAGAAGATGACCGACGTCTATCCGGGCATCGAGTCTACCCCGCTCTTCGCGATGCTCGCGCGCGCGATGGACGAGCGGACGCGCGCGTCGATGGAGAACCTCTTCGGGTTCGCCGACGGCACGACGCGCTGGTTCGAGCTTCGCGTCGATCCCGTGCCCGAGGGCCTCTGCATCCACTCGATCGACATCGACGATCGCAAGCAGGCCGAGGCCGCGCTGCGACGCGCCAACGAAGACCTGGAGCAGCGCGTCGCCGAGCGCACGAGCGAGCTCGCCGCCGCGAACCGCGACCTCGAGGCGTTCGCCTACGCCGTCGCGCACGACCTCCGCGCGCCGCTCCGCGCCGTCGACGGCTTCGGGCTCGCGCTCGAGGAGGAGCACGGCGAACAGCTGGACGCAGAGGGTCGCAAGTACCTGACGCGCATGCGGGTCGCCGCGCGGCGGATGGGCGCGCTCATCGACGATCTCCTCTCGCTCTCGCGGGTGGGCCGCGCCACGCTCGCGCGCGTCGACGTCGACGTGTCGGCGCTCGCGCGGCAGATCGCGAGCGACCTCGAGCATGGCGAGCCGGGGCGGCGGGTCGCGTGGAAGATCGCGCCGGACCTCCTCGCGCGCGCCGACGCCGGACTGGCGCGCATCGTCTTCGAGAACCTGCTCGGCAACGCGTGGAAGTTCACTGCGCGCAGGGAGGAGGCGACCATCGAGGTCCGCGCGAGCCACGACGCCCCGGGCGCGGTGGTCGTCATCGACAACGGCGCCGGCTTCGACATGAGCCACGCACAGGAGCTCTTCAAGCCGTTCCGGCGCCTGCACTCGGAGCACGAGTTCACCGGCACCGGGATCGGGCTGGCGACGGTGTTTCGCATCGTCGACCGGCACGGCGGAGCCGTGAGCGCGACCGGCGTGGTCGACCAGGGCGCCGCGATCACGGTGCGCTTCGAGCCCTGAGGGCCCGCGACGCGCGCCCGCGCGCGACCTCGACGGTAGCCGGACGAGCGCGACCGCGGGCGAGGCGACGGAACGGTGGTCGAGCGGCACCGCGCGTAGTAGGAAAAAGGTGCATCGGCTGCGCTGCGCGGTCGATCCCGTTTTCAGTTCATGTCCGCCTCGTCCCCGTCGTCAGCCCCTGCCCTCTTGGACGAGTCGTCCCCGGCGGGCAGCGCGGAGGCGCCGGGTGAGCCGCGACCGAGGCTCAGCAGCGTGCCGCCGCCGCACGCGGCCGCGAAGGCGATCGGCAAGCGCCCGCGTATGTCCCGCTTTCGCCGCATCCTCCTCGGCATCACGGCCGTCTGCCACCTCCCCTTCGTAGTCGCGCTCGCCGAGCTCGCGACGCGCCTCGGCGCGCCGTCCCTCGCCGCCTGGCTCGGCGCGACGCTGATCGGCGCGCTCGGCGTCTACCTCTTCCTCGGACGCGCCGAGAAGATCGCCAACGACGAGCCCCAGCCGTTCCTGCCGACGTTCCTCTTCGACGTGCCGTACTACGTGCACTGGTCGGCGTGCATCTTCTGCCTCGTCCCCTCGCTCGTGTACGTCGTCGGCGCGCCCGTCGTCGACGCGATCCGCGGCGCGCCGATCGGCCTCGAGCCGGGGTTCTTCATGTGGACCTACGCGCTCGGGCTCGTCGTCTGCTTCTACGGCGTGACGTTCCGGCGCTGGTTCTTCGTCACCCGGCGCGTCGACGTCCCCATCCGCGGCCTCGACGCGCGGCTCGACGGCTATCGCATCGTCCACCTGTCCGACCTCCACATCGGCGCCCTCACGCCGCCTTGGTGGGGCAAGCGCTGGATCGAGCGCGCCAACCAGGAGCGCGCGGACGCGGTCGCGGTGACGGGCGACCTCGTCACGAGCGGCGTCGCCTTCCACGAGGCGATCGCCGAGCTCGTCGGCGGCCTCCGCGCGCGCGACGGCGTCTTCTGCGCGATGGGCAACCACGACTACTTCGGCGAGGGCGAGCCGCTCATCTCCTTCATCCGTGCGCGCGGACCGAAGGTCCTCCGTAACGAGGGCGTCGTCGTCGAGCGTGACGGCGCGCGCCTGTACATCGCCGCCATCGACGACACGTGGACGCGTCGCGCGGACCTCGATCTCGCGCTCGCCGCTCGCCCCGAGGGCGTCGCGACCATCATGCTCGCGCACGATCCCGACAAGTTCCCGAAGATCGCCGAGCGCGGCGTCGACCTCGTGCTGAGCGGCCACACGCACGGCGGGCAGATCGCCGTGCCGTTCCTCGGGCGCTGGATCAACGCGTCGAAGCTCGCTCATCACTTCCACATCGGCGTCTACGAGGACGGCGACTCCACGCTCTACGTGCACCCCGGCCTCGGCACGACCGGGCCGCCGATCCGCCTCGGCGTCGCCCCGGCCGTCGTGGTGCTCACGCTCCGCGCCGCCTGAAGCCGAGGTCGCGGCGGGCATCCTCGCGGCGGGCCGCGCGGGTGGTAGGCTCGGAGTATGCCCTGCTCGCCCGGCGCTCGAGCACTCAGGCGCGCCCGCCGGGCGCCGGACCGCGCGTGAGCTCGCAGTACGTCGTGGCGGTCATGGCGCTCGCCCGGAGCGTCGACGAGGAGGCGCCGCGGCTCGCGGCCGACCTCGGGCTCACCGCCTACGAGACGGCCGTGATGCTGCGCGCGCCCGGCCCCGTGATCGTGCTCCGGTCGGAGGATCGCGCCCGCGCGGTCGATGTGCTCGGCAAGCTCCGAGCGCGCGGCCACGACGCCCTCGCGTGCGAGCTCGACGCGGTCGTCTCCAGCGAGGACATGTTCCGGCCGCGCGCGTTTCGCTTCGACCGCGGCGACTTCGTGGGGCTCGGGCACGGTGAGGAGCGGCGACTCCCGCTCGCGGACATCTTCGCGCTCGTCCGCGCGAACCACGCTACGCGCACCGAGGACACAGTCGTCGACCGCACGCGAAAGATCAGCCTGGGGCGCGCCGCGCTCACCGGTGGCCTCCTGACCACGAAGACGAAGACGACCGAGAGGACCCGCGTGACGAACGAGCGCGAGCCGGTGCTCTACGTCTTCCGGCGCGACGCGCCGCCGTGGCTCTTGGCGTCGACCGAGCTGCGCTACGACGGGCTGGCGGCGGAGATGTTGGCCTCGAAGCCCCAGAACTTCGAGGTGCTCGTCGGGGCGCTCCGCGCGCTCGCGCCGGCGGCGCTGTTCGACGCGCGGCTGCTCGCGGTGCGCGCGGGGTCCACGGTCGTCGCGACCAGCCCGACCCACTTCAGCACCTCGTCGGCGGCTGCGCTCGACGTGCTCGCGCACCTCGTCGCCCTCTCGCTCTCTCGCGCCGCCCGGCCCTATCGTTGAGCGCATCGGTCCAGCGTCGTTGCGTTCCTCGACGGTCGCCGCGTTCACGCCGCGCCCCGAAGCCCGCATTTCTCGCAGGCGGGCGCTGGAACGCTCCTTGTACTCGGGCGAAGCCAGATGATCCGTCAGGCTTCCAAGGTGCTCCTCGCCGCCGCCCTGGCCTTCGGCGCGACGGGCTGCGGCCACTCCTACACGAGCCACGGCCGCCACCACCATCACCGCCACCGGAGCGACGCGGTCGACATGATCGCCGCCGGGCTCTTCGTCGGTGCGGCGATCGTCGACCTGGCCGCGTCGGCGTCGCGGTCGTCTCCGGAGCCGGAGCCGGAGCCCGTGCCCGTCTATCGGACGTACATCGCGCCGACGCCGACGCCGACACCGACACCGCGGTCGGCGCGCGACGCGGTGCCGGAGGACGCGGCGAGCCCGCTATTCGACGCGCACGCCGCGCGCGCGGCGCTCAACGCGGTCGACGTCTCGAGCTGCCGGAGCGCCGGCGCTCCGGCGGGCTACGGCCACGCCCGGGTGACCGTCAACCCGGACGGAGTCGTCTCGAAGGTCGTCGTCGACGAGCCCCGCGGGCTCTCCGCCGCCGCCGCGAAGTGCCTCGGCGACCGCATCGGCGCGGCGACCGTCCCTCCCTATCGGGGCAGCCTCGTCACGATGGGAACGAGCTTTCGCATCGACTGAGGCGAGGCGAGGCGCGATCGGATTCGGCCCCCGCGAAGCGGCCCGACCACGGCGGGCGTGCTACTCTTTCCATCGTGTCCGTCGGACGACGTGAAGCGCGCCGCTCGGTGAGTACGACCCGCCGGCGCCCTGGACTGGCCCACGCGGTCGCCTGCTGCGTGATCGCGCTGACCTCGCTCGCCGCCGGCGACGCCAGCGCCAAGGCGCCCCCGGGCTTCTGGGAGAAGAGCCTCCGCAGCTTCAAGGCGCAGGACGAGAAGGACCGGACGAAGGGCGGCGTCGTCTTCGTCGGCAGCTCGAGCATCCGCGGCTGGCACCTCCCGAGCGCGTTCCCGTCCCTGCACGCCGCCAACCGCGGGCTCGGCGGCGCGCAGATCGACGACGTCGTCGGCTTCACCGAGCAGCTCGTCCTCCGCCGAGAGCCGAAGGTCGTCGTCTTCTACGCCGGCGAGAACGACCTCGGCGCCGGCGCCACGCCCGATCGCGTCGTCGGCGACTACCGCGCGTTCGTCGGGCTCGTCCACGCGCGCCTCCCGAAGACGCAGATCCTCTTCATCTCGATCAAGCCGAGCCCGGTGCTCCGCTCCGTCTGGAATCGCGCGCGCGAGTCGAACCGCCTCGTCGAGGAGTTCACCGCCACCGATCCGCGACTGCGCTACATCGACGTCGCGACGGCGATGCTGAGCGAGTCGGGCAAGCCGCGACGCGAGCTCTTCGTCGAGGACGGCCTCCACATGAACGCGGCAGGTTACCGCCTTTGGAGGAAGATCGTGGCACCCGTCGTGCAAGCGGCGCTCTCCACGCCCTGAGCGATCCTCGCGAGATTCTTGCTCCGCGCGCGCGTTCGTGCGTAATCGAAGGCATGCCTTCCACGAACATGCTTCGAGCGTTCGCGCCGCTCCTCGCGTGCGCGGTGACCGTCGGGTCGGGCGTCGCGTCGGCAGCCCCCAAGACCAAGGGACACGTCGTGCTCGTCGGCTCGTCGTCGGTGAACGACGCCTTCGGCGACGTCGTCGTCGACGCCCTCGAGCGCGAGGGGTACGACGTCGTCCGCCGCGGCTACCCGTCGGCCGGCCTCTCGCGGCCGGACTTCCGCAACATGGCGACCGAGCTGTCTTCGATGCGCATCGGCCCGAACACCGACGCGGTCATGCTCTACCTCGGCGGCAACGACGCGCAGGCCTTGTGGCTGGAGGAGAAGGAGCGCGCCAAGGGCGGCGACGCCTGGATCAAGTGGGAGGAGAAGGGCTGGTCGGACGTCTACGAACGACGCGTCCGGCAGCTCGTCGACGGCATCTGCGCGCGCGGGGCGCGCCGCGTCGTCGTCCTCCCGCCGGCCGACGTCGTGAGCGCCAAGATGCAACGTCGCCTCGACCGTGTCCGGTCCCTCCAGCAGCGCGCGGCGTCGGCGTCGAAGTGCGGGCGCGCGGTCGCCACCACCGGCGACGAGGGCGCGCTCGCCGCGGACGGCGCGCGCCTGCGCGATCCAGGCGGCGTCCACATGACGCACACGGGAGCGAACCGGGTGTGGGATCGTGTCTCGGGGCGCGTGCTCGGATTCATCGCGAAGCCGGAGTGACGGCTCCGGCGCGGAGCTGCTCCGCGTGCCACGCGACGTGACGCGGGAGCTTCTCCGTCCACGTCGGCCAGTCGTGACCGCCGGCGTGCTCCTCGAACGAGTGGTCCACGCCGAGCGAGGCGAGGAGCTCGGCGAACGCGCGGTTCTCGGGCGCCCAGCGATCCGACGCGCCGACGGTGACGAGCATCGGGAGGGCGCGCGCGACGTCGGGGCGCGCCTCGACCAGGTGGCGCGCCGAGCTCTCCTCCCAGCGCTCGCGGTTGTCCGCGTAGGGCCCGAGCCGCTCGACGAGCGCCTCGCGGCTCGCGGCGGCCGCGAGATCGACGACGCCGCTCATCGAGCTCGCGCTCGCGAACAGCTCGGGGTGCTTGAGCGCGAGCGTGAGCGCGCCGTGCCCTCCCGCCGAGAGCCCTGCGATGCCGCGCCGCTCGTCGACGGGCATCGTCGCGCCCACGTCGGCGACGACCTCCTCGACGATGTGCGATGCGTAGCGGCTGTTCGGGACGAGCGGGCTGTCGACGTACCAGCCGCTCGCGCCGCCCTCCGGCGTCACGATGACCAGCTCGTGCCGGCTCGACAGCTCCTGCAGCGCGCGGTGGGCGTGGTCCGACCAGTCGGTGAAGCTGCCGTCGGCGCCGTGGAGGAGCAGGAGCGCGGGGAGCGCATCTCCCTCGCGGGCCGCGGTCTGCGGTACGTACGCCAGGTACGACACGCTTCGACCGAGCGCCTTCGATTCGATGTCTCGTCGCACGACCACGGCCCGGTCCTCGTCGGCCGGCACGAGGACGACCTCACGCTCGAGCTGCTCGCTGACCTTCCGCGCCATGTACACCGCTCCCTCGCGCGTGAAGTGAACGCCGTCCGACGAGCGCAAGAGGTGCGACGCGCCGTCGAGCCGGATCGAGTTCGTGTACTCCCCGCGAGGATCCGCGGAGAGGTCCCACGTCGAGATGAACGACGCTCCGCTCTTCTGGGCGCGCTCGCTCGTGATCGCGTTGACGTGCTCGATGCGCTTCGAGAAGCGCGGCTCGCGCATCATCGGCATGCCGATGACGATCAGGCGGGCGCCGCGCGACTGCACGAGCTCGGCGAGCGCCTCGATGCGCCGACCGTACTCCTCGTCCCACTCCGGCGTCGCGAACATCAACGGCGCGCGCCGCGCGAGCGAGATGGCCTGGGCGTCGTTGCCGCCGAACTGCGCGATCACGACGTGCGGCTCCACCTTGTCGAGGAGCTCGGTCGTCTTCGCCGGCCAGTCGAAGAAGTCGTCGCGGACGAGCCCCGTGGCGAGCTTGCCGAGCCGCGTGACCTCGACGCCTTTGTACGAGGTCCTGAGCGTGCGCTCGAGCTCGACGCCGAAGTGGAGCAGGACCGACGAGGCGCCGATGACGAGGACGCGCTTCGGCTCGCCGACCTCGGCGAGCAACGGCGCGCGCTCGGTCACGCCGGCGTCGCCGGCCGGAGCCGGCGGATCGACGCGAGCAGGAGGCGCCGGAGCGCGCGGAGGCGCGGCGGCCTCGTCCTCGCGGAGCCAGACGACCTCGGGCTTCGCGCGCTCCGCGAGGCTCGACAGCCGCTCCGCGAGCCAGGAGGCCCGCGTCCGCTCCGACGTCTCCACGAGCGCGTCCGCGGCGGCGAGCGCCACGGGCCTCGCGCCGAGCGCCCGATCGTGCACGACGAAGCTGCGGATCTCGCCGGCGAAGAGCAGCGTCAACGCGAGCGCGGTCAGCCACAGCCCGACGACGAGCGACGCCGGCTCGCTGCGCTCGCTCGGGCGCGGACCGCCTTGGGGGGGAGAGCGCGGCGCCACCGTCAGAACCCGAAGTAGATGTAAGGCGCGACGTCGCGCGTCTTGATCGCGAGCATCACCACCCCGGCGGCGATCCACGCCACCGGCCGGGCCGCCGCCGGGATCCGCGCGTGCCACGCGACGCAGCGCTCGAAGATCGGGCGTCCGACGAAGTTCAGCGCGATCGTGAGGACGGTGACGAAGACGACCATCGCGTCGACGCCGCGCCCGTGGAGAGTGAGGCGCGCGAGGCCCGCGAAGACCTCGCTCGCGACGGTGAGGTCGCTCGATCGGAAGAAGACGCGCGCGAACGCGCAGAAGGCGAGCGTCGTGAACCAGCCGAGCGCCGCCCACCAGCGCGCGCGGGGAGGCTCGACGCCGCGCGCGCGCCGGAGATCGACGAACAGCTTGTACGCGGCCAGGCCGACGCCGTGGAGGAGGCCCCAGATCACGAACGTCCACTGCGAGCCGTGCCAGATCCCGCAGACGAGGAACGTGAGGACGAGGTTCAGGCTCGTCCGCGCGCGCGAGCGCCGCGAGCCGCCGAGCGGGAAGTAGACGTACTCGCGGAGCCACCGGGAGAACGTGATGTGCCAGCGCTTCCAGAACTCGCCGATGTTGGTCGCCGCGTACGGGTACCGGAAGTTCTCCGGCAGCTCGAACCCGAGCAGGAGCGCGAGCCCGCGCGCCAGATCCGTGTAGCCGCTGAAGTCGAGGTAGACCTCCGCGGTGTAGGCGTAGATCGCGACGACGAGCTCGAGCGACGAGTAGTCGCCGGGCATCTGGAAGGCGCCGCTCATCGTGCTCGTCGCGAGGAACGAGGCGAGCACCATCTTCTTGAAGAGGCCCGACGCGATGAGCACGACGGCGCGCGACGCGTCCGGCACCGCGGACGGACCGCGGCCCATGATCTGCGGGAGCAGCTCGCGCGACCGGCAGATCGGGCCCGCGAGGAGCTTCGGGAAGAACGCCATGAAGAGGAGGAAGTCGAGGAGCGGCGGCGCCTCGACGGCCTCCTTGCGGTAGACGTCGACCAGGTAGGCGATCCCCTGGAACGTGTAGAACGAGATGCCGACGGGCAGGAAGATCTCGAGGACCGGCAGGTGCGACCCGAGACCGAGGAGCTCGGCGAACGCGGCCGTCGAGACGCGGAAGAAGTCGTAGAGCTTGAAGACGCCGAGGAGCGACAGGTTGGCGAGCACGCCGACGGTCACGAGCGCGCGGCGAAGGCGGGCGCTCGGGGTGCGCTCGAGCGCCCGCCCGAGCGCCCAGTCGACGAACGACACGCCGAAGAGCAAGCCGAACAGCTTGGGGTCCCAGCGCGCATAAAAGACGTAGCTCGCGGCGAGGAGGAAGAGCTTCTGGGGCGTCCGCCATCGCCGGATCGCCCAGCTGATGGTCGCGACCGCGAGGAAGAAGTAGGCGAACGGGAGGGACGGAAAGGCCACGGAGAAGATCGCGTGCGGACGGACGGTCGCAGACGCTGCGCTGTCTCCCGGCCCGGCGCGATCGCGAGCTCTGGCAGCGAGGCTCCCCGAGTTATAGCCGCGGGTGGCGGGGGTCGCCCCCTCGTACGAATCGCGGCTCGTCGGAAAAGGGTGGGGGGGGGCGCGGCCCTCCGCCGCAGCGCGTCGGCCGCGAACCGCGACCGCGAACCGCGCCCACGACTGCGACTCTCTCGCGGCGGGAGGCGTTTCCCGCGCCCCGCGCGCTCGCCAGGGTTCGTGCCAGGGCCCACGCAGGCGAGGTAGCCTCTCGCGAGGATGTCGATCTTCGTCCCCTCCCAGCAGGCGCGCGCGTTCCGCGGCATCGCGGTCCTGGTGGCGCTCTCCGCGACGGCTGTCTTCGTTCCGCTGTGGATCTCGCTCGTGCTCGCCGCGTGGGCGGCCACGATGGCGCGGCCGCTGCTCGATCGCATCTCGAGCGCGGCGGGCGGCCGGAAGCGCGCCGCCGGGGCGCTCGTGGCCGCGCTCGTCCTGACGATCGCGCTCCCGCTCGCGGCGACGGTGATCTCGCTCTCGCGCGGCGTCGTGAGCCTCGCGCGCGGGCTCATGGGCTCGTCGGGCGCCCGTGGCGCGCTCGTCTCGCTCGTGTCGGGCGGCGACGGCGAGGGCGAGGGCACGCTCGACGCCCTCCGTCATCCGGGCAAGCTCATCGGCCTCGTCCAGGAGCACGGCGCGCAGGCCTTCGACATCGTCGGCGGGATCGCGGGCGCCGCGACCGACGCGCTCGTGGGGCTCTTCGTGTTCCTCTACGCGGTCTACGTCTTCCTCGTCGACGGCCCCGCGTACTACGCGTGGATCGAGGAGCACGCGCCGATCGGCCGCGAGCCGACCCGGCGCTTCGCCGCCGCGTTCAAGGAGACCGGCCGCGGGCTCTTCGTGGGCGTCGGCCTGACCGGGCTCGCGCAGGGCGCCGTCGCGACCGCGGCGTACTTCGCGCTCGGCGTCCCGCGCGCGCTCGTCCTCGGGCTGCTCACGTGCCTCGCGTCCGTGATCCCCTCGGTCGGCACGGCGCTCGTCTGGGTGCCCGTCGCGGCGGGCCTGGCGTTCTCCGGCAAGACCGGCTCCGCGGCGATCCTCGCGGGCGTGGGCGTCGTGATCATCGGGTCGATCGACAACGTGCTCCGCCCCGTGTTCGCGCGCTTCGGCCGGCTCGAGCTTCCGTCGTTCGTCCTGCTCACATCCATCTTCGGCGGGCTCGCCGTGTTCGGCACGTGGGGCTTCGTGCTCGGTCCGCTCCTCGCGCGGCTCGCCAAGGAGGCGCTCGTGCTCGCGCGCGAGGACCGCCTCCGCGAGGCCCCGGCATCCATCGCTCCTCAGCCGCCGGCCAAGGACGGCGATTGACGAGGCGGCGCGTCTCACGGCACGCTGCGAGATGGGCCTCGCGGTGGGCGCGCCGCCTCGAGCGCGCGGGTGGGGAGCATGATCGAGATCGTCGTCAAACAGCGCCGGCGCGAGACCGCCTACCGGCTCGTGGGCGCCGTGAGCATCATCGGCCGCAGCCGCGACGCCGAGGTCTGCATCGTCGACGGCACCGTCGCGCGGCGCCACGCGCGCCTCTACGAGCGCGACGGGAGGCTCTGGATCGAGGACATGCGCAGCACGAACGGCACGTGGATCGACGACGCGCAGGTCCAGCGCGCGCGGATCGAGGTCGGCCAGCGGTTCCGGATCGCGCTCGACGCCTTCGTCGACGTCGTCCGCCACGAGCCCGTCATCTCGCCCGACTTCGAGGCCCTCGAGGCCGCGTTCCTCGCGCCGATCGTCCGCGATCCCGAGGACGAAGGCGCGCGCGAGGTCTACAGCGCCGCCCTCGCCGAGCGCGGCGAGGACCTCCGCGCGCAGTGGTTGCGCGCCGAGCTCGCCTTGCGGCGCCGGGCGCGGGCTCCGGGCGCGCCGCCGGTCGACGCCGAGGCCTACCGCGAGCTCGACCGGAAGCTCGAGGCCGCGCGACGCTGGCGCATGCTCGTGGGGCGACCGCGGATCGAGGGCTGCCCCCGCGCGAGCTGCGCGACGCGCTGGGGCCGTCTCCCGCAGAGCCCCGGCGAGGTCGACGCCGTGATCGTCGCGCGCGAGTGCCAGACGTGCCACGAGCCGGTGGTCTACCGGAACGAGCTCGACAGGGACCCGCCGTACGACGCGCCCACCCCGCCGCTCATCGCGATCGATCGTCTGACGGAGACCGTCGCTCCGCGGGGCGGGTGACGCCGCGGAGGCCGACGCGGAGCGCGCCGGCCTCACGCCCGTCCGGCGGACCGCCCGGGGTCAGAGCTCGTCGTCGTCCGAGTCGACGCCGACCGTGTCCTCGAGCGGCACCCACTCCATCCGCGCGAGCGCCTGGCCGTCGCCGTAGAGCATGACCGGCGCGACGCCGCGGAGCACCTCGCGCACCGAGACCGGCAGGTCCTCGACGCGGATGCCCGCGCCCGACTTCAGACCGGCGAGCCCGAGCGCGTACTCGAAGATCGACTGCTGCACCGGGGGGTACTCGGCGATCGGCGCGTCCTTCGGGAGGTGGGCCATCTCGCGCGCCGCGTCGAGCGCGTGGCGGAGGCCGCCCATGCGATCGACGAGCCCGTGCTGGAGCGCCTGCTGCCCCGCCCACACGCGGCCCTGTCCGACGGCGTCGACCTCCTCCTTCGTCATGCGCCGGCCCTGCGCCACGCGATCGAGGAAGACGTCGTAGAACTGACGGACCTTGTGGTTCAGCTCGGCGCGCTCGTCGTCGGTGAAGCCGCGGTAGAGCGACTCGGCGTCCGCGCGCGACGTCGTCTTGCGGACCTCGATGTTGACGCCGATCTTCCCGAGCAGGCCGCTGATGTCGGCCTTGCCGTAGAAGATGCCGATCGAGCCCGTGATCGTCAGCGGCAGCGCGTAGATCACCTTGGCGGGCGCCGCGACGTAGTAGCCGCCGCTCGCGGCGATCGAGCCCATCGAGACGACGAGCGGCTTCTTCTCGCCGAGCTTCTTGAGCTCGCGCCACATGACGTCGGAGGCCATCGACGAGCCGCCGGGGCTCTCGATGCGGAGGACGACGGCCTTGACCGACGGGTCCTCGCGCAGCTTCTTGACCGACTCGGCGATCGTGTACGAGCCGACGAGCTTCGTGTCGATGAGCGGGATCGTGCGCGAGCGGCCGTCGATGATGTCGCCGTCGATGTAGAGCAGCGCGATGCGCGGTCGCGGGCCGAAGTGCTGCGGCGCCTTCTTCTCGTCGCTGTACTTCTGGTAGCTCGTCTTCTTGCCGACGACGTCCTGGGTGACGCGCTCGAGCTCGTCGTCGAACGCGTAGCCGTCGACGAGCTTCGCGTCGCGCGCCTCGCTCGCGACGAACGGGCCCTTGGCCGACACCTCGCGGAAGCGATCCTCCGGGATGTTCCTGTAGAGCGCCATGTTGCGCGCGAAGACGGCCTCGTGCTGGCGGAGCAGGTCCTCTTGATCGGCCCGCGCGACGTCGCTCGCGTGCTCGTTCATGAACTGCTCGGGCGCGCTCTTGTGCGCGCCGATGCGGACGAACTCGGCCTTCACGCCGATCTTCTCGAGCAACCCCGCGAGGTACATGTGCGAGGTCTTGAGTCCCGAGTAGCGAACGCCGCCGGCCGGGTTGATGACGATGCGGTCGGCGCTCGCGCACGTGTAGAGCGCCTTCGCGCCCGCGTCCTCGAAGCTGCAGACGACCTTCTTGCCGTGCGCGCGGAGGACGCGGAACGCGTCCGCGACCTCCTCGGCGTGGGCGTAGCTCGTGGCCGGCTCCGCGCGGAGCACCATCGTGACGGCCTTGATCTCCTTGTCCTCGGCGATCTTCCAGAGGCGGCGGAGGAGGCGCACGTGGCTCCGCGTGCCCGGGGTGCTCTCGAGGCGGATGTAGACGGAGCGCTCGGAGCGCGGCACGCCCGGCATGAGATAGCTGCCGATCGCCGCGGTCGCGTACTGGCCGACCGAGTGGGAGTCGCCGAGGGCGTTGCCGAAGAGCGCGCCGCCGCCGGCGCTGAACTGGTTGAAGTAGATCTCGGCGCCCGCGGTCGCGAGGACGCCGCGCTGCGCATCGTTGCCGAGGTTCTGCACCTCGACGTCGCCGCGGATCCGCCCGACGCCGGGGATGTCGATGCCGAGGTTCGCGCGCGGGCGGACCTGATCGGCGCCGTCGAAGTAGCGCCCCTCGAGGCCGATCTCGATGTTGCGCTTGCCCGTCGGGCGGAAGACGGCCGCGCCGAGGAACGTCCGGTCGAGCACCGGGAAGCCGCCGGGCGGCAGCCGCTGCATGCTCGGGCCGTTGAAGTCGTGCGCGACGACGGCGAAGCCGAAGTGCGTGTTCATCCGGTACGACAGACCGGCGCTGATCCCGAAGAGGTCGTTCGTGTACGGGTTGGCCGAGTACGACCACTGGATCGAGCCACCGACCTGGAGCCGCTCGGAGACCTTGTAGGCGAGGCCCCAGGTCAGCCACGAGTAGTCGCGGCCGTTGTAGGGGAACCCTGCGCCGGAGGGCGGCATCACGTAGTCGAGGCGGAGCCCCGACGCGATCCCCCAGAAGAGCGGCGCCGCCAGCTCGATCGCGTGGCCGCACGCGACGCGGCGCGTGTCGGGGCAGCGGACGCCGGTCCACCGCGCCTCGCCGCCGGGCATGTTCGCGAGGTTCGCCGGGTTGAGGACGAGGGCCTCGGCCGAGTCCTCTGCGGCCGCCGAGCGGCCGGGGGAGAGGATGCGCTCGGCGCGCGGCGGAAACGGCTCCGCGCGCGCCGTGTCGGCGGCGAAGGCTGACGCGAGGACGAACGCGCCGGAGGCGAGCGCCGTGCGGCGCGCGCTCGTCCACGACCGCGACGCGCGGTCGGCGCGCGCGCTCGGGTTACGACGAGGAAGCGAAGGGCTGGTCATGACGTCCTCTTCAATGCGATCCGCGATCCGGCGAGCCTCAGACGAGCGTGGCGAGGTCGCGCAGCGTCTCGGCCTCGGCGTCGAACACCTTCCTCACCTCGGCGACGATGAGCTTCTCCGCGACCTGGCGGAGGACGGGCACGCGCAGCTCGACCGTGCCGGTCACCGTGCGCTTCGTGCGGCCGCTGTCGAGCGACGTGAGGAGGTACGTCCCCGTCGACGCGAAGTACTTGCGCCACTCGGGCTTCACGCGCGGCGTGATGGTCCACTCCGAAGCGTGCTTCGGGATGTCGTACGTGCTCCGCTCTTCCCAGGCCATCATCTCGGGGGTGACGTAGGCGCGCGCGAACGCCGGGATCCGGACGTTCGCGCGGTAGCCCCAGACGCGCTCCAGGCGGTCGTCTTTGAGGACGTGCTCCTTCTGCTGCACGCTCTCGATGTTGGCCAGCCGGTGCGCGAGGCGCTGGCACAGCGTCGGCGAGATCACCGCGAGCTCCAGCGCGTCGAGCGGGATGTCGAACTCGTGAACGATCTCGAAGTGCACGGGCGGCCCTCGTCCCTGAGAAAGGGCCGCCAGCTTACCCGACCTTCGGACGGGTGTGGCGCCTTCCTGCGAGGTCGTCAGATCATCCCGCGCGCGCGCGCGACCGCGCCGATGTCCGCCCTTCGCCGCGCGAGCTCCTCGTGGTCCTTGACGGGCAAGAAGCGCGACTCGACGTCCTCGCGCGGGACGCGGAGGTACGTCGTCGGCAGGTGCGCGGTGATCTCCTGGACGAGGCGCTCGAACTGGATGGCCGGCCGCCCGTCCACGGTCTTCTCGACCTCGAAGTAGGTCCAGCCGAGCGGCGCCCTCGCGATCGGCTCCGCGCGCACGAGGAACGTGTTCGTGTTGAAGACGTCCACGGTCCTCGGGTCGAAGCCGGGCGGGAGACGGAACTCCTCGAGCACCTGGAGCTTGCCCTCGGCGAGCACCGGGATGCCGCCCTTGTCGCCCGCCTTCGGGCAGACCTCGCACTGGACGTCGATCCCGCGCGCGGTCGCCTCGATGAAGTGGCCGAGGACCGCCTCGTCGATCGACGCGCCGAGGTTGTCGACGTTGGTGATCCAGACGTACTTCCCGCCGCCCGCGACGAACGCGTCGAGGAGGCCGGCGCGACGGAGCGCGTCGACGAGGTCCCCGTGACCGGTCGCGTGGACGCTCGGCGCGCCGCGCTCGTCGAGGAAGAGCGCGCCGTCCGGGGTGAGCCGCAGCGAGAGGTCCTGCATGAAGCACGCGACGTGCGCCGGCGCCCCGGCGCCTTCGAGCGCC
>JAHBWA010000117.1 GCA_019637195.1 Labilithrix sp. | reverse complement strand
TCCTCCGGCGCGCCGCGCGCTGGCCGGCGGCACCGGCGAGCCTGCTCTCCCCCGCGCTAGGCGCCCACGAGGCCACCGACACGTACGCCGATCTCGTCGAGGGCGCAGGCCACGCGCTCGCTTCCTCGCTGCCTGTCGTCCGTGATCCGTCGCTGCGCTTCGCGAGTCTCACGCTCGTCGCCGAGCTCGGCCTCTCCTTCCCGATCCGCGGCGAAGGCGTGCCGCTCGACGACGTCGAGGAGACGGCGCGGCTCGCGGAGCGAGCAGAAGAGATCCTCGACCTGGCACCCGCCGGGCTCTCGCTGGCCAAGGCGCTCGCCCTCGCGGAGATCCCGATGGACCGCGAGAGCCGGTCGAAGATCGCGCGATGGGTCGCGGAGGGGCTCGAGCTCGAGCTCGTCGCCGAGGCGGCCGAGAAGAAGCACGCCGCGAGCCTCGCGCGCGTGCGCGACGTGCGGGCCGCGCGCGCGTACGCGACGTGGGCGACGCGGCTCTCGGCTCACTACGAATCGCAGGGCATCGCCTTCTCGCTGCCGCCCGAGCTCTTCTCGAGCCTCCCCGCCAACGAAGACCTCGCCGTCCTCGCGATGTGCCTGATGGAGCACGTCGCGCCGCGGAGCGCGAGCCCGCCGGCGGGCGATCCGATCGCGGTGCTCGACGCCACGCTGGCGCTCTTCCAGAAGCTGCCGGAGAAGGCGCGCGGGATCGTCGGGAACGTGCGCGGCGCCGAGGCCGGCGCCGGGCGGAGGGCGTTCCCCGAGCTCGCGCAGTGGCTCGACGACGACGCGCTGCTCGACCGCTTGGTCCACGTCGCGCGGCTCGCCGGCGAGGCGCCGCTCCCGCGTGCGCTCCGCGAGGACTTCGAGCACGCCGAGCGGACCCGCGGCGAGCGCGCGCACCTCGAGAAGCTCGCGACGCGATCGCTCCCGCAGCAAGGCCGGCTCGACGCGCTCTCGCGCGCGGAGCGTACGCTCGCGGGCTCGCCTCGCGGCCGCACGCGGCGCCGCGTCGCCGCGCGCATCGAGCAGCTCTTGCCCGCCGCGTACCGCCGCGAGCTCGACGCGACGTTCCGCGAAATCCTCCGCGACGCTTGGGGCATCTCGGTGCGCGAGCTCACGCCGGCGTGGCGCGACGCGGTGCGCTTCTGGCTCGTCGTCGACGACAATCGCGCCCTGCTCGGCAAGCTCCTCGAAGCGGCCTCGCGCGCGCCTGGCCGCGACGTCAAGCGCACCTTCCCGAAGAGCCGCCGCTGGGTCGAGGAGGCCCGAAAGCGCATCGACGTGGACGCCTGGCTCTCACCGCGGCGAAAGGAGATCGTCGTCGCGAGCGACCTCCTCACCAAGTCGACCGGCGACGCGGCGACCGGCGACCCGACGCGCGAAGCCGGCGACCCGACGCGCGAGGCCGGAGACGCGACCATCGGCGCCGCGCCTCGGGCTTCGCGCTTCGTCGTCGAGCTGGAGGAAGATCCGCTCGAGGTCCTCCGGATGGGGATCCCGTTCGGGACGTGCCTCGCGCTCGACTCGGGCTGCAATGCGGCATCGACCGTGCTGAACGCGATCGAGGCGAACAAGCGCGTGATCTACGTGCGCAACGCGAGCGGTCGCGTGGTCGCGCGCAAGCTCCTCGCGATCTCGAGCGAGATGCGGCTCATCGGCTACAACCTCTACGTCTCCGTGCGAGGCGCCGAAGAGCGCGCGATCCGCGCCGCGATCCTGGAGACGTGCCGCGAGCTGGCCTGCGACGTCGGCGCGCCGCTCGCCGCGCACGGCGAGCCAGAGCAGCTCCACGACGGGTTCTGGTACGACGACGGCGTGGTGCCGTTCGAGGAGGACGTCGACGCCGCGGCCTACTGCCGGTCGCTGGGCCTCCCGCCGCCGCCGTCGGGCTACGCCGCCCTCACCCACGAGGCCAGGGCGTGGCGAGCCTGCGAGACGGGCGACGTGGAGGTCGCCATCGGGATCCTCGACGCGTACGACGACGGGCCGTCGAACCGCGGCCTCGGTCGCTGGATCGTCGAGCGGCTCGGCGCGCGCGCGGCGGAGAAGCGCGCCGCAGGCGACGCGAGCGTCTTCGTCGCCCTCGCGCGCACGCTCGCCGACGACGGCGAGTACGGGCTCCTCCGCGCCCTCGACGTCGCGGCGCGCATGCCGGAGCCGATCGTTCAGCACCGCCTCGCTCCGCTCCTCGCCCGGTTCCCGCCGTCGCCAAAGATCGGCGTCGCGCTCGCCGGGCTGGGCCTCCGCGCGATGAAGCGGCGCGAGCGGACGAACGACCACGGGCTCGCTCACCTCACGCTCTTCGAGCTCCCGGCCACGTTCGACGACGTCGCCGGCGCGCTCGATCTGCTCGACGGCATCGAGCCGGTCTGGAGCTACGTGGAGCGCGTCTTGCCGTCGTGCGAGCGCTGCGTCGCCGCGGCGGTCGAGCGCTCCGCCGATGCGGCCTTGACGGCCTTCGAGCGCGCGCCCGACACCGACGTGGTCGTCGCGACCCTGATGAGCCGCCGTCGCACGGCCGTCGCGCAGCGCGCAGCGCTTCGCGTCGCAGCGCGCCACGTGCTGCCGGACGGCGCGCGCGCGCTCACGCGCCTGGGGACGCTCCGGCCGGAGCTCGCCGCGTCGCCGGACGGCATCGCAGCCTTCCTCCGGCAGGCCGAGGTCGAGCGCGTCACCGAGGCGCTCGCGCGACGCGCCCCCCGCGCGGCCTCCCCGCCGTTCGAGGCGCTGCGCGAGCTCGTCCTCCGCTGCGAGGACGTCGCGCTGTTGCTCGGCGACGCCGCGCGCGTCGGCGACGTCGACACCTGGACCCCCGGCCCATGGGAGCTCGCCTGGCGGCGTCGTCGATCCGATCCCGAGCTTCGCGACGGGCTCTTCGCGCGCGCGGCCCGCGCGCCGCGCGTCGTGACGCGCGCGATGGAGCTCCTCGCGCTCCTCGGCGACGACGAGCGCCTCTCCGCCCTCGAGCGGGCGCGCCCGAAGGCGCCGAGAGGCGGCGCGCGCGGCCCGCGCGAGTCCGCCAAGCCCAGCGCGACGCGGCTCGGCTCTCTGCAGGCGTACCGCAAGGCGGCCGCGTCCGTCGCCGCGCAGGTCGCCGCCGAGCTGCGTGGCCGCGTCGATCCCGGCGTCGTCCCCGCGCCGCACGCCGACGCAGGCTACGTCGACCTCGCGCGGCGCGCGCTGCTCGACGAGTCGGCCGACGACGCGTCGCGCGACGTCGCCCGGGACGTCGTCCTCCGATGCGACGCCGAGGGCGTCGTCGACTTCGGACGGCTGCTCGCCACGTCGGTCCGCGATCGGCTCGACGCCGAGACCGCGCGCCGGATCCTCGAGGAGCGGACGCCGAGCCTGCTCGAGCCGAGCGTCGTCGTGGACGCCTGGCAGCTCGAGGCGACCCGCGACGCGCTCGTCCGCGCGATGGCCGCGCGCCGCGGCGTCCCCTGGAGCGCGCGCGTCTGGGCGGCCGAGCGCGAGGCGAAGGCGCGCGGCCTCTCGGTCGAGGGCCTCCTCGAGCGCGTCGCGCTCCGCATCGTCGACGCCCACGACGTCGACGACGCGGTCGAGGTCGAGACGACGGACCAGCTCCGCTCCGTGCTCTCCGCGCTCGTGGCCGACGCGGCGCCGGCGAGCCTCGCGCGTCTCTATCTCGAGCTCGACGACACGCGGACGATCGCGATGTTCCTCCGCGCCGTCCGACGACAGCCGCTCGCGCGCCGCGCGGAGCTCCGCGAGGCCGTCGGCAAGCTCCAGCTCGACGGCGACCGGAGGAGAGCGCTCGCGGCGTGGCTCGACATCACGCGCGCGACCGAGGCCGAGCGCGGTCGGCCTTCGCCGTCCCGAGCCGATAAGGCCGTCGTGCGCTCGGCTCGTGTGGTAATGACGACGACGTCGTGAGCGAGTTCTTCCGGTTCAAAGGCACGCCGACCTACATCACGAACGACGGCCTCGAGGCCGCAGTGAACGCCGCGCTCGCGCTCCAGCGGCCGCTGCTCATCCGCGGCGAGCCCGGCACGGGCAAGACGCTCCTCGCCGAGGCGGTGGCCGAGGCGCTCGGCGTCGAGCTGATCCACTGGCCGGTCAAGTCGACGACGCGCGCGCAGGACGGCCTGTACGTCTACGACACCGTGCAGCGCCTCTACGACTCGCGCTTCGGCGACGGCGACGTGAAGGACATCCGCCACTACATCAAGATGGGCCCGCTCGGCCGCGCGTTCGGGGCAGACAAGCGCGTCGTCATCTTGATCGACGAGGTCGACAAAGCCGATCTCGAGTTCCCGAACGATCTCCTCCACGAGCTCGACCGGATGCGCTTCGTCGTGAACGAGACGGGCGACGAGGTGGTCGCGAAGGAGCGCCCCGTCGTCATCATCACGTCGAACAACGAGAAGGAGCTCCCCGACGCGTTCCTCCGCCGGTGCGTGTTCCACTTCATCGACTTCCCGGACCAGGAGCTCATGCGCCAAATCGTCGGCGTGCACCACCCGACGATCGATCGCGATCTGGTCGACCAGGCCGTCGTGACGTTCTACCGGCTGCGCGAGCTTCCCAAGATCCGCAAGCGCCCGTCGACGAGCGAGCTCATCGACTGGATCTCCGTCCTCCGCACCGCGAACGTCGGCGCCGAGCGCTTCGTCCGCGAGCTCCCGTTCCTCGGCGTGCTGCTCAAGAAGGAGCAGGACGTCGAGACGCTCACTCAAGCGAAGCGCAGCGGCGGCTGGAAGAACTGAGGCGCGCGGGCGCGTCTCACGCTGCGCGCCTCAGCTCCCGGGGCGGGCGCTCGTCTGCGGAGCGCCCCAGCGGGGAGCACGCCGCGCGAAGCGCGCCACGAGGACGCCACCGCGGGGAGCACGCCGCGAGCAGCGCGCCACGAGGACGCCGCTCGGGCCTCCGATTGGATTAGAAGCTACCCTTGCCGGCGAGCTGGCACTCGACGCACTCGGGGTTGTTCGCGTTGGCCGGATTGCGACAGCTCCGCGCGCAGTACTGCACGCGGTGGAAGACGTAGTCGTTGCCCGCGCCGTCGTCGATCGCGTCGCAGCGCACCGTCTGCCCCTTGACGATCATCTCGCCGTAGCCGGGGCTGACGTTCTCCGGTGTGTCGGCCTCCCACTTCTTCGCGCAGGCGTTGTCCTTGCCCGCCCACGTGGTCAGGTCGGGGAGCGTCTGCTCGACGTTCGGCTCGTTGTAGACCGCGTCCGTGCACACCTCGCCGAGGATGCAATCGTTCGTGCTGGGCGCGTTGTAGTTGCCCGCGCGGATCCGGAAGCAGAGCTTGAACTCACCGGCGCAGTCGACCTTCAGGGTGCTGGTCGACCAGATGCCCGAAGGCGGCTGGCCGGCGGGCGGGATGGGCTTCGCGTCGTTGCCGCAGTTCGTCGCTTGGCCGTTGTCGAGGACCGTCGAGTACGCGTAGTAGCTGCCGGCGGTGTTCCGGAGGCACGGCGACGTGTTCGCGATCTTCCACTCGCCGACCGAGAAGCAGCTGCAGGCCTCGGCGCCCGTCGCGTCGCGCTTCGGGAGGACCTGCCCCTCGCACTCGCCCCAGACGTAGGAGTTCTCGTTCTTCGGCTGGCACTTCGCCACGCCGTCCTGGCAGATGCCGAGGTTTCGGTGCCTGCGAAGCCCCGTCCAGCAGGGAGCCTCTTCACCGAGCGTGGGGCAGCCGCAGCCCGGCTTGTTCTTGTCGTCGGGGCACTCCTCGGTGCCGCCGATGGGCGGCGGGACGACGCCCGTCTCCGGACCGCACCAGGGCGGCGGGGGATCGTTCTTGTACAGATCGTCGCCGGCGGGATCGCCACCCTCGCCGAAGCCGCCGTCGCCGAAGACCCCCGGGGCGACCGTCTCGTCGCCGAACTTGCTCTCGTCCGAGCCGCACGCCATCACGATCGCGGCGACGGAGGCCGACGCGAGCAGCGAGATCACCAGGTTCCGCGAGGAGAGGATCATCGTCTCACCGAGTGTCGTTGAAGGAAGCGTTCCGTCGCCTCCGCCGACCGACCTCGGTGACGGGAACGTGCGGCGCTCTCTCGAGTAAAGCACACGGCCCCCACGCCGTCAGATGGACGGCATCCGATCCACCAGCATCGATGAGCCGCGAGCGCCCCGGCGGACCCGCCGCGAAAAGGCCCGAGAGACAGCGGCCGCGATGGACGGACACGGCAGGCGGTGCGGTCTGGAACCCTCGACCATGCTGGCGGCGGGCCGCTCGAAGCGCGCGGCGGCCGCACGAGAGCCCGTGAGCGATGGCCCGGAGCGCTGCTGCGTGACGGGCAGACCACGGCGACCGCCGCGCCGCGCGCTTCGCCGCAACGCTACTTCGTGACGGGCAGACGACGGCGACCACCACCGCCACCGCCGCTTCGATCGATGACCGGCGCGGCGTCGCCGTCCTCGTCGGCCTTCGCGCTCACGACGCCGACGACGGCGTCCGCGAGCGACATGAACGCCTGGCCGATCGGGCCATCGGGCGCGGCCTGCACGACCGGCGTTCCCTTGTCGCCCCACTCGCGCACGCTCTGGTCGATCGGGATCTGCGCGAGCAGCGGCGCCTCGGAGAAATCGGCGACCGCCTGGCCGCCGCCCTTGCCGAAGAGCTCGTGCTTCACGCCCGCCGTGTCGACGAACCAGCTCATGTTCTCGACGATGCCGAGGATCGGGATGTTGACCTTCCGGCACATCGACACGGCCTTGTAGACGTCGTCCGTCGCGACGGGCTGCGGCGTGGTCACCATCACCGCGCCGGAGACGCCGAGGCGCTGCGAGAGCGAGAGCGCGACGTCGCCGGTGCCGGGCGGGAGGTCGAGCACGAGGAAGTCGAGGTCGCCCCACGCGACGTCCTTCAGGAACTGCTGGAGCGCGCCGTGGAGCATCGGCCCGCGCCAGATGACGGCGGCCTTCGGATCCTCGAGGAGGAAGCCGATGCTCATCAGCTTGAGGCCGAAGCGCTCGAGCGGCTCGATCGTCTTGCCGTCCGTGGAGACGGGGCGCCCCGTCACGCCGAGCATCGTCGGGATCGACGGCCCGTAGATGTCCGCGTCGAGCAGCCCCGTGCGGTAGCCCGAGCGCGCGAGCGCGAGCGCGAGGTTCGTCGCCGTCGTGCTCTTGCCGACGCCCCCCTTGCCGCTCATCACGAGGACGACGTGCGCGACGCCGGGGACCGGATCGTCCGGGCCGACCGTTCGGCTCTTGGGGGTAGTGCTCTTCGGCGCGGGGTTCTCGACGTCGGACATGACTCGACCGACGACGTAGGCCGCCTGCGATGTGCCGTCAAATCAACCCGGCCGCAAGCTCGTCATCGAGGCCGGCGCGAACGCCGCGGCGCCGCGGCCTACCGCTCGGGCTCCCGCGCAGCGCCCGGCTCGGGCTCGACGCCCGGCGCGAGCTCGGCGCCCGGCGCGAGCGGCGGGAAGAAGCGCGTGACCTCGATCTCGACGGCCTCGAACGGCGCGACGCGCGCGAGCGAGGCGTCATCGTAGGAGCCGACCTCGATCCACGCCTTGGACGCGGGGTCGAGGCGGAGCGCCTCGAGCGTGCGCGCGCCCGGATCGAGCAGCCAGTAGAACGCGACGCCGTGCTCGGCGTAGAGCCGCCGCTTGCGAACGCGATCGTCGGCGGCGTTCGACGGCGACAGGATCTCGCAGACCCAATCGGGCACGACGTCGATGGGACGCACCTCCCACGGCTCGACCAGGCGCTCGCGCCGCCAGCCGGAGAGATCCGGCTTGACGATGTCGTGCCGCGTGAAGCGCACGTCCACCTCGGGGAGGATCCACCACCCGCCCGGCCCGCCTCTTCCGTCGTCGTAGTCGAAGGGCCCACCAATGATACGACCGACAACCCCTTGGGCCCGCCCGTGCTTCGGCAGCGGAGACGGCGGCGCGACGACGACACCCGCGATCACCTCGCCGCGCGTCCCCTCCGGGAGCGCGAGGAGATCCTCGTAGGTCGCCAGCCGATTCGCTGCGTGCATGGGTCGATCCTAACGCGACGCCGCGCGTTGCCAACCCGCGCGCTCCAGGCCACGAACGCGACTGGCCGCGGCCCAGGCCACGAACGTCGCCTGGCGCGACCCCGAACGCCGAACACGACCGGCGCGCGCCGCTGACGGCCTCGGACGTCGCGCGCCGCTCAGCCCCCGCTCGGCTCGCTGGGCGCGTCGGCCCAGAGGCGGGCGAGCGGAACCTCGATCGCGTCGAAGGGCTCCGCGCGCATCGGCTCTTCGCCGGCGAACGTCGCGACGACGATCCAGTGGTCGCCCTCGCGTCTGCGGACCTCGACGGTTCGGTCGCGCGGCTCGACGCCCCACAGCCACGACACACCGACCCGGGCGTAGAACGGAAACTTGATCCGCCTGTCGTAGACCGCGTTCGACGGAGAGAGGACCTCGCAGACCCAGTCCGGCACGAGGCGGAGCGGCTCGTCGTCCGAGGGCCAGGTGAACCGCTCGCGGCGCCAGCCCGCGAGGTTGGGCGCGACCTCGGGCGCGCCGGGGAGCTCGATCCCTGGCTCGACCAGGATGACCCAACCGCCCGGACCGTCCTCGTCGAAGTCGAACGCTCCCCCCACGTAGCGGCCGAGGACGGTGGCGACACGCATGTGGCGCGGGCGCGACCGCGGCATCACGTGGAGCTCACCGTCGATGATCTCCCCCCTCACGTTCGATGGGAGGGCCTCGAGCTCGGCCCAGAGCTCCGCGTCGCTGCGCCGCGCCTTCGCAGGATCGACCATACCTTCATTCTAGCTCCGCCCGCGATCGGCGCCGACGCGGCGCGCGACCTCGACGCCCGCTCGGACCCGCCGCTTCGCCGCCGCGACTTCGGCGTTCCGGAGATGACGAGACGCGGAAGCGAAGGGCCGCGCCCTCGCGCGAGGCGGCGCCGAGCTCAGCGGAGACCGGTGAAGGCCTGCTCGCGGTGGACCGTGGTCGCGACGATGTACGCGGTCCAGCTCCCGCGCGCGTGGTACGTGATCTGGCGGTGCGAGGACACCGCGATGTGGCCCTTGATCGACTTGGCCGGATCGACCGACGAGAAGAGGCGCGCCACCCACTTCGCCGGGATGATCGCGCTGCCCGACGAGGACGTGGCGAAGCAGCGGACGCCGCCGCCCGGGCCTTCTTCCTCCTCGGTCTCGAGCGTCACCATCACGCGCGTCGCCACGGCTGGCGTGGCCGGCGTCCACGTGACGCCGACGTCGTCGGTCGGCCGGATCGTGACCTCGCGCTCGCCCTCGGGCGCCGCCGGCGCGATGCCGGTGACGTCGAGCGCGATCCGCGGCGCGTTCATGCGCACGGGCTGGAGGCGCGGCATCGCGAAGCCGGAGACGTCGAAGGTGAGCGTGTCGTCCGCGCTCCAGCCTTCGCCCTCGAAGCGCGACGGCTCGGGCTGGTTCGCGAGCACCTGGAGGCCGGGCGCCGGGAGCTTTCCGCCGGTCCAGGTCGCGACGCCGCTCTCGACGTGCGGCTGCCCGAGGCGGTTGTCGTAGCGCTCGAAGTAGCAGGTGCCCTCTCCGTCGCCGTCGCGGAAGACGCTCGTGACCCACCCGCCCTTGTTGGCGAGCCCGAGGTACTCGTAGCCGGCGGTGACCTCGGTCTCGCCGGACGCGGCGTCGACGCGCTGGCGGATGCCGAAGACGATCTCGTTGTCGCTGTAGCGGTAGTAGCCGTCGTCGAAGTCGCCGCAGGCGGCGAGCATGCACACGACAGGACCGAGGAGAAGAAAGCGGTCGCGCATGAAGTACCTCCGCGATGGCTCGAGCTCGCTCGCGCTCCGTCTGGTTAGCATACGGGGTGCCACCGGGCGACACCGGCGGGATCGTCCGGTGTTCCTAGGGCGTCGACGCGTAAGGCCGCGTTCGCAAGCGAGAAAGAAGCGTGAACGACGGTGGCGCCGCGCGTGAACCGCCGTCCACGTCCGACGAGACGGTGCGCGATATGGCTCAGCCGCGCATGACGAGCAGCTTGCGATCGGTCATCTCCTCGATCGCGTAGCGGACGCCCTCGCGGCCGATGCCCGAGTCGCGCCGGCCGCCGTACGGCATCGCGTCGACGCGCACGCTGGGGACATCGTTCACGACGATCGCGCCGACGTCGAGCCGATCGAACGCCTCGCGCACCCGCGAGAGAGAGTCGGTGAAGACGCCGACCTGCAGGCCGTAGCGCGTCGCGCCGGCCATGCGCAACGCGTCTTCGAACGCGTCGTAGACGTGCACCGTGAGGACCGGGCCGAAGGCCTCTTCCTCGACGATCGCGAGGCCGCGCCCGTCGCCGTCGACGCGGAGCAGCGCCGCGGGCAGGCGGTTCTGCGAGCGCTTGCCGAACGCCAGCGGGTGCGCGCCGGCGGCGCGCGCCTCGTCGATCCAGCGCTCGACGCGCATCGCCGCGCGCTCGTCGATCATCGGCCCGATCGCCGCCGTCGTGCTCTTGGGATCTTGCGGCTCGTAGGCGCACGTCCGCGGGACGAGATCGGCGAGGAGGCGATCGGCTATCGCGCGGTGGACGTAGAGGCGCTGCGTCTTGATGCACACCTGGCCGGCGTAGTTGAACGCGCTCGCGCAGAGGAGCGCGGCGAGCTGCGCGGCGTTCGGCGCGTCCTCGTGGACGATGCAGGCCGCGTTGCCTCCGAGCTCGAGGACGACGTGCTTCTTGCCGGCGATCGCCTTGAGGTGCCAGCCGACCTCGTCGCTGCCGGTGAACGTGAGGACGGCGAAGGCGTCGCTCCGCACGAGCGTCTCGGCGACCTCGTTCGCGCACGGCACGACCTGCAGCGTGTCCGGCGGCGCGCCCGACTCGCGGACGATCTCGGCGAGCTTGAGCGCCGTGAGCGGCGTCTGCGGCGCCGGCTTGAGGACGACCGGCGCGCCGCACGCGAGCGCGGGCGCGACCTTGTGCGCCACGAGGTTCAGCGGGAAGTTGAACGGCGTGATCGCGAGCACCGGCCCGCGCGGCACGCGCTGCCAGTGCCCGCGGTACGGCGCGGTCGACTCGGTGACGTCGAGCGGCACGACCTCGCCGCCGATGCGCACGGCCTCCTCCGCGCCGAGGCCGAACGTGACGATCGCGCGGTCGACCTCGAAGCGCGCGAGCGTCTTCGGCTTGCCGGACTCGCGCACGATCAGGTTCGCGAGCTCCTCGCGCGCGACGGTGATGCGCCGCGTGATCTCCTTGAGGAGGCGCCGCCGCGCGAAGCTCGCCATGCGACGCGTCGCCTCGAACGCGTCCTTCGCCGCCTCGGCCGCGCGCGCGGCCTGCGCCGCGTCGGCCTGAACGACCGGCGCCACGCGGTCACCGGTCCACGGATCGGTCACCCAGGCGATCGCACCGTCCTCGAAGCGCTGCCCGGCGACGTGCAGCGCGCCGTCGGGCAGCCGCATCGACTCCGGCGGCAACGCGCCGGGCGGGATCGTCGCGGCGGACGCCGACGGGGAGATGGAGAGCGACGTCGACGGGGAGAGCGAGAGCGACGCCTGCGAGGAGAGTGAGAGCGACGCCTGCGAGGAGAGTGAGCCCGAGGTCGACGGAGCGATCGGGATCGACGTCGTCGTGGACGGCGCGTGCTCGGGTCCGAGGATCCGGTGCGGGATCGGGGGGACGGTGGCGTCGACGAGGGTGGAGTCCTTTCCGGCGCTCGACGGGGCGCCGTCGCCAGGGCCCGTGTCCGCCTTCGGACGCTCTCGCTCGTTCGCCATGACGCGGCGAGCATACGCGCCGAACGAGCGTGCGTCCCCTGTCGTGCGCCCTCGCCGCGGGACGCGCCCGAGTCTCCGCCGCGATCGCGGTCGACGCGATCGTCGGTGGACGAGACCTGGCTTGTCGCGGGGCGCGAGCGTCGCTACGACGCGGGGATGAGCACGGCGGCGCTCTCGGAGCCGGACCTCGCGCGCCTCCTCGAGCGCACGAGCCGGACGTTCGCGCTCGCGATCCCGCTCCTCGAAGCGCCGCTCGCGCGTCAGGTCGGCGTCGCGTACCTCTTGTTTCGCGTCGCCGACGAGCTCGAGGACGCGCCGCTCTGGGGCCGCGACCGGCGCGCCGCGGCGCTCGCGTCGTTCGTGCGCTGGCTCGACGGAGATCCGGCGGAGGCCGACGACTGGCTCGCGCTCGTCGCGAGCGAACCACCGACCCGCGACGCGGGGTGCCTCGAGCTGCTCGCGCGCGCGCCCGACGTGCTCGCGACCGCGCGCGCGATGGACGGTCTCGCCGGCGCGGCGATCGTCGCCCACACGAGGCGGACCGCGCTCGGGATGGCGGAGTTCGTCGCGCGCCAGGACGAGCGCGGCGGCATCACGCTCTCGAACGTCGACGACCTCCGCCGCTACGCGTACGTGGTCGCCGGCATCGTGGGTGAGCTGCTCACCGAGCTCTTCGCCGTCGCCGATCCCCGCGCGGCCGACGCGCGTCCAGCGCTCGACGCGGACGCCGCGGCCTTCGGCGAGGGGCTCCAGCTCGTGAACATCCTGAAAGACGCCTCGGCAGACGCCCGCGAGGGCCGCGCGTACCTCCCTGCGGACGTCCCGCGCAGCGCGATCGCGGAGCTGGCGCGCGCCAGCCTCGCGCGCGCCGAGCGCTACGTGCGGACGCTCGGCGAGGCGCGCGCCGCGCGCGGCGTCGTGATGTTCTGCGAACTGCCGGTGCGCCTCGCCGTCGCGACGCTCGACGCGCTCGACGCCGGCGCGCCGAAGCTCGGACGGGAAGAAGCGCTCGCGATCGTCGCAGCGGTGTCCTCGCGACGCTGACCACGCAGCGGGCGCGCGGCTCTCGGCCGACCGTCCCGCCCGGCCAGCTCCTTCCGGATGGAACGAGCAGCGCAGACACAACGCATGACATGACGTGAGCACACCACGAATGGCGATGGGGTGATGCTCCGCGGGGTGCAATGATGTGAGGTGCAAGAAGACAACGAGGCGACGCACCATGAGGTGCATCGCCTCGTCATCGGTGACGTGCCCCGCGTCACGTCACGCGCCGTGCGTCGCTCAGAGCGAGAACTGACCCGCCACCGAGCCAGACGCCTCGACCGCGGCCTTCACGTTCGCACCCGCCTGGATCACGACCGGAACGATCGCCGCGAGGCACGCCGTGCCCTTCACGCCGAGCTTGCCCGGATCCAGCGTCGCCGAACCCGACGCCACGACCTTGCCCGTCAGGTCCACGAACGCCTGACCGCGCGCCTGGAACACAAGCAGGATCTCCGGAAGGTAAAGGCGGATTGCCTCCACCATCAGCGCAGCCTCGCCCGACGCCGAAGCCGCCGCTGCGCCCTTGAACGAGATGTCGAGCTTCGGCGGCGTGCACTCCGCCTTCGCCGACGCGCTCGCCGAGCAGTTGCCGCCGCAGTTCGCGTCCACCTCGCACTGCGCCTTCAGCTCGCCGCCCTTGCACGACAGCGGCTCCGCCTTGCCCTCGCACTTGCCGTCGCACTTCACCGACGCGCCAGCCTTCGCCTCGCACTTCGCGTTGCACGACCCCTTGCACGTGCCCTCGCACTTGACCGCCGGCGCCGTCGCGCTCGCCGTGCACGTGCCGTTGCACTTGCCCTGGCAGCTGCCGTCCGCCTGCACGCCCGTGCCGTTCGCCGAACCGCCGGCCTCGCACGTACCGTCGCACTTGCCGTTGCACTCGACCGAGACGCCGCCCTCCGCGGTGCACGCGCCCGAGCACTCACCGGTGCAGCCGCCTTCGCACTCGATGCTCGCGCCGGCCTCGGCCGTGCAGCCGCCCTCGCACGAGACCTCGAGCTTGCCGCCCTCGCACGTCGGAGGCTTCGCCGACGCGTCGCAGCTCGCGTCCACCTGGCAGCTCGCCTGGCAGTTCGCCTCCGCCTTGAACGACGCCTTGCACTCCGCAGGCGTCACGTTGATCTGCAGCGCCGCAGACGCCCCGCCCTCCGCCTGGAACGACGCCTGGATCTTCGCCACCGCGAGGTCACACCAGAACTTCACGCGAGCCGCCGGATCCGCCGGCTCGTCCGCCGTCGCGTTCGCGCCGCCCACCTGCGCCAGGCCCTTGCACGCGCCCGACACGCCGTCCAGCGCGGCGCTCGCCGCTCCCGACAGGTCGCCCGATGCCTGCGCGAAGGCAGCGAACTGCCCCTTGATCGACGCGTCGACGCCGAAGTCCACGCCGGTCAGATCCGCGCCCACCTTGAAGTCCGTGCAGCAAAGGCCACCAGTAATGTCGTCACCATCGCACCCCGTCAGCACGGACGGGACCACCAGCGATGCCATCAGAATCGCGCCATAAGCACGCTTTGAAATCATGAAGCTCTCCTAGTTCGAGAGGAGCACGCGCGCAGTCCGGCGCCCGCCCACCCCACACGCTCCGCGGAACTCCGCGGACCGGGATGGTCCGCGATCGCTCCGCGGAGCGATGGAAGCATGATCAGGACCAGCGTGCGCGCCCGATCGTGCGCCTTCTCACGCCCTCGGGCCGCCCTCGATTCCGGCGCGAGACGACCGCCTCTCCCGACCGCCAAGACGAACCGCCGAGCGCGGCGGGCTCGCGTTGCGGCTCGTGCTGCGTCGACACTACACCAGCGCACCCGGCCGCCGGCGCACCTGTCGGCCCGGGCCGGGCGAAGGCGCTCAGTGGCCCCACGCGCTCAGCGGCAGTAGGTGTCGCAGACGTCCGCGAGGCAGCCGTCGAGCGCCGAGGCGCGCTCGCGGCACATCTCCTTGCCCGAGTAACAGGCCTCGACGCACGCGCAGTCCGCGGCATCGCACTTGAAGACGCACTCGCCCACTCCTGCGCAGGTCGCCTCCTGGTTCTTCGCGTCCTGCTGCGTGCTGCAGAGCCCCGCATAGTCCTTGATCGCGGTGCAGTCGCACTTCGCGACCGAAGCGATCCCGATGCACTCGGTGCAGTCGGTGGAATTTGGCTTCGTCCACTGCGCGCGGATCGCGCAGGCCTGGCTCACGTCGTTGACGCCGTTGCTCCCGACCGGATCGGCGTCCGGATCATCGCTGCACGCGACGGTGGCCACCGCGAGGAGCGAGAGACCGAGCACGACGAGCCGCGCGGGCAGGGCGGACGAGCGGGCCAGCTTCAGCGATGCCGGGGCGGCGGGGGTGTCGGTGTCACGGCGAAGCAACATACGTCAGGACCTCGTGAAGCTAGACGGAAGCATGGCGCGCGCGAAGCGAGAGCTCGAAGCGCCGAGCGAGCCGAACGACAAGACTGCGATGCTCGAAACGATGCCGCGTTCTCGCCAAAAAGCAACGAGGCGATGCACCGTGAGGTGCACCGCCTCGTCATCGGTGACGTGACCCGCGTCACGTCACGCGCGGGCGTCGATCAGAGCGAGAACTGACCCGCCACCGAGCCAGACGCCTCGACCGCGGCCTTCACGTTCGCGCCCGCCTGGATCACGACCGGAACGATCGCCGCGAGGCACGCCGAGCCCTTCAGACCGAGCTTGCCCGGATCCAGCGTCGCCGAGCCCGACGCCACGACCTTGCCCGTCAGGTCCACGAACGCCTGACCGCGCGCCTGGAACACCAGCAGGATCTCCGGAAGGTGCAGGCGGATCGCCTCCACCATCAGCGCAGCCTCACCCGACACGTTGCCCTGCGCATTCGCGTTGAACGAGATGTCGAGCTTCGGCGGCGTGCACTCCGCCTTCGCCGACGCGCTCGCCGAGCAGTTGCCGCCGCAGTTCGCGTCCACCTCGCACTGCGCCTTCAGCTCGCCGCCCTTGCACGACAGCGGCTCCGCCTTGCCCTCGCACTTGCCGTCGCACTTCACCGACGCGCCAGCCTTCGCCTCGCACTTCGCGTTGCACGACCCCTTGCACGTGCCCTCGCACTTGACCGCCGGCGCCGTCGCGCTCGCCGTGCACGTGCCGTTGCACTTGCCCTGGCAGCTGCCGTCCGCCTGCACGCCCGTGCCGTTCGCCGAACCGCCGGCCTCGCACGTACCGTCGCACTTGCCGTTGCACTCGACCGAGACGCCGCCCTCCGCGGTGCACGCGCCCGAGCACTCACCGGTGCAGCCGCCTTCGCACTCGATGCTCGCGCCGGCCTCGGCCGTGCAGCCGCCCTCGCACGAGACCTCGAGCTTGCCGCCCTCGCACGTCGGAGGCTTCGCCGACGCGTCGCAGCTCGCGTCCACCTGGCAGCTCGCCTGGCAGTTCGCCTCCGCCTTGAACGACGCCTTGCACTCCGCAGGCGTCACGTTGATCTTCAGCGCCGCAGACGCGCCACCCTGCGCCTGGAACGACGCCTGGATCTTCGCCACCGCGAGGTCGCACCAGAACTTCACGCGAGCCGCCGGGTCCGCCGGCTCGTCCGCCGTCGCGTTCGCGCCGCCGACCTGCGCCAGCCCCTTGCACGCGCCCGTCACGCCGTCCAGCGCGGCGCTCGCCGCTCCAGACAGGTCCGCAGACGCCTGCGCGAACACCTTGAACTGACCCTCGATCGACGCGTCGACGCCAAAGTTGGCGCCGCTCAGATCCGCGCCCACCTTGAAGTCCGTGCAGCACAGATCGCCCGTGGGGTTCAGCGGGTCATCGCCGCAGCCGACCACCGCCGTGAGCGTAACGGCAGCCATGAGGGCGGCGCCGTGAAAGCGTTTTGACAACATGCGAAGCTCTCCTTCTCTAACGGGAGACGTCCTCACACGGGCTGGGCCCGTTACGACGCCCCGACTGACAATTGACGAAGTTGCTCGTCGATGAATCCAAATCGGATTGTCGATCGTGCGACCCGTTCCTCCGTGACAACCCAGGCAGGACCAGGGCCGCGGCGCGAGCCTACACGAAAACCGCTGCGCGAAAGAAGCTCGTTGCGGAAAACCGCGGTATCGAGGCGGCGCGCCGCTGCGTACGCGAGGACGCTGTGGCGACGCCACCACACTCGCGACGCGCATCCATGACAGCGATGTCAGAGCGACCGCTGGAGCGGATCGTTCCCGGCATCCGCAATCATTGGAGCGCTATCCGCAATGACGGACGAGAGCACCTCGCGGCGGCGAGTGGATGTGCGCGCTCACCCGACTGCGATGAGGGTGCCCGGCGAGTAAGCGCGACCATTCTCGCGCGGCGTTCGCGCTCCGTCGCCGACGACGGGCAGCGACCCCACGTGCGCGCGGACGAGCTCAGCCCTTCTTCGCGCGCTCGACGGCGGCCTTGATCGCCTCGACGCCGCCTCGGATCCGCTCCTCGTTCGTCGCGTAGCTGAAGCGGACGTAGCCGGGCGCGCCGAACGCGCCGCCGGGGACCGCCGCGACGTGGGCCTCCTCGAGCATGAAGAAGGCGACGTCCTCGTCGCTCGCGATCGGCTTGCCCTTGAACGGGACGCCGTAGAGCGAGCGGCAGTCGGCGAAGGCGTAGAACGCGCCCTCGGGCACGCGGCACCTCACGCCCGGGATCGAGCGGAGCGCCTCGATCATGACCGAGCGGCGCTTCTCGAACTGAGCGCGCATCTTCTCGACCTCGTCCTGCGGCCCGGTGATCGCCGCGAGGGCCGCGTGCTGCGCGATCGCCGTCGCGTTCGTCGTGCTCTGCCCCTGCACCGTGTCGAGCGCCTTCGCGAGGCGCTCGGGCGCGATGCTCCAGCCGATGCGCCAGCCGGTCATCGCGTACGTCTTCGAGACGCCGTCGACGATGACGACGCGGTCCATCGCGTCGCCCGCGAGCTTCGCGGCCGAGACGTGCTTGAAGCCGTCGTAGACGAGGTCCGCGTAGATCTCGTCGACGATGAGCCAGGCGTCGCTCTTCTTCCAGACGTCGACGATCGCGCGGAGCTCGTCGGCCGTGTACGCCGAGCCCGTCGGGTTCGACGGCGAGCACAGGATCACCGCCTTGGTCCGCGGCGAGAGCGCCTTCTCGAACGCCTGCGGCGACATCTTGAAGCCGGCCTCCGCCGTCGTCTCGACGAACACGGGCGTGGCCCCGCACAGCTTCACCTGCTCGGGGTAGCTCACCCAGTACGGCGCGGGGATGACGACCTCGTCGCCCGGCTCGTAGAGCGCGAGGGCCAGGTTGAAGAGCGCGTGCTTCGCGCCGACCGACACCGTGACCTGCGACGGCTTCGGCGACCAACCGCGCACCTCGCTCGTCCGCGCGCAGATCGCCTGCTTGAGCGCCGGGATCCCGCTCACCGCGGTGTACTTGGAGACGCCCTTCTCGATCGCCGCGCGCGCCGCCTCGAGGACGAACGCGGGCGGGTCGAAGTCGGGCTCTCCGACGCCGAACGCGTAGACGTCGGCGCCCTTGGTGCGGAGCTCGGCGGCCTTCGCGTTCATGGCGAGGGTCACGCTGGGCTGAACGGCATCGAGGCGGCGTGCGAGGGTGCTCGGCATTTGGCGCGTAGCCTACTCAGGCTTTTGCAGCATGGCGAGGGGCACGCGCGCGCTTCGTCACCCGATCGGGTGACGCGCGACCGCCTGGCGCGACGAACGACGCGCGACCGCACGGCGCGACGCGCGTCCACCTGACGCGACGCTCGGCGGCGACCGCGCGGCGCGATGCGAGACGCGCGTCTACCTGACGCGACGCCCGGGAGCGACCGCGCGGCGCGATGTGGGACGCGCGACCGCCTGGCGCGACGCCGGGGACGCCTCCGTCGCGCGGGGAGCGCGGCACACGCGATCGTGTCTCGTTCGCCACGTCACAGTCCGGCGCCCTGCCACGAAGTACTCGCAGGCTCGCGACAAGTGGCCCGGCGCCCCGGCCGCGGCACGCGGCACGAGCGCTGCAGTTCTCCGACCCACAAGCATCGGCGTGCTCGGGCTGCAAACCGACGACCGCCGCCACGTGCGCTGACGAGGCTCCTCGCGAGCCGCGCCGCGCGATCCGCCGTCCTCCGCCCGCCAGCAGCCCCTGGAGCCCGCTCATGTCGATCTCGTCGTCGCGCCTCGGCGCGCGTGTGGCCGTGTTTTGTCTCGTCCTCGCCACCTCGCTCGGCACCGTCTTCGCGAGCCGCGCCGCGGCCGGCACCGAGTCGGGCGCGAGCGCGGCGGCAGAGGGCGCGGCGGCCGACACGAGGACCTCGCCGCGGACGACCACGATCTCCACCGCGACGCTCGGCGGCGAGACGCGCGGTCACTACGCGTCGGCCCCCGTGAGGCTCGACGCCGGCGGGCGGAAGCTCCTCGCCTACCCGCCGTCGGCCGAGGCCGCCGCCCACCCGATGACCGTCGTCTACCTGCACGGCGTCCACGGCCGCGCGGAGAACGGGTGCCCGTGGTTCCGCGGCGGCGCGAGCGAGCTCGGCTGGCTCGTCTGCCCGGAGGCGCCCCGGCACGAGGCGACCGGGACCGCGTCGTGGGGCAGCGACCTCGTCGAGCAGCGCGCCGTCGTCGCGCGCGCGGAGGGCGCGGCGCACGCGGAGGGCGCGTCGACGGAGCCTGGCGTCGCCGTCGGCTTCTCGCAGGGCGGCTACGTCGCGCTCGATCTCGTCAAGACCGGGCGCGCTCGCTTCCGCGGCCTCGTGCTCATCGCCGCGCCCGCGCACCCGAGCGCCGCGCACCTCCGCGAAGCCGGCGTCGTCCGCGTCGCGCTCGCGTCCGGCGCGCGAGACGCCGCGTACGCGCCGCTCATCGAGGAGACCGCGCGCCTCCGGCGCGAAGGGATCGACGCGCGCTTCTACGATCTCGGCGCGGTCGGGCACACCTACGCCGCAGAGGACACGACGACGCTGCGCGAGGCGATCGCATGGGCTGGCGGGATCCGCGAATAGAGACTGCGGCGCAGCTTGACGCTCGGCAGCGCGCGGCCATAGCTGGAGGGACATGCTCCTGCCGCGCGTGCCTCCGTGGGTCGTCCCGTTCGGTCTCGTCCTCGCGGGCTGCGACGGCGCCCAACCGAGCCGGACCTCGGCGGCCGCGAAGGGTCAGCCGAACGAGCCGCCGCCCGTCACGACCGCGACCACCGATCCGTCCCCGCCCGTGAAGTCGGAGGACCTCCCCGCCGCAGGCGAGCCGCGCGCCATCGCGAGCGCCGAGCTGGCGTCCGAGGTGCGCAACGCGAACGCCTTCACGTTCAAGGCGCTCGCGCGGACGGGCAAGCCGTCCGACAACGCGATGATCTCCGGCACGAGCATCCGCCACGCCCTCGGCACCACGTACGTCGGCGCGCGCGGCGAGACCGCGCGCGAGATGGCGACCGCGCTCTCGCTCGACAACGACCCGACGGTGGCCGCGAGCCTCGCGCGCGCCGAGCTCGACGCGTGGCAAGACGCGAAGGGCAGCGCCGAGCTCAACATCGCGTCGCGCCTGTGGCTCGACGACGACTTCGCGATCCAGCCGGCCTTCGCCAAGACGGCGGAGACCTCGTTCGGCGCGGCCCCGGCGAGCGTCGACTACGCGAAGTCGGAGGAGGCTCGGAAGACGATCAACACGTGGGTCGCCGAGAAGACCAAGGACAAGATCCCGGATCTCCTCCCGCAAGGGTCCGTCGACGCGCGAACACGCCTCGTCGTGACCAACGCGATCTGGTTCAAGGGGCGCTGGGAGTTCCCGTTCCGCAAGGCGTCGACGAAGGACGAGCCGTTCAAGCTCGACGGAAAGAAGTCGGTCACCGTCCCGCTGATGCACATGACCGACTCCCTCCGCGTCGCGACGGAGCCCGGCGTGAAAGTCCTCGAGCTCCGCTACGCCGAGAGCCAGCTCGCGATGCTCATCGTGCTGCCCGACGATCCGCAGCCGAGCGCGCTCGCGAAGGTCGCGTCGAGCCTGGACCCCGACACCGTCGACAGGTGGACGGGGGCGCTCGCGACCGCGCGCGTGAACGTCACGCTCCCGCGCTTCACGTTCCGTGGTGGCGGCGCGATGAACGCGGCGCTCCGGGAGCTCGGGATGAAGACGGCGTTCACCGACAAGGCCGACTTCAGCGGCATCGCCGACCCGAGCGCGCGCGAGCGGCTCTTCGTCGACCAGGTCATCCACCAGACGTGGATCTCCGTCGACGAGCTCGGCACCGAGGCCGCCGCCGCCACCGCGGTGACGATGCGCACGACGAGCATGATCACAGGACCGGTCGTCGAGTTTCGCGCCGACCACCCGTTTCTCTTCCTGATCCACGACACGAAGCAGGGCCGCATCCTGTTCGCCGGCCGCGTCGCGAACCCGAAGTGATCCACGCGGGCACGCGCGGAATGGCTCGCACGCGATCGTGCGCGGAGCCGCTCCGCGTGATCGCGCGCAGAACCGCTTCCACGCGATCGCGCGCGGTCTCGTTCGCGCGCGCTCAGACGCCGTTCTTCTTCAGCCACGCGAGCATCTTCGCCCACGCGTCGTCCGCGGCGGCCTTCGCGTAGCTCGGACGGTAGTCCGCGTAGAACGCGTGACCGGCTTCCGGGTAGACGACGATCTCGGAGCCGCTCGTGCCCTTCGCGAGCTCGCGACGCATCAGCTCGACGTGGCTGACCGGAATGCCCGAGTCCTGCCCGCCGTAGAGGCCCAGCACCGGCCGCGTCAGCTTGGCGGCGACGTCGAGCGGCGTCTTCGTCTGGTTCGCGTTCACGGCGTGCGAGAGGCGGCCGTACCAGGCTACGGCGGTCTTCGCGCCGGGGCGCGCCGCGTAGAGCCAGGCGACGCGCCCACCCCAGCAGAAGCCGGTGATCGCCACGCGGTCACCGTCGACCTTCCCCGTCTTCTTCGCCCACGCGACCGTGGCGTCGAGATCGCCCATGACCTGCGCGTCCGGGACCTTGCTCACGACCTTCAGGATCTCCTCGAAGCCCTGGAGCTCGGAGACGTCCCCCTGGCGCGCGAAGAGCTCGGGCGCGACCGCCATGTACCCGACCTTCGCGAGGCGGCGGCACACGTCCTTGATGTGCTCGTGGACACCGAAGATCTCGTGGACGACGAGCACCAGCGGAAACGGGCCCTTCCCCTCGGGCATCGCGCGGTACGCAGGCATCGCGCCGATCTTCACGTCACCGGCGACGAGCCCGGCCACGTCGGTCGTGATCGTCTCGGCGGAGACGGGGCGCACCGCGAGGGCGAAGCCCGTGGTGAGCGTGCTGACGACGAACGCGCGGCGCGAGAGATCGAGGCTCATCGCGACCGCGTTAGCACGCGCGCCGGCTCGACACGAACCCGCGGATCCCGGCTCGCGGATCCCGACCCGAGACCGCGGATCCGGCCTCCTCGAACGCCGGCCGCGCTCGCAGACCCCCGACCCGACGGGAGACGACGCCCTCGGGACGCGCGCGTCGTCGGCTCAGGCCTCTTCGGCGGCTTCGGCCTTCTTCGCCTTCTCGACCTTGGGCTTGTCGCCCTTCTTGGCCTTCGCCTCGACGACCTCGTCGTCGTCCTCTTCGGCGGAATCGGCTTCCTTCAAGCCCTGCTTGAAGTTCTTGATGCCCTGACCGAGCCCTTTGCCGATGTCCGCGATGCGGCCGGCACCAAAGAGCAGCAGCGCGATCAGCGCGATGACGATGAGCTCCGGTGCTCCGAGTCCACCCAGCATGACGGTTCTCCGGCGGTCACGAGGACCTTCGTGAGGATGCGCCGTGTCAGCACACGGCTCTCTTATTTGCTATCAGCGCGCCGTCTCTCGGGCAAGGCCGTCACGAGCGCGGCCGCAACGAAGACGGCAACGAGCGCTGCGGGCGGAACGAGGGCGAACAAAAGCAGCCATGCCCCCGGCGCGCTCTCCGGCACGCGAAGCTCGAGCGCACGGAGCGCCACCAGCGCCGCGAGCGGCCCTGCGGCGCCGACCGCGGCGGCCCCGACACCCCCGATCCGACGACGCCGCGCGCGGAGGAGGATCGCCGCCGCCGCGCAACCGGCGACGAGCGAGGAGCCTGTGACGACCGCGGCGCGAAGCGCGGGCGGGAGCGAGGACGCGCGGGCCCACGGCGAGAGGCCCCGGAGGACGAGCGTGCCGACGCGCGCTTGCACGCTCGTCGCGGGCTCGCCCGTGGGGAGCGTCAGGCGCGCTCCGGCGAGCTCGATGCGGCGCAGGTCGTCGCTCACCCGCGCGTCCTCGGCCGTGAAGACCACGCCGCCGAGAGGCGCGCGGCCCACGAGCCGCGGCGGCGCGTCGGCAGCGTGCCGCGGCGGGCAGAGCCAGGTCGCCGAGACGAAGGGCACGCCGTGCGTCGCGCCCGGCGCACACGAGGCGCGACCGTCGGCGAGCAGCGCGTTCACCACCTTCCCGGGCGCCACGGCGTCGCGTCCGAGCACCGTCGACGACATCACGAGCATGGCGCCCAGGAGGAGCGCGTGCGGGAGGAGCCGGCCGACGGTCCGCTCTGGCGACTCCCCGAGCGACGCGAGGACGCGCGCCTCTCCGCGCTCGACGAGCCGCTGGGTGGCGAGCGACCAGCCGACCGGCCAGCCCGTCATCAGCGCGGCCTCGAACGCCACCGCGAGCAGGCTCTTCGCGAACGGCGCGAGCGTGCTCCACGGGATCGTCGGGTCGAGCGCCCAGGGAAGGAGGCGGATCGTCGCGCCGATGAGCGCGGCGCCGAGGATGAGGGCCGTCGCCGACGCCGCCGCGAGGGCCGCCGGGAGCGCCAATGGGTCACGACGGAGGCGCCGCCCCAGCTCGAAGAGCCCACGCGACGGGCCGGACGGGGAGCGCGGCACGCGACTAGCCCTCTCCGGGGACCGCGAGGTCCCGCGCGGGGCGAGGTCGTGACGGGCAGCGTCGATTCGACACGGACGGACTGGGAAAACGAGGGCCGGCGGCGCGCGAGCCCAGGGAATCTACACGCGGCGGCGACCGAGGGGAGCCCCGACCCGCACGCCGCACCGGCCGAGCCTTCCGGCCGGCGTGAACGTCGTGGTAGCTTCGGGCACCAACCGACTCGCACGTTTCCCCCCTTCGGACGAACCCATGGCCACAAAGAACGCCGGCATCAAGCTCCGCGCCTCCGTGCTCGCCGCCGTCGCGGCAGGTGCGATCCTCGCCGTCCCGAGCTCGGCTCGGGCCGAGGAGGTCCCGCCGACCGCAAAGGGAATCGCGGGCGGCGCGCTGCTCGGTGGCGAGCTCGTCGTCTTCGGCGAGGCGCTCTTCGGGGTGCGCTCGACCACCGCGTACCTCGTCGGCGCGGGCGCGGGCGCCGTGGCCGGCGGCGTCGGCGGCTACTTCGTCGAGCAGGCCGTCGACGACGGCCGCATCCCGGCGTACATGCTCGCCGGCGGCCTCGCGCTCTTGATCCCGGCGATCGTCGTGGCGCTCGACGCGACCCGCTACATGCCCACCGAGGGCGCGCGCGAGGACAAGCCGGTCGACATCCCGCCGTCGGATCCGGGCCGGCCCGGCGGAAGCAGCGTCGTCGGCGCAGAGCCCTCGACGCCTCCCGCGACGGCCCCCGGCCCCGGCAGCGCGACGACGCCGTCCACGGAAGCTCCTCCGCCGCCCGCGCCGGCCGAGGGCGGAGGCGGCGGCGGAACGCAGGCGCCGCGAGCGCCGCAATCTCCGCAGTCCTCGCTCATCAACCTGAGGAACGGCGACTTCTACATGGGGGTACCGCTCCCCGAGGTCCGCCCGGTGCTCGGCAACGCCGAGCGCCAGCGGATGGGCGCGGACAACCGCGGGAGCGAGCTCCGCTTCCCCGTCGTCCGCGTCACGTTCTGACCGAAGGGTCGGACCGCACCGGCGCCGCGGCCGTGGTGCGCCGGAACCGATAGCGGGGCGCCACCTGCGCGTCGGTCGCGTCGCGAGCCCGCGTCCGCCTCCCGCGCCCGACCGCTTACTCCCGCGCCCGACCGCTTACCCACACGCGACGCTGCCACCCGACGGCCACCCGGCCCCGACACCGACGCGCGACGCTGGCCACCCAACCGGCCGCCGAGCGACGCTGCCACCCGACGGCCACCCGGCTCGACACCGACGCGCGACGCTGGCCACCCAACCGGCCGCCGCGCGCCGCTGCCACCCGACGGCCGCGGCGCGCGATCCGGTCGCAGCGCGAGCGGCCCCAGCCGGGGGGACGGCGCGCCGCGGAAGTGCACAAAGCCCCTGTTCCTTTCCGCCGCGGAGCGCTGTAGCCTCGAGCTGAACCCCGAACGATCTCGGCGGCCGCCGAGCCGTTTGCCGACGCGACGAGTGCCGGTACATCGAAGGCGGCCTCTTCCCCAAGTGTGCTCCGACGCGCGAGCGTCGGCTGGTCGAAGGAAGAATGAACACCTCGCGTAGCGCTACGAAGCCGCAGGATCCCATGCTCGGTCGAGTGGTCGCCGGGCGCTATCGGCTCGAGGCACGGGCCGGCGAAGGCGGCATGGGCGTGGTCTACCGCGCGCGCCATGTCCTCATCGACCGCGTCGTCGCCCTCAAGCTGATTCGCCCCGATCTCCGCGGCGAGACGCACCTGCGCGCCTGGATGCTCCGCGAGGCGCGGGCCGCGAACCGCGTCGATCACGCGCACATCATCGACATCCACGACATCGGCGAGACCGAAGAGGGCGAGCTCTACCTCGTGATGGAGTACCTCGTCGGCACCTCGCTCTCGAGCGAGCTGGCGAAGGGCCCCACGGCGCTCGGTCGCGCGGTCGACATCCTCGAGCAGATGTGCGCCGCGCTCGCGCGCGCCCACGACCTCGGCGTCGTGCACCGCGACCTCAAGAGCGACAACATCCTCCTGTCGACGCGCGGCGGCCGGAAGGACTTCGTGAAGATCCTCGACTTCGGGCTCGCGCACCTCGCGATGGACCCGCGGCTCGCGCCCAAGGGCGCGGTCTTCGGGACGCCAGAGTACATGTCCCCCGAGCAGGCCCGCGGCGAAGAGGCTGGCCCGCCCAGCGACCTCTACGCGCTCGGCGTCCTGTTCTACGAGATGCTGACGGGGCAGCTCCCCTTCCGCTCGAACGATCGCGACACGCTCCTCGAGATGCAGAGGAGCGCGCCGCCGCCGAAGCCGAGCGCGATCAAGCCGGACGTCCTCCCGCAGGCCGAGCTCATCGTCCTCAAGCTGCTCGAGAAGGAGCGTCGCAAGCGCTACCAGGACGCGCACCACCTCCACGAGGAGCTGAAGGCGCTCCAGCGGTCGCTCCCGTCGACCCCGTGGGAGGTCCAGGCCGATCCGCAGAACGCCGCGCCGCCGCCGCCCCCGCCGCCGCAATCGGCCGGCGTCATCGAGTGGGCGAACCGCGCCGCGCTGTTCTCGCGCATGGTCAGCCGCGTCTACCCGACCGGCAACACGCCGCCCGAGGTTCAGACCGGGCTCGCTCAGGTCTGGGACCTCGCCTCGCGCGCGACGCGCCTCGAGGGAGAGGTCGCGAGCCACACGCGGAAGCTCGAGTCTCTCGAGCGCCGAGGCCGCGCGCTGCGCGCGGAGATCGGGCGAAAGGTCGAGGAGCTCGCGCACGAGGAGTCGCGCGCCCTGCGTGACGCGGCGTCCGAGCAGCACGAGGCGGCGAAGCTGCGGGAGCTCGTGCAGGTCGCCGAGCGCGCGGCCGGCACCGCGAAGGCGCAGGCCGACCAGGCCGCCCAGCAAGGCGGAAACCCCGTGACCCTGCGCGCCATCTACGAGCGCTCCGGCGCGGCCGCGGCGCTGCTCGAGGCGCGCCGCGAGGCCCTCGGCGAGCGCGAGCAGAAGGCCCAGGTGAAGGATCAACAGGCGCGCGACCTCCGTCGCCAGATCGACGAGCTCCGCGCGCAGCTCGCGCGCTACGCCGAGGCCCTCGAGGAGGATCTCGCCGCGGGGCGCGAGAAGGTCGCCTCGCGCACGCGAGAAGGCCTCAACTTCGAGAAGGCCTTCAGCGACGTGACCACGCTCCTCCTCAACCACGTGAAGCAGAAGCCCGAGGCGCGCGACCTGCTCCAGGAGCTGATGAGCAACATCCACACGGGCGCCAACCAGAAGAACAACATCGGCCCCGAGAGCCGCGGCCCGAACCTCTGATCGGCTCCGGCGCGGCTCGCGCGCGGCCGGCCTCGTCTCGGGTCACCCGCTGGGCCGACTTGGCGGCCCTGGGCCGGCCCCGACCTGGCACGAGCCGCATGCAGCTCGCGCAAGTGTGCGACGCGGCTCACGGCGTCCGCGGCACGTCGCTTGATGTGACGCGCTCGTGCCGTCCGCGCTGCATGAGGCTCCGCTCCTGCTCCTCCGACAGGAGCCGGCGCTCGTCACCAGCCTCCTCGAGCACGCTGTCGACTTCGTCACTCCGTTTGGCTCGGTAGCGCGGCTCGGCGACGCCGACTTCACGCAGGCGGTGCCGCTCGAGCGCCGAGCCGACGCCGTGGTGACCCTCGAGACGTCGGACGGGATCTGCGCTGCCTTCGTCGTCGAGGCGCAGCTCGGCATCGATCCGGAGAAGCGCTACACGTGGCCGCTCTACCTCGCGACCTTGCACGCGCGAGTGCGGCGGCCGTCACGACTCGTCGTGATCACGCCGTTCGAGGACGTGGCCGCTTGGGCGGCGGGGCCGATCGACACGATGCAGCCGACGAGCCCGCTCATCCCGATCGTCATCGGACCGCGTCAGATCCCACGCATCACGGACGCCGCCGGCGTCATGCCGGAGCTCGCCATGCTGAGCGCCCTCGTGCACGGCGCCGAGCCCGACGGCGGGCCCGTGATCGAGGCCGCGCTGCGTGCCGCAGCCCGCCTGGACGAGGAACGAATGCGGACGTACTTTGATCTGACCTATGCGGCGCTCGGAGAGCTCGCCAAGGTCGCGCTGGAGGCACTCATGCCGCTCGGGAGCTACGAATACAAGAGCGACTTCGCGAAGAAGTACCTGGCTCAAGGCCGCGAAGAAGGCCGGGAGGAGGGCCGCGAAGAAGGCGCTCGGCGGGCGCTCTTCGCCGTCATCGCCGCCCGCAAGCTCGGCCTGACCAGCCCCGCGCGGGAGCGAATCGACGCGTGCTCGAGCGCGGACACACTCGAGCGATGGGTCTCCCGCGCCGCGGTGGCCCCGTGCGTCGACGATATCTTCGCCGACGACTGAGCGGCCTCAGGCGAGCTTCGCGCTGAGGAACGCCTTGAGCTTGATCAACGTCTTCACGTCCCGCGTGAACGCGGGCACCTGGTACTCCTGCGACCACGCGTTGACCTCGTGGACGAAGGCGGAGCGCACCGAGGCGTCCGTCACGATGTCCTCGACGGTGCGGCCGCGCGCGGCGCCCTTGCGGAGCCCGGTGACGTAGGTGACGAGGCGGGGGTAGTCCTCCTCGAGGAACTCCTCGACCTGCTTCGCCTCGTCGGCGAGCCGCCCGAGCACGCCTTCGCGCGCCGCGCCGTCGGCGTCGCACGCGAGGGCGGAGGCGACCCGGATGACGAAGGCGTCGTCGCAGAAGCCGAGGTCGTCGATCCCGTCCGGGATGAGGTCGAGCGACTTGAAGATGTAGTTCAGCCCCGAGGCGACGAACCGAGCGACCTCGTCGTCGGAGCGCGCCGTCACGACGTCGCCGAGCGCGCGGGCGTCCTCGCCGAGCGTGCGGAGCCAGTCCGGAAAGACGTCGAGGAAGCGGGCGAGAGCGGCCGTGTCGGTGGTCGTCATGGCGGACGACCGAGGCTAGCGGAACTCACCGGTCATGTGAAAGCGCGAACGCGCGTGAGCAGCCGGACGCCTGGGCAGGCTCCGCGCGCTCGAGGCGCTAGAGGAGCCGCGCCGTCGCGAGGCCGAGCAGAAACCCCGCGAACAACGCCCCGAGCACGAGGACGACCACCGCCCACGGCGCGACGCCACGACGACCTGCGGCGCCGTGGGCGCTGAACATCGGCAGGTTCTCGGACGGGAGCGTCCCCTGCACGGCCATCGCCACCTGCGGCGGCGCCTCGGTCACCGCGCGCCCCGCGGGGCTCGCGAGCGTCCCGCCCGGCCCCTTCGATGCGTCCGCCCCGACGAGCGTGACGGGCGCCTGGACCGGAGAGCCCGACGAGACCGGGTTCGTCCCCACCGCGACGCTCGCGACAGGCTGCGGCGCCTGCACGGGCATCCAGACGCTCGGGATGTTGGGCAGCTGGCTGATCGGCACCGGCCCCGCCGCCGCCGTCCCCTCCCCCATCGCCCCCGCCAGCGCGCGCGCCATCTCGAGCGCGCTCTGGTAACGCTGCGTGCGGTCCTTCTGCATCGCGAGCTGCACGACCGCCGACAGGCGCGTGAGCTGAGGGTCGATGCTCTCGACGGGCGCAGGCGTCGCGTTCAGCACCGCCGAGAGGCGCGCGTACTCGGTCGGCGCTGGGAACGCCACGCGCCCGGTGAGCATCTCGTAGAGCAAGACGCCCGCGCTCCACAGGTCGGAGCGCGCGTCGACGTCCTTCGCGTTCTTGATCTGCTCCGGGCTCATGTACGCCGGCGTCCCGAGGAGGACGCCCGTGCGCGTCTTCGATCCCATGCCGCCCGCCGCGTCCATGACCTTCGCGATCCCGAAGTCGAGGATCTTCGCGG
>JAHBWA010000116.1 GCA_019637195.1 Labilithrix sp. | reverse complement strand
GCGCTCGTCGTCCTCGCCGACGACGAGATCCTGATGCGGGGCCCGGAACCAGGCCGCGACGGCGAGCGGGTGCGCGTCCGGCCGGATGCGCGGCAGGACGCGGTCGATCCCGCGCACCAGCTTGCCCTTCGACGCGAACTGGAACTTCGGGATGCGCCACGCTCGGCCGTCCTTGATCCCGTAGAGGGTGCGCGCCGTCGGGCCGAGCCGCTGGCGGAGGCGCCCCGTGCTCACCGAGAGAGCGCGCGCGGCCTCCTCGAGGGTGAGGCTCTCGGCGAGGAGAATGTCGAGCTCGATGCGAGACCGCTCCAGCGCGCCGCCGGCTTCGGTCGCCTGCTCCACGAAGCCGGCCTCGTCGAGCATCGCCGCCTCGCTGCGCGCGAGCCGCGGCGGGGCGACCTCCCGGTGCGCGTCGACGAGCCGCTCCACCGCGATCTCGGCCCCGGCGAGGCGGCGCTTGAGCTCGCGGACGTCGAGCGCGCGCCCCTTGACGGTCATGCGGCTCACCAGCGCGGCGTGACGGCTGAGGACGATCACGACGACCTCGTCCTCGGCGACCGGGGAGCGCCCCTTGAGGCCGACCTCGGCCGGCGCCGACCGCCCGCGCGACGCGCGCTCCGCGGCGCGCCCGAGCTCGACGAGCTCCGCCTGGGCGTTCGTGCTGAGCTTCACGGCGAGGGTGGTCATGGCGGGCCTACGGGGCGGGACTAGCGGTAAGTAATGACCGTTAGCTCTCGTTAGTCTACGCCCGTTCGGCGCCCTGGCAAGCCGGGCGACCGCGGCGGGCGCGAGGCCGCCGCCGGTTCAGTGCTCGACCGAGACGCGCACGGCGGCGAGGGGACGCACGTTCTGCCCGACCCGCGCGCTCGCGCCCATGCCGAGCTGCACCTTCAGCTGGGACAGCGGGTTGATGTGGATCTGGGGGAGCACGGTCGCGACCGTTCGTTCGTCGCGGGCGACGCGGTAGCCGAGCTCGACGCCTGCGGTGAGGTAGCGGCTCGCCTGCGCGAAGACGCTCGGGTGCAGGGCCGCGCCCGGCGCAGGGCGCGCCGGCCCGAAGTCGACGGTGGGACCGGCGATCACGAGCGCCTGCACCACGTGGGAGAAGCGCACCCCGGTCACCGCGGCGAGCGACGCCTTCCGCTCGCGCCCGTCGAGCGTGTGCTCGTAGATGCCGAGCGCGCCGATCTCGAGGCGCCTCGTGTCGAGCGAGCCGAGCGTCGCTTGTGCCCCTCCCTTGATCGCCTCGAGCTCTCCGTTCCGGAACGGGAGCTCGAGCTCGACGCCGAAGCCGGGCAGGGGCGTGTACTCGATCTCGGGGGCCCACGCGACGGTGTCGAACGAGGTCGTCGCGAGCACGTTCGCCTCGAGCTCGCCGCGGCCCGAGCCGAGGTTCCGGATGAGGTCGATGTAGAGCGGCTCCGGGATCGGCGGGACGTCCTGCGCGCGGCGCGGATCGGTGCCGAGCTCACGCTCGACCGCGTCGGGCACGTTGTCGTGATCCGTGTCGGCGCTCCTCGGATCGGTCTCGCCCGGATCGACGATGCCGTTGCGGTTCGTGTCCTCGTCGACGTCGGGGATGCCGTCGCCGTCCGTGTCGCGTGGGTCGGGCGCGGCGGTCGCCAGCGCGCCGAGAAGCAGCAGCCACATCCCGATCAGGCTACCAAGTCGCGGCGTCTCCGTGGGGGCCGGCGCGCCGTGTGCGGCCGGTGTGGCGCGGGCCGGCGCGCTGGGCGAGTGCGCCGTCGTCCGATCGAGCGACGCGCCGGGGCCGGTTGCGTCCTGACGAGCGGGCTCGGGATGACTATGCTCACGGGATGCGATCTTGTTCTTATGGTCTCCCCGCCGCGCTCGCCTTGTGCCTGATGGGAGCGTGCTCCGACGACGAGCCGGGGGCGGCGCCCGGCGATCCCGCGCGAGCCGACGCCGGCGCCGTGCCCGAGGGCGACTCCGGCGCGCGAGACGGTGAGGTCGTCGATCCGCCCCCAGCCGGATCGAAGATGAACACGACGACCGAGACCATCGACGTCGACGGCGCCCCGCGCACCTACGTCCTCTCCGTCCCGAAGGCGTACGACGCCGCGCGCTCCTATCCGCTGATCCTCGCGCTCCACGGCGACGGCGGGACCGCGGCCGGGTTCGTCGCGTTCGCGAAGCTCGAGGCGTCCACCGGCGACGAGGCGATCATCGCGTACCCGGAGGGGTCGATCGATCTGTTCACGGCGTACGAGCAGAACCGCGACCAGCGGCTCATCGAGGTCATGATCCTCGCGTTGAAGGATCGCTTCTCGATCGACGCGGCGAAGATCTGGGGCTTCGGCTACAGCAAGGGCGGCTACCAGCTCAACGAGATCGCCTGCAAGAAGCCCGGGCTCATCACGGCGATGGCGATCCACGCCGGCGGCGCACCGCAGTCGCGCGACGGCAACGGCGCCGTCGACTGCCCCAACGCGATCGGGCTCGCGACGTTCGTGACCCACGGCGAGCTCGACGATCCCAACGGCGGCAGGTTCGGCGCCGACTACTGGGCGAGCCGCGCCGGGTGCCAGCAGACGCGGAGCCCGTCTTCGCCGGCGATCTGCGAGGCGTACGACGGCTGCGCGGCGGGCAAGCCGGTCGTCTTCTGCGTCGTCCCCAACCAGCCGCACTACCCGATGTACGGCGAGGCCGCGGCGCACTCCTGGGCCTGGTTCAAGACGCTGTAGCTGCTCGTGCCGCCGGCGGTTCGCTCGCGTCGCTCGGCCGCTAACGCCGGGCGAGCGGGAGGACGGCGCTCGACGGCAGGTAGCCGTCCGCGCTGCCGATGACGACGTGGCTGAAGCCGCCGCCCTCGTCGACGATCTGCGCGCGGACGCCCTCCGGCACTGGGGCGACGCCGTCCAGCGCGAGGTGACGCGCGTCGAGCAGCCGCGCGTTCGGCGCGATGACCACGCCTTCGCGCAGGTGCAGGCGCGCGTCGCGAGCGGCCCACGCCAGCGTCGACGTGCCGAGCAGGAGCGAGCCCGCGATCGCGGCCGACGTCGTGGCAGCGACCTTGGCGCGCGGGAGCGTGGCGCGCCGTCGCGCCACGATGGCCGCGGACAGCGCGAGCGCCGTGACGGCGGCGATGACGGCCCAGGCGTTCTCCGGGAGCAGCTCGACGATCGAGCGGCCGAGCGACACGCCGTGCTGGATCTCGACCGACTCGCCGGCGCGTGAGCGGCGGCGCGCGACCTCCGAGCGGACGATCGCGAGCGCGCTCGTGGCGTCGGCGGCGAGGGACGCGTCGCGCGTGAGCTCGCGCGTCTCCTCGAAGCCATGGGCGGCGCGCCCGAGATCGCCGGGCTGCTCGCCTCCCGCGCGTACGCGCGCGGCGTAGGCGAGACCGCGGTCGAAGCTCACGACGGCGTCGACGACGCCGCGATCGGCGAGCGCCTCGAGCTTCGCGATCGCCTCGCTCGGGCGCTCGGCGATCAGCGCCTCGTGCGCGCCGCGGAAGAGCGCGGCCGGATCCGTCTCCTCGTGCGGGGCGTCCTCGTCTCCGCGCGCCGAGCCGGCGAAGAACGCGCACGCGAGGACCACCGCGAAGCAGGCGCGCGGGCTCACTCCGAGTCGCTCCCGGAGCGCGGAGGGGCCGAGGAGCGCGGCGGCGCGGTCGCGTGCGAAGCGATCGCGCCGAGGATCTCCTTCGCCCGCTTCCAGAGCGTCCGCGCCGTGTCCATCTCTACGCCTGCGGGTGAGAAGCGAGCGTCCTCGCACTCCGACGCGAGCTGCATCGCCGCGCGGGCGGTCGCCTCGGTCACGCCGGCAGCGGCGAGCTCGGAGACGGCGCCTTCGCCCGAGGTGCCGCGGACGTTCACGCCGGTGCTGGCGAGGATCTCCGCCTCGAGCGCGCGCGCCACGGCCGCCACGGCGGCCTTCCCGTCGTCGCGCTTCAGCGCGGCCTCGGCCTCGCTTCGGCGCTCCCGCGCGACGCGCTCCGGCGATGGCGCGGCGTTGGCGCGCCGCTCGCGCGCGCGGCGGACCGCGCCCGTGAGGGCGATCGCGGCGACGCAGGCGAGCGGCGATCCGAACAGCGCGCCCCAGTAGATCGGGCGCTCGGTCAGGAACGTCTCGGCGCGCTTGCCCTCGAGGGTCGCGCGCGCCGGCGGCAGATCCGGGAGCAGCGCGTCCGCGGCCTCGGCCCCGCCGTCGCGCGCGGCGCCCTTCGCGACCTGGACGATCCCGAGCGACGCGCGCGCGATCTCGTACGAGCGCGTCTCCGGATCGAAGTACGGCAGGCGGATCTCGCCGAGGTCGACGGCGCCGTCCTTGTGCAGCCGGACGACGTAGGAGAACGTTCGCGTGCCCCCGAACTTGTCGCTCGAGACGGGGCCGAGGCTGTCGACCGTCTGCGGCTCGAGCCACTCGACGCCGGCGATCTCGGGGGTCGGGAGCGACGCCGGCATGTTGCCGTTGCCGCGGAGCTCGACGGTGACGCCCACGGCGCCGTGCTGCTCGACGCTGCGCGGCGCCGTCGTGGCGGAGAGCGAGAAGCTCCCGGTGTCGCCGATCTGGTAGCCCGCCGGGCGGTTCGCGACGGGCGGCTCGCTCACGTCGACGAAGAGCGCCTCGCTCTCGCGCAGGCCGACGCGCAGGTGCGAGAGCGTCAGCGACATGGGCGCGATCGAGAGCCGTCCTGTCTTGATCGGGAAGAGCGCGTTCTTGCGCACGAGCTTCACGCTCCACGGGCGCCCGCCGACCATCGCGTTCCCGACGTGCACCGCGCGCGTCTCGTCCTGGACGAGCGAGCGCTTGACGAAGTCGGTGGCCGTCGCCTCGTGGACGTCGGTCGGCCGGCCCTGCCGCGCGCGGATGTCCTCGTAGAGGTAGACCGTGAGCGTGACCTGCTCGCCCACCACGGCGCGGGTCTTGTCGACGGTGGCGTGGAGGAACGCCGTCGGCGCGCGGGCCGCCTCGAGGGCGAGCTTAGGATCGGTGCCGATGCCGGCGTAGGGATCCGCCGGCTCGTCGTCCATCCCGGGGAAGAGGCCCTTGAACGGATCGAACCCCGAGCCGCCGAAGGGATCGAACGGCTGCCGTCCCGGCCGGCGCGCCCTCGGCTTGCCCTGCCCGGGCGGGACGACGGTGACGCGCTGGGCTGCGCCGCTCTTGCGCGCGCCGCCGACCGCGACGCTCGCGGGGCCGATCGTGAACGTGCCGAGGCGTCCGGCGCTGAGCCGCCACGAGGCCGTGAGCCCGTGCCTGTCGCTCCGCTGACCGTTGATGATCGACACCATGTGGGTCGGCGAGGCGCTCGTGTCGACGACCGTGAAGCCGGCCGGCGGCGCGAGCCTCGGATCGGACGGCGCTTCGTCCGTCGTCGAGGTCGCCTGGAGCGTGTATGTGACCGTGTCGCCGAGCTCGATCTCGCTGGCGTCGAGGCTCGCGCTCACGTCGATCCCCTGCGCGCGGAGCGGCGCGGTCCACGCGAGGACGAACGCGAGCGCCGCGAGGGCGAGCGCGCGCGCGACGAACAGGGCGGGGGGAGCGCCGAGCGTCATTTGTCGCTCATCCCCCGGACCTTGCGCGCCTTGCCGTGCTTCTTCGCGGCCTCCTGCTGGACCGTCGGCGCGTTCTCGAGCTGGTCGAGGATGCGCTCGTCCTGGCTCTGCCGCGACGGCGGCGGGGGCTCCTCGGGCTCGTCCTTCGGGTCCTGCTTCGGCGGCGGCTTGTTCGAGTCGTCGCCGCCCGAGTCCTGTCCGGCGTCGGGCGGCTCGTCGTTCTTGCCGCCCGAGTCCTGCCCGGCGTCGGGTGACTCGTCGTCCTTGCCCGCGTCCTTGTCGCCGTCGTCGCCTCCGCCGTCCGGCTGGCCCTGGTCGCCGCTGTCGCCGCCGCCGTCGGGGGGCGACGCGTCGGAGCCGGCGTCCTTCTTGTCCTCGATCCGGCGCAGCGCGACCGCGCGGTTCCACGCGGCGTCACGGCCGACGGGATCCGGCGCGTAGCGCACCGCCGCCGCGTCGGGGTCCGTGCCGATCGGACCGGCGTCGCCCATCCCCGGCACGAGCTCGAGCGCGTGGTCGTACGCGGTGACGGCCTCCTTGTAGGCGGCCGTCAGGAAGAGGAGGTTGCCCTCGAGGTAGCGCGCGCGCGCGCGCAGCGACGCGGACTGGGTCGGATCCTCGGCGATCGCGCGGACGACGCGGAGCGCGCACTCGACCTGGCCGGAGCGCATCCCCGGGAGGTTCGGATCGAGGAAGCCGGCGTCGTTCTCCTCGTCGCCGAAGCGGTGCCCGTAGGCCTCGGCGATCTTGAAGAGCGCGAGGCCGAGGTCGAACGTCCCGTTCGGGCGCTCGCGCACGCGGAGCGGCGTGCCGATGTTGCCCTCGGTGCAGCCTCCGGTCGTGAGGTAGTCTTGGAGGAGCTCCGCGGCGGGCCCTGCCTCGCCGGCGTCGTAGTGCCGGAGCGCCTCGGTCACCTGCGGCGCGTCGCGGTCGAACGGGCGCGACGGATCCCAGCCGCACGCGGCGACGAGCGCGGCGAGCGCCATCGACGCGATCGCCAGACGGCGGAAGCGCGCGCGACCGGACGGGCTGCGCGTGCGTGATCCGTGCGCGCGCGTCACGCCGCCCTCCGCTTCTTCTTCGGCTTCTTGCCCTGCGCGTCCGAGCTCGCGTCCTTCTTCGGCTTCTTGCGGGGGCCGCGCGATCCGCCCGGCGCGAGGCGCACCCCCGGCGGGAGCGCGCCGGCGAACCCGAGCGCGACCCGCGGGAGCGGCGCCTCGGGGATCATCCCCTCGGCGACGAGGAGGAGGACGGCGAGGCCGAGCGGCCACATGTACTCCTCGTCGAACGCGATCTCGACGCGCTCGGCGAGCTCCTCGCGCATCATCTTCTTGAGCCCGCGCGCGACCTCGTCGATGCCGGTCTCGCCCTTCTCGGCGCGGACGATCGCGCCGCCGGTCGCCTTCGCGATGTCGGCGAGCTGCGCCTCGCCCTCGGCGGTGAGCTCGGTGGTCAGCGTCCGCCCGTCGTCGTCCTTGCGGAAGCCCTGCGTCCGTCCGTCGGGGCCGACGTCCGGGATCGGCTCGGGCGCGCGCCCGCCGATCTGGACGACGTCGATGCGCGTCTTCTCGCCGGCGGCCTGCTGCGCGACGCCGACGGGATCGCCCTCGAGGTCCTCGCCGTCGGTGACGAGCACGATGACGCGCACGTGGTCGCTCGACTTCGGGTCGCGGGCGAGCACCTCGCGGGCGCGTTCGAGCGCCCGCGCGATCGCGGTGCCGCCGATCGGCATGTCGTTCGGCTCGAGCTGGCGGAAGAACTGCGCGATCGCCGCGGAGTCGCTCGTCAGCGGGAAGCTCATCGGCTCGCCGGCGAAGGCGACCGCGCCGAAGCGCGCGCCGGGCAGCTCGCGGACGAGCTTGCCGATCTCCGCCTTGGCCCGGGCGATCCGGCTCGGCGCGACGTCGCGCGCGTACATGCTCTTCGAGTAGTCGAGGACGATGACCACGTCGAGGTTCGTGGCCGGAACGAGCTTCGTGCCGCGGCCCCACTGCGGCCGCGCGAGCGCCAGGAACGCCGCAGCGAGCGCCACGACGAGCAGGACGCCCTTGAGCGCGCGTCGCCCGGCGGCGTCGAAGGTCTCGAGCCGCATCACGAGCTTCGGATCGCCGAACACCTTGGTCGCGCGCCCGCGCCGCACCGACGCGAGGACGAGCGACGCGGCGAAGAGCGCGACGAGCAGCCCGCAGCCGATCGCCACGAGCAGCCACGGCATCGAGGTGAGGTCGTACGCGAACCTCACGGGAACCTCCGCACGATGAGGAGGCGCACCAGCGCCTCGAGGGCGATGAGGCCGACCGCGGGGAGGAGCAGGAGCCCGAAGAGGTCTTCCATCGTCGCGGCCTGCGCCTCGAAGCGCGTCTTCTCGAGCTTGTCGAGGATCGCGTGCATGCTCTGCTCGAGCCCCTTCTTGTCCGTCGCGATGAAGGCGTCGCCGCCGGTGGTGCTCGCGATCCGGCGGAGCAGCTCCGGGTTCACCGGGAAGTGCTCGCGGACGAACTTGGGCTGTCCGAACAGATCGACGCCGTCCTGGACGTCGACGTCGTCGCCGTTGCCGATCTGCACGGTGAAGACCTTCACGCCTTGGGTCTGCGCCAGGTGCGCGGCGTAGTCCGGCGCGATCGAGCCCGCGTTCGAGTCGCCGTCCGTGAGCAGGATGATCGCCTTGGAGCGCGCGCTGGAGCGGCGGAGGCGCGCGACCGCGGTGCCGACGGCGTCGCCGATCGCCGTGCCGTTGCCGTCGATGAGCCCGAGCTCCATCTTGCTCACGAGGGTCGAGAGCAGCGATTTGTCGAGCGTCGGCGGCGATAGGATGTACGCGCTCCGCCCGAAGACGACGACGCCGATGCGGTCGTTCTTCCGCCGCGAGACGAAATCGAGGATGACCTCCTTCGCGGTCTCGAGGCGCGTCAGCCGCTGCGCGGGCGCGCGCGGGGAGCGGGGCTGGTCGGCGGACTCGGCGTCCATCAGCGCGCGCATCGAGCCGGAGAGGTCGAGCACGACGACCATGTCGATGCCCTTCTCGTCGGCGTCTTCGCCGCGGAGGACGTTCTGCGGGCGGCCGAGCGCGAGGACGGCGAGCACCAGCGCCGCGCCGCGGAGCATCCCCGGGACGTCGCGGAGCCGGGTCCGGAAGCCGCGGGGGCCGGCGAGCAGCGGCGCCACGGCGGCGATGCGCATCCGCGGCGTCCGCGCGTCGGCGGCGAGCGTCATCCGCCAGACGACGATCGCGGCGAGGACCACGCCGACGCCGCCGAGGACGGGGAGGCGCGCGTCGCGCGGCAACCAGGCGAGCACCGGCACCGTCCAGATCGCCGAGAGCCACGCCTCTCCGCGCATCAGGATCGGGTAGAGGAGCCCGCCGACGACGAAGAGCAGCGTCCCGAGGACGACGGCGACCGTGCGCGCCGCGCGGCTCACGTCGAGCCTCCGGAGGGAGGCTCGCGGGGCGGGGCGTCTCCCGCCGCGCCCGCGGCGTCGCCGGTCGCGTCGCTGTCTCCGCGCGCGGCCTCGCCGGCTGCGTCTCCCGCCATGCCCGCGGCATCTCCCGCCATGCCCGCGGCGTCGCCGGCGGCTGCCTCCTCCTCCGGATCCGGCGGCTCGTACGGCGAGCGCACGCGCTTCGGCGTCGGCGGCGGAGTGACGAACGGCGCGCGGAGCTGCGCGGCGGCGACCGGATCGATCTCGGGCGGCGCCTCGTCGACGATCGCGTCGCCGGCCAGCGTCGCCGGCATCGTCCCGCGGACGATCGACTCGCCCGTCGCGATCGACTTCGCGCACTGCTCGGGCGTCGGCGTGAGGTTCGCGAACTTCACGAGGTCGCACTCGCGGAGGAAGCTCGCGACGCGCTCGATCGCGATGCCGGGCTGAGGGCCGAAGCTCGGCCGCGGCAGCCCGTCGGCGCCGAGCGCGGGCGGCGCGTCGAAGCGGATGAACCCGCCTGCTTGCTTCTTCAGCGCGGCGAGGATCTCGTCGGTCGTCGACTCGAGCCCGTCGAAGCCGAAGCGCGCGCCGAGGTAGCGGCGGAGCGCGTCGCTCGTGCGGTCGAAGTACTCGCCGTAGCGCTCGACCTCGAGGAGCCCCGCGTGGCGGACCTCGTCGAGCTCTTCGAGCGCGACCTCCCACGGCGGCCGCGGTGGTGGCGGCGGCGGCGTGGGCTTCGGTTGGTTCAGCCTCCGCCACACGAGCAGCGCGAGGATCGCGCCGACGACGAGGCCGAGCGCGGCCCAGCCGAGCGCCTTCTTCAGCGCCGTCCACTCCTCGCGCTGCGGGATCGCGTCCGGGTTGTCCCGCGGCATCGCGTCCGGCGTGTTGGCGATCGGATCCTCGACGAGGATCGGGTGATCGTGCGTGCACACCGTCGCGATCTCGCCGTTCGCGCGGGCGACGGCGACGGGCAGCGGCGGGAGCATCATCACGTTGCGCCCGGGCTCGGGCGGCAAGAGCACCAGCGGCAGCTCGAGGTGCGTCGTCGCGCCGGGCTTCTTCTCGTCGTCGGGTTCGGTCCAGATCTGCGCGCCCGCCCCGCCCTCCTGGTCGGGGACCGCGAAGCCGGCTTGCTTGAGGACCTTCTTGGCCTCGACCGCGCTCGACAGGTCGAGCCCCGAGGGCAGGACGCGCTCGCCCTTGCCGTGGCGCACGGTGATCGACAGCGTGGCCGCCCAGCCGCTCGTCCCGCGCTGCGGGAACGTGTCGACGACGATCGGCCGCTGCGCGCCCTTCGGCACGCTCTCGACGCAGCCGTACGTCGACTCTCCGACGCCGGCGCCGCCGTCGCGCCCGGACGCGGTCTTCGCGGCGGGCGAGGCGTCGCCCTGCAGAGGCCCCTGCGCGCGCGACGCACCGGCGCCGCCGAGCAGGATCGCGGCGGCCGCGGTGAGGCCGACGAGGCCGAAGGCGAGCGAGCGGCCGAGGCGCGTCATCGCATCCCGATCCTCCGCGCGCGGCGGGCGAACAGATCGCGGATCGGGCGGACGAACGACCCGCCGGTGTCGACCTCGACGGAGTCGAGCCCGAGCTTGAAGAAGAGCTGGCGGCGCGCGTCGCGGATCCGCGTCATCTCGCGCTTGAAGTGCGCGCGGACCGCGGCGTCGGACGTGTCGACGACGACCATCTCGCCGCTCTCGAGATCCTCGAACGTGGCGAGGCCGACGTCGGGCAGCTCGAAGTCGCGCCGGTCGACGAGGACGACGGGGATGACGTCGTGCTTGGCGCTGGCGAGCGAGAGCGCGCGCTCGTAGCCCGACGTGAAGAAGTCCGAGACGACGAACGCGACGCTCCGGCGCCTCGCGACGTGCGCGAGCGCCTCCAGCGCCGACTTGAGGTCCGTCGCCGCGCCGAGGTGCGGGTAGGGCGCGGGGGCGAGGCGGCTCATCCGGCCTTCGCCGTCGCCGAGCCCGGTGGCGTCGCGCCGGAGCGCGCGGTGCGCCGGCTTCTTCGTCACGCGGAGATCGGCCGAGCGCGCGCCCGCCGCCTCGGGCGCCTCGAACCCGAGGATCTCGCGCACGACCCGCATGACGTGCTTCTCTCCCTTCTTCGGCGGCACGATGCGCTCGACCTTGCTCGTCGACAGGATCAGCCCGACGCGGTCGTTGTTGCGGATGGCGCTGAACGCGAGCAGCGCCGCGACCTCCGACGCGACCCGGGCCTTCGGCGCGCGCTGCGTCCCGAAGCGCTCGCTGGCCGAGAGATCGACCGCGAGCATCACGGTCATCTCGCGCTCCTCGACGAAGACCTTCACGAAGGTCTCGTTCATGCGCGCCGAGACGTTCCAGTCGATCGACCGGATGTCGTCGCCCGCCTGGTACGGTCGCACCTCGCGGAAGGCGAGCCCCTGCCCCTTGAAGCTGGACTTGTACGTCCCCGAGAGCTGCTCGTTGGCGAGCCGCGCGGTGTGGATCTCGATCGTGCGGAGGGCCGCGAGGATCTCGCGGGGGATCACGGGAAGAGGCTCCGCGCGTCGGGCTTCACCGTGAAGCCTGAGGGACAGGGGAGAGGCATCCTCGGCTCGCCGTCAGGGGACCTCGACGACCTCGAAGACGCGGCGGACGACCTGCTCCGAGGTCACCTCCTCCGCGTCCGCCTCGTACGTGAGCACGACGCGGTGCCGGAGCACGTCCGGGCCGACGGCCTTCACGTCCTCCGGCGTGACGTAGCCGCGGTGGCGGAGGAACGCGTGCGCGCGAGCGGCCAGGTTCAGCGCGATGGATGCGCGGGGCGAGGCGCCGAACTCGATGAGCGGCGCGAGATCCTTCAGCCCGTGCTTCTGCGGCTCGCGCGTCGCGAAGACGACGTCGACGATGTAGTCCTTCACCTTCTCGGCGACGTAGATCTGCCCGATGATCTTCCGCGCCTCGAGCAGCTCCGACGGCGTGACCGCCGGCTCCGCCTTGAGCGGCACCATGCCCGTCATGCGATCCATGATCTTCCGCTCGTCCTCGCGCGTCGGGTAGCCGACCTTGCACATCAGCATGAAGCGGTCGACCTGCGCCTCGGGCAAGGGGTACGTGCCCTCCTGCTCGATCGGGTTCTGCGTCGCCATGACGATGAACGGCGAGGGCAGGGGGTAGGTCTTGTCGCCGATGGTGACCTGGCGCTCCTGCATCGCCTCGAGCAGCGCGCTCTGCACCTTGGCGGGGGCGCGGTTGATCTCGTCGGCCAGCACGAGGTTCGCGAAGACGGGGCCGAGCTTCGAGGTGAACTCGCCCTTCTGCTGGTTGTAGATGACGGTGCCGATGACGTCGGCCGGGAGCAGATCGGGCGTGAACTGGATGCGCGCGAACTTCGCGCTGATCGCGTCGCACAGCGTCCGGACGGTGAGCGTCTTCGCGAGGCCCGGGACGCCCTCGAGCAGGACGTGACCGCCGGTCAGGAGGCCGATCAGCACGCGCTCGATCATGTACGACTGACCGACGATGACCTTGGCGACCTCGCTCTGGATGCGGTCCACGAACGCGCTCTCGCGCGCGACGATCTCGTTGAGCTCACGGGCGTCTACCATCGGCCGGTTCCTACCATGAAAGAGGCCTCGAGCCGAAAGCCTCCACGCCCCGCGTTACGGCTCGGACGGCGGGAGAACGCAGCTCGCGCCCGGTCGAACCCCCGGCGCGCGAGGCGCATTCCCGCGCCCTCGCCGGCTCGGTCTCCGCGCGCGTGGCTCCCGCACGGCCGTCCCCGCGCGCGCGCCGTGCCGCAGTCGCCGCGGCGTCAGCGCCGCGGAGGCGCCTTCGAGAGGCGGAACGAGCCGCGGACGATCCAGATGATGCCGACGACGATCGCGCCGTACCAGACGACGGCGTTCGAGAGGAACGTCACCGCGAGCCCCGCCCCGACGAGCGCGATACCTGCGAGGATCCAGCCCACTCCGGGTCGCATGACGTCGCCTCCCCACGGCGCGCCAGGCGCCCGCCCCGAAGGTACCAGAACGCGGGCGCTCGGCTAGACGCGCGCGCGCTGGGAGATCGAGATGCCGCCCTTGGATCCGACGATGGACCCGAGCGCGATCGCGGCCCACCAGTAGTTCTGGTCCGTCAGCTTGAGGGCCAGGATCCCGAGGATGATCAGGCCGATTCCAAGGAAAATCTCTGCCGATCCGCGCTGCATGATGCTCGGTACGTACCGCAGTTTGGCGTCCATTCCAACCCCAAGTCGCTATCGTCGGGTCCGATGACAGTCCCGAACGAGGAGCTCGTGCGCTTCGCGCATCGTCTGGCCGACACCTCCGGCGAGGTGATCCGGCCCTGGTTTCGCGCCACGCTCGACGTCGCCGACAAGGGCACCGGGCGCGCGGGGTTCGATCCCGTGACCGAGGCCGATCGCGCCGGCGAGACCGCGCTCCGCCGCCTCATCGCGGCGACGTACCCCGATCACGGCATCCTCGGTGAAGAGCACGGCCACGAGCCGGGCGCGAGCCCGCTCACCTGGGTCCTCGATCCGATCGACGGCACGCGCGCCTTCATCTGCGGGATGCCGCAGTGGGGCACGCTCATCGCGCTGAACGACGGCGCGCGGCCCGTGCTCGGCGTCCTCGATCAGCCGGTCTCCGGCGAGCGCTGGATCGGACGCGCCGGCCACGCCGAGCTCGCCACGGCCGGCAGGACGCTGCCGATCCGGACGCGCCCGTGCGCGGACCTCGCGTCGGCGGTGCTGACGACGACCGATCCGACGGCGTACTTCACGAAGCCGGAGCAGGACGCGTTCCAGCGGCTCGCCGCGTCGGCGAAGATGACCCGCTACGGCGGCGACTGTTACGCCTACGGCCTGCTCGCGATGGGCTTCATCGATCTCGTCGTCGAGTCCGGCCTCAAGCCGTGGGACGTCCAGGCGCTCGTCCCCATCGTCGAGGGCGCGGGCGGCCTCATCACGTCGTGGGACGGCGGCGACGCGCAGAACGGCGGTCGCGTCATCGCCGCCGGAGACGCGCGCGTCCACGCCGAGGCGCTCGCGGTCCTCCGCGCCGTCGCCTGACGGCGGCCCGCGCGACGCGACGCAAACGTGGGCGAGCGGGCGACGCGCACCGGTGCGGGGCCGAGGGGGCGATGCGACGCTGCGATCAGCGATACGGAGCGTCGCGCGGCGCGCGACCGAGCACCTCGAGCACCTCGACCGCGCCGGACAGCGCGCGCTCGACGACCGCCGGCGCAGTCAGCGCGCGAAAGCGCAGACGCACGCCGCCACGGAGGAGCGCGATCGAGCGGAGCTCGTTGGCGACTCGTGGCTCCTGAAACAGGGCGACGAGCGCCTCCTCGGTCGGGGTCGTCGCCGAGGTCGACGCTTCGAGCAACGCGGTCGTCGACTGGCCGTGCGGGACGCTCACCTCGGCCTCGACGCCGATCGGCGCGCTCCCGTCCAGCCCCGCTGCGACGCGGACCGCGTGCCGGCCGAGAGCGCCGCGGTAGCATCGATCCCCGGCGTCGAGCACGAGACGATGTGTGACCGCCCATCGACGGTAAGCCTCTGCCACCGCGATCTGCCGCGCCGGCTCCGGCCTCGGCGTCGTCGGCCGGGGCGGCGTCGCGGTCTTCTCGATCGCCCCAGCGATCATCCTCACGACGAGGTCGAAGACGAACCCGAGCACGCGTCAGCCTCGAATCAGGAGCGGAGAATAGGCCCGGGAGGCAGCGGAGCAGCGGTCGGTCATCGTGGGCACCCGGTTCGGTCGCGGGGGCGCCTCGGTTTCGCGAAATCGGCCGCCACGGCGACGCCGCGCCGAGCGCGGCGTCGCGGTGCTCAGTAGTGCCCCTTCGTCCGGCGGGCGGCGTCCCGGTCGCGGTCGCGGGAGCGATCGCTCGCCTTGTGCTTGCGGCGGCGGTCGCGCGCGGCGCGCTCGTCGTTGCCCTTGATCGACGCGAGCGGCCAGAGCGTGTGCTCGACGCGCGCGAGGCCGGCGGACACCACCGCGGCGACGACCTCCTCGGCGCTCTTGTAGCACTGGCTCGACTCGTCGAGCGGCACGCGGCCGTCGAGGTTCACGAGGATGTCGTCGCGCCGGTACTGCTCGTCGACCTTGCGCTGATCGAGCTGGCGCATCGCCTCGCCGCGCGACATGCGCCGGCCGGCGCCGTGGTTCACCGAGAAGCCGCTCTTGTGCGCGCCCGGCTCGGGCGTGAGGATGTAGCTGTAGTCGCGGTTCGATCCGGGGATGAGCACGGGGTGGCCCGTCTCCGCCCAGCGCGTTCCGGCGAGCGCGGGGTGACCGCCGGGCAGCGCGCGCGTCGCGCCCTTGCGGTGGACCCAGACCTCGCCGAAGTCCGGGTGCTCCTCGGCCTGCACGAGGTTGTGGCTGATCTCGTAGACGAGCTCGAGATCCTCCTTGAACACCTTGCGGAAGGCGTCGGCGATCTGCTCGTAGATGACGAGGCGGTTCAGGATGGCGTAGTTGCCGCCCGCCGCGACCGCGTCGAGGTACGCGCGGAAGTGCTTCGACTCGGGCGTGAAGTAGCCGAGGTCGAGATCGGTCACGGGCGCGTCCGTGCCCGCGCTCTCGTCCTTCGCCAGCTGGAAGTAGTTCGTCGCGAGGCCGTGGCCGAAGCCGCGGCTGCCCGTGTGCACCTGGACGAAGAGCGTGCCGGTCTCCTCGCAGCGCTGCAGCTCGATGAAATGGTTGCCGCCGCCGAGCGAGCCGAGCTGGTCGAGCCCGCGCTCGGGCGAGCCCTTGCCGCCCCACGGGATGTCCCACGCGTCGGAGACGGGGATGCGGTGCCGCTCCGCGCGGCCCCGGTCGAAGCTCGCGCCGTACTTGTCGACGTAGTACTCGGCGCCGCCGCGGACGAGCTCCTGCAGCTCCTTGCGCGAGAGCGCGCCGAGCTTCACGCTCTTGCCGCCCGCGCCGAGGTTCACGCGGCTCGACACCTCGCGGTTGAACGCGAGCTTCCGATCCGGCGTCGCGAGCTCCGCGGGGACGTTGCTCCGCGCGCTCATCATTCCGCAGCCGATGTCGAAGCCGACCGGGCCCATCGCCACCGCGCCGTCGTGGCGATCGGTCAGGATGACGCAGCCGACCGGGACGCCGTAGCCGTAGTGGACGTCGGGCGTCACGCACACGAGCTTCGTGCCGGGGAAGCGCGTCGCGTTAACGACCTGGCGGTAGAGCGTGGGCTCGGCCTCGGTCAGGAGCTTCTGCGTGACGAAGAGGCGCACCGGGACGTCGCCGGTGTCGGCGGTCTCGAGGCGGAAGTAGCCGCCGTCCGCGCCGTCGATCCAGACGGCGCGCCGCTTCCAGTCGGCCTCGTGGAGGAGGGGGGTGGAGCGAGGCATGGCGACGCAACATAGGTCGTCGCGCGCGCCGCGCAACGGGCGGAACGCCGACGGCTGTCCTCTCTCCGGCCATGAGAGAGGCGAGGTCCCATGCGAATACCCACCGGCGTCGTCCTGCTCTCGTTCGTGTGTCTGACCGCCTGCGGTGGGAGGATCGACGGCGATCCCGCGGGGACGTCGACGTCGTCCGATCCCTCGTCCTCCGACATGGAGGACACCATCTGGGGACCGCGCGAGCGCATCGCGCCGTCGGGCCCCGAGGACGGCGCCTGGGGCACGTGGCAGCTCCTCTCGGTCGACGGGCCCGACGGGAAGCGCCAGTACGATCCGCCGTTCGTCGAGCTCGATCTGCACGAAGACGGAGAAGCGTACCTGTGGACCTGCTCGGCGGGGCCCACGGGGCAAGGGGAGCGGTGTCCGTTCTACGCCCGCCACGGCTGCCTCGTCGGGACGATCTCGCTCGCCGGCGAAACTTGGCGCGTGCACTTCCCGACGCGCGACGGGCAGTCGACCGCCGCGGGCGGCGACGTCGTCCACGAGGCGAGCGGGGACATCACCGTGAAGGGAGAGGGGCAGCTCCACCACGGCGGCCACTACCGCCGCGTCGGCGCGGCGACCCGCGAGGGCTGCGCGCCCTGAGGCGCGCCTCCGTCGCGGCGGGCGCGTGTCGTCGACGGGCGAGCGCGTCTCCGTGGAGGGCGCGCGCGGTCCGTCGAGGGCGCGAGCGCTTGTCACAGTCGACGGCGCGCGTGTCCGTGGAGGGGCGCGGTCCGTCGAGGGCGCGAGCGCTTGTCACAGTCGACGGCGCGCGTGTCCGTGGAGGGGCGCGGTCCGTAAAGGGCGCGAGCGCTTGTCACAGTCGACGGCGCGTGTCCGTGGGAGGCGCGCGCTCGTCGCAGACGACGGCGCGCGTGTCAGTCGACCGCGAGCACGATCTTGCCGAAGACCTTGCGGTCCTCGAGCAGGCGGTGGGCCTCGACCGCGCTCCAGAGGGGCATCACCCGGTCGACGACGGGCCGGAGGTGCCCCGCCTGGACGTGCCGGAGGATCTCGAAGAGATCGCCCTTCGAGCCCATCGTCGAGCCGAGGATCGCGATCTGGCGGAAGAACACGTGACGGAGGTCGATCTCCGGCGTGAAGCCCGTGGTCGCGCCGCACGTGACGATGCGCCCGCCCCAGGCGGCCGCGAGGATGCTCTTCGCGAGGATCTCGCCGCCGACGTGCTCGATGACGAGATCGACGCCCTTCTTGTTCGTCAGCTTCTTCGTCTCGGCGACGAAGTCGTGCGTCGTGTAGACGATGACCTCGTCGGCGCCGAGCTCGCGCGCGCGCTTCGCCTTCTCCTCCGTGCCGGTGGTCGTGATGACGCGCGCCCCGTGCATCTTCGCGATCTGGATCGCCGCGCTCGAGACGCCGCTGCCGGCGGCCTGCACGAGCACGGTCTGCCCGGCGCGGACCTGGCCCTTCTTCACGACCATCTGCCAGGCGGTGAGGAAGCAGAGCGGCAGCGCCGCGGCCTCCTCGAACGAGAGCTTCGCCGGCTTCGGCAAGAGGTTCGCGTCGGGCACGACGACGTGGCGCGAGTAGCCGCCCTGCGTGTTCTCGCCGAGGATCCGGTAGCTCCGGCAAAAGGTGTCCTCGCCGAGGAGGCAGCGCTCGCAGGCGCCGCACGAGAGGCCCGGGTTGACGAGGACCTTGTCGCCGACCTGCGCGCCCGTCGCGCCCGGGCCGAGCGCCTCGACCTCGCCGGCGATGTCGGCGCCGAGCCGGTGCGGGAACTCGTAGCGGAAGTGCGGGAGCCCGCGGCGACCCCAGATGTCGATGTGGTTCAGCGCGACCGCCCGGACGCGGAGACGGACCTCGCGCGGCCCCGGCTCGGCCAGCTCGATCGTCTTGCGCTCGAGGACCTCGGGCCCGCCCGTGGCCATCATCACCATCGCTTCGGTCTGCATGCCGCGCACGCTAGATCGCGCCGCGCCGCCTGTCATGCCTGCCCGCGCCGTGTGTCACGCCCGCGGTCGCCCGCGCGGCTCGGTGCGGCGCGGATGGACCGCGCGCCTTGCGCGACGGTCACCGGTCGAGGGTGTAGTGGGCGAGGACCTCGTCGACGCGCGCGGCGAGGGCGAGCTGGGCGTCGCGGGCGCTCTCGGCCGCCGCGCGCTTCTGCGGGTCGGACGCGATCTCGGCGAGGGCGGGCGGGCAGCGTTCGATCGACGCGCGCGACTCGGCGATCGCGGCGACCAGGCCGTCGGCGAGCTTCGGATCGTCGCGGCGGACCAGGTCGATGAACGAAGGCGCCGTGACGCGGCCCTCGCGCGCGAAGAGCAGGCCCTCGACGCCGAGCGCGATGCCGGCGAGGTCGGCGCGCGTCGAGCGGCTCGCGTCCGAGACCTCCGGCGCGCCCGCGAGCACGCCGCCGAGCTTCCGCTCGGCCATCTCCTTGCGTGAGAAGTCCGCCACTCCCCCGAGCGCGCGCGCGAAGCCCTCGTCGAGCGGGCCGCGCACGAGCTTCTGCGCGAAGCTGCTGGTGCGATCCGCGTCCCACTGGTTGGCGACGAGCACGATGTCCTCGATCAGGATGCGCGCGAGCTTGGCCACGAGGCGCCCGCGACGCGCGTTCCTGTCCTCGGGATCGGCGAAGACGAAGTCGGTGTGCGGGCGAGGCGGGCCGCCGGCGCTCGCCGCCGCGCCGTAGAGCATCCCCTCGATCGCGTGCCAGCCGAGCGGGACGTCCTTCCCGCGCGCCGCGTCACGCACGGCGTCGCCCGTCACGTCGGGGACGGTCATGAGCTCGTCGAGGATACCCCCGGCCTCGAGCGTCGGTCCTTCGAGCAGCGTGACGTCGGCGGGAGCGGCCTCGATGCGCGCGGCGAGGGCGGCGTCCTCGTCGAGCGGCCCGCCGGTGAAGCGATAGGCCTCGGCGCGGCTGTACGCGTCGCGCGCCGTTCGCCAGGCGATCTTCGCGCCCTCGAGCAGCTCCGGCGACGGCGCCTTGATGAAGTCCTCGATCGCCTTCTCGAGGAGCTTGCAGAGGCGCACCGTCTCCTCGTGCGTCGCCTTGGCCACCTCGGCCCACCCCGCCAGCGTCGCCTCCGCCGCCTGCTTGAACGCGCCGTCCTGCGCGGCGCGCGCGTCCGGGGCCGCCGGGCCGGAGTCGTCTTCGCCGCAGCCGACCGCGGGCGCCGCCGCGACCAGGGCGGTGAACAACATGAAGATCGAGCTGATTCGCCCCAGGTTCATCGGGCCTCCCAGGTACCTTAATGAAAATGAAAATCAAGAAGGCCTTGCGCGCCGTCGGTCCACGTTGTACCTCGTCTGTTCCACAGGGAAGGGAAACATCTCTCATGCGCACACTCCTCGCTCCGCTCCTCGTCGCCCTCCTCGCGTCGCAGACCTTCGGCTGCACCACGACCGTCGTGAAGAAGGACGCGCCCGGTCAGACGACGCCGGCGGACGAGCTGGCCGCCGGCGAAGAGGAGGACGAGCTCCCCCCCGCCGCGAAGGCCGAGAAGTTCGGCGACGCGATCGATCCGAACACGCCGGTGGTCCCGCTCGCGGAGATCCTCGCCAACCCGGAGTCCTTCAAGGACAAGCAGATCACGACCCACGGCACCGTCCGCCAGGTCTGCCAGAAGCGCGGCTGCTGGGCGGAGATCCGGCCCGAGGAGGCGCGCGAGAGCGAGACGATGCGCGTCACCTTCAAGGGGTACGCGTTCTTCCTCCCGACCGACTCGCGCGGCGCGAAGGTGAAGATCGAGGGGCGCGTCTCCGTGCAGCTCCTCACGCCCGAGCAGGTCGCCCACTACGAGGCCGAGGGCGCGACCTTCGACAGCAAGAAGCCCGACGGCAGCGCCCTCATCGCGGAGTTCGTCGCGGCGGGCGTCGAGATGACCGACCGCAAGAAGTGACGTCGCGCCTGACGCGCCGTCAGGCCAAGAGCTCGCGCGGGCGCGCGCCCGTGGTCGACCCGACCGCGTGGGAGAGCGCCAGCGTCTGGACCAGCACGTTGCGGTAGACGACGTGCACGTCGTCGACGTCGACGTCGCGCGCGTCGCCCTCTTGCGGCTCGAGCGCGGCGTCGACGTGCTCGTTCACGAACGCGAGGACGGCGGGCTGCTCGATCGCCATCACGTCCTCGAGCTCGAGCGGCTCGTTCGAGTGGCTCGCACGGAGCTGCTCCTCGAGCTCGAGCGCGGCGTCCGCGGCGTCGCGCGCGTCCTCCGACACCTCGGCGAGGCGGGCGCCGAACGCGCGCTCGAACGCGAGCCAGACGGCGATCGTCAAGAAGTAGCCGAGCGCGAGGGCGGTCTCGTCCAGCGGCCGCGCGAGGATGTCGGCGGCGTGCTGCGCGAGGGCGGGCTGCGTGCGCTCGAAGCGCTCGAACGCGTCGTCGAGCTCGGACTTCGCGCCGAGGCCGCCGTCGGCCAGCTCGTCCTCGATGCGCTCGAGCACCTCGCGCCCGACCACCGCGTACGGAGGCACCGGACGAATAGCCGCGCCGCGAACCCACATCGTGACGATCTCATAGCACACGCGGCCTCGCGCCCGGCGGGCGCGCCGCTCAGTCCGCGCGCGGCGCCTTCAAGACGTGGGCGCTCCACGCGTAGCCCGCGAGCAGCGCGACCCAGCTCAGAAGGACGCCCCGGCCGAGCGGCGTCTCGGCGAGCGGTGCGACGCCGAAGCCCGCGTGGTACTGCGCGAACGACGCGCTCACGGCGAGGCGGCGCGAGGTCACCACGCACGCGACGAGGAGCAGCGCGCCGAGCACAGCGCCGAGCTTGAGGAGCGCCGGCCCGCGCTTCGCGATGGCCCACGGGCTCGCGAGCGCGAAGCCGAGCGGGACCTGCGCCGCCGCCACGAGGACGAGCGTGAGGTCGACGGCGGACGGGATCCGACCGAACCGGATCAGGTAGAGGTACGCCCAGTCTCCGTGCATCGCGACGAAGTACGCGACCACCGGGAGATGGACGATCGCCCCGAGCGCGGTCGCGACGAGGAACGGCCGGGCGAGGACCAGCGGGACCTCCGACCGCGCGAGCTCGACGCGCGCGAGCCAGGCCAGGCTCATGCCGATGAGGAGGCCGATGGGCAGCGCGAGCGGCAAGGGCATGGCGCAAGACTTATAGCTTGGGCTAAGACATGCGCGTGGATGAAGCTCGCCTGACGGAGCTGTTGCTCCGCGTTCGCAGCGGCGGCACGCGAGTCGAGGACGCCCTCGCCGAGCTGCGTCAGCTCCCCTTCGCCGACCTCGGCTTCGCGGTCGTCGATCATCATCGTGCCCTCCGGCAGGGAGTCCCGGAGGTGATCCTCGGAGAAGGCAAGACGGTCGGGCAGATCCTCGCGATCGCGCAGGAGCTCGCGCGCGTCGGGCAGAACGTCCTCGTCACCCGCGTCGACGAGGCGAAGGCCAGCGCGCTCGTCCGCGACATGCCCGAGCTGCAGCACAACGCGATGGGCCGGACGTGCACGCTCGAGAAGGCGCCGATCGCCCTCCTGTCGGAGCGGAAGGTCGCCCTCGTGAGCGCCGGGACGAGCGACATACCCGTGGCAGAGGAGTGCGCGGAGACGATGCGCATGCTCGGGCTCGGCTTCGAGCGGATCTTCGACGTCGGCGTGGCCGGGATCCACCGCCTCTTGCACAAGCGGCCCATGCTCGAGGAGGCGTCGGTCATCATCGTCATCGCCGGCATGGAGGGAGCGCTGGCGAGCGTGGTCGGCGGTCTCGTCGACGTACCGGTGATCGCGGTGCCCACGTCGATCGGCTACGGCGCCGCGCAGCAGGGGATGACGGCGCTCTTCGGGATGCTGACGAGCTGCGCGTCGGGGATCACGGTGGTGAACATCGACAACGGGTTCGGCGCCGCGTTCGCGGCTGCTCGGATCTTGCGCATGCGGAAGAAGGCGTGACGTGGGCGCCAAGAAGAAGCTCGCGGTGAAGGCGGGGCGGGGCGGGAAGAAGACGGCATCGGGGAAGAAGGCGGGGGGACGGGCGCGGGGTCGCGGTCATGGTCATTCCCACGGTCACGAGCACTCCCACGGTCACGAGCATTCCCACGGTCACGAGCATTCCCACGGTCACGGTCACGAGCATTCCCACGGTCACGGTCACGAGCACGAGCACCGTGAGGGGCCGGCGCAGGAGGCGCTGCCGCGCGGGGCGGGGGAGGGGAAGATCCTCTTCTTCGACGCGCCGTCGGGCCTGGCGGGGGACATGGTCATCGCGGCGCTCGTCGACCTCGGGGTGCCCGAGTCCGTCGTCGAAGGCGCGGTCGAGCGGCTGAAGCTCGGCGGGTTTCATCTCCACTTCGGCGTCCGCGAGCGGAGCGGGATCGTCGGCACGTCGTTCGACGTTCACGTCGAGGCCGAGCAGCCCGAGCGGACGTGGGGCGAGATCCGCGCGATGATCGAGCGCGCGGCGCTGCCGGCGGGGGTGGCTTCGCGGGCGATCGCGACGTTCGAGCGACTCGCGGCGTCCGAGGCGAGAGTGCACCGGATGCCGATCGACGAGGTGCACTTCCACGAGGTCGGAGGGGTCGACGCGATCGTCGACGTCGTGGGGAGCGCGGCGGCGCTGGAGTATCTCGGGGCGCGCGTCGTCGTCTCGCCGCTCCCGATGGGGCACGGGCGCACGAAGGCGAGGCACGGCATCCTCCCGCTGCCGGCGCCGGCGGTGGTCGAATGTCTGAAGGGGCTGCCGACCTACGACGGGGGGATCGCCTTCGAGCTCGTGACGCCGACGGGCGCCGCCATCGTCGGAGCGCACGCGACCGAGTCGTCGCGCTGGCCGGCGATGCGGCCCGAGCGCACCGGGTGGGGCGCGGGCACGGCCGACCTCCCCGATCGGCCGAACCTCCTCCGCGTCGTCCTCGGCGAGCCCGCGGAGGCGCCGGCCGCGAGGGAGCACGGCACGCACGTCGTGCTCGAGGCCAACCTCGACGACGTGACCGGGGAGCTGCTCGCGACGTGCATCGAGTCCGTCCTCGCGGCGGGCGCGCTCGACGCCTGGAGCGCGCCCCTCACGATGAAGAAGGGGCGCCCGGGGCACCTGTTCGGCGCGCTCGTCGAGGCGTCGCGCGCCGACGCGATCGCCGCCGTCATCCTCCGTGAGTCGACGACGCTCGGCGTCCGCCGCCGCGCGGTCGATCGCGTCGAGCGACCGCGCCGGATGGTCGAGGTCGCGACGCCGTTCGGTCCGATCCCGGTCAAGGTCGCCGGCGGGCCCTTCGGGCCTCCGCAGCGCAAGCCTGAGCTCGACGCGTGCGTCGCCGCCGCGCGCGCCCACGGCGTGCCGGTCCGGCAGGTCGTCGACGCCGCCCTCGTCGCGAGCGCGGCACTTCGATAAGCGAGCTCGTCCGGAGGCGCTCCGCGGTCGGCCGCGCTCGCCTCGAGCTCGCGGCGTGACGCCTACTTCGTTCTCTTTTTTTTTCGTTCTCCGATATGCTCAGCCCCGCACGCCGACGTGCTCGCGTGCATGGAGACATCGACGATGAACCCCTGTCCGCAGTGCGGCGCGATCCCTCAACCGTCGGACAAGTTTTGCAACATCTGCGGGACGCCCGTGGTGATGGGGGCGCCGCAAGGCTTCGGCGCTCCGCCCCCGCAGCCCGGCGGCTTCGGCGCTCCGCCCCCGCAGCCCGGCGGCTTCGGTGCTCCTCCCGCCGGCGCGTACGGCGCGCCGACGGGGCAGCCGGGCGCGCCCCTGCGCTGCCAGATGGGCCACGACATCGCTCCAGGTGCGAGCTACTGCCCGCACGGTCACCCCATCGCGCTCGACGCGATGCCGTTCGCCAACGATCAGTACGGCGGCGGCTACGGCCAGCAGCCGGGGCAGCCCGGCGGCTTCGGCGCTCCTCCTCCGCAGCAGGGAGGCTTCGGTGGCCAGCCGCAGTTCGGCGCCCCCGCCGGCCCCGGCGGCTTCGGCGCTCCTCCTCCGCAGCAGGGTGGCTTCGGGAGCGAGCCCGGCTACGGCGGTCAGCCGGGCTACCAAGATCCGAACGCGCAGTTCGGCGGCGGTTACGGCCAGCAGCCGGGCTTCGGCCAGCCCCCGCCGCCTCCGCAGCAGCAGGGAGGCTTTGGCGCGGGCGGCTACGCGCCCCCGCCGCCTCCGCAGCAGGGCTTCGGCGCGCCGCCGCCGCCCGCGCAGAGCGGCTTCGGCAGCCAGCCCGCGTTCCCGCCGCAGCCGCAGGGCGGCTTCCCCGGCGCGCCCGCCGCCGAGGCCCCCGCGGCTCCGGCTCCGCAACCCCCGCCGAACCTCCCGCCGAACGCGCTGCGCGGCTTCCTCGTCTCGTACCAGTCGAACACGCAGGGTGACTTCTGGGCGCTCAACGGCGGACGCAAGACGATCGGGCGCGCGAACTCCGGTGAGCAGGTGGACATCCCGCTCTCGGACGCGACCATCTCGTCGCGGCACGCGGCGCTCGTCGTCGACGGCGTCGCGGGTACGGTCCAGATCGAAGACACCGGGTCGACCAACGGCACGTTCGTCAACGAGGAGCACATCGGCTTCAACGGCAAGCGCGACCTCCGCGACGGCGACAAGGTCCGCTTCGGCGGCTACACGACGATCGTCAAGGTCATCGGTCGTCTCTGAGGCTCATCGGTCGTCTCCGAGTCTGAGTCGACGCGGCCCGGGTCCCGGGGCCGCACATCGGGCGTAACGGCCGCGGCGCAACGGCCGCAGCGCCATTACGCCCGATGTGTAGTAGTCTCGCGCGCGTGAAACGCTCCATGTGCGCAAGGCTTTTCGCCTGGATCACGCTCTTCGCGATCGTGCTGTTCGCGCGGACGTCGCTCGCGGCTCCGGAGGCCCACATCCTCCGGATCGATCCGCGGGCTGGCATGCAGGACGGCCAACCCCTCCTCACCACCGTCATCGAGCTCGTCGAGTTCACGCCGATGAGCGAGGTCGTGACGAACGCCGGCTGCGGCTCGCAGCGCGGCGACGCCTTGCTCGACTGCATCTCGAACGCCGTCGAGCAGAAGAACGTCATGTGGAAGGCGTTCCAGTTCCCGGATCCGGGCGCGCGCTTGCTCGTTCGCGTGGACGGCGGCGAGAACCCCGCGAAGCTCCACTCGAAGGCGACCTGGGGCGCCTCGACGAAGGACCCGCTCGTCGGCACCGCTTGGCTGATCGCGCTCGACGCCTCGAGCCTCATGGGCCCGCGCTACTCGGACGCGCGCGAGGTCGCCAACCAGATGATCAACGCGCTCGGTCCGAACGACATCGCGAAGCTCATCATCTTCGACGACCGCATCAGCCCCTACGTCGCGAACTCGTCGTGGGTGCCGGCCGCGCAGAAGGCGCAGCTCATCCAGATCCTCCAGGCGAACCCGTCGCCGTCGCCGTCGCACCAGCGCGCGCGGCCGCTGTTCAACCAGATCAAGAACATCACGAAGTCCTTCGGCGACCTCGGCAACACGGGCGGGATCCAGAAGATCCCGATGCACCAGGCGATGGTGCTGCTGTCGAACGGCTCGGGCCGCGAGGACGCCGCGAGCGCCGCGATCAGCGCCGAGGGCCTCAAGCAATACTTCAACAAGGGGCGCTTCCCCGAGGACAACCCGCTCGCGCCGAAGACGCCGCTGCCGGTCATCTCGATCTTCTTCCCGAACGCGAAGGGGTTCACCAACGACATCTACGCGATGAACGACCTGCAGTTCATGCAGGACATCGCGAACCCCGAGATCGGCGGCTTCTTCGACATCGTCCGGACCGGGCAGGGCGTCTCCAAGGCGACCACGATCCTGTCGCTCGTCAAATCGCGCTTCAACGCGATGTGGGTCGTGAAGTGGCGCCTCTCGTGCCTCGCGTCGACCGCCGAGCAGACCTTCAACCTGGTGTTCCAGAGCGCGACGCCGATCAAGCCCGACGGCACGTTCAAGGACGTGCCGATCGGCATCGATCCGACGTCCTGGCCGCTCGACATCAACATGGTCCAGACGAAGGCGGAGGCGGACGCGAACCCGGTGCATCCGGGCGGGACGTTCCGTGTCTACGGCGATTTCTGCTGGGGCGGGGACAAGAACCGCGCGGAGGCGTACTTCGTGCCCGCGGGCACGAACCCCAACCAGAACGTCAACAAGAACGATCCCGAGATCGCGAAGAAGGCGATCCAGCACCTCGTCGCCCAGAACCTCCGCGGCGGAGCCGTCGAGGCCGGCGACACGTTCGTCCTCCTCAACGTCCCCGACGAGGAGAAGCTCCTCGAGGGCGAGGGCGAGAACATGATCACGCGCGTCGTCGTCTACGACAACAAGGCGAAGCGCGGCAGCGGCGTCACCGCGGAGACGGTGATCACGCTTAAGGCGACGAAGAAGCCGTTCAACCTGCCGATCATCCTCGGCGCGGCGGGCATCGTCGTCGTGATCCTCCTGCTCGTCGTCGTCCTCCTCCGCGGCGGCGGGGGTGGCGGCGGCAAGGGCAAGCGCTCGAACCAGCCTCCGCCCGCGCCCATCGTCGCCGGCGGCGGGCCTCCGTACGGCGGCGGCGCGCCTCCGTACGGCGGGGCGCCCCCGTACGGCGGAGGTGGCGGGTACCCGCCGCCGGGCGGCTACGGCTCGGCGCCGGAGAACCACGCGCCGCAGGCGTACGTCGCACCGCAGGCGCACGCCGCGCCGCCCGCGTACGCGCCCGAGCCGTTCGCGCCGCCACCGCCGCCACCCGAACCTCGACCCGCCGAACCGGGAGGAGGTGGCTACCCTTTAGCCTCAGCGGGGGGCGCACCGGTCGAGGTGCGCTGCCCCGCCTGCAGCATGACGACGCTCGCGCTGCCGGGGCAGGCGTCGGTCTGCTTTTCCTGCGGTCAGCCGCTCCCCAAGGACATCGCGACCGCCGTGCTGGCGGCTCCTCCCCCCGCGGTGTCCGCGGCCCCCGCACCCTCCGGGGCGTCGCCCGCGGGCGGAGGCCCGGCGTTCCCGCTCACGAGCGCGCATCAGGCTCAGGAGCTCACGCCTCCTCCTAACCCGTACGGCGCCACGCCGACCTCGGCGACGATCGTCGGCGCGGCCGGACAGTTCGCGATCCGCGGCGGGATCGAGGTGCGGGTCGGCCGCGATCCCGCGGCCTGCCCGATCACGCTCTCCGAGCCGCGGGTGAGCGGGATCCACGCGACGCTCAAGTTCGAGGCAGGTCAGCTGATGGTGCGCGACGAGGGGTCGAACAACGGCACCTACGTCTCGGGCACGCGCATCGCCGCGCAGGTCTGGACGCCCGTGCCCGCGGCTGCAACCCTCCGCTTCGGGCCTGTCGAGTTCACCGTGAAGATCGACTGAGAACGTTCGAGCAGCGAATGAGCACGAGCTCCAAGATCCCCAGCGTCGAGACCGCCGTCCGCACCGATCCCGGACGCGATCCGGACAAGCAGGTGAACGAGGACGCCTCGGTCGAGAAGGAGACGGCGCTCGGGCTGCTCGCCGTCGTCTGCGACGGCATGGGCGGTCACGCGGGCGGCAAGGAGGCCTCCGAGCTGGCGATCGATACGATCGTGGAGATCGTCGAAGCCGCGCCCGCCGCGACCACCGCCGGCGTCGCGCTGGTGCGCGCGATCGAAGAGGCCAACGCGCGCATCTGGTCGATGCCGACCGCCGAGGCCGGCTACCGGCCGGGCTCCACGGTCGTGGCGGTCCTCGTGCACGAGGGCGGCGTGGAGGTCGCGCACGTCGGCGACAGCCGCGTCTACCTCGTCCACGCGGGCACGATCTCCCAGGTCACGCGCGACCACTCCATGGTCCAGGAGATGGTCGACCGGAACCTCATCCGCGCCGAAGACGCCGCGAAGCACCCCGACGCGAACAAGATCCTCCGCGCGCTCGGCATCGCGAAGGACGTCGAGGTCGAGCTCCGCGCCGAGCCGATCTTCTATGTCGCCGGCGACGTACTGATCCTCTGCTCCGACGGCCTGAGCGACCTCGTCGAGCCGGCGGAGATCCTCGAGATCGCCGGCTCGCACCCGCCGCTTCAGGCCGCCGGGCAGCTCGTCGATCTCGCGAACGCGCGCGGCGGACACGACAACATCACCGCGATGGTGATCCGGATGAAGACGAGCGCCGTCGTCCGAGAGGGCGATCGCGCGCGGCAGAAGCTGCCGAAGACGATCCCGCTGACCGCGCACGCGGCGCCCGATCCGGCCGCGGGGCCCACCGGGACCGTGGTCTCGGCGCCGATGGCGCCGCAGCCGGGGGCAGTGGCCACCGTCGCGGCGCCGCCGGTCGGCGCGTCGTCGGGCCCCGGCGCTCCGCCGCCGCAGGAATCCGGACCCTCCGCGGCGATCCCGCCGGCGCCGCGCGCGCGCGAGGGCGGCGAGGGCGGGCGCTCGCGCACGCTGATCCTCGTCGTCGGGATCCTCCTCGCGGTCGTCGCCGTCGGTATCGTCGTCGCCATCGTCACCGTCGCGCTCCGGCCGAAGCCCCACCACACCGTTCCGCTGATCGAGGACGCGCCGCGCGACGCGTCGGTCGCGGTCCTCGACGACGACGCCGGCGAGGACCCGCCCGAGCCCACCGTCGAGCCCGCGCCGACGCTCACCGCCGAGCCCACGGCGAGGCCCGGCAGGGGCCGCGACGGCGGGCATCGCGATCCGTGTGAGGCCGCGCAGCACGCCCGGGAGACCGGCGCGGCGGAGAGCGTCATCACGAAGCTCGAGGAGCGTTGCCGCGCGCGCGGCGGCTCCCTCTGACGAATCGGGCGAGGCGCGGCGCCGCGCGGCCGAGCGAGTACACTTCGGCCCTTGAGCGATCCCGTGCTCGTGCTCGACCGCCTCGGCAAGGACTTCGGCGCGAAGGCGGCGCTGGTGGAGCTCTCGTGCGCCGTCGCCCCCTCCGAGGTCGTCGGTCTGCTCGGCCCGAACGGCGCGGGCAAGACGACCACGATGAAGCTCGTGCTCGGCCTCCTCCGGCCCACGCGCGGCTCGGCGCGGGTAGGCGGTCTCGACTGCACGACCGCCGCGCGGGAGGTGAAGGAGCGCCTCGGCTACTGCCCCGACGAGCCTGCGTTCTACGATTTTCTCACGGGCAACGAGACCGTCGACTTCGTCGCCAACGTGCGGGGCGTGGACCGGGCGGCGCTGGCCGAGCGGCTCCCGCGGCTCGTCGACGCGCTCGAGCTCGCGGACGTCCTCGACGCGCCGACGGCGAGCTACTCGCACGGCACCAAGAAGA
>JAHBWA010000115.1 GCA_019637195.1 Labilithrix sp. | reverse complement strand
GGTGTAGGTGCCCACGTCGCGCGCCTGCACGATGTTCGCGGTCTGGCTCGACAGCTCCGTCAGCAGCGCGCCCTCGTTGATGAAGTCCTGCGTGAGGCTCTCGCGCTGATCTTGCGGCGCCGAGGAGAGCCCATTGAAGAACTTGATGGCGACGGGCTTCTTCCAGATGACGTGCATCGCCCGGTACACCACCGCGAAGCCGCCCTCACCGACCAGCTGCTCCACCTGGTACTTGTCGGCGATCAGCTGGCCGGTGATGTTCAAAGGATCACGTTCAGTCATGGCAAATCTCGCGGGGGCGGTACGCTGCGCGTCCCCTCGTGGAGTGTACCGGAGGCAGGGCCATTCAAGCTAGCTTGGGGTCCTGATCGGTCGGTCGTGGCTGACGCTGCGCTCCTGGTTGACGCCGCGCTCTCGGTGGATGCCGCGTTCTCGGGGCACGCTCGCGTAGCCTCGGCCTGTGTTTCGAGCGGGCCGAGCAGCGCGCCGCGCTCGGCGAGATCGGCGAGCACCCGCGCCGCGCCGGTGATCACCTCCTCCGTGAGCGGGGCGCCGGCTGCTTGACAGCTCCGCTGGATGGCGGCGCCGAGCGGCTCCCCCGCGAGCAGGCGCTCGAGGATGCTCGCGGCCAGCGGCGTGAGCTCCAGGTAGCGGACCTCATGGCTCGGGCTGCGGTAGACGAGCAGCGCGCAGGGCTCGGCCTCTGGCGGGCTCGTGTCTGCTTCGTCCTCGCTGAGGCAGTGGACGCGGTGCTGGTAGCGCACCAGCCGCGCGGCCTCGATGAAGGCCACGCCCGCCTCGAGCGACAGCTCCCGCGGCTCTTGGTCTCGCGGGCGCGCGAGCTCGGAGCCGACCTCGATGCGCAGCGCTTCGTGGCGCGCCAGCTCCAGGAGGTAGGGCGGGACGCGCGGGTCGCCCGCCCAGCGTGGCTCGGCGAAGTCGAGCAGCTCGCGCGTGGCGTCGCGCAGGTAGTGGGTGCGTGGGCCGACCTCGCTGAGCCAGGCGTCGAACGTCTCCAGGAACAGCTCGTCGCCGAGGCGCCGCAGGGCGCGGGGGATGGCGAGCTCGATGGCGCCGTAGAGGTTGCCGCGCACCAGATCGCGGTACACCCCGAGGTAGCCGAAGCCGCTCTCGAGCAGCGCCGCGCGATCGGGCTCAGGTAAGCCTACCTGACTCGTCCAGTCGGCGAGCGCGGCGGGGTCCTCCCACGCCACCTCGGGGCCACAAGTCAGCTCGGCGAACGCACGCTCGAAGGCCTCGTCACGCGCGCGGTCGCTGACATCATGAGGGCGATTGTCCATTGGCGGCTCGCTGGGTTGGCTCGCGGCGTGCGTCGCCATCGCCGCGTCGTAGAGGCTCTTGAGCGACGCCACCTCCTCCAGCAGCTCGCTGAGCGGCGGCACCTCGTTGTCGCGCTCCAGGAGCACCGGGCAGGGGCCGGTGCGCTCCAGGGTGAAGCGCAGGAGGTCGCGCACCGGATCGATCACGGGCGCGCCGTGGGTGTCGAGCAGCATGCCGCTCGGCTGCCGCGTGTGCCCGGCGACGTGCAGCTGGGTCACGCGGCTGAGCGGTAAGCTGGCGATGAACGCGTAGGGGTCGAACCCGTGGTTCTGCGAGTTGACGTAGACGTTGTTCACGTCGAGCAGCAGGCCCGCTTGGCTCTTCTCCTGAACCAGGCAGAGGAACTCCGCCTCGTCCAGCTCGCGGCGGCCGAGGTGCGCGTACCAGCTGATGTTCTCGAACGCCATCGGCACGCCCAGCCGGTCTTGTGCCGCGCGGATACGATCCGCGGCGCGCAGCGCGGCCTCGCGGCGGAGCTGGAGCGGCAACAAATCATGCAGCACGCGCGGCCCCGCGGTGCTGAGGCAGAGGTGATCCGAGTGCCAGGGCGACCCCATGCGCTCGATCTCGCGCTTCAGCTCCGCGAGGTAATCGTCAGGTGGCGGATCCAACGCGCCCAGGCTCATGGTGAGCCCATGAGTCACCAGGCGGTAGCGCTCCTTCACCTGGGCGAGCGCCCAAGGCAGGTAGCCGCCGCGCCGCATGTGGTTCTCTGGGCTGACTTCCCAGAAGGCGACCTCGAGCGGTGGCCCCTCGATGACCTCATCCAAGAAGTCCCAGCGCAGGCCGAGCCCAACTCCGCAGTATGCCTGACGGCTCACGTGGTGACTCCATCCGCGTGACACATGGGGCGTCTCACTGACTCTTCAGGGGCGCTCGCCAGCGGGTCGTCCCGAGAGGGTGTCGCCGCTCCAGGCGATCGCGGCGTTGGGTGAGGGTTTTTGGGGGTTTGGCAGTGAGCCTGACGGCACCGCGCCAGGCTCTGACCGCCACGAGGCCACCGTGGCGACCGAGCGCGGCGCCGTCGCTCCATGACGCGCCGCGCGCCAGACGAGCCGACCGAGCGCTCTGCGCGGCGGCCGCCGCATTCAGGCGACCGCAGCTCAGGCGCAGGTGCCAGCGCCGCACGCGGCCTTGGCGCCGCCGGCCTTCTTCGTCGCCGGCTTCTGGGCAGGCTTCTGCGCGGGCTTCGGGGCCGGCTTGGCGCCGCCACACTTGCCCGGCGCGCAGGTGCCAGCGCCGCAGCCCGCCTTGGCGCCGGCGGCCTTCTTCGGGTCGTCCTTCTTCGGATCGGCCGCGGCCGGCTCGGGCTCCTCGGCCGGGGCGTCGCTCGCCTCCGCGGTCTCACCGGCTGCCTCCGCTGCGTCGCCGCTCGCCTCCTCCTCCCCGGTGGCCTCCTCCGCTTCGGCGGCGGCGGGGACCTCCTGCGCGTCGACGACGGGCGCGGCGGGCTCCGGGGCGGCGGCACCGCCGCAGGCGACCACCAAGGAGGCGGCGCTCAGCGCGGTGAGGGTGGCGGTGATGCGGCTCAGGGTAAGCGGGTTGGACATGGTCTACACCGGCTCACGCACGATCAAGGATCTCCGGACGCACGCCCGGTTCATCCGCTCGACCTCTCAGGGCCTCCGCGAGAGCCACGTCCACGACGTGATCATCACCGAAGAGGCCCCGAACTACCGGACCGACTCGCGCTGACTCGCGCTGACGGTGGCCAGCTCCGGCGCCGCCGCACGCGCGTTCGGCGCGTCGTCGTCGTCCTCGCTGTCCGGCGCGCTGTCCGCGCGCCTGCTGCTCGGGACGTCGTCCGCGCGCGCGTCGCTCGAGGGGCGCGGCGTCGGGGCCGCCTCCTCGGCGAGGAGCGCCGGCAGGAGCGTGGCGAGCGACTCCGTCGAGCCGACGGCGTGGATTTGCGCCAGCACGTTCTCCGCGACGCCGACCCGCGCGAGGTCGTAGCGCTTCCGGAGCTCCACCTCCGCGGAGAGCGGAGCGGCGACGATTCCGACGCCGTCGGCGGCGAGCGCGGCCGCGATCGACGCGTCGCCCAGCTCGATGTTCGTCGCGAGCCGCACGCCGACGCGCGCGAGCCAGCGCTCGATCGACTCGCGCAGCGCCGTCCTCGGCGGGGCGACGAACGACGCGCCCTGGAGCGAGGTTGGGAACCCGGGGCGGAGGGCCGCCGCCGTCTTCTCGTCGGCGAAGAACGCGACGTCGGTCTCGACGACGAGCCGCGAGCCGATGTCCGCGCCCGTCGACTCGGTGACCGGGACGTTGGTGAGCACGAGGTCGAGGTCGAGCGCCCGGAGCGACGCGAGGAGCTCGTCGTGGGAGCCGAACGAGCAGACCACGCGCTCGTCGTCGTTCGAGCCGGCCAGGCGTCCGAGCAGCGGGCGCACCGTGGCGGCGACGATCGACGACTCGACGCCGACGCGGACGACGCGCTTCACGTCGCCGCGCAGCGCTTGTTCGAGCTCCGCGCCGAGCGCGAAGATCCGATCCGCGTAGCGGAGCGCGACCCGTCCCGAGTCCGTCAATGTCATGCCCCGCGCCGAGCGGTCGAAGAGCGGCACCCCCATCGCCTCCTCGAGCGTGCGGATCTGGGCGCTCAACGTGGGCGGCGTGAGGCGTAGCCGCTGGGCCGCGGCGGTCACGCCACCGAGCACGGCGACGGTTCGGAAGTAAAGGAGGTGCTGGTAGTTCACGCGGCCGCCCGACTCGCAAGAACCTTGCCTCATGGAAAGGCCCGTTCGTTGCAAATTACATCGCGGAGAACCCGAGGCCGCGCGGTCGCGCTCTTTCGACTCCGCGCGAAGGTGTCGGTCGTAGCCAACACTGTTGGTCCTCGCCGACGCGGCGGACGTGCGTTCGCAGAGTCCGACGACGTCCGCGGATGCCCGCGCGGACGAGATGAGCTGAACGTCGTCGTGCGGTGATTTCGGGAGGCCGATGCGACGAAGGGTCGAGCTCGCGAGCGCGATCAGGAGGTCGCGGGAGCCATTCTTTGGTCGAACGTTGACTTCGAGACTTTCGAATGGCAGGGAGGATCCCCGAGCCGTATCGACTCTCCGATGGGTGTATTCGCGAACGAAGAGCGTATCTTCGCCCCACGTCACGTGCTGGGGTGGACCCTGTTCACGCTCGCGTCGGGGTTCGTGAATGCCAGCGCCGTCATGGCATGCAAGAACTTCGTCACCCACATCACGGGGAACGTGACGAACCTGGCGGCCGACTCGCCGCGCGCCGCCGACTACGCGTTCGTCATCTCGGCGTTCGTCGGCGGCGGGATCATCGCGTTCCTCATCGGCGAGACGATGCGCTCGAGGCCCAAGGCAGCGTTCGCCCTGCCGCTCCTCGGCTCCTTCGCGACCCTGCTCGGGATCGCCGTCGCCGGCAAGAGCGGCGTCTTCGGCGCGTTCGGCGTCGACGACCACGACAACGAGCGCGCCTTCATCATGCTCGGCCTCCTCGCCGCCGTGATGGGCATGGTCAACGCGTCGCTCGGCCTCGCGACGGACAACAAGATCCGCGTCACCCACCTCACGGGCCCGGCGACCGACCTCGCGGGAAACATCGTCCGCGCGGCGCTCGGCGCCGGGGCCGGGCACGCCGCGGAGGCCCGCTGGGCGACGCTTCGTTTCGCGAAGCTCGCGGCCTTCGCGATCGGCGCGTCGCTCGCCGTGAAGGCGGCCCCTACGCTCCAGTACGATCTGTTCGCCGTCGCGGCCGGCATCCTCATCGTCGCGCTCGGGTTCACGGGCGCGCCCGCGGCCGCCGACGCGGGCGCGCTCGACGCCGCGCGGAGGGGCCGCGCGAAGGGGAGGAAGACGCCCGGCGAGCCCCCGGTCGTGCGTCCGGAGCGCTACGACGACGCGCTCCCGCTCGTCGCCCCGAGCGCGCACGAGGACGCGCCGGTCCGAAACGTCGCGAAGTGACGGCGCCGGGGCGAGCTCTGGCGCGGGCGGGTAGCTCTGGCGCCAGCGGGGGCTTGTATCGCGGACCGTTCGAGGCCAAGTAAGGCGCCATGAGGCGCAAGCTCACCGCGTACTGGCTCGGACGGATCGGCTACGACGCCGCGCATCGCCTCCAGCAGAGGCTCATCGAGGCGCGCATCGCCGGCCGCGTGGGGGACGTTCTCCTCCTGCTCGAGCACGACGCGGTCATCACGCTCGGCCGGAGCGCGAAGGCCGACAACGTGCTCGCCCCCGACGACGAGCGCGCCGCCAAGGGCGTCGAGCTCGTCGAGACCGGCCGCGGCGGGGACGTCACCTTCCACGGGCCGGGCCAGCTCGTCGCCTACCCGATCGTCGACCTCAAGCCGGACCGCTGCGACGTCCGGCGGTACATCGGCGATCTCGCCGAGGTGATGGTCCGGCTGGCGAAGGACCACGGCGTCGCCGCCGGCGTCGTGCCCGGCGACTCCAAGCTCGTCGGCGTCTGGGTCGACGAGGCCGCGCCCGGCGAGTGGGACGAGGACCGCGCGCGCGACGCGTCGATCGGCGTGCCCAACGGCGCGCGCCTGGCGAAGATCGGCGCCATCGGCGTCCGCCTGTCGCGCTGGGTGACGATGCACGGTTTCGCGTTCAACGTGAGCACCGACCTCTCCGGCTTCGATCTGATCGTGCCTTGCGGGATCCGCGAGCTCGACGTCACGTCGCTCGCGCGCCTCGGCGTCGCGCCGCCGTCGATCGAAGAGGTCGCGCGCGCCTCGCACCGCCACTTCGCGGACGTCCTCGACGCGGACGTCGTCGTCGGCGACCCGAAGGCGCTCGACGCGTCGACCGACGCGGCCTGACACGGCGCGGGGGCTTGGCGTAGGGTGTCTCCGATGAGGTCGCTCTTCGATCCGCTCGTCTTCCGCACGGGGCTCCGCGCGAAGAACCGCGTGCTCCTCGCGCCGATGACCAACCAGCAGAGTCACGACGACGGCACGCTCTCCGATCGAGAGCTCGCGTGGCTCGCGTCGCGCGCGGACGGCGGGTTCGGCGCGCTGATCACCTGCGCCGCCCACGTCGCGAAGGACGGCCAGGGATGGCCTGGCGAGCTCGGGGTGTTCGACGACCTCCACTTGCCGGGCCTCGCGCGGCTCGCCGGCACGCTCCGCGCGCGCGGCGCCGCGTCGATCGTCCAGATCTTCCACGGCGGCCTGCGCGCGGACGTGGCGGTGAGCGGGACGCCGGCGTGGAGCGCGAGCGACGAAGAGGGCGCGCGCCCGGCGACGGAGGACGATCTCGCGCGCGTCGTCGCGCAGTTCGCCGACGCCGCGGCGCGGGTGGAGGCCGCGGGGCTGGACGGCGTCGAGATCCACGGCGCGCACGGCTACCTCCTCACGCAGTTCCTCAGCGCCACCCAGAACCGGCGCGCGGACCGGTGGGGCGGCGCGCTCGAGGGCCGGGCTCGGCTCATCCGCGAGGTGACGCGCGCCGTGCGCGCGCGGACTGGCCCCGCGTTCACGGTCGGGGTGCGCCTGTCGCCGGAGGACTTCGGCAACGCGAAGGGCCTCGACCTCGACGAGAGCCTGCAGACGGCGCGATGGCTCGTCGAGGACGGCGCCGACTTCATCCACGCGTCGCTGTGGCGCGCGGATCTCCCGACGACGAAGCGGCCGGACGAGCACGCCGTCCCGCTCTTCCGCGCGGCGCTCCCGCGCGACGTGAGCCTCCTCGTGGCGGGGGCGGTGTGGACGCGCGCCGAGGCCGAGCACCTGCTCGCGCTCGGAGCCGACGGCGTCGCGCTCGGCCGCTCGGCGATCGTCAACCCCGACTGGCCGCTCCGCGCCGCGGAGCACGGCTGGGCGCCGCGACGACCGCCGGTCACGATCGACGAGCTCTGCGCCCGCGGCCTCGGCCTCCGCTTCGCCGAGTACATGCGTCGCTGGAAGGGGTTCGTGGCCGACGCGCCGGGCGATCCGCCCCGCGCGTGACCGCGCCGGCGCGCGCGCTCAGCCCGCGGGGGGCTTCGACGGGTGGGCGCGCTCGAGCATCCGGAGGTACATCTTCGCCTGCGAGTTGTCGGGCTCGAGCAGGATGACGTGCCTCCAGTGCTCTTCCGCGCCGGCCGAGTCGCCGGCCGCGAGGAGGAGGACGCCGAGCTGGAGGCGCGCCGGGACGTAGCTCGGTTTCGCCTGGAGGGCGGCCTCGTAGCGCGCGCGCGCGCTCGGGAGATCGCTTATCTCGCGGAGGAGCGCGCCGAGCTTCGTCTGGAGATCGGCGAACTGCGGGCAGAGGCCGACGGCCTTTTCGTACTCGCCGATCGCCTCGCGGACGAGCCCGGCGTCGTGGTACGCCTGCCCGAGGTCGGCGTGCATGTTGGCGATCTTGCCGCGCGCGAACGGGTCGAGCCCCTGCGCCGTCCCCGACGGGCCCACCTTGATGCGCCCGTAGACCTCGCGCGCCTTCTCGTACTTGCCGCGATCGTTGTACGTGACGGCGAGGTTGAGCGCGGCCTCCGTGTACGCGGGGTTGATCTCGAGCGCGCGCTCGAAGTGACGCTCGGCCACCAGGAAGTTGCCTCGTGAGTGCGCGATGACGCCGAGCATGTCGTGCACGTCGGCGTAGCGATCCTCTTCCTCGAGGACCATGCGAAGCATTTGCTCGGCCTTCTCGAACTCGCGCTTGGCGTAGTGCTCGCGACCGAGGACGAGGAGCTGCTTCACACGCTCATTCAAGGCATCCCTCCTTCGCAGATCCGCGCCGATCGCGTCGCCCGATGCGGCACGAGCGCGGCGCTTCGGCCATGGAGACGAACATTACTCGTCTTTTCGCCGGACGGGGAAGCGTGAAGCGCCGCGCGCGCGTGGGCATCGCTCTTGCTGTCGGCGAAGAAAGTGAGAGCTCCAACCATCCGATCGGACGCCGTCAGGTTGCGTCAGACGGTATCAGAGGCTATGGACCGCGCGCTTCACGGAATCTCCGCGCTCGCGCGGGGAGGGAACGCCCGAAGACGCGATGGCTCGCGGGGCCGGGACGAGCCGTCCGAGAAACGATGGTCCAGCCGAGTCGCCTTTCCGATCCTCCCGAGGAGGAAGCCTTCCTCGGAGCTCCTGCCCCCGAGGACGCTCCCCTCGACGAGCGTGCTCTGCTCGACGAGCACGAGACGGCGCCGGCGTCCCGCGGCGCGGACGCCCTGAGCGGCGACGGCGGGGCGCGGCACGCGCCGATCGACGGAGGGCGCGGCTCGGGCGAGGGCGGCGGCGATCGCGCGCGGCTGCTCGGTCTCGGCGCGATCGGCGCGCTCGTCGCGGTCGGGCTCGGCCTCATCGTCGCGTCGCCGCGTCGTGGCGGCGACGTCGCGACGCCGTCGCTCTCGTTGACGAGCGCGGGCGTCGCGGCGAACACCAACGCGGGCGGCAAGGGCGCGCCTGCCGAAGCCGCGAGCGCTCCTGCCGGCGCGGCGCTCGTTCGCCCGCCGCCGGCCTGGCGCGTGTCGAGCCTCGCCGGCGACGCGGGCGTCGAGCTGTCCGAAGGATCGTTCGGCAAGCGCGGGCTCGTCGCCACGCTCGGTCAGGCGGGGCTCCCGCGCGCCGAGATCCGCCGGTTGGCGCAGGCGTTCGAGGGCGTCCGCCGGCTCGACCGGCCGCGCGAGAGCGACACCTTCGTGCTCGCCAGGGACAAGAGCAAGGGGACGCTGCTCGCGTTCGAGTACGCCACGTCGCCGGTCGACGTCTGGCAGGCGCGCGTCGACGGCGGCGACGCCGAGGGCCGCATCACCGTCAAGAAGCTCGAGCTGTTCGTCGAGCGTCGTCGGCTCGCGCACGGCTTCGTCGTGAACGCCGATCTCTCCACGTCGATCTCCGCCGCCGGGATGCGCCCGGAGATCGCCCTCGCCGTCGACGACGCGCTCGAGGGGCACGTCGAGCCCGGGTCGATCCGCCCCGGCGCGCGGATGCGCGTCGCCGCCGCCGAGGAGTGGGTCGAGGGCGCGTTCGCCCGCGTGAAGGTCGAGGCGATCGAGTTCGTGCCGAAGGCGGGCTCGCCACTCCGCGTCTACTACTACGAGCGCGATCCGCGCGAGGGGCTCGGCTCGGCGCGGCGCGCGCCGGCGCCGGGCTTCTACGACGCGAAGGCGCGGCAGCCCTTCCACGGCCAGTTCCGCTCGCCGCTCGCGCTGGCGCGGGTCACGTCGCGCTTCAACCCGAAGCGCCTCCACCCGGTCCTCAAGACGGTGATGCCGCACCAGGGCGTCGACTTCGGCGCGTCGACCGGCACGCCGGTCTACGCCTCGGCGGCGGGGACGGTCGTGAACGCGCGGAACAGCGGCCCCTGCGGGAACATGGTCGAGATCGACCACGGCGGCGGCATCCACACCGCCTACTGCCACCTCAAGGGCTTCGCCGCCGGCCTCCGCGCCGGCCAGAAGGTCGAGCAGCGTCAGCTCGTCGGCTACGTCGGGCAGACCGGGCGCGTGACCGGGCCGCACCTTCACTTCGTGGTGAAGAAGAACGGCGTCTTCGTCGATCCGCTCGGGCTCAAGATGGACGGCGTGCGCGTCCTGCCGCCGGCCGATCGCGACTCGTTCGCGCGCAAGCGCGCCGATCTCGACGCGCTGATCGACGGCGTGGCCCTCCCGTCGGCGGCCGACGTCCCCGACGAGTCCGACGACAAGGATCTCCACGCCGACTGACGCCGCGCGCCCTCGCGGTCTCGACGCGGCCGTCGTCGCCGCTCGCGATCGGGGCCTCAACGCGTCGCCGCGCGGGCTCCGCCGCGGTCGTCGCGCGCCGCCTTACTTGCTGAGCGGTCGCCCGTGACCCGGGCCGAGGATGTCGGACATCTTCGCGTTGGCGTCGAACGTATGGACGTGCGGCGGGTGGTGGCAGGCGATGCACGAGTCCGGCGTCGGCTTCGCGACCGGGATCCTCACGTCGTCCGGCTTCGCCGCGTGGAGCGAGCCGGGGCCGTGACAGACCTCGCACTGCACGTCCTTGAGATCGGATACGTGCGTGACCGTGCTCCCGCCGGGCTTGTCGTAGCCCGTGACGTGGCAGCCGACGCAGTCGAGGTTCGCCTCCTTGAATTGCTTCTCGAGCGTCGCGTAGGCGTGGGCGTGACCGGTGCCGTCCCAGACCTTCTTCGCGTCCTCGTGGCAGTTCGCGCAGGCCTCGACGCCGACGTAGCTCGCTTCGCCCTTGGCGACGGGGGCGGGCTTCTTGTCCTTGAAGGCCAGCTTGTTGGCGTCGTTCACCTTTTTGTAGAACGCACCCATCTGCGCCTTGACGGCCTCGTCGGCGCCGAGCCCGTCGCGGATCTCGCGCATCACGTAGCGGTACGAGCTGCCGGACGCGGCCGCGGGCGCCTTGTCGAGCGCGTCGCGCTCCGCCTCGAGCTTCGCGACGTCGCCCTTCCGCGCGGCGACGTCGCTCGGGCTGATCGACTTGTCGGTCTCCCACGTCGCGATCTTCTTCCGGAGCTCGTCGATCCGGCCGGTGAGCTCCTCGCGCTTCTGCATCCGCTCGATGCCGGTGCCGTCGGCGAGCTTCAAGAGGCCCGTCCTCGGCGCGTCGCCGCGGACGTGGATGTCGAGCACGCCGACGGTCTGGAGGTGGTTCGCCGTCTCCACCACGAGGACGTCGCCGACCTTCTCCGGCGGCGCGGCCTTCGTGTTCGCGTCGCCGCTGGCCCCGGTCGAGCCGACGAGGATCGCGAGCAGCTCGGGGTTGTCGTCCGCGATGCGCTTCGCCTCGCCGCGCCCGACGGCGGCCAGGACGACGATCGCCTGGGCGCCTTCCTTCTTGAGCGCCGCGACGCCCGCCTTCACGGCCGGGATCGCCGGCGAGGAGACGACGTCGGCGAGCGGCGCCTCCTTGCGTCCCGGCGCCGGCTCCGCCTTGTCGGGCGCCGCGACCCCGATGACGCCGATCTTGAGGCCGCCGACCTCCACGATCTTCGTCTTCGCGGGCGCGAGCGTCCCCGCGGTCAGGTTCGCCGCGACGAGCGTGGCGCCGCTCGCGTCGCGCAGTCGGGCGAGGGTCTCGCCCCCGGCGGCGAAGCCGTTCTTCGCGGGCGCGAAGGCGGCGAGCTTGAGCGTCTTCAGCGTCGTCGCGATCGTCTCGGCCTTCGCGACCTCCTGGCTCTTCTTCTCCTCGGAGATGTCCATGTCCATGAAGAACAGGGGACCGGCGGCCAGCGTCGCGTAGTCGCCGACCTTGCTCTTCTCCGCCGTGACGAGCGCGCCGAAGTGATCCATCCCGCCGAGCTGATCCTTCACGCACCCGCACGGCTCGAGCGCGCCGGCGAGGTCCGACACGAGGTAGAGCCGCGCGCGCGGCGCCTCGACCGCGGTCGCGGTCGTCCCGTCCGCCGGTGTCGTCGAGGGCCGGCAGCCCTCGCAGGCCGAGAGGAAGCAGAAGCACCCGAGGAAGGCGACGAAGAGGGCGAGCACGGCGCGGGCCACCGGGCGCGCGGGCCGCTTCGAGCGCGAAGAATCACTCAGCATTTTCACGGGCGCGGAGCTTATCACCGCGCCGCGGGAGATCGGCGAGCGACGAGGATGCGTTGGTGACATACGACGGCGGAATCGCTACCATTTCGGGTTGCGTGACCGCCTCGCATCGCTTCGGCCCCTTCTTCCTCGACGCGCGGATCGCGGTCGGCGGGACGGCCGAGGTCTATCTCGCGCGGCCCGCCACGCCGGCGCCAGATCTGCCGGAGCGCCTCGTCGTGAAGCGGCTCCTCCCGCATTTTGCGTCGGACGCCGAGGGCCGGACGATGTTCGAGCGCGAGGCGCGCCTCCACGCGTCGGTCACCCACGAGAACGTCGTCACCGTCTTCCACGCCGGGAAGGACGATCGCGGCGAGCCGTACCTCGCGATGGAGTACATCGACGGCGTCGACGGCTACCGCCTCTTGCGCCGCCTCCGGCAGGAGGGGGAGTTTCTGCCGATCGGCGTCGCGGTCCACATCGCGCGCGAGGTGCTCCGCGCGCTCGAGAGCGTCCACGCGGCGCTCGATCCGACGTCGGGCGGCTCGCTCGGGATCGTCCACCGCGACGTCAGCCCGTCGAACGTCTACCTGTCGAAGAGCGGCACGGTGAAGCTCGGCGACTTCGGGATCGCCCGCTCGACGACGCGCGCGACGCTGCGCAGCGAGGCGGGGCACGTCCTCAAGGGCAAGTTCGCCTACCTCGCGCCCGAGCAGGTCGCGGGGGAGACCAGCGATCAGCGCGCCGACCTGTTCAGCCTCGCGACGGTGCTGGCCGAGATGCTCCTCAACCGTCCGCTCTTCCCCGGCGGCGGTCAGCTCGCGATCCTCCTCGCGATCCGCGACTGCAAGATCGACGCGCTCTCGGAGATCAAGCCGCGCCTGCCGCCGGGGCTGTTCGAGGTGATGCAGCGAGCGCTCTCACGGAGCCCCGCGCAGCGCTACCCCGACGCGACGTCGTTCGCGGCGGCGCTCGCGCCGTTCGAGGCGGACAAGCGGCTCGCGGCGCGCGAGATCGCCGCGCGCGTCCGCTGGGTGAAGGCGGCAAGCTCGTCGGACAAGCTGACCGCGCAGAAGGGCAGCGCCGCGATGCGGGTGCGACCGCAGGCGCCCCCGCCTCCGCCGGCGCCGGCCAGGATCGCCTCGCCGCCGGCCGCCGCCGAGCCGGTGTCTCTCGACGAGGCCGACCTCGAGGAGGACGAGGAGTCCTCCGAGGTGAAGACGTCCGAGTACGAGCTCTTGCCGTCCCACGTCCTGAAGACGGACGGCACCACGCTCGGACCGTGGACGTTCGCGCGCCTCATGGAGGCGCTGGCGACGGGGCAGATCGAGCGCGGAGACCGGATCGACTTCGTCGGCCGCGGCTTCCAGATGGCCGAGGAGATCGACGAGCTCGCGCGCTTCTTCCCCGCGCCCGGCGCGACGACGAGCCAGCTGCAGGGACCCGGCACGCCGGACCTGAGCGATCACATCGGCCCGCAGACGATGCTCGAGACGCTGATGCTCGTCTTCGCGCAGAGCGAGACCGGCGTACTCTTCGTCGAGCGCGCGGAGGGCGACGGGCCCGGCGGGCCGCCGGCGTCGCGCGGAGGGAAGAAGGAGCTTTACTTCGTCCACGGCAAGCTCCACCACGTCGCGTCCAGCAACGCGAGCGAGCTGCTCGGCGAGTACCTCGTGCGGCGCGGGAAGCTCGAGCGCGAGGAGCTCGACCTCGCGCTCGCGGTGCTCCCTCGCTACAGCGGCCGCATGGGCGACACGCTCATCTCGATGGGCCTCGTCGGCCCGGTCGACATCTTCCGCGCGATCCGCGAGCAGGGCCGCGACCGCGTCGCGGACCTGTTCCTCTGGCGCGGCGGAACCTTCACGTTCTATCGCGGTCACACGGCGCCTCACGTCGAGTTCCCGCTCGATCTCGAGCTGCCCGCGCTCATGCTCGCCGGGCTCGAGACGGCGAAGCCCGGCGACACGCTCCTCGCGGAGCACCGCGCCGACCTCGATCGCGTCCTCGGCCCGTCGTCGCCGCGCGACGCGCTGTTCTCGTTCGAGGGCGTGACGTGGCCGCCGGCGATCGCGGGGCTGCTCGAGCTCGTCCCGCGGCCCGTGACCCTCCGCGAGGTGCTCCAGGTCGCCGCCAAGGGCGGCGCGCTCTCGACCGGCGAGGTCCTCCGCGCTCTGGAGGTCCTCCTCGCGGCCGGCCTCCTCGCCTGGCGGTGACGTCCTCGTCCCGCGCGCGTGGCGCGCGCGGGACCCGGCCCGAAAGCGGTACGCACTCCGCGTGGGCGGTACTACGCTCGTCGCTCGCATGGCTGGCGTCCTCGATGATCTGGTGAAGCTGCTCGCGCTCGAGCGCATCGAAGAGAACCTCTTCCGCGGGCAGAGTCAGGACCTCGGGTGGGGGACCGTCTTCGGCGGGCAGGTGCTCGGGCAGGCGCTCTCGGCGGCGGCCCAGACGGTCCCGAGCGAGCGCCACGTGCACTCGCTCCACGCTTACTTCCTCCGGCCCGGCGACGTCTCGAAGCCGATCGTCTACGACGTCGACCGCATCCGCGACGGCTCGTCGTTCACCACGCGCCGCGTCGTCGCGATCCAGAGCGGCAAGGCCATCTTCAACCTGGCCGCCTCGTTCCAGAAGGAGGAGCCGGGCTTCGAGCACCAGGAGCCGATGCCCGCGGCGCCGGCGCCGGAGACGCTGCGCACCGATCAAGAGCGCTTCGCCGCCGCGGCCGGGCGCCTGCCCAAGTTCGCGATGGATCGCGCGACCGCGGAGCGTCCGATCGAGCTCCGCGTCGTCGAGGAGGAGGACGACCTCTTCCACCCGCGGAAGCATCCTCCGCAGCGGATGGTGTGGCTCCGGGCGATCGCGCCGCTGCCGGACGATCCCGCGCTCCACGCGTACTTGCTCGCCTACGCGTCGGACTTCTCCTTCGTTACCACGGCGCTCTTGCCGCACGGCGTGACGTGGCTCACGCCCGGGATGCAGATCGCGAGCATCGACCACGTGATGTGGTTCCATCGGCCGGCGCGGATCGACGACTGGCTGCTCTACGTGATGGACAGCCCGAGCGCCTACGGGGCGCGTGGCCTCGCGCGCGGGCTCGTGTTCGCGAAGGACGGCCGGCTCGTCGCCTCCACGGCCCAGGAAGGCCTCATCCGGAAGCGGTGATCGCTCCCGCTACCGAGGCGCGCCGAGGTCGAGGCCGGGGAGCGCCGGCATCGCCTTGAGCGCGGCGCTCGCGATCTGCTCGCGGGTGATCGTCCCGGAGATCGAGAACGGGAGGTTCACGTTGAGCTTCTCGCCGCCGACGCCCACGGTGCCCTCGATCGTGTAGGGCATCGGGCCCGTCGCCGTCGCGAGCGCGCCGAGCGCCTTCACGTCGCTCCACGGCAGCTTCATCGGGACGTCGATCGTCGTCGGTACGTTCGGGGGGAGAACGAGCGGCTGCGCGACGGTCACCGTCCCGAGGTCCCACTTGCCGTCGAGCGTGGCCTTCCCGGTGACGTTCTGGGTGGAGAGCGTGATCCGGTTGGGGTTCGTCGCCTCGATGCGGAGCAGGATGTCGAGCCCCAGCGGCCCGATCGCGGTGACCTTCGCCTCCTTCGGGACGAGCGTGGGCGGCTCGGGCTTCGAGCAGGCGCTGGCGGCGAGGAGAGCTCCGGCGAGCCCGGCGAAGAAGAGGAGGCGTCGTGAGATCACGTCTCGAGAGTACCATCGACGCGGGGCGTCCATTCCCAGGGCGGAGACGTCCAGGGCGGAGCTCTCAGGGCGCAGCTCCGGGGTGGAGGCCGCCCGCGCACATGCGTCGCTCTCCGCCGCACCGCGGGTGGGCGCGCCGCCGCCCGATCTCGCGCTCGCGGCGCGCTTGGAAAATGCAGGAGGGCCGCGAGGAGGATCCGTCCATGCCGTCTTCGCTCGCGCTCGTGGTGCTCGACCTCGCTGGCACCACGATCGAGGATCACGACGTCGTCGCTCGCTGTCTCGTCGAGGCGGTGCGCGCGGTCGACGTCACCGTCGACCACGAGGCCGCGAACGCCGTGATGGGCCTGCCGAAGCCCGTGGCGATCGCTCAGCTCCTCGCGCAGCACGACGGGATGCCGATCGCGCCGCTCGGATCGGAGCGGGTGCTGCGCGCTACGTCGGTCTTCGAGCGCGCGATCTTGAGGCACTACGGCTCACCCGGGGCCGTCGTGCCGATCGCCGGCGTCGAGGAGACGCTCGACGACCTCCGCGAGCGCGGCGCGAAGATCGCGATCGACACCGGCTTCTCGGCGGTCGTCGCGGACGCGATCCTCGATCGTCTGGGGTGGCTCGCCGAGGGCCTCGTCGACGTGCGCGTGGCGAGCGACGAGGTGCGTCGAGGGCGTCCCGCGCCCGACCTCCTGTTCGAGGCGATGCGGCGCGTGGGGGTGACCGACGTGGCGACGGTCGCCAAGGTCGGCGACACGCCCGCCGACCTGGGCGAAGGCGCCAACGCGCGATGCCGCTGGAACATCGGCGTCACGTACGGCACGCACGCGCGCGACGCGCTCGCCGGTCACCCGCACACGGCGCTGATCGATGACGTGCGCGAGCTGCCCGCGGCGCTCGGCCTCGAGAGCGCGCGCGTCCGCGTCCGACCGGCGGGAGCTCGCGGCCGGCGCCCGGCGAACCGCGTGTAGCGTCGCGGCGCGCGCGTCAGGGACGCGAGGCCACGAAGATGTCCATCGAGCCCGCGCGGTCGCTCGCCAGGTAGATCCGGCAGCCGTCGGGTGACACCCACGACGGGAAGTCGGCGCCCGCGGAGCTCAGCCCCGGCACGTGGGTCGGCGCGCCGAACGACGCCTGCAGGCTCGCCCGCTTGGCGACCCAGACGTCGCTGTCGCCGAGGCCTCCCGGGCGCTGGCTGCCGAAGTAGGCGGTGAGGCCGTCCGGCGAGAACGCGACCCCGGCCTCGTTGTTCGACGACCGGAGCTCGCTCACCAGCGTGGGCGTGTCGTAGTTGCCGATGGCGTCTCGGACGCTGCGGAAGAGGTGGCGCGTGATCCCGCCGAGCCGCTCCGACGTGAACCAGAGCTCGGCGCCGTCGTGCATGACCGCCGGGTACGCCTCGACCTGCGGGGAGGCGAGCCGCGTGAGGCGGCGCGGATCGGCGAACGGCGCGGAGGTGACCGCGCGCGACGCGACGTAGATGTCCGCGTCGTCGCCGCTCTCCCCCGTGAAGAACAGCATGAGCCCGTCGGAGGTCATCGCCGGCACGCCCACCGCCTCGATCGGCAGCCCTTGCGTGAGCCCGTCGATCGGCGTCGGCGCGGCGAAGGCATCCTTTCGCGAGGGGCGCGTCGCGATCAGGATCGACTCGTTGAAGAGATCGACGCGTCGCGAGAAGACGATCGTGAGCTCGTCGGCGGTGAGGGTCGCGGACTGCTCTCCGCTCGTGCTGTTCACCGGCGCCTCGAGCGCCACGGGCGTGCCGAAGGGGCGGGTCGGATCGCACGCGTCCCCGTTCGTGACGTCGGGCGACGGCGCGTCCCCGGCGGGCGTCGCGTCGCGCTCCGGCGGCTCGTCGCCGGAGTCGTCGCCGGGGCGCTCGGTCGCGCCCGTCACCCTCTCGAGGTCGCCGAACCCGACGATCGCGTTGCACGCGACGAGCGCCGTCGAGCCGGCCAGCGCCAGTCGCGAAAGCGCACGCATAAGCTTCAGTCTAGCCCGAACGCCCACCGCGCGCGCGGCTCCTTCCGCCGGCCGCAAACCCGAGCGGTTTCGTGGGGGCGGCGCCGGGGGATCCGTCCTCGCGCGCGTTCGGCGCCGCCTCGCGTCGACGTCACTCCGTGGCGACCGCGTAGGTCACCTCGTGGGCCTCGGTGACGTCGGGGACCTCCCAGCGGTCGAGGAGCGCCTCGAGGACGTGATCCGGAACGGGGACGCGGCGCGATCGGTTCTGCGCGTGGAGCGTCGCTTCGGGCACCTCGACGTAGACGATCCGCACGCGCGCGTCGTAGTCGGCGAAGAGCCGCAGGCACTGCGCTCGGATCCGCCGGCTCAGGTTCGTCGCGTTCCAGGCGAAGCTCCGGCCGGCTCGGAGGTGCGCGCGCGCCTCGTCCCGCGCCTCCTGCACGACGCGGCCTTGATCGTCGGTCGGCGCGACGTCGAGCTCGTCGCGCAAGCGGTCGAGCGAGACGACGGGCCAGCCGGCGAGGTTCTCCGCGATCCAGCGATCCTTGCCCGCGCCGGGGAAGCCCGACATGAGGATGACCTCGCAGCGGAACGCCTCGTGCGGCGCGAAGAGGGGATCGCGCTGCCGCCCTCCGAACCAGAGGAAGCGGGCGTGATCGGACGGGAAGGCGAGCGGCGCGTCGAGGCACGCGCGCTCGCGGCAGTACTCGACGAAGAGCGCGACGTTATCGAGGATGCGCGCCGGATCGTCGCAGGTGCGGCCGCGCGCGTCGGCCTCGGCGAGGAGCGCGAGGAGATCGCAGCGGGTCGTATGGCTGATCCGGGCGACGAGCTCGAACGGATCGTCGCGCTCGAGCAGCCAGAACGGCACCTGGTGGTGGCGGACGAGGCCCGCGCACGTCTCGCGCGCGTGAAACGGCGCGCCCGCGCGCCAGAGGATGCGCCGCGCGAGCGCCGCGCCCTTCGCCGAGTGTCCCTTCGCGGTGACGCGGCCGTCACCTCCGACTTGCGTGCTCGTGGGCTTCGCGACGTCGTGGAGGAGCGCGGCGGCGAACGCGATCGCGCGGCGCTCGTCGTCGAGCCGGTGGCGGAACGCGTCGAGCCGCGCCATCGCCTCGGCGACGAGGCGCGTGTGTACCCAGACGTCGCCTTCGGCGTGGTGGACGGGATCCTGCTCTACGCCCTTCATCGCGCGGATCCAGTCGAAGCGGGCGTCGATCGCGGGCCAGTCGACCGTGAACGCGGGGGCGCGCGGGACGAGGAGCCGATCGTGCAGGCTCATCGCGGCTCCTCCTCGTGGCCGTCTCTCGCGGGGGCGAAGAACAGCGAGTCGAGCGAGGCGTCGCCTGCGAGTCGGTTGGGGACGATCGGGCGCGCCAGCCAGTGCGTGCCCGAGTCGACGACCGAGGTGAGGAAGCCGGGCCGGACCCACTTGAGGCGCTCGACGACGCGGTCGCCGTCCTCGATCTTGATGTAGAGGCCTTCCATGTCGTTCGACGCGTCGGTCTCGTCGATCACACGCGCGACGTCGAGCTCGAGGCTGCGCGCCTCCTCGCCGAGGTGCTCGCGCCACGCGCCGGTCTTGAAGCGCGATGGGCCGACGAGGTCGAGGAGCGCGGCGAGCCCGCGGAGCGGTCCCTCGTGCAGGACGGGCACGCTCACCACGGGGAGCGGCGCGAGGAGCGCGCGACGGCGCGGCGTCGAGAGGAACGCGCCGGTCGCGGTGTCGAGGACGTCGAACTCGAGGAAGTAGTGAGGGAGCGCGTCGTAGTAGACCGTGTGCTTGGCGTAGACCCACTCGCCGTACATCACGTAGCGATCCGCGAGCACCTCGCGCAGCCTCGCCGCGTGGGCCTGCGCCCATGGCTTGAGCGCGGCGAAGTGCCTCTCGCGCGCGCCGCCGGCGAGGTAGTGCCCGCGGCTCTGCAGGAGCAGCGTGCCGTCGGGAGCGAAGCGGATCGCCGCGTTCGCGCCGTCGATCTTCTCTTCGACCACGAGGTGCCGTCCGCCGACGTCGCGCCACGGCACGGCGTCGAGGTCCTGGTCGCCGGGCTGGAGACGGGAGCCCTCGACGTGGCGCGTGCGCGGGTACTTGAGGATCGGCGGCGGGGACATGGCGGGAGAGGCAGGGTAAGGCGGCGCTCGCGTCCACGCTCGCCCGGCGGACGAACCTCGCGACGATCGGGCCCCGGCGGCGCGCGCCGCTCAGCTCGGCGCACCGTCGAGCAGCGCCAGCGCGACGAGATGGCCCGGGACGTGCTCGATGGTGACGCGGCGCGCGCCGGCGTCCGTGAAGAGCGCGGTCAGCGAGGCGCGGTCGAACAGGTGGATGTGCTCCGGGTTGTCGTCCGGCTTCGACGGTACGGACGCGATGACGAACCGCCGCGCGACGCGCACGGCCTCGCGCGCGGCGAGCCGAGGCTCGGGCATGTGCTCGAGGACCTCGAGCAGCGTCGCGCCGTCGAACGCGCCATCTCCGAACGAGAGCGCGGTCGCGTCCATCTGCCGCGCCGAGAGGTGCGTGAGGCCACTCGCGACGGCCGCGAGATCGGTCGCGCGCCGCTCGTCCCGGTCGATCGCGGTGACCGAGAGGTCGGGGAACGCGTCGAGCAGCGGCCAGAGGAACGCGCCGCGGCCGCTGCCGACGTCGAGGAGGCTCGCCGGCGCGAGACCGGCGAGCATCGAGAGCACGCGGCGAACGCGCGCGAGGAGGCGGTCGTCGAGGCGCTTGAACTTGTGCATTCGGAGGCCACGCGCAAGTCCCGCCCGGAACGCCTCCTCGTCGTCGGTGAGGGCGGAGCTCGGCAACGCCGCGCCGAGGCGCCCGCGCGCGAACGCGGCGCCGAGCGTGACGTAGTAGCGCTCGAGGGAGGACGACATGGCGAGGTCCTGGATCGGGGCCGCAACGTAACGCCTCCCGCCGCGGTCGCACGCGAATCTCCGCCTTCGTCGACGTAGCCGTGTCTCTCGCGCGCTGTCACGGTGGCACGGGAATCTCCGCGTGGCGCGCGCCTTCGCCGTGCGTGCGCTGGGCGATGCGCGGCGGGGGGCGTCCGTGGCGGGACGGCGGGTGATCAGCGGCGGGGGAGCATCCCGCGTCGAGCCGGGGCGGCGCGGCTCGAGGGGGGATCGAGCTCCTCGAAGAGCGCGCCGCCGGCGGCGCGCGAGAACCGGCGTGTCTCGTCGTCGGTCGCGAACGTCTCGTCGTGCGTCGGCGCCGGGGCCGGCGGCGCGTCGGGGCCGCTGATGTCGCGCGCGCGTCGCATCACGAAGCCGGACGGGCGGACGGCTTCGTGCTCGGTGTCCGCCATGAACGAATCGACGTCGAGGTCGCGGCTCGAGGCGCGCGAGAACGAGCCGGTGTCGATCTCGAGATCGGCCGCCGACTTGAGCATGGCGACGAACCGCTCGGAGCGCGCGAACGCCGTCGTGACGATGTCGAGCTCGCCGCTCGCGTCGAGGGTGAGCGCGATCTCCGCGTCCGCGCCGTCGCCGCGCGTGCGCTCTCCCGGCGGCGCGGGCTCCCGGGCCGCCGCTGCGCCGGCGCGAGCGGCCGGGTCCTGGCCGAGGCCACGCTCGGTGGGTCTCGGCTCGACCACGGACCGAGGCGCGGGCGCCGAGGCAGGCGGAAGCTTGGCGGAGGACTCTGGCGTGGGCGCCGCCCGGTCGTAGCCCGGCCCGCGCTCGGCGCCGTGGTCCGGCTCGACGATGACGAGCGGTTCGAGCTCGCGCGGCTCGGGTGGTGCCGGCCCGAGGGCCGCTGGATCGACGATGACGAGCGGCTCCAGCTCGCGCGCGGCGTCGGCGCGCGCGAGGAGCGCCGCGTCGTCGGCGACCGGATCCGGCGAGAACGACGCGATGACGTCCTCGAGGTCGGGGAAGTCCGCGACGGTGGGCGGGGGCTCGCTCTCGGCGGCGGTCGGGAGGACACCGCCAGGGCTGGCGACGTCGCGTGCCGGGGACGGCGTGGTCACCGCCGCGGCCGACTCCCGCGCGGTGGCGCTCGGCGTGGCGCACAGGGCGTCGAGCTTCTCGAACTTCTGGAGGGGCCCGAAGCGCACGAGGGCGACACGTCCGTCCGTCACGAGGGCGAAGAGCAGGTTCGTCCCGACGCGCGGCTCGTGGCCCATGAAGCCGGGGGCGTCGCGATCGAGCGCGGCGACGTATTGCGCGCCGACGCACCGGCGCGCGGCGGCGACGGTGGCGTCGTCGGCGTTCACCTTCGGGACCACCCAACGGCAGACGCCGTCGCCGTCGAGGAGAAGGGCGCAGCGCTCGGAGTGGGCGATGTAGGCGAGGTCCACGCGCGGGTGGGTATGAGCTGCGAACGCCGCTTCGGCAAGGCGAAGCTCCGAATTTCCTGCGGGAGGCGCGTCTCATTCCACCGCGCGAGGATTTTTCGTCCGGCGCGCGCTGCGCGGTCCACGAAGGTCCGCACGTTTACGCGCATCCCGTCCGCGCATTCTGCGGGCCCTCCTCGACGGCCGCCCGGGCCCGCTCGACGGCGAGCCGCCGCCCGCTCGACGACGAGCCGCCGTCCGGGGCCCGTCGACGGCGAGCCGCCGCTCGCTTCGATGGCCGCTCACGCCGTCGGCGTCAGCAGGCTCTTCATGTCGTCGGCGAGCGTCGCGACGATGTGCGCGATCGTCTTGCCGCGCAGGCGTGTCTTCGTCGCCTCGAAGGCGGGACGCGCGAGGCCTGCGAGGCGCGCGGCCTCCGCCTTCGCGACGTCGAGCACGGCGTCGGCCGGAGCGGTCGCGTCGAGGTAGCCGACCTTGGCGGCCCCGGCGGGATTGTAGATGTGCGCCAGCAGCGTCGCCCGCGTCAGCTCCGCCGGTGTGATGCGATCGCGCGCGAGCTCCATCGCCAGCACGGGGACCGGCATGCCGATCGAGACCTCGTTGAGGCCGATCCGGTAGGGGCCCTCGGCGCCGATGCGCACGTCGCCGGTGAGCAGCACGAGGGCGCCGCCGGCGAGCGCGTGGCCGGTGCTCGCGATGACGAGCGGCACCTTCGCCCCGTAGAGCTTCATGAGGAGGTCCGAGCCGCGCGAGAGCAGGGCCTTGGCGGCGTCGGGGCTCTGCATCATGACGCGCAGATCGAACCCGGCGCAGAACCGATCGGGACGGCCGGTGAGGACCATCGCGCTCGCCTCTTTCTCGGCGCGCGCGAGCGCCTCGAGGAGCGCGTCGATCATCGTCTCGGAGAGCGCGTTCGCCTTGCCGTCGTCCATCTGGACGATCGCGGTGGTGCCTTCGAGCGAGTAGGTGAGGACGTCGGTTGCCATCGCGACGCACCCTAACGCATTCGGCGTCGAGATCTTCGGCGGCGCGGGGCGCCGGTGGATCGGCGTTCCCTCAGAAGGCGCGGGCCCGTCCCCCACCGGCGCTCCCAACGTGTGGAGATCATGGGCACCTGACGGCGCGATTCGGTGGTTTGATGTGTGCATAAGTGGGTGACACGATGAAGCGCCGCCTCTTCGCACTCCTCTTCTCCGTCGGAACCCTCACCGCCCTCGCGTCCGGCTGCTCGGCCGAAGCCGAGGACGACGACACGGCCACCGAGGACGACGAGCTCCGCCGCTTCCGCCCCAACGGCGAGAACGGCGGCGAGACGCTCCCGACGCAGACGAGCATCAACGGCTTTTACATCGGCGGCTACGAGTACTGGCCCTACAAGGAGCCGCAGCCGCTCTACCCCGAGAAGATCCAGTGGGGCTTCTCGTCGGGCAGCGATCCGGCGCGCCTCTGCATGGCGGAGGGCACGCGCGCGCTCGCGCGGATCCTCGAGAACCCGCCGCGGTCGCTCCTCGAGCTGCGCGAGAAGCACGGCGTCTCGAGCTTCTTCAACTGGAACAACGACTACACCGACGCGGCGCGCGACGGTATGGGCGGGCACCGCAAGCTCTGGCTCTACAACCAGCGCCTCATCAAGTGGATCAGCGAGACGAACGGCAACGGCAGCTGCCTCATCCCGTCGAAGGCCGACCTCGATCGCTTCGCCAAGGCCTGCCTCGACTCGTACCCGAACTGCTACTGACGCCGGTTGACGGTGCGCGGCGCCCACCGTAACTCGTGGGCGTGTGCCGATGCTCCTGACGCTCTCCGCGCTCCGGGCGCGCTACGTCGAGCGCGGCCATTCCCTGCCGCGCGATGTCGAGGCAGAGCTCCGCGCCGATCCCAGGCCGGGCGCGCGCGCGATCCTCGACGCCGTCGAGCGTCGGCGCCACGCGCGTCGCGCCGAGGGGCAGCGCCTCCGCAAGATGCTCGCGTTCGAGCAGGCGCTCTGGGCGCGCTCGCTCGTCCACGTCGCGGGCGTGGACGAGGCCGGGATGAGCCCGCTCGCCGGCCCCGTCTGCGCGGGCGCGGTGATCCTCCGGCCGGGCAGCCGCATCGCCGACGTCGACGACTCGAAGAAGCTCGACGCCAGGGAGCGCGAGCGCCTCGCCGCCGAGATCCGCGAGAAGGCCGCGGCCTGGGCGGTCGGCTGGGCGTCGGTCGAGGAGATCGACACGATCAACATCTACTGGGCCGGGCTCCTCGCGATGCGTCGCGCGGTCGAGGGACTCGGCGTCGTGCCCGAGCACCTGCTCATCGACGCGCGCCGGCTCGAGGACGTCGCCATCCCGCAGGAGCGTATCGTGAAGGGCGACGCGCGGAGCCTGTCGATCGCCGCCGCGTCCATCCTCGCCAAGACGTCGCGCGACGCGCGGATGACGGAGCTCGACGTCGAGTACCCGGGCTACGGGTTTTCGCGGCACAAAGGCTACCCGGTGAAGGAGCACGTCGCCGCGCTCGAGCGGCTCGGCGCGTGCCCGGCGCACCGGCGCACCTTCGGGCCGGTCCGCGTCGTGCTCGGCCTGCCGCCGCTCCACGCAGGCGCGGGCGCATGAGCGCCGCCGAGCGCTCGAGCGCGCGGCGCTCGTCGGGTGGCGTCGCGTCGGTCTCGGAGCGCGTCTGATGACGCCGAGCGACGGCGCCGCGCGGATCCTGCGCTCCTACCGCCCGCACCTCCTCGACCGCGGCCGCGTCTACGCGGCGGAGGGGCGGGTGACGGAGCTCCGCGAAGAGGAGGCGCGCGTCACCGCGCTCGTCACGGGGACCGCGCGCTACGAGGTGCTGCTCCACGAGACGCCGGGCGGCAAGACGCTCACGCGCTGCACCTGCCCCGCCTACGATCGCGCCGGGCAGTGCAAGCACGTCGCCGCGGTCGCGTGGACCTTGTCGCTCCGGCGCCGCGCCGCGGGCGCGAGCCACGCGCCGCTCGATCCGGCGCCGGCGCTGCTCCGGTCGGTCTATTCGAGCGGCGCGTTCCTCTCGCGCCTCGCGCTCTACGCGGGCCGCGCCGTCGAGCACGCCGCGGAAGACTACGTGCCGCTGACGGACTGGTGGTGGGACGCGATGCACGGGGCCGATCCCGGGGCGCGCGCGCTCGCCGATCTCGTGCTCGAGCACGTCCCGGAGATCGCGACGACGCTCGCGACGCTCCGCGCTTGGCGCCCGCCGCCGTCGCCGCTCCCGGCCGCGACCGGCTTCGGCGAGCTCTACGCCACGCTGGCGCGCGTCTACGTCGAGCACGCGGAGCACGCCGAGGTCGGATCGGCGCCGCCGGGGCCGCTCGACGAGCGCCACCCCGGGTTCGTGCTGGCCTACGCGCCGCGTCGCCGTGTCCTCGAAATTCGCGAGAAGACCACGACGCTCCTCCGCGCGCCGCGGTTCCTCGCCGTCACGATCGCGCTCGAACCCGGAGAGCGCGTCGCGTTCGAGCCCGGCGCGTTCGGCGATCGGCTCTCGACCGACGCGTGGGACCTCTTCGCGCTGCGCGCGCTGCTCGCGGCCCTCGCGGCGCAGACGGAGCCGGCGGCGCAGGAGCTCGCGCGCGATCTGGGGCGACCGACGTGGGACGCCCTCCTCGAGCACCTAGCCGCGCTGCAGGGGACCGCCGCGCCGCCGCGCGAGTGGTGCTTCGCCGTCGCGCCGGCGCGCGGGGAGCGGCTGCTCGAGGTGACCGCGTTCTCGCGCGACCTCGGCCGCGCCGGCGACAAGCGCAGCGCGGGCCGCTGGAAGCGCCAGCGCGCCTGTGCGCTCCTCGCCGAGGGCGCGACCGACGACGAGCGGGAGCTCGGCCGGATGATGCTCCGCGAGCCGGCCTCCGCCGGCAGAGGCCCGCGGGCGTCGCGCGCGCACGTGAGCTTCGTCTCGCTGGGCACGCCGCTCGCGCACGACGTGCTCCGGCTCCTCGCGCGGCACCCGCGGGTGCACGTGAGCCGCGCGCTGCAGGGGAGCCCGGAGAGCGATCCGCCGGCCGAGATCGTCGCGGGCCTCTTGACGATGACGCTCGACCGGGGGAGCGAAGGCGCGCTGACGCCCCGGTTCCGGGTGAACGGCGAGCCGCTGCCCGCGCCGCTCGAGTCGCTGAGCGGCGAGCGCGGCTCGCTCTTTCGCTGGTGGATCGACGGGCGCCGGCTCGTCGCGATCGAGGTGCCCGCGCCGCTCCGGCCGTGGGTCGATCTCGCGACGAAGCTCGGCGATCGGCTCGCGTTTCCCTCCTCCGCGGTGCCCAAGCTCGTCGCGGCCACGCAGGCGCTCGCGAGCGCCGGGCTCGTCGAGCTCCCGCGGGTCGCCCTCGGCGACGAGCTCCCGTACGAGCCGGCGGCCGCGCTGCGCGTCGAGTGGAAGGGACGCGGCGACGACGCCGAGGCCGTCGTCGAGGTGATGATCAAGGTGCACCCGCGCGCGCCGTTCGCGCCCGCGGGCGGCGGCGCGAAGCTCTTCACGTTCGCGGTCGGCGAGGAGCGCTTCTACGTGGAGCGGAGCCTCGCGCGCGAGCTTCAGCTCGCTGGCACGACGGTCGACGCGATCGACGTCGAGGGCCTCTCCTGGGAGCGGGGCGTCGGCGTGACCGACGGCGTCGAGGCCGCGATCGCCCTCGCGGCGTGGCTCGAGCGAAACCCGCTCGGCCTGGCGATCGAGGTCAAGGTCGGGCGTCCGCCGACGGTCCGCGACATCCCGCGGAGCGCGGAGGTCGTGGTCCGCAAGACCGGGGCCTGGCTCCGCGTCGACGGCTCGCTCGACCTCGGCGGCGCCAAGCTCACGCTCGGCGAGCTGCTCGAGGCCGCGCGCCTCGCGCAGCGCTACGTCCGCGCGGGCGACGGCGTCTTCCTCGAGCTGTCCGAGGAGGCCCGCGCGAAGCTCCGGCCGCTCGCGGCCGCCGCGCGCCTCGCTCCTCCCGGGATCGCGGACGGGGCCGACGGCGCGCTCCTCCACGAGGCGTTCGGCGGGGTCCTCGCGCGCGCCGCCGAGCTGTTCGGCCGCGTGAAGGCCAAGGGGATCGACCTCGAGGCGTACCGCCGCCGCTTCGAGGGCCGCGAGCGTCGCGTGCGCGTCCCCGCGCTGGAGAGCGGCGCCTTGCGCGACTACCAGCGCGCGGGCGTGGCGTGGATGCTGTCGCTCTCCGCGTGGGCGCCGGGCTGCGTCCTCGCGGACGACATGGGCCTCGGCAAGACGGTCCAGACCGCGGCGGTGCTGAAGGCGCGCGGCAAGCACGGGCCCGCGCTCATCGTGGCGCCCGCCAGCGTGTCCTCGAACTGGGTCGCCGAGCTCGCGCGCTTCACGCCGAGCCTCTCCGTGCACTGGTACAACGAGGATCGCTCGGCGCCGCTCGGCGCGCTCGGCGCCGGCGACGTCCTCGTGGTCTCGTACGGCCTGCTCCAGCGCGAGAGCGCGGCCTTCCGCGAGCAAGCCTGGGCCACGGTCGTCGTGGACGAGGCGCAGTACGTGAAGAACGTCGGGGCGCAGCGGAGGGACGCGGTGCGGAGCCTGCGGCGCGACTTCACGATCGCGCTCACGGGCACGCCGCTCGAGAACCACCTCGGCGAGCTCTTCAGCATCGTCGACATCGCCTTCCCCGGCCTCCTCGGCGACGAGGCCACGTTCCGCGGGATCTTCCGGCGCCCGATCGAGGCGCATCGCGACAAGGAGCAGCTCGCCACGCTGGGCGATCTCGTCGGGCCGTTCCTCCTCCGGCGGACGCGCGCGAGCGTGCTCGACGAGCTCCCGCCGCGCGAGGAGATCACCGAGCAGATCGAGCTGAGCCTCCCCGAGCGGAAGCGCTACCTCGCGCTCCGCGACGAGTGCGCGAAGGCGCTCTCCAGGCAGCGCAGCCGCGCGACGCCGTCGCAGCTCAAGATCGCGGTCCTCGCCGCGCTGATGCGCCTGCGCCAGCTCGCCTGCGACGTCCGCCTCGTCGATCCGGACTACGACGGCCCGTCGACGAAGATCGCGCGCGTCGTCGAGCTCGTGCGAGAGCTCGCGGCGGAGGGCAACCACGCGCTCGTGTTCAGCCAGTTCACGCAGTTCCTCGACAAGGTCCGGGCGGCGCTCGCCGCCGCCTCGCTCCGCGTCGGCGCGCTGACCGGTGAGACGCCGACGACCGAGCGTCGCGCGATCGTCGAGGCCTTCCAGGCCGGCGCCTACGACGCCTTCTGCGTCTCGTTGCTCGCGGGAGGGACGGGTCTCAACCTCACGCGGGCGAGCTACGTCATCCACCTCGATCCGTGGTGGAACCCCGCGGTCGAAGAGCAAGCGACGGCGCGCGCGCATCGGATGGGGCAGACGAGCCCCGTCACGGTCTACCGGCTGGTCGCTCGCGGGACGATCGAAGAGGCCGTGCTCGAGATGCACGCCGACAAACGCGGCCTCGCCTCGGCTGTCCTCGAGGGGAAGGCGACGCCGAAGCCGATCTCGTCGGCGGAGCTCCTCGAGCTGCTCCGCTTCGGCGGCTGACTCGAGCGGGCGCGCCGTCGCGGGCTCGCTCCTTGGGCTCCTCGAGCGCCGGCGTGGAGGCTCGGCAGAGCATCGCCGCGTCGGGCTCGGCCGCGCGCGGACACGTCGGCTCGGGCATGTCGAGTGCAACGCTCGGACGCAAGGTGAACACCATGGGACTCGTCGCCGGCGCTCGAAGGAACGCGCCATTCATCGGCGTGCTCGTCGCGATCGCCATCATGGGCCTCGCGCTCATCGTCGCGCTCGTCGCGCTGCTCGCACGGATGTGATTCCTCGCGAGCGCCCGCCGCGACGGAGGGGCGCGCGCCGGCCCGCGCGCGCCCGGGGCGCTGGCCGTGACGGGCCGTGCGGCATCGACGGCGCGGGGCGCGCTCGCCCTGTGCGGAGCCGACTCCGCGGTGCTAGGTAGTCGTGAGACGATGAGCGACGTGACCGCGCCCCCGAGGCTCGTCCCGAGCGAGAAGCAGCTCGCGCTGTTCCGCGCGGTCGAGGACATTCACGACCTGACGCAGGCGATCACCGTGCTCCTCGTCGACGGCAGCGGCGATCTCGTCGCCGCGTCGGGCGACGAGGACGACGTCCCGGCCACGCTCCGCGCCGTGCTGGGCGGCAGGCAGCTCGCCGAGGCCGGGAGCGTGCGCGTGCTCCTCGAGGACGTCGACCTCGCCGGCGCTCCCGTGAACGTCACCGTCTACGACGTCGACGGCACGCACGTGCTCGCGATCCTCTTCGACGCGGAGGCGGACCTCGCCACCGTGCAGCAGGTCGGCGCGGAGGCGAAGGTGATGCTCGCCGAGATCCTCGCCGCTCCGCTCGAGTCGTGAGCGCGCTCGGCCGCGCCGTCAGCGGCCGGTCGTCGCGCCGCCGGCGAACGGGAGGATCGTCTTCAGGTCCTCGTCGGTGAAGCGGAGCTGGAGGCCGAGGAAGTAGTCGCGGCGGTTGCCGAGGAACACGTGGTCGATGCCGCCGATGAGCCAGAGGCGGCGGATGAACTCGTAGCCGACCCAGAGGCGGTAGCGCGGGCGGATCTCCTCGCCGAAGCCGAAGAGGTCCTGGACGATCTCGAAGCGGTTCGACAGGAGGTGCGTGTCGAGGCCGATGCCGCCCGTCGACTCCTTGATGCCGAACCGGCCGGTGAACGGCCCGATCCGCCGCGCGAACTGGAGGCTGAAGCGGAACGCGTCGGTCGTGGTCGTCGTCACCGTGCGGTAGTGCGCCGGATCGTTCGGGTTGGTGGTGTCGACGTCGGTCTGCGTGAAGCTCGTCTTGCCGCGCGGATCGTTGATCAGCTCGACGAGGTAGTACTTGTCCTCGCGCGGCTGGAGGCGGAGCTCGACGTAGCTCTTCACCGTGTTCGCGAGGAAGTTGTAGTCGCTGCGCAGTCCGACGATCGCCTGCAGGCGGCGGAGGCTGTCGACGTAGTCGTTGACGCCCTCGGCGACGCCCTGCACCTCGTTGATCAGCGCCTCGTCCTTGGTCAGCTTGCCGATGGTGCCTTCGCCGCGATC
>JAHBWA010000114.1 GCA_019637195.1 Labilithrix sp. | reverse complement strand
CTCGGCGATCGCTGGATCCACCGGCCGTGGGAGGCGCCCGCGGCCGAGCTCGCGCGCGCCGGGATCGTGCTCGGCGAGACGTATCCGCGGCCGATCGTCGACCACGCGTTCGCCCGCCAGCGCTTCCTCGCGACCGCCAAGGGACACCTCGGCTGATCGAGGTCGCGGGGCGCTCCGCGACGAAGCTCCGACGTGACCGTGGCGCGGGGGCCGCAGGCTGCCTACGATGCGGACATGCTCCCCGAGCAGCCCGCCTCCAGCTACGCAAATGATCCCGCGACCGCGACCGTGGTCATCGTGACCGAGCCGACCCGCCCGAACCTCCACGGCGATCTCCCGGCCCGGCTCCTCCTCGACGCGGCGAGCCACCTCGTCGGGCTCGACGTGGCCCCCGACTCGCCCGAGCGCGTGATCGTCATGCTCGGCCCGCACGAGAAGGTCTCGCGCACGGAACAGGTGCGCGTCCACATCGAGCACGGCGGCAGCTCCTTCCGCCTCCAGGGCCACGCCGCGAAGCTCGTCACGCCGGGCGCGAACCCGTACGTGTTCTGACGCGCGCCGGCCCGTCGGGGCGCGGCGGGGTCATGCGCGCCCGGGCGTCAGCTCGGGCCGGCGGCTGCTCGCCGGCGGGAAGAACGTGTCGGGGCGGATGAGGATGACGGGCTCGTTGTCGATCGTGACGACCTCGAGACCGTCGTCGGGGGAGGTCGGGCAGAGCCGCGCCGCGCCGACCCGCGAGACCGAGCCGCCGACGACGATCGGGTAGTCGTCGCCGTCGCGCGAGAGCACGAGGTACGTGAGCGTCGTGGAGGCGTGGCCCGTGTGGATGCGGCCGAGGCCCATCACGGCGGCGGGATCGAGCGCGTCCGGGCGTCGCTCGGTCCGCACGGTCCACGTCGTCGGGACCGCGAAGACCAGGCCGGGCTGCGTCGACGGCAGGCGGTGCACCTCGACGATGCGGCGCGACTGCGGCAGCCGGAGCGTCACGGTGACGCCGATCTGGCGCTTCGACTCGAGCGAGATCGTCCCGCCGAGCCGCTCGATGGTCGCGCGCACGGCGTCGAGGCCGATGCCGCGCCCGGAGATGGTGCTCACCGACTCGCGGACCGAGAAGCCCGGCGCGAAGGCGAGGTCGAGCAGCGTCGCGTCCGGGGCGGCCAGGGCGTCCTCCGGTGAGAGGAGCCCGAGCGTCTCGGCGCGGCGGCGGATGGCGTCGAGGTCGATCCCGTCGCCGTCGTCCTGCACGGTCAGCCCGATGGAGTCCTCCGCGATGCCGAAGCGAACGACGATGTTCCCGCGCCGTGGCTTGTTCGCGGCGACGCGGGCCTCGGGGGTCTCGATGCCGTGATCGACGGCGTTGCGCAGCGTGTGCAGCAGCGCGCCGTGGATCGTGTCGAGGATCTCGACGCCGACCTTGATCTCGGGCCCGTCGATCGCGACGTCGATCTCCTTGCCGAGCTCGATCGCCAGGTCCTTCGCCGACGCGGCGTGACGGCGGACGAGCGGCATCAGGGCGACGGCGTCGAGCTGCGCGAGCTCGCCCGCGAGGATCTCCCAGGCGCGCCGGAGGCGCGGGCTCTTCGACGAGAGCAGCTCGAGGTACATCTGCGTCGCCGCGCTCCCGAGGCGCTGCCGCACCGCGAGCGAGACCTTGCCGCCCTCCGTCGGGCGCATCGTGTAGGCGCCGCTCGAGTCGGGCGCCTCGGACTGCCGCGGCCACTCGACGAGGACCTCGTCGATCTGCTTGAGGAAGCCGTTGATGTCGATCCCGCCCTGGGACGCGCCGGCGCGCTTGCGCAGGAGCATCCGGATGAACTGGATCGCCATCGTGGCGAGGACGTCGACGTCCTCGGTCACGCGGTAGCGCCGGCGGCGCGCAGCCAGGAGGAGGTCCTCGAGGCGCTGGGTGATGAGGACGACGTCGGCGAACCCGACGAGGCGCGCCTCGCCCTTCAGCGTATGGACGTCGTGGAACAGGTCGCGCTCGCCCTCCGCCGTGCCGACGCGCTGCGTGAGCGCCGCCCACGCGGTCTCGATGCGTCCGAGACGCTCGATGCTCGCAGCCCGGAACTGGGCGACGATGCTGGTCGGGAGATCAACTGCTGCCACGATTGGGCTTCGACTCGATGTGGACGAGCTCGATCGCGAAGCACGAGAGCGCCTGCAGGCTCCTCCTCTGCCAAGCCTTGGTGTCGTCGGAGTAGAAGCGGAGGCGGTACTGCTGGTCGGTCTCGAGCTCTTGGATCTGCTCCAGCCAGACGACGAACGCCTTGAAGCACGAGGAGTTCACGAAGTCGCAATCGCGGAAGTCGACCGAGACCTCGGGCACGCCGAGCCGGAGCGCCTCGGCGTGCACCCGCCCGAGCATCGCCTCGATCGCCCCTTGAGACCGCGAGTCGGCGCTCCCCGCGAACTGCAACGAGAGGTTGCCGTCGAGGTAGCTCGACGCGGCGCGCAGGTCGTTGGCGTCGATGCGAGGGATGTCGACAGCGGTCATCGTGACTCCGTGAGTTGCGTTTCGGGGCGCGGTGGGAAGCGACCCTCCGCCGTCAGGACGAGGGTGTCGCCTTCGATCGAGTAGGAGAGCGCGAGATCCGCCTCGGCGCGGATCCGGCCGAGGCCGAGCCCGGAGCCGCCGTCCGTGCGCTTGGCGGCCCGGCGAACGAGCTGGTTGTAGAGGTCCATCGGGTCCTCCGCGGTCACGACCTCGTCGAGCGCTCTCCGGACCTTCGTGAGGCGCTCGTCGGTGGCGCGGTTGGTCGTCCGGATCGTGACCAGGAACTGGCCGCTGACCCGGTGCAGGGAGACGACGAGCTCCGAGCGGTGGTCCGACGAGTAGTGCACGGCGTTCTCGAGCATCTCGTGGGTCGCCATGCCGAGCCGGTGGCTCGCGTCGCGATCCTGCAGGAGCTCGTCGTAGAAATCGCTCACGAAGCGACGAACCGTCGAGACGAGCGCGACGCTCGGGGCGAAGCGCAGCTCGAAGAGGGCATCGTCGCTTTCAGGACACTCGGCCCTCATCCAGCCCGGATGCTACCCGCCAACGGGGCGCGTGACCATCCCTGTCGCCGACGATTAGGCGATTCCAACATTTTCAACGGATTAGGGCACGTTGGTGACGGACTCGCCGGGCTCCGACCGCCGGAACCGCACGCCGACGACCGTCCCGTCGTCCTCCAAGGCGCCGCCGTCGAGGAACTCGGTCACCGCCGCCACGATGCGCTCTCCCGCGAGCCCGCCGCTCCGGTGCGCCTCGAGGATCACCGCCTCGAGGCGCTCCTCGCCGAACTGCTCGTTCTGCTTCCGCGCCTCGACGAAGCCGTCCGTGAACAGGTACACGGCGTCCCCGTCCGCGAGGGAGGCCTCGCTCACGGTGTACTTCATCCCCGCGCGGAGGCCGAGGAACGCCCCGCCGCCCTCGATGAAGTTCGCCTCTCCCGCCCGGACGACGCAGACCGCCGGGTGCGCGGCCGACGCCACCAGCACGCGCCCGCTCGTGAGGTCGATGTCGACGCAGGCCGCCGAGAAGAGCATCTCGGCGCTCCGGTAGGTGTGCGCGATCGTGTCGTTGAGGGCGGCGAGGAGCGCGGCCGGATCCGGCGCCGCGAGGCGGACGGCCTCGTAGCCGCTCTTGATGAACATCGTCGTCAGCGACGCGCGGACGCCGTGCCCCGTCGCGTCGGCGACGAAGAGTCGGAGCTTGTCGCCGTCGAGGGAGACCGCGTAGAGGTCGCCGCCGACGAGGCCGAGCGGCTGATAGACGACCTCGATGGACGCGTGGGGGACCTCGGGCGGCTCGCCGAGCATCTTGCGCTGGAACAGGCGAGCCTCTTCGAGGTCCTGCTGGATGATCGCGTCGCGGGCCTCGACGTCGCGCAAGAGCCCCACGAGCTCGCGCTCCTGGATCTCGAGCACCGCGAGCTCCTCGGCCCGGAGCCGCGTGATCATCCGCGCCGCGAGCGCGCTCTCGACGTCGAAGACGAGCTCGTCGAGCATCTCCTGGTCCAGCGCGGTCCCGGCCACGAGGACGAGCCCGATCAGCTGCTCGGGGGAGCCGCGGAGCGCGAGCACCGCCCGACCTCCCGGCTCGCCCGAGAAGGCCTCGAGGATCGCGGCGTCGCGGAGGACGGCGGACTTCTCGAGATCGGCGACGAGCGGATCGGTGCGCTCGACGCTCTCGGGGAGCCCGGGCGTGCCCGGCGCGGGGGCGAGCAGGTCGAGCGGCGCCTCGTCCTTCTCGGCGCAGTAGATCGCGAAACGCGCGAGGCCGAGGACGTCGAGCGCGAAGCGCCGGGCGAGCGCCGCGATCTCCGGCGCGTCCTCGGTGACGCGGAGCGTCCGACGCAGCGCGCCGAACGCGCGGAGGCGCCGGAGCTTCCCCGCGAGCTCGTCGGCACGACCTGCCCCCTCTTCCCCGAGCGCGTTCATTCAGCGGATGAACTTGCGGAGCACGACGCGGGTGCCGCGCTCGGGGCTGCTGTCGATCTCGAAGAAGTCCACGAGCCGCTTGGTGCCGAGGAGCCCCTTTCCCATCCCGGTCTTCGACTTGTAGGTGCCGCTGAGGACGAGCTTCACGTCGGGGATCCCGGGGCCGTTGTCGGTCGCGATGATCTCGACGCCGGCGCGCGGCGTCGTCAGCTTGCGGAGCGAGACGTTCCCCGTCTTGGCGTAGGTGAAGATGTTGCGCGCCAGCTCGCTGATCGCCGTCGCGACCTTGACCTGATTGATCTCGCTCAGGCCGAGCTCGCGGCACATGTCGCGCCCGGCCCCGCGCGCGCGGACGATGTCGCCCTCGATCTTGATCGCGATCTCGAGGGTGTCGGGCCCCGTCGTGGTCATCCGATCACCGTCCTCGTCGCGCGCGAGCCCCGCGCGCGCGCGTCATGACGGGACAAGAACACAACGCGCACCGGTTCGCGTATCGTCGTCGAAGAGTGACCACGCAAAAGATCCTTCTCGTCGATGACAGCGCGATCGTCCGCGCCGTCGTGGTTCATGCGCTCTCGGCGCGCGGTCTCGAGGTGAGCACCGTCGTCGACCCTCGAGAGATCGAGGAGGCCGTCGCGCGGGAGAAGCCCGATCTGATGCTCGTCGACGCGACGTACCCCGGCGTCAGCGACGACGAGCTCGTCGCGGCGATCTCGCCGCACGTGGGCGCGCTCCCCGTGCTCCTCTTCTCCGACCGCGCGGAGGAGGAGGTGGGGTCCTTGGTCCGGCGCAGCGGCGCGCGCGGCGCGGTCCCGAAGGACGGCGCCACGCTCGCCGATCGCCTGACGCCTTTCCTGAAGAAGCACGGGTAGCTCGTCTCCGTCCGGTCAGCGTCCGACGTCGTCGTTCTGGGAGTACTCGAGCAGCGCGGCGGCGCTCGGAGGAGCCGTCGTCTTCCGGCTCATCGCGGTCATCGCGCTGATGAGGCAGTTGGCGATCATCTGGGCCGGCAGGGCGCGCGAGGCCGCGCCGCTCCGGAGCGCGGCCGCGGGCAGCTCGGCGATCGCCGCCGAGCTCGGGCTCTCCGCGAGCGTCAGCGCGCCGGCGGCGCGCATCGCGGCGAGGCCCTCGAGCCCGTCGTCGCCCGAGCCCGAGAGGATGATGCCGACGGCGTCGGGGCCGTAGGTCTCGGCGATCGAGCGCATCATGACCGTCGCCGACGGGCGGTGCGTCGCGTACGGCTCGGCGTGCATCCCCACGACGACCCCGCGCCGCGGGAAGTACACATGGGCGTCGTCGGAGCCGGACATGAGCACGTCGCCCGGCACGCAGTCTTGCGGCATCGGCTCGACCATCGTGATGCGCAGCGGCGTGAGCCCCTGGAGGTACTTGGCGAACGCGGGGCCGAACTTCTCGGGCATCTGCTGGACGATCACGATCGGCGCGCCGAAGTTGTCCGGGAGCGCCTGCAGGATCGTGGCGACGGCCTTCGGGCCCCCCGTGCCCGAGGCGATCGCCACGAGCGAGAACGGCGGCGCCTCGGGGATGGAGGGGGCGCGCGTCGCCCCCTGGTCCTCGCGCTCGTCGGTGTGCAGGAAGACGGGCACCCCTGCGAGCGTCCGCACCTGGCGCCGGAGGCGCGTCATGCTCGGCGTGTCGCCGATCGACGGCTTCGCCATGAAATCGAGCGCGCCCAGCTGGACCGCGCGGAAGCCGATGTCCGACTCGGGGCCGAGGCGCTCGCCGGTCACGACGAGGATCGGCACCGGGCAGCTGTGCATCACGCGCTGGATCGTCTCGAGGCCGTTCGGTCCCGGCATGTCGATGTCCATCGTGACGAGATCCGGCTTGTGCTCCTGGATCTTGGGGACGGCCTCGAAGCCGTTCACGGCCTCGCCCACGACCTTGATGTCCCCGTCGGCCTCGAGGATCTTGGTCAGGATCATCCGCGAGAGCGACGAGTCGTCGACGATCACGACGCGGATCATCCGTCGTTCTCCACCGCTTGGATCGCCACGCGCAGGTCGGCGACGAGCCCGACGAGGCGCCCGTGGTCGCTCTCTCTCGCGGCCTTCTCGGCCACCCGCGCGGCCTCGGCCACGTCTTCGTACGCGAGCATGCTCGCCTCTCCCGAGAGACAGTGCAGCTCCGACGCGGCCGATCGGAGCTCCGCGGCCTCCCCCCGGCCGACGAGCTCCGCGATCCTGCCGTGGCGCTGCCAGGCCATCTGCAGGAACGGCGCGCGGAACGTTTCCCGCAATTCCATGGAACTCACCTTATCACAGGAAACGGCCATCTCGACGGGACGGTACGAGTCGTGCGAACGTACGCGTCGAGGATCCATGAGCGACAGCGACCGCCTACCCGTGATCAACGTGTGGAATCACGTCCTCGTCCCGCTCCAGGGCGAGATCAGCGACGCGATCGCCGAGCGTCTCGTCGACCAAGTGCTCGACACCATACGAGACAGCGGCGCCGAGGGGCTGATCATCGACCTGACCGGGATCTGGATGGTCGACAGCCACCTGTGCGCCGTCCTCTCCCGGCTCGCGGCGTCGGCCCGCCTCATGGGCGCGCACAGCATCATGTGCGGGATGAACGCCCAGGTCGCGGTCACCTTGCAGACCATGGGCATCGACATGAGCGTCGTCCGAACGGCGCTGACCCTCGAGGAGGCGTTCAAGTCCCTCGGGATCGGCCGCCTCGACGCCAAGCGCTCCGTGCAGGGGGTCGGCGGGGCGAAGCGCGGTCGCGTCCGGTCGTCGAAGGACGGCGCGCGGGACGCCAAGTGACGCGGCGCGCGCAGGTCCAAGTGAGAGAGACAATGTTGGCTTCCACGAATGTTGCATGCGAGGCTCGTCGACCGATGAGTGACTGGAGGATCGGCCATGGCCGCGGTGTCTGAAGACGAGCTGGACCCGATGCTCGAGCGCATCGCCGACGTTCTCCTCGTCGTGGCCGACGTCGGGAGCGGCGACTACACGACGCGCCTGCGCAGCGATCTCCCGGCCGATCACCCGGTCTCGACCCTCTACGAGGGCATCAACCAGATGATCGGCTCGCTCGCGGCGGAGCAGCAAAGGAGCGCGACCTACCAGCGTGAGCTCGAGGAGAAGCTCGCGATGATCGAGGTCCAGCGCGCGGCGATCCGCGAGCTGTCCACGCCGATCATCGAGGTCTGGGAGGGCGTCCTGTGCCTCCCGGTGGTCGGCGTCCTCGACAGCACGCGCAGCGCGGAGATGACCGAGGCGCTGCTCAGCGCGATCGTCGAGAAGAAGGCGGACTGCGCGATCATCGACATCACCGGCATCCAGGTGATGGACACCGGCACCGCGGACCACTTCCTGCGCATGGCGCGCGCCGTGCGTCTGCTCGGCGCGAGCTGTCTGCTCACCGGCATCAACCCGGCGATCGCGCAGACCATCATCCACATGGGCGTCGACCTGAGCGGGATCGTCACGCACCGCACGATGCGCAACGCGCTCCAGCGCTACATCCAGCGCTTCCTCGACGGGCGCGACGACGAGATCGACGGCTAGAACGGCGCGCGCCGGGATCAGGGCTTGTCGTCGAGGGCGGCGCGGAGGGCGCGGTTGGCGGCGCTCTCCAGCGTCGCGTCGCCCGTCTTCGCGAGCAGCGACTGGACCTGCTTCTTGAGCGTCGACGGCGAGACGTCGCGTCGCTCGGCGATCTCGAGCCTCGGTCGCCCGTCGATCGCGAGCGCCAGGACGGCCTCCTCGGCGGGGGTCAGCCCGTAGCGAGCCACCCACGTGGCGATCACGCCGCGCAGCCAGCCCGAGTTCTTCAGGCGACGCGCGCGGGCGCGCTTCGCGAAGTCCTGAAGCTGCAGCTGGGAGGCGGGCTTGACGAGGTAGGTTACGCCGAGCGTGAAGGCCGTCGAGAGCCGGCTCGCGTCGACGCTCCCGGAGAGCACGAGGGCCTCGGTGTCCGGGGAGCGCTCGCGCGCGTACGCGACGACGTCGAACCCGGAGCCGTCCGGCAGCTTGATGTCGACGATCAGCGCGTCGAACCGCCGATCGTCCAGGATCTTGCGCGCCGCGTCGAGCGTCGTCGCCACCTCGACGCGTCCGAAGCTCGCGAACATACGCGAGAGCGCGAGCCCGACGAGGCGCTCGTCCTCGACGATCAGAAAGGTCAGCTCGCCTCCCACGGTTCCTTGCACGCGCTCACCGGGAAAAGAAAAATATCTCGAACGAGATTGTCTGGCTTACCCTTTTGGGGTGATGCGGGGAATACGGGGGAGCGCGATAAAAGGTGAAAGCCACCCGTGATCACGTATCGCACGGCGGCGAGACCTTCAAGAACGAGGCGGCGATGAACGGCAGCAACGATTCATCCACGACCTACCACGCGCTCGCGTCGGAGAGGCTCGAACGACTCTGGCACGCAGTGTACGGCACTCGGTGCCCGGATTCGGCCCGCGCGCGCTTCGACGCGATGGTGCTGCCCTGGGGAGCGGCGAAGATCCCGCGCAGGCCGGCGTGGCCGTCCGACATCGGCGACGATCACTCGCCGTACGAGTTCTCGCTCGCCCTCGCGCCCAACGAGCCGCCCAGCGTGCGCTTCCTCGTCGAGGCGCAGAGCATGGTCGGGGCCTCGCCGACGCTCTCTGACATGCGCGACGCCGCCTTGGCGCTGACCGAGCGCCTGGCCGCGCAGGGGAGCGACCTCGCGCGCTTCGAGCGCGTGCGCGACATCTTTCTCCCTGACGTCGCGAGCGCGCGCTTCGCCCTCTGGCACGCCGCGCGCATCTCCGGCACGCCGGAGGTGAAGGCGTACTTCAACCCACAGATCGCCGGCAAGGAGCGCTCGTTCGAGCTCGTCGAGGACGCGATGCGCACGCTCGGCTTCGGCTCGGCGTGGCCGTCTCTCCTCGAGGCCGTCCAGCGGCGGACGGTCGACGACGAGATCCGCTACTTCGCGCTCGACCTCGCCGCCGGCGGGGCCGCGCGCGCGAAGGTCTACTTCTACCAGCGCGGCGTGACGGTCGAGCACCTCGAGCGGATGGCCGCCGTCCGCCCCGGCTACGTCAGGGGCGAGGTCACCGAGTTCTGCCGCGCGATGATGGGTGCGCGAGAGGCCAGCGCGACCTTCCCGCTCTGCACGTACCTCTCGTTCGTCGAGGGCAACCCGACGCCGAAGGAGGTGGCGATCCAGATCCCGATCCGCTTCTACGCGCCGAACGACGCCGTCGCGCGCGAGCGCATCCTCGCGTACATGCGGTCGCGCGGGCACTCGACGGCGGTGTTCGAGGCCGCGCTCCGGAGCCTCGCGCCGCGTGAGCTCGACGCGGCGGCCGGCCTCATCACGTACGTCTCGCTCCGCACGGGGACCGATCGCCTCACGTTCTACATCGCGACGGAGCTGTTCAGCGCCGCGGCGAGGGCGAGCGAGGAGGCCGAGGTCCCCGCTCGCGCCGTCCGCCGTCAGTCGTCGCAGTCGACGGGCCTACCCCAGGGGAAGATCCCTTGACCGGGCGTGAGGATGTTCGTCGGATCGAAGGCGAGCTTGGCGAGGAGCACCGCCGGCCAGACCGGCGAGAAGTACTTCCGCCAGTCCTGACGCGTGAGGTTCGCCGAGCCGATGTTGTAGCGCTTGCCGCCGAGGTCGCGCCCGCGGTTCAACCACGCCGTGTTGCGCGCCACCCACTGGTTGACGGCCGCCGGGACGGGCGCGGAGAAGGGGAGCACGTCGTAGAGGTAGAAGACCTCGGTCTGCTGGGGCACGCGGAGGAGCGGGCGCTTGAACTTGCTCCGGCGGAGCGGGTAGAGGAGCACGTTCCCGTTGCCGGTGTCCTCGGCGGTGACCGTGGCGAGGGTCTCGGCGACGAACGTCTCGACCGTGGACTCGGGCATGAAGATGTCGAACCACGGGTGCGGAAGCGCCCAGGCGCCGACCATCTTCAGCATGTCGATGATCGGATCGAGCCGGTGCACGAACGCCGCGTACGGGAGGTCCTGGATCTCCTGCCCGACGTGGTCGAGACCCGCGAGCTGCGTCGCGTTGGAGGGCGGAGCGCCGGGGTTGTAGTACTTGACCGCGAACATCGTCACGGTGCCGTACTGCCCGGTCCCGTCGGCGTTGACCTGCCCTTCGAGGTGATCGAAGCGCTCGTCGAGCGCGAGTACACGCGCGTCGTCGAGGAAGGCGCCGACGTCCGGGTACTGCAGGATGTAGAGCCGCGCGAGCTGCCTGGCGGGCAGGAGCTTGATGCGGGCGCGGACGACGATGCCGAACTGGCCGAGGCCGCCGAGCACCGCGTTGAAGAGGGCGGCGTTCTGGGTCGCCGAGCACTTGCGCAGCTGTCCGTGTCCCGTGACGACCTCGAGCTCGAGGACGTTGTCGACGACCGCGCCGTGACGGTGCGCGGCGCCGCCGATGCCGCCGCCGGCGATGTTGCCGCCGACGGTGATGTCGATGAAGTTGGGCAGCGTCGGCGGCGTGAGGTTGCGCGGGAGGGTCGCCGCGAGGACCTGGCGCCAGGTCGCGCCGGGGCCGACGACGGCGTCGCTCGCGTTGACCTGGACGCTCGCGAGCGTCGACGAATCGATGACGATACCGGCCTCGACCTGCGCCTGCCCATGGGTGGTGTGCCCCTGGCCGCGCATCGCGATCCTCAGCCTCTGTTGCTTCGCGTAGCGGACCATCTCGACGACGTCGTTGATCGAGCCCGGCTTGAGCACGGCGATCGGACGACGCTGGATGTAGCGGCCGAAGTCCTGCCCCGCGGCGGCCAGCGAGCCCGGGTCGGTCAGGAGCTGACCGTCGAGGCGGGGCAGTCGCGAGAGCGGGCGACTCGCCTCGGCGTCGGTCACCCACGTCCGACGAACGGGGTCGAAGCCGACGACCGCGACGGCCGCGATTCCCTGCAAAATCCTGCGGCGAGCAACAGTGGCTTCTTTTGTCATAAAAGTTGGCAATCCAGGTTCGTGCGCACGTCATCGCGCAGAACAAAAATGGCTCTCGGTCAATCGGTGTCGTGTATACCGATCGTGCCTAATGACGTGTGCCGGGGTCTTGCCCATTTCAGGGCGCCTTCGGCCGGACTCTAGCGAGTCTCTTTCAGGATGAATGTCCCAAAGACCGATGTCAAGACGAGCTTATTTATTTGAAAGACAACGGAATAAAAGTGACGACAATTACCCTCATCATTTACTGATGGAATACAAAGTAACGGATTGACCTACCTTGATGAGCCAGGCATTCGACAGAGAGAGCGGCCACCGGCGTGGCGATGAGCGACCCGCGGTCGTGAAGCGTCGCGGAGGGCTCGAGGTCGGCGTCGAGGCGCAGGCGATCTGATGGCCGTGGCCGAGCGCCAACAGCACGCCGCTCGGGCGGGCGGCGTGCCGCTCGCGGAGCTCGAGGAGGCGCTCGCGAGCTCGGGGCTCGATCGCGCGTCCGCGGACGCGTTCATCGAGAACGCGCTCGGCGTGTACGCGCTCCCGTACTCGCTCCTGCCGAACGTGCTCGTCTCCGGCAGCCCGGTGTCGCTCCCGCTCGTCACCGACTCGGGGGACCTCGGGAGGCTCGCGGCCGCCGCGTCGATCGTCGAGCGCGCTGGAGGGCTCGTGGCGGACGCGAGCCCCGCCGAGATGATCGCGCAGGTGCAGCTCGTCGAGGTCGCGGACGTCCCGGCGGCGCGGCGGGCGATCGAGGCGGCGCGGGCCGACCTCCTCGGCGTCGCCGACGACGTCCTCGGGCCGCTCAACGCACGTGGCGGCGGCGCGCGTGACCTCGAGGTGCGCGTCCTCGGCGGTCCCGAGGACGCGATGCTGGTGGTGCACGTGATCATCGACTGCGTGGACGCGATGGGCGCCAACCTGGTCAACAAGGCGGCCGAGGCGCTCGGCGCTCCGCTCGCGCGCCTCGCGAACGCCCGCCTCGGCCTGCGGATCCTGTCGAACCTGTGCGATCGGCGCCTCGCTCGCGCGACGTGCCGCGTCCCCCTCGATCACGTCGGCGAGATCGCCGCGCGCCTCGTCGCTCACACCGAGCTCGCGCGCCTCGACCCGTATCACGCGGCGACGCTCAACAAGGCCGTGATGGACGGCGTCGACGCGGTCGTCATCGCCACCGGCAACGACTGGCGCGCCGTGCACGCCGGCGCGCACGCGTACGCGACGCGGTCGGGACGGTACGGCCCGCTGGCGACGTTCGAGATCGAGGCGGACGCGCTGGTCGGGCGCCTCTCGCTGCCGCTCGCGCTCGGCACGGTCGGGGGAACGCTGCGAGCGCATCGCCTCGCGCGGATGTCGCTCCGGCTGATGGGATCGCCCGGGGCGCGCGAGCTCGCCAAGACCACCGCGTGCGCGGGACTACTTTCGGCGGTCGCCTTCGGACTGCCGCGGGAACTCTGAGAAGGGATCTGGAGGTTGGGATGGGACAAGAGGTGATCCGGGGCTATCTGATCCTCGGCTGTATGGACTACATCGACAGCTTCAACGAGGCGGATCGCGAACGGATGTACTCGACCCTCCCGGCCGACGTGAGCAGCCACCGGAGCGCGTACGACAAGATGGCGTGGTACCCGCAGAAGACGATCAGCGTGCTCTACGACGCGATCGCCAAGCTCCACCCGAACGACGAGGAGAAGGCCTACGAGGCGCTGCGGAACTGCGGCACGTTCATCGCGGAGGCGGCGACGAACAGCTTCCTCAAGCTGCTCATGCGCGTGATGACGCCTGCTGTCTTCTGCAAGAAGGCGCCCGACCTGTGGGCGCGTGACAACCGCTGCGGCCGGATGGAGACGGAGCAGGTCGACGAGCGCCACCTCGTCACCCACCTGCGCGACGTGGAGGGGTACTTCCACGCGGGGCCCGTCGCCGGTGGGTTCGGCGTGTTCGCGCTGCGCTCGGTCGGCGCCAAGGACGTGGACCTCAAGATCTCGGGTTGGTCGCTGGCCACCCCCTGTCCCGCCGAGGTTCGCCTCGACATGACCTGGAGCTAGCGCGATGACCGACGCCATCCTCGCCTCGCAGATGCTCGAGCGCATCGCCGACATCCTGCTCGTCGCCGCCGACGTCGGCGACGGCGACTACAGCGTCCGGCTGAAGAGCGACCTGCCCCCGGACCACGCGATCACCACGCTCTTCGACGGAATCAACGAGATGATCGCCTCGCTCGGTCGGGAGCGCGAGCGCAGCGCGACGTACCAGCGCGAGCTCGAGGAGAAGCTCGCGATGATCGAGGTGCAGCGCGCCGCCATCCGCGAGCTCTCGACGCCGATCATCGAGGTCTGGGAGGGGGTCCTCTGCCTGCCCGTGGTCGGCGTGCTCGACACGACGCGCAGCGCCGAGATGACCGAGGCCCTCCTCAGCGCGATCGTCAGCAAGAAGGCCGACTGCGCGATCATCGACATCACCGGCATCCAGGTGATGGACACGGGGACGGCGGACCACTTCCTCCGGATGGCGCGCGCCGTGCGGCTGCTCGGCGCGAACTGCCTCCTCACCGGCATCAACCCGGCGATCGCGCAGACGATCATCCACATGGGCGTCGATCTCTCGGGCGTCGTCACGCACCGCACGATGCGCAACGCGCTCCAGGGCTACGTCGAGCAGTACATCCATCGCGACGACTGGCGCGCGGCGGCGCGCGAGGGGTGATCGGCGTCGGCGACCGGACGGAGGACGATGGGTGCTAGCATGCCTCTCCACGATGGGCTCACGTCGTGCTCCGGCGGACGGCGCTCGCCGCTCCTCGATCTCGCAGCGCCGATGAACGACACCCCTGCGTCCGTTCGGTGCGTCGTCGCCCACGAGACCGCGGTCTTCGCCGCGCGGACGATCCTCCGCGCGTTCGCGACCCGCGTGGGCTTCGACCGTGAGGTGATCGAGGAGCTGGCGATCGTCGTCTCCGAGCTCGCGTCGAACATCCTGAAGTACGGCCGCCGCGGGCACATCGATCTGTCGCTGACCGAGCGCGACGAGCCGCGCGCGGTGGGCGGACGCCTCCGGGGGATCACGATCGTCGCCGAAGACGAGACGCCGCCGTTCGATCTCGCCGGCAGCCTCCGCGACGGCTACGACACGCACGGCAAGCTCGATCCCGCGCGCGTCTTCGGTCGCGGCGGGATCGGGGCGGGCCTCGGCGCCGTGAGGCGTCTGAGCGACAGCGTCGAGCTCGTCCCGACGGAGGGCGGCAAGCGCATCATCGTGCGGCGCTTCGTCGGGCGGCCGCGCCGCGGCTCGAGCCCGGGGTTCTGATCCGGTGCGGCCGCGCGCGGTCGGCCGCGCCGCCGACGAAGGGCTCGTCGCCCTGGCTCCGGACCGCCCCAGCCTCACGGCGCGCGGCCGAGTCGTGGAGAGCGACCGGCCCCGTCGCCGGTCGACCATCGGTAGCATCCTCGACGAGAGGTGACACATGCAGATCCCCAAGTCGTTGCACTTCATATGGATGGGCAAGAACCTCCCGCGAAAGTACCTGCGCAACATCGCGTTGTGGGCGGCTCGTAACCCGGATTACGTCGTCAACATATGGACGAACAAGGCGATGCGGATCGCCGGTGCGTTGGTCACGAACGACGACGTCCCGTCGTTCGCTCATCGGATCAGGACGCTCGACGAGCTCGTCGTGCCGCGCGCGCTCGAGGGGATCGTGGTCCGCGAGATGAACGGCCCCTTCAACAACTTCGCGGCCGCGAGCGACGTCCTCCGTCTCGTCATCCTCTTCGCGGAAGGGGGCGTCTACCTCGATACGGACGTCGTCTGCACGCAGGCGCAGACGCTCGAGAGCATCGCGTTCGCACCACGCCTCGGGCAGCTGTCGTCGCCGCGCGGATTTCTGGTCGCTTCGGGGCACACGGCGAACCACTCCGTGCCTCAGAACGCCGCGATGGCGTCGTGCCGGCAGAGCCTCATCGTCTTCAATATCGCCCTCGCGATCTCGCGGAACTACAGAGTCGGGGTCGTGAGCCCCGACGACTCTTGGGAAGCGAAGCGCGTGCCGGCGCGCGCGGATGATGCCTTCGCAGCTCGCCGGCTGATGACGATCGGGATGAGCGGGCCGTCGGCCGTCGAGGAGGTGCTGAGGAGGCTCCGGTTGGTCGATCGCCATAGGGTCATCTCCCCGCTCGTCCGATTCCCGATGCACACCCTCCAGGTCCCTTGCGACAAGAACTGGCTCGGCATCGGAAAGTACCGGAGCGCGGAGTGGCCGTAGGGCGCCTCGTGTCGAGGGTGGCTCCGCGGCGGGCGCCTCAGGCGACGTCGACGACGACGACGGTCGCGTCGTCGTGGTCGTGCCGGTGCGACGCGAAGATGTGCGACGCGAGCTCTGGGGGCGCGTGGCCGCGCAGCGACTTCAGGTCGAAGCGGCCCGAGATGCCGTCGGAGTAGAGCACCAGGCGATCGGTGAGGTACCCCGGCGAGGAGCAGATCTTCGGCTGGCGGAGCCGCAGCCCGAGGACGCCGGGCGTGAGGACGAAGGGCAGGCTGCCGGACGCGGAGCGGAGCTCGACGTTGCCGACGCTGCAGGCCTCGACGCCGGTGCGCGAGATGACGACGATCAGGGCGGCGGCCCCGCGCGAGCCCTGGAGCCGGTCGTGCAGCCCGCGCACGAGCGACGGCGCGCCGTCCGCGAGCACCGCCTCCTCGAAGTACTGTGAGGAAGCGTCGGCGACCTCCGCGGCCTTCGGGCCGTGGCCGAGCGCGTCGATGAGCGCCACGAGCACGGCGTCGCCGAGCCTTCGGACCACCACGGCGTCGCCGCTGACCACCTCGCCCACGCGCGGCCGCGAGAGCCACGCGACGGAGACGCGGGGGGCTTCGACTTCGGAGGCCCAGACCAGCGGTCCAGCTCCGGCGGGCGGAGGCGGGCGGGTCGGTCGACGGCGGACGATGCTCATAGAGGACGGGGGCGCGCGGTGCTGCCGGCGGCGCGCCCAAGCGGATCCGCAGATTAGCGGAATTCGGCGGAGCCGTCGCCCCTGGTCTTCGCCGCGCGAGGGGCCCTCGCGTCGCGCGCTCGGCGCGTTCGCGCGATCACGCGCGGCCAGCCGCCTCCGCGCGCTTGGCGCCACGCTCGAGCTCACGCTCCATCTCGAGGAGGTAGTCGTCGAAGTCGACCTGCATCGTGTGCCGCTTCGACCTCACGTAGCGCGCGAACATCCGCCGGCGCTCTTCGGCCATGTGCGCGCGCATCGCGTCCGGCGACGGCAGCGCGTACTCGCCGAGGAGCCAGCGGGCGATCCACCGGCCTTGCGCCTCGGCGAGCGGCATGATCGCGCCGAGCGGCTGGAGGAGGCCGACGAACGCGAGCCCCTCGTGGTCGGGGTGGAACACGCGCATGAAGAGCGGCAGATCGTTGTCCTTCGCCGAGACGAACGACGGATCGAAGAACGGGAAGGTGACCTTGTAGCCGGTGCAGTAGACGATGACGTCGGCCGTCTCCACCGAGCCGTCGACGAAGCGAACGCGATCGCCCATGAGCTCGGCGACGTTCGGCTTCGGCGTGATGGCGCCGTGGGTGAGGCGATCGAGGATGCGCCCGGAGATCGTCGGGTGCGCCTCTCCGAGGCGGTGATCCGGCTTCGGCAGGCCGTAGCGCTCCATGTCGCCGACGGCGAGGCGCTGGAGCGCCTCGCCCAAGCGCTGGCGCACGCTCCAAGGCAGGCGCGCCGACGTGAAGAACTGATCGATCGGGCGCCCGAAGGCGTACTTCGGGATCACGTGCACGCCGCGGCGACCGGAGAGGAACGTGCGCTCGGCGACCTCGGACGACTCGACCGCGATGTCCATCGCGCTGTTGCCCATGCCGACGACGACGACGCGCTTGCCGCGGAGCTCGTCCTTCGACTTGTAGTGGTGCGCGTGCAGCGCGCGGCCGGAGAAGCGGCCGGGGAACGGAGGATCGGGCAGGAGCGGATCCCAGTGGTGACCGTTCGCGATCAGCACCGCCGCGTACGCGCGCTCCTCGTCCTCGCTGGCGCCCGCGCGGCGCACGCGGACGCGCCATCGTCCGCCGGCGCCTTCGGAGCCGCCGGCGCCCCCGGCGGCGTCCTCCGCGACGTGCGTGACCGACGTACGGAAGTGGATGGTGTCCCGGAAGCCGAAGCGATCGACGTAGTCCTCGAAGTAGCGCGCGATCTGCGCGTGGTGGGGGAAGTCGGGGTACGAGCGCGGCATCGGGAAGTCCGAGTAGGCCATGCGCTCGCGCGACGTGTTGATGTAGAGCCCCTCGTACGCCGACGACATTCCGTTCGGGTTGCCGAAGACCCAGTTGCCGCCGACGCGATCGCTCGTCTCGAAGCAGTCGAACGGGATCTTCGCCTCGAAGAGCGCCTTCGCGGCCGTGATGCCCGAGGAGCCGGCGCCGACGAGGCAGACAGGGCCGACGTGAGCGCGGGGGCGCGGTTGCTCGCGGACCACGGCCCTAGGCTACTCGATCGGCGGCGCCGGTGGCTGTCCGCGGTTGCTCGCGGACCACGGCCCAAGGCTCCTCGAGCGCGTCGGTGCCTGGTCCGCGGTTGCTCGCGGACCACGGCCCAAGGCTCCTCGATCGGCGGCGCCGGTGGCTGGTCCGCGCGTCGAGGGTCGCGGCCGGGCGGCGCGCTTCGCGGACCGTGACGACCTGCGGCTGCGGCTGCGGCACGCGCTGCTCGCCGCGACGCGCAGCGAGGTCGCGCAGACGAGGACGCCTCACGCTTCGAATCATCGCCCTCTCACCTTCGATGCGGCGGCGCCTTCGCCTTCGATGCAGCGGCGCCTTGTCGGAGAGCGTACACGTCTGGCGGCGCCGCGAAGAGGCGCTACGCTGGGGACGTGTCATCGAGCCGGTTCCTCCACGCGATGCGCGTCGTCGGCTCCACGGCCGGCCTCGTCGACCGCGCCGTGGTCGCCGCGATGCAGGCACGCGGTCGGCACGAGCGGGCGCGCGCGGACGCGATGCCCCACGACGAGCGTCTCGCCACCCTGGCGGAGGTCCACCGCGTCTACGAGGGCGACGCGCTCGTCGCCGACGCGGCGCGGTTCTTTCCGGCGCCGCCGCGGACCGAGCTCGCGCTCCGGCGGGTGCGGCACGGCGTCTGGGAGGCGGCGTGGCCGAGCGCGTTCGAGCCGTTCCTCACCGAGGTCGCCGCGCGGTACCTGTCGCGGGTCGAGAACCGCACCGCGCGCGCGCGCCTCTACCTCGCCGGCGCCGCGGACGCGGTGACCACGCGTCCGGCGATCCTCGCGGTCCACGGCTACATGGGGGGGCAGTGGCTCTTCGAGGAGAACGCGTGGCCGATCGAGTGGCTGCTGCGCCGCGGCCTCGACGTCGTGCTCCCGGTGTTGCCGCTCCACGCCGGCCGCGCGGGGGCGCACCGGGGCGCGCCGGCCTTCCCGTCATCGGATCCGCGGCTCACGAACGAGGGGTTCCGCCAGGCGGTGACGGACCTCCGCACGCTCGTCCGCTGGCTCCGGGAGCGCGGCGCGCCGAAGGTCGGCGTCATGGGCATGAGCCTCGGCGGCTACACGGCGGCGCTGACCGCGACCGTGACGGACGAGATCGACTTCGTCATGCCGATGATCCCGCTCGCGTCGATCGCGGACTTCGCGCGGGAGCAGGGGCGCCTCGGCGACGGGCCGCGCGCGGACGAGCAGCACGCCGCGCTCGAGCGCGCGAACTGGATCGTGAGCCCGCTGGCGCGCGCGCTCCGCGTGCCGGCCACCCGCGCCCTCGTCGTCGCGGCCGAGTACGATCGGATCACGCCGCTCGCCCACGCGACCCGCATCGCGGGGCATTTCGGCTGCGAGATGCGCACGATCGCCGGCGGTCACCTGCTCCAGATCGGGCGCTCCGACGCCTTTCGCGCGCTCGGCGCGCTGCTCGAGCGCGAGGGGATCGTCGCGCCCCGCCGCGCGCGCGCCTGAAGGAACGAGCCGCGCGGATCGACCGAGGAGGAGACAAGCTCGGCGCCCCGCGGCATACTTCGGGGATGCGGTGGCTCCCCGGGGCGACGTTCGCGCTGCTCGCCGCGGGGGCGGCGGTAGCGGCGTGCGAGGGGACGAGCGGGCTCGCGAGCGAGGGCCCGCCGCCGAAGGAGATCACCGCGCGCGAGGGCGGGCGGGACGACGGCGCCGGCGAGAGGCCCGACGACGGCGGACCCGAGCTGGTCGAAGAGCGCTGCGATCCAGGCAAGGCGTTTTCTCCGCCCGAGCTCGAGCCCGCGCTCGAGCCCACCGCGGACACGATTCGCTCGGCGGTGATGTCCCCTGGCGAGCTCGAGCTCCACTACCTGAAGTACACGAGCGCGGCGAGCACCGGGGAGAGGTGGGCGCTCAGGCGCGTGACGCGTCCGAGCCGCGAGGCGGCCTGGAGCGCGCCGGCCACCGTGGACGTCGGCGAGGCGGTCGCCGGTCTCTCGCTCGCGGCCGGCGGCCTCAAGGCGTACTGGTGGACGCTCGAGTCGAACTTCGTCGCCTCGCGACCGGATCTCGACGCGACGTTCTCCGGCGCGAAGACGTTCTGGCTCGCGAAGAAATCGCAGCTCTTCGTCGTCGCGTCGAACGACGCGGCCTACTACGCCGAGTATGTCTCGGACGGCTCGGTGGTCGATCGCGTCATCATGCGCGCGTCGATGAACTCCGGCGCGAGCGGCCTCCTCGCCGGGGGCCCCGTCCCCGACCTCCACGTGAACGGCACGAGCGACAGCCAGCCCGTGCTCAACAGGGACGAGACGGCCCTCTACTTCTCGTCGAACCGCCCCGGCGGCAAGGGCCTCGCCGACATCTGGGTCGCCCGGCGCAGCTCGAAGCTCGAAGCCTTCGGCGCGCCCGTGCACCTGCCCGAGCTCTCGACCGAGAGCGTCGACGGCGTCAGCTGGGTGTCCGACGACGACTGCGAGATCCTCATCGAGCGGGCGGCGCACATCTACGTCGCGCGCCGGCCTCTCTGATCGCGCGCGGACCGTTCGCAGCTACTCGAACCTGCTGACGTGGAGCTTGGCGCCCCTGCCTTCGCTCACCGTGACGTAGCCGGAGCCGTCGGCGAGGAACGCGAAGGACTCGCCTTGTCGCTCCGTGGCCAGCGGCAAGTCGCAGGGCGGGCGGGCGAGGGCGGCCGCGAGCGCTTCGCCGGGGGCGCGCGTCCACAGGTACCCGCGCCCGTAGTTGCGAACGCCGATCCGCCGTCCGTCGCGCGCGATCTCACCGCCCGTCGCGAGCGCGACGTCGATCGACGCGATCTTCTCGGTCGTCGCGTCGCCGCCGGCGACGAACGGGCCGACGCGATGGACCGCCGCGACGCCGAAGGTCTTCGTCACGATGACGAGCTCTCTCGTCTCGGGATCGAAGAGCAGCGTCTCGGCGTCTTGCGGGCCGTCGGCGTAGCGCACGCGCATCTTCTCGGAGATCGCGGCGATCGCCGTCGTCCCGTCGAGCTTGGGCTCGGCGACGCGGTGGATCGTGAGCGACGCGCGCGCGGCGGCGTTGTCGCCGATGTCCGCGAGGTAGAGGTAGGACGCTTCGGCGGAGACGTCTTCGATCGCGATGTCCTCGACGTCGACCGGCGCCGTCGTGTCGAACGTCAGGGTCGCGACGAGCTCGCCGTTCGGGGCGACCGCGAACGCGCGCGCGGAGTCGCCGGAGTCGTTGTGGATCCAGTAGACGCCCGGGTTGCGCGTGCTCTGGACGATGCCGGACGCCTCGTCGATCTCGGCCGCGGTGAGCGCGCCGGCGCTCTCGGCGTCGGCGACGCGAGGACAGCCGGCCCTGCCGTCGTCGCTCGGCGCGGGCGCCTCGCCTTCGCTCGCGTCTCCCGGGCCGTCGGAGTTGGGCGGGGTCGCCGCGACGGGTGGCGGTGGCGCGCAGGCGGCGAGCGCGAGGAGCGAGGCGATGATTCGGCGGCGGACCACGCCCGACGTGGTAGCACGCCCGCCGGTCCGAGCGCGCGAGCGCTGCGCGAAGTGTCGCGAGGGCCTTGCGCGGGCGAGACGCGCGCCTTACGAGTTGGGGAGCTGCGAGCTGCCGGCTCCTCGCGAGCCGCGGCGTTTGCGTGCGGGGCTGAACCGCCCTCGCGGCGCTCATCTCCTGCAGCCAAAGATTCTCCGAGCGAGAGGCACGTGACTCTGGGCGTAGATGTGATGGTTCGAATCCATCCCAGTCCACTGGGCCATGCAGCGTCGACCGCGCGTCGAGCGTGTGGCTCGCTCCTCTGGACTGGTAGCCGAATCAGGTAAAGGCGCAGCACTGTTGATGTTGAATTCGTAAGTCCATGGTGGCCTCTCGCTCGAGGGCTTCGCTCGTCGGCTCTTGAAGAGCGTCCCGTCTGGGACGCCGCCGAGTCGAGCTACGGGGCCGAGGTCGGCTCCCACGCTGCGCGTCCATCCCGTCGCGCCCGGCGCTGCGCGTCGTCGTCGACTCCCGGCGCGCCGTCGCCACTCCCGGCGCGTCGTCGTCGACTCCCGGCGCGCCGTCGTCGACTCCCGACGCGCCGTCGCCGCTCCCGGCGCGTCGTCGCCGACTCCCGGCGCGCCGTCGTCGACTCCCGACGCGCCGTCGCCGCTCCCGGCGCGTCGTCGCCGCTCCCGGCGCTCGGTGCGGCGTGCTCCACGCCGTCCCGTTTCGCGCCGCTCCACGATCCCCGAACGTCGTCGCCGTGCCTCCGCTGGCGCGTCGGCCCGTTCTCCCATCCTCACCCCGCGCCACGCGCGCGGGCACGAGGTGCATCATGTCCACCGAAGTCCGTCAGAAGATCCCCGTTCCCCGCCGCTCCTTCCTCTGGTCGCTCAACGAGACGAGCGGAGAAATCCTCATGCACGTCGGCCCGACGGAGTTCACTCCGAGCGCCAACGATCGCATCGTGCGCTCCAACGAGCGCGGAGGCTTCGAGCAAGCGCCGATGGAGGCGCGGCCGTTCATCATGGCTCGCGACGGCGAGTACGTCGTCCTCTCCAACCCCGTGAAGGACGGCGCAGCCGACGAGTCCGCGAAGAACGGCAGCTTCATCGCCGGAGGCAACAAGGAGAAGGAGCTCGTCAGCGGCACCAAGCGGATCATCCCCGGTCCGTGCTCGTTTCCGCTGTGGCCGGGGCAGAGCGCCGAGGTGCGCCCTGCCCACAAGCTCGGCGCGAACCAGTACCTGCTCGTCGAGGTCGTCGGAGACATCGAGGAGCGCGCGCCCTACCACCGCCTCGTGCTCGAGTCGGCGGGGCTCTCGAGCGCCGTCATCGATCAGGGCGGCGAGGCGGAGGCGAGCCCCGCGGCGGGCCCCGACTCGCTCCCGACGGGCGACGCGCTCCGCCTCGGCCAGCGCATCGTCATCCAGGGACGCCACACCCAGCTCTTCATCCCGCCCTCCGGGATCGAGATCGTGCCTCCCGTCGAGGAGTCCGAGCCGAAGGAGACCAGCGAGGACGACGCGTCCGCGACGCTCCCGCCCGATCTCGCCGAGGAGCGCGTGAAGCTCGTCGCGCTCGTGCGCGACGGCATGAGCCAGAAGCAGTTCAGCACGCTGAAGAACGAGCTCCGCCACCGCGCGGAGCTGCCGCTCGCTCACCGGGCGATCCTGCTCGCCGCGCTCGACCTCGCGTTCGAGACGCGCGCGCACCTCACCACGAAGCGCGTCGATCGCGATCGCCAGCGGAGCGGCCCGGCCGATCCGTACGCGCGCCGCGCGGTCGTGCTCGGCCCGAAGGAGTTCTGCATCCTGTTCGACGCCGACGGCAACCCGCGCATCGTGCGCGGCCCGGCGCGCGTCTTCCCGGGCCCGCACGACACCTTCCTCCAGCGCGGGTCTCGCCGGCGCGTCTACGACGCCTTCGAGCTCGCCGAGCACCAGGCGCTGTGGCTGCGGATCATCACGCCGATCACGCGCGAGCGTCTCCAGGAGCACCTGCCCCCAGGCGTGCCGCTGGAGCGGGACGCCTACGACGCGGGCGCCGAGCTCGTCGTGCGCGGTCAGCCGAGCGTCTTCTTCCCGTTCATCGAGGCGGAGGTCGTCCACCCGTCCACGCGCGAGCCGCACGTGGGCAACGACCACGAGGCGGTCATCATCGACGCGGTCGGGATCGATCAGAAGTCCGGGATCTACGTCCGCGATCTCCGCACCGGAATGGTGAAGCTGGTCCGCGGCGAGACCTCGTACCTCGTCGATCCGCGCTCCGAGGAGCGTGTCCAGCGCCGCGTCCCGCGCGAGGCCTGGAACCTCTGGGTCTCGCACGCCGAGCCCCGCGCGGCCACCAAGGACGAGTCGGTCGGCTCGCCGTGGGCGCTGTCGATCGTCGTTCCGAACAACGAGGCGTGCCTCGTGACGTCGCGTCACGGGCGCCGCGTCGAGGTCGGGCCGAAGGTCGTGCTCCTCGACTACGAGGAGGAGCTCCTGCCGATCCGCCTCTCCAAGGGGCCGAGCAAGGACGGTCACGTCACCGTCACGACGTGCTTTCTCCGCGTGGAGGGCGCGCGCGTCGCCGACACCTTCGAGGTGGAGTCGAGCGACTTCGTGAAGCTGAAGCTCAAGCTCGGCTTCTCGGGGCGCTTCGACGGCGGCGCGCAGGGGACGGGGGCCGAGCGCTGGTTCTCCGTCGACGATCCCGTCAAGCTGCTCGCGGACACCGTCCGCGCGCGCGTCCGAGAGGCCGCGCGCGGCGAGCCGCTGCAGCGCCTCGTGCGCGACATGCCGAGGCTCGTCCGCGCCGCGCTCTTCGGCGAGGGCGACGCGCTCCGCTTCGAGGAGAACGGCATGGTGCTGGACACGTGCGAGGTGCTCGCGGCAGACATCGTCGATCCCGCGCTCGCGCAGCTCTTCGCCGACGCGCAGCGCGAGGCGGTGAAGCTCCAGATCGGAGACGAGCAGGCGACGCGCCGCCTCGACTCCGAGCGGCACCAGGACCAGGTCGACGCCGAGGAGCACGCGATCGTGCGGAGCGCCGTCGCGCGCAAGGCCGAGAGCCGGCTCATCGACGTCGAGTCGGACCACCGCGTCGACCTCGCCAAGCTGAAGCTCGACTTCGATCTCCGGGACTCGGAGCTCGGACGGAAGCACGCCCAGACGGCGCTCGCCCTCGACGAGGAGCTCCGCGCGACCGAGCGGCGCGCGGCGGCGGAGGTCGAGCGGCGCCGGAAGGAGGCCGAGGCGGACGCGAAGGCGAACGCCGCGACCTACGAGGTCGAGGAGGCGCACCTGGCGAAGGTCGCCGTGCTCGAGCTCGAGCGCGCGCGGGCGCTCGCCGACGCGGAGGCCGTGCGCCTCCGCGCGATCCAGCCGGAGCTGGTCGCGGCCCTCTACTCGGCCGCGGACAGCGAGGTCATGAAGGCCGCCGCCGCCAACATGAACCTCGTGTCGCTGCTCGGAGGGAAGTCTCCTCAGGAGCTCTTCGAGCACGTCCTCCGCGGAACACCCCTCGAGCGCTCCACGCGTGACATGCGCGCGCGCTCCGAGACGAACGGCCGCGCGGCCAAGACGCGCGCGACGGACGACGATCCCGGCACCTCCGGCGCCGAGTGATCCCGCCGCGCAACCCATGACCGTGGGAGTGGGTCGCCACGTGGGCTCGAGACCTTAGCGTTTCGGCTAACGGTAGGCCGATCGACTCTCATTCGATGAGTGCGGGTTCGAATCCCGCATCGCATAAAAGCCGTCTCTGTCGGGCGGCCCCTCCCACAGTCTCTCTCCCCACGACGCGCGCTGCCGTCCTCGCCTCGGGAGGATCGGCGGGCGCGCGGTGAATCCACGCGGCCTCACGGGTCGCGCGCCGTCACGCGCGGGGCCCGTTCGAGGCCTCTCGCGTGTCGTGCCCTCGCCGAGCCCGCCGAATCCCCTGAGCCGGCGTGGAGGCTTATCGTAGAGTTTTCTCGGACGCTTTGGGATCGGACGGCGGCGCGCGGACGTGGAAGTGGACGACGGCCATAGGCGCGTGGCTCCTCTGCGCCTCGTGGACCACGACGGCGCACGCGGCCCCCTTCGACCTCACGTGGAGCGCCCCGGAGGGCTGCCCGTCGCGTCCGGAGATGATCGCCGCCACGCGCGCGCGGCTCGGCGTGAGCGACGCCGAAGTCGAGGAGGCGCCCGATCTCTTCGTGCGCGGCGCCGTGGTCGCCGAGCCGGGCGGGTTCCTCGTCTCGTTCCGGGTAGAGGACGCGGCGGGCGTCGACGTGGGCGAGCGCGAGCTGCGCGTCCAGCAGCGCGATTGCCGAGCAATCGAGGAGCCCGCCGCGCTCGTCCTCGCGACGATGATCTCCGTCGTCCGACCGCCCGACGGCGCTCCAGCTACGCCGCCCGCGTCCAGCGCGCAGCTCGACACGCGCGACGCGCCGGGCTCACGAGCGCCGGTCACCGCGCCCGGATCACGTCCTCCTCCTCCCTCGCGCAGCCCGCCGCGTCGTCCCTCTTCGGCGCCGTCGGCACCTCCTCCCTCGTCGCGCCCCGCGCTCGACGCGCTGGCGGTCGCCTCGATCGGTGCGCTTCCCGGAGCGGGCCTCGGCGTCGGTTTGCGAACGAGCTTCGCCGTTCGCGAGCGTCTCGTCCTGGGGCTCGAGACCGCCTTCGAGGCCGGCGCTTCGGTCCGCGCGGGACGCGGGGAGGTCGGCTTTCAGCTCCTGAGCGCGTCGCTGCTCGCCGGGGTTCGCGTGCTGCCCGACGCCGCGCTCGAGCTCGTGCCCGTGGTCGCGCTCCGTGCCGGCGTGCTGCGCACCGCGCCGAGCGGCTTTCAGGTCGTCAAGGCAGAGGCGCATCCGATGGCCTTCGCCGGCCTGGGCACGCTCCTGCGCGCGTCGCTCGCGCCGCGTCTCCACGCCGAGGTGATGCCTCAGGCGGAGCTCGTCCTCGTCCGTGACGTCTTCCAGGCGACGGAGGGGCGGACGACGTATCGCCTGCATCAACCGTCGTACGTCGGCGCGCGGCTCACGATTGGCATTGGCTATGAATTTCCATAGCTTTGCGAAATCGACAGCGCCCGCTTAGAAATTTCCCGAGGGCGAGCACTCTAGGGCTCTGTGAACGCGCTACTCGTTCGCGCCGTCACGGGCGCGCTGGAGGCTCCTCGAAGCGAGGCTCCCGCGCGCATGACGTTCGACGCTCTCTTTCACGACTACGTCGACTTCGTGTGGCGGAGCTTGCGCCATTTCGGAGTCGCCGAGGCGGATCTCGAGGATCAGACCCAGGAGGTCTTCCTCGTCGCCCACCGCCACTTCGCGAACGTGAGCGTCGAGCATCCTCGGGCGTGGCTCTACGCGATCGCGCGGCGGGCGGCGTCCGGGTACCGGCGACGAAGTTACAGGCGGCACGAGCGCGCCGTCGAGAACGTCCCGGAGAGCAGCCACAGCCGCGATCCGGCCGCCGGCGTCGAGCTCGATCGGCTCGCGTCCGTCCTCGACACGCTCGACGAGGACAAGCGCACCGTCTTCCTCCTCCACGACGTGGAGGAGATGCCCATGCGCGAGGTCGCCGAGGCCGTCGGCTGTCCGCTCTCCACCGCGTACGCGCGCCTCCACGCCGCGCGCCGCGAGCTCGCGAAGGCGATCCAAGAGGCTCCATGAAGAACGATCCGACCGACCCTCCGAACGCGCCTCACGACGACGCCGGTGCGCTCGACGAGCTCGTGCGCGCGACGCGAAGCCGCGGGCCGAGCCCGGAGGCGTTGCGGCGCATGTCGAAGCAGCTGATCGCCGCCGGCGCGCTCCAGGCGCCGTCGCCTTCCGAGGCCCCTGCTGCCGGCGCGCGCCAGGCGAGCCGGGTCGCGGGGAACGTCGGCTCCTTCAAGGCGGGCGCGGTCGTGCTCGCCGTCACCGCCGGCGCGCTCTTCGCGTGGCGCGCGACGACCGTCTCGACCGGCGCGCCCGTCATCGAGCCGCGAGGGCCGTCGGCCGCGGAGCTCGCCGTCCCCACGACCGCGTCGCGCGAGGCGACCGAGCCGCGCTCCGCGCTCCCCGAGACGCCTTCGACCGAGGCCGCCGTCGCCACGGTCTCGATCGACGCCCTGCCGTCGGCCGCGGCTCCGCGCGCGGCGTCGTCCGCGGACGCGCCGGCGCGCGGCGCCTCGCCGGCCTCGGGCGAGAGCGTCGCGGCGCCGGAGCTGCTGATCGTGCGGCAGGCGCAAGACGCGCTCGCCTCGAACCCGGAGCGCGCGCTGGCGCTCGCGGACGAGCACGCGCACCTCTTCCCGAACGGCGAGCTCACGCAGGAGCGCGAGGTGGTCGCCGCCTCAGCGCTCGCCAAGCTCGGCCGCCGGGACGAGGCCCTCGTCCGGGCGCGCGCCCTCGTCCGTCGGTTCCCGCGCACGCCGTACGTCGCTCACCTGGAGAAGGCCCTCGGGCAGCCCCTGACCGTGGCGGCCCCGCCGGGCGAGGCCCCGAGCGCCGACTCTCCTTCGCTGCCATGAACCCGCCTCGGCTCGTCGCGAAAGGACAGCCCGAAATGCATCGACACATCGCCGGGCGCAGCGCGAAGGGGGCGCTCCTCGTCACGACTTGCGCGCTCGCCGCTTGGCTCTTCGCCGGTTGCTCGAGCACCGTCTCGGTCGCCGAGTCGCCGGATCTCGGGCCCGGTGGCTTCGCGGGAGCCGACACAGCCGATGGAGGCGACGCGTCCGTCGGTCCGGACCGGTTGCTCCAGTGCGTCGCGACCGAGTGCCCGTCTCCGTACACGACGTGCGAGACGGACAAGCCGACGTACCGGTGCGAGATCAACCTCATGAACGACCGCAACAACTGCGGCGCGTGCGGGGTGAGCTGCGACGACTACGAGCCGATCGGCATGATCGGCCAGTGCGTCCAGGGCAAGTGTGACTTCCAGTGCATGATCGCCCTCGAGGATCCGATCATGAACCTGAAGAACTGCAACGGGATCCTCGACGACGGCTGCGAGGTCGACGTCTACAGCGACCCGATGAACTGCGGCGTCTGCGGGAACGAGTGCAACCCGGGCGACGCCTGCATCGAGGGCCGATGCGGCTGTCCCGCCGGCTTCACCAGCTGCAACGGACGCTGCGTCGATCTGAGCACGAACGATCTGAACTGCGGTGAGTGCGGCCGCGCCTGCCCGTTCATCCCGGAGGACGGACCGTTCGCCGGCTGCGAGCTCATCGACAAGCACGCGCAGGCCAAGTGCCTGAACGGCGTCTGCGGGAACCTGGCCTGCCAGCTCGGCTGGGGGGACTGCGACAAAGACATGGGGCAGTGCCCGAACCACCCGCAGGGCGCCTGGTCCGGCTGCGAGACGCCGGTCACGACCCTCGAGAACTGCGGAGCGTGCGGGAACAAGTGCGGCCCCGGCCAGATCTGCGGCCGCGTCGGCCTCGAGATCAAGTGCATCGACACCTGTGACAAGCTCGGGCTCACCGACTGCGGGAGCGCGGGGGAGCAGGGCGGCGGCTGTCGCGATCTGAACAACGACCCGCACTACTGCGGCTCGTGCGTGAACGCCTGCCCGGGCGCCGGCCCCCATCAGAGCGTCACCTGCAACAAGGGCAGCTGCGAATACCCGTGCGACGACGGCTACGCCGACTGCAACGGCGACCTGGCCGACGGCTGCGAGGTCAACACGATGATCAATCCCAACGACTGCGGCGGCTGCGGCGTCACGTGCGACGGCGTCCTCGGGCAGCCGTGCGTCGAAGGAAAGTGTCTCACCACGACGTGCGACGAAGACGGCGGAGTGCTGGCGCGATGAAGCTCTCCCTCGAGCGACACCTGCGCGGCGCGTTCGCGCCGGTCCTCGCGCTCGGCTCGGCCGTCGGCCTTCTCGGCGCGTTCGCCAACTGCGCGGCGAGCGAGCAGGAGCCGGGCGTCGACATCGACGCCGGACGCGAGGTCACGCTCGGCGCCCCGGACGCGCAGCCGGCCGACGCGTCGTGCGACGCCGGCGACGCCGGGTGCGTGTTCGCGCCCGACTGCTCGCAGGTCGACTGGTGCATCGCCCCGGCCGGCGTCCGATCCTCGGAGCGACTCACGTCGGTGTGGGGCTCGAGCAAGTCCGACGTCTGGGCGGTCGGCTCGCGAGGCAGCGCCTTCCACTACGACGGCGCCGCGTGGAAGGCCGTCCCGATCGACAACAAGTCGACCTTCTTCTCCGTCTGGGGCAGCGGTCCGAGCGACGTCTGGGCTGTGAGCGACACGATGACGATCATGCGCTCCGGCGGCTTCGCGGACGGAGGCGTGGCGTGGACGAGGCTCCCCCCGGTCAGCGTCGCCCCGTACTTCGAGACCGCGACGACGGTGATGTTCGGCTTCGGCCCCGACGATCTCCGCATCGGGACGCAGCCGAAGGACGACGGGCCGAACCAGACGTCCGGGAACATGCTCGTCAAGGCGGCGAGCCCGGTCGAAGAGGGCAAGAGCCCGCTCACGCGCGTCGGCGGTCTCAAGGGGACCGTCACGGGCATCTGGGGCAGCTCCCCCGACGACGTCTGGATCCTCGTCGACAACCGTCGCACCAACAGCAACTACCAGGGGTCGGCGATCGAAGCGGGCAAGACCTTGCACGGACGCCCCGCCGCTCCGGGCGTGGACACGAAGGGCGACCCGCTCGACTGGACACCGGTCGACAGCCAGGCGACCGTCGTGCTCCGCGGCATCTGGGGGAGCTCGGCCT
>JAHBWA010000113.1 GCA_019637195.1 Labilithrix sp. | reverse complement strand
GCCGCCCCTCGCGACTCGGACGGACGGGCCGCCGGCGACGCCGCGCGGCGACCGCGCGCGAGGCTGTACAAAGCTCGACCGTCTGGCGCTAAGATCCGGAGGTGTCCTCGCGGCTCGTGGCTCGCGTCTGCGTGATGGTCGGCGTGATCGCCAGCGGCGCCGCGTGCAACGCGCTCACCGGCGCGTCCGACCTCGGCGTCGACGACACCGCGTTCGAGACGGCGCCCGACGGCGGCGCCGCGCCCGACGGCGCGACCGGCTCGACACCAGACGATCGCGACCGGGACGCCGGCGGTCGGCCCGACGGCGACGTGGACGGCGGCGACGCTCCGGACAGCGGGCTGCCGCCGGCGACGATCTCCCCGTCGCTGGCCTCGTGTGGGGCGTCGAGCATCTGCATCACGAACGCCGACGGCTGGAGCCCGACCCTCCTGCCGAGCGTGCTCTCCGCGAACACGTGCCCGACGGGCTGGCCGACGCGACGCGAGCACAAGTCGTCCGGCGGCGGGAGCTGCGGGTGCAACTGCGCGCCCGCCTCGGGCTCCTGCGGGAACGCCGTGACCGCCCGCGGCGGCGCGGCGTGCACGGACGCCACGGTCGCGTACTCGATCCCAGGAGACGGGACGTGCTCGACGAGCCTCCCCGGCTTCGCGCTCCCTGTCGCCTTCTCGGTTCAGACCAACAACGCGCCGAAGAGCTGCACCGGCACGGTCGAAACGAACCTCGCGCCTCCTCGCACGACCACGACCTGCGAGGGCGCGACGGGCACCCAGGACGCCGCCTGCAAAGCAGACGAGGTCTGCGTCCCGAGGGCCACGATCCTGCAGGGCACGAACTGCCTCGTCCACGACGGTGAGGTCGCGTGTCCGGCGAGGCTGCCGCGTCGCACGGTGCTCGGAACCTCGGTCACCGACGGCCGTTCTTGCGAAGCCACGTGCACCTGCGAAGCCAACGGCTGCGCCGGCGGAACGCTGCGCGCCTTCGAGAAAGCCGACTGCTCGGACTCGATCCGCTCCGTCAGCGTCGACGGCTCGTGCACGACGAGCGGAACCGCGCTCGGCAACGCCGCGTCGTACCAGTACACCGCGAGCACGGGCTGCAGGGTGAAGCAGGCTCCCGCCACGCTCGGCACCGAGACGGTCACGGCGCCTCGCACGCTCTGCTGCTCGCTCGGGTTCTGATCGCGGCGCGACGACCATCGCGACGCGCGACGACTGTCGCGCGCCGCGCGCCTCAGCGGATCCCGTACTTTTTCAGCTTGTCATAGAGCGTACGCAGGCCGATGCCGAGCTTCGCCGCGGCGGCGCGCCGGTTGCCGTCGACCTCGCGGAGCGTGCTCTCGATCGTCTGACGCTCGAGGTCGGCGAGCGAGCCACCCTTCGCCGCGGACCGCCCCGCGTCGGTCCGCGCCTCACCGGGCGCCGCCGCTTCCGCCTCTGTCGGCTCGAGCCACAGGTGCTCGCTCCCGAGCACGTCGCCGTCGGCGAGGATCATCGCGCGCTCGAGCGCGTTGCGGAGCTCGCGCACGTTCCCGGGCCAGGTCTCCTCGCGGAGACGCTCCTCGAGCGCGGCGTCGAGCCGGGGCGGCGGACGCCCCGCGGCCTGCGCGAGATCGGCCACCAGCGCCCGCGCGAGCGGGACGATGTCCTCGCGCCGCTCGCGCAGCGGAGGCAGCCGGATCGGGAACACCGCCAGGCGGTGGTAGAGGTCTTCGCGGAACGTGCCCTCGCGCACCATCGCCCGGAGGTCGCGGTGGGTAGCGGCCACCCAGCGGACGTCGACCTCGACGAGCTGCGAGCCGCCGAGGCGCTCGAAGCTCTTCTCCTCCAGCACCCGGAGGAGCTTCGCCTGGAGCGAGGCCTTGAGCTCGCCGACTTCGTCGAGGAAGAAGGTCCCGCCGTCGGCCAGCTCGATCCTCCCGCGGCGCTGCGCGTGCGCGCCGGTGAACGCGCCCTTCTCGTGGCCGAACAGCTCGCTCTCGAGGAGGTGCTCGGTCAGGACCGCGCAGTTGATCGCCACGAACGGCTTGTCCGCCCGCGGGCTCGTGTCGTGGAGCGCGCGCGCCGCGACCTCCTTCCCGGTGCCGCTCTCGCCCTGCAAGAGCACCGTCGCGCCGCTCTTCGCGACCTTCGCGAGCGCCGCGACGACCGGGGTCATGCTGGGCGCGCCGAACGTGAGCGTCGAGCGGGCGGCGGGCGCGTCGGCGGGGACGGCGAGGAGATCGCGGCGGCCGAGCGCGCCCTTCACGAGCTCACGCACCGCCGCCGGGCTCGAGACCGGCTTCTGGAGGTAGTCGAACACGCCGAGCTTCATCGCCTCGACGGCGGTCGCGACGTCGCCGAACGCCGTCAGGACGACGAGCTCCACGTTCGGCTGCTCTGTGCGGAGCGTCCGGACGACGCTCATCCCGTCGACCTTCGGCATCTTGAGGTCGGTGATCACGACGTCGAACGGCTCCTCGCGCGCGGCGGCGAGCGCGGCCGCGCCGTCCGCGACCGCGACGACCTCGTGCCCGTCGCGCTCGAGCGACTCGGCGAGGAACGACCGCACGCCCTCTTCGTCGTCGGCCACGAGGACCCTGCCCGAGCGCTTCTCTTTCATGATCGTCGTCCTCCGCGGAGCCGCAACGTGAAGAGCGCGCCGCCGCCCGGGTGATTCTCACCGGTCAACGTGCCGTCGTGCTGCTCCGCGATGCGCCGCGCGACGGCGAGGCCGAGCCCCGTCCCGCGCACGCGCGTCGTCACGAAAGGCTCGAAGATCTCGGCTTCGGAGCCTGCCGCGATGCCGTCGCCGCGATCGCGCACCGTGAGCACCACGTCGTCGCCCTCCGACGCGATCGTGAGCTCGACGGGCTCGTCCGACGCCTGGAGCGCGTTGTCGACCAGGTTGTGAATCGCGCGGGAGAGGCGCCCCGGATCGACCTCGAGGGCGCTCGGCGCGGCCTCGAGGTCGACCTTCACGCGATCGCCCGTGACATCGGCGAGGGAGCGATCGACGACCTCGCGCGGCGTGACGCGCGCGCGCTCGATCGGACCGTCGCGCACGAAATCGAGGAGCGTCGTCGTCAGCGCCTCGAGGCGCTCGGCCTCGGAGACCACGCGCTCGGCCTTCGCGCGCCGCTTCGCGTCGGCGGCGCCCTCGAGGTCCTCGACGAGGAGCTGCGCGTGGCCCTTGAGCGACGCCAGCGGGTTCCGCAGCTCGTGCGCCATCACCGACGACATGCTGCCGAGCGCCACGAGGCGCTGCTCGCGCGCGGCGCGCTCCTCGAGCGCGGCCAGGCGACGCGCCGACCGTGACCACGCGATCGCGAAGGCGAGCAAGACGCCGCCGGCTACGGCGGCGACGACGGCGATGCGCGCGAGATCGCGACGCAGGGTCTCGATCACGGGCGGCTCGAGCTCCACGACGAGGAGCGCGGCGCCCGGCGGTCGATGGGCGAGAGGAGGGCCGACCGAGTCGAGCCGCTCCGGCCGCGCGCCGGGCAGCTCCGGCCGCGGACCGAACGGGCCGCCGGGTCTCGCCCCCGGCCCGAGCGCGCGGCCAGGGCGACGCGGCGGCGAGAGCAACCCGGCGACGCGGGCACGGCGACCCTCGATGCGCGACTCGCCCGGCTTGAGCGCCGCTCCGCCGATCTCCGCGCGTCCGGCCTCCGCCGTCGCGCGCCCCTCGCGATCGACCACGGCGACGTAGCGGAGGCCCGAGCCGGTGTGCGCTTCGAGGGCGCGCTCGAGCGCGGCCGGCGACGCCGGGCTGGTCTCCTCGGCGAGCTCGGCGACGAGCGCCGACAGGAGCACATCGCCTTCACCGCGGATGACGACCTCGGAGGCGTCCGACAGCGCGCGCTGCGAGGCGATCACCGTGACGCCGAGCGAGACGACCGCGAGGGCGGCCGTCGCGATGCTCCCACCACGCGCCCACACCGACCACGAACGACCTCGACTCCTCATGAGCGCACCGGCGTCCTCGGACCCACGGATCATGCCACCCTACGCGCGCCGGAATGGCAGGACAACCGGAGGGGCGGCTCCCGATGGAGTGCGGAATCCGCACTCCGCGACCGGCGGAAACTGCAGTCCGCACTCCGCGCGGCCGCGAGCTCCTCGAGCCCAGCCGTCGAAATCCCGGCAAATCAGCGCTCGGGAGCGGCGGCATCGGCTGGCAAGCGACTTGCGAGAGGGCTGTTCACGCTCCGACGGACGGAGCCGCTGCGCTGCCGAGACAGCGCCCGAGGAGACCCCCATGACGTTTCGTTCGATGACCCTTCCGCTGTTTGCCCTCGTCGCCGCGCTCGCCGGTTGCAGCGCCGAGGCTGGTACGTCGGGCGGCGCGGAGTCGGTCGACGACGTCCGCGGCAACATCGCCGCCGAGCAGGCGGACGCGCCCGAGGGCCGCCGCGCCCACGGCCGCCCGGGCCACGGCGCTCCCGGCCCCGACCTCCTCGTCCACGCGGCGCTCCGCGCGCCGATCGACCTGAGCGCCGAGCAGAGGGCGACGATCGAGGGGCTCGTGAAGTCGCGGACGCACGAGAGGCCTGCCTTCGACTCGACGCACGCGGCGAAGCTCGCGGCGGCCGTCCGGAGCAACTCCGTCGCCGGCCTCACGCCGCCGGCGCACGACGAGAGCGCCAAGGAGGCCCGCATCGCGGCCTCGGCGAAGGCGCTCGCGACGCTCCACGACACGCTCACCCCCGCGCAGCGCGTCGCGCTCGTCGACGGCATCACCAAGCGCGCCGCCGACCATGGACCGATGGCGAAGGCGCGGGGCGAGCACGGACCGCGCGGTGACCGCGCGAGCCGCGGTGACCACGGGCCGCGAGGCGACCGCGCGAACCGCGGCGAGGTCGGGCCGCGCGGCGACCACGCGGATCGCGGCGGCCGCGCCGGCCACTTCCGAGGACCAGGCGGTCACGGCGGCGCGCCGATGCACCTGCTCGCGGGCCTCGACCTCACCGAGGAGCAGCGCGACGCCATCAAGGCCAAGCTCGAGGCCGAGCGCCCGGAGAAGCCGAGCGCCGATCAGCGCGAGGCGATGAAGGCGAAGCACGAGGCGATGCGCGCCGCGATGCAGGCCAAGCTCGAGAGCTTCAAGGGCGACTCCTTCGACGCCGCGGCCTTCGTGACGCCGCCGAAGGAGCTGCCCCGCCCGGCCGCCGTCGAGGACCACCGGATGCACGAGCTCGCGATCGTCACGTCGGTGCTCACGCCGGCGCAGCGCGAGGCGCTCGCGACGCGGATCGAGCAGGGCCCCGCGAAGGCGGCGGCGCCCGTCAAGGCTCCGCGACCGCAGTGAAGCCTGGCGCGGCTCAGTTCCAGCTCGTGGCGGCTCTGATGGCCGTCACGAGCTCCGGCGCCGCCTCTTGATGGTGCGCGTCGTTCGCGTGGTAGTAGCACCCGGTCTCGTCGATCGGATAGGTCGCCTCCGTGAAGGAGAAGACGTGGAGCTTCGTGTCGCCGGCGCGCGCCGCCTTGATCGCGTCGAGCACCGAGACGAGGGCGGTCCGGGTCACCCCTTTGATCTGAGACCAGACCGTCATGTAGATGTGCGCGTTCGGGTGGCGCGTCCGGATCGAACCGACGAGCCCGTCGTACCCCGCCTGGAAGCCGGCGGGCGGCGTGGCGCCGCCGGCGAGGTCCGTCCCGCCGAGCGACAGCACCACGACGTCGGGCGTCCACGAGCTGAAGTCCCACGAGCTGGCCGCGTCGTTCGTCAGCGTGCGCGCCGAGAGCGCGGGCATGAACACGTTGGTGCCGTCGTCGTTCCTGACGACGCCCTTCGCGGACGCGGCGATGAGGTGGTGCTCCGCCGACAGCGACGCCGACGCATAGAACGCCATGCTCTTCCTGGCGTTGTCGAACCGCGCGGGCGCGAAGGGGGCACCATCGTCGTCGAAGCACGTCGTCGCGAGATCTCCCTCGACGCCGAAGCCGTTGATCGTCGACTCCGCGATGAACTCGATGCGTCGCGACTTGCGCGGCGGAGGCGCGACGAGCTGGCCCCCGTCGAACGCGATGTCCTCGACCGTGATGGTCCCCCACTTGGCCTCGGTTCGCTTCTCGACGACGACCGTATGCGTCCCCGCGCCGAGCCCGGTGGCAAGGACGATCTCCTCGTTCGGCCCCGTCACCTTCACGGGCGGCTTCGCCACACCGTCGACGATCACGTTGAGCCACGTCTCGTTGCCGTCGCCGCCGGCCGCGGAGGACACGACGATCCTCGCGTTCGGGCCGGAGAAGCTCGCGACCAGCTGGGAGCCCGGCCAGCTCGCGCGCGGCTTGGTGGGGCTCGCGCGATCCCAGCGGCCGATGAGCTGCACCTCCGCCGGAGCGGGCACGCTCACGTCCTCGTCACCGGCGTCTCCGGCGTCTCCGGCGTCCGTCGCGGCGCCGGCGTCCCCGGCGTCCGTGCCGCCGCAGCCGTCTTCACCGCCGGGTGTCGAGCCGTTCGACCCGCTGCTCGAGCTCGAGCCGCCCGACGAGTTGCTCGCGTCGGGCGCGGGCTCACCACCGTCACCGCAGGCGACGACGGCGCTCCCGACGAGGAGCGCGAACGCGGCGGAGAGCGAGAGAGCCAGGCGCATGGGGCCTCGTCAGGGGACGTCCACCTCGAAGTGGACCGCCCAGTTGAAGAGCTCGTACGGGTTGTTCTGCGCGTCGCGGTGATAGCCCGTCGTCGTGTCCGAGTCGCGGAGGTTGCCACGCGCGCCCTGCGTAGGGCCGGGGCAGGCGTTGGGGACGGGCGCGTTGAGCGCGTAGCGGAGCTTCCGATCCGCGCCGGTCGGCGCCGCCGAGAGGGTGATGGTGACCGTGTCCGGCGCGGTGATCGCCACGTTCGCGATCGTCGGCGTCGCCGCGCTGTCCGCGTAGGTGAAGCCGAAGTTGCCGGGGTTGACCACGCGCGTGGTGTCGAACGTGATCGGCGGCACGGGGACGACGAACTTGACGGTGATGACGTTGTCCGCGCGCGCGACGGAGATCGGGCGGAGCGGCTCGAACGTACCTCCCTCGACGACGACCTTCTGGTACGCCTTCGCGAAGTATGCGCCGAGGCGGCGCTGCGAGTGGTTCGTGTAGTGGTTGCAATCCGCGTAGTGCACGAACGGGTAGTTCGGCGTGACGACGATCACCTTGCCCGGCGCGGTGACGTGCGCCTCGAGCTGGCGCACGGGGATGCGGCTCACGGTCTTGTCCGTGTAGCTGCCGAACTGGGACACGAAGAGCGGGATCGGCTCGGCCTGACCCGTGATCGCGCGGACCTCGTCCTCGTAGTCGCGCTGCCACTCGAGGAGCGCGCCCGCGTAGTTGCCGACGACTCCCTGCCCGTCGTTGCGGGAGAGGTTCGGGAGCTCGCTCTCGTTCCCGTAGTGATCCGAGCCCCCGTGGATCGCGGTCACCGCCCGAACGACGTACGACTTCCCCTTGTCCGCGGCGAGCTGCTTCGCGCTCGCCACCTGCATGAGGCCCTCGGCGAACGGGGAGAGATACGTGGCGGGCAGGTAGCAGAAGCCTGGCGCCGGGTTGACGTCGCGGCGCAGGCACCAATAGGTGTTGCCGCTGCGCCCGTGCAAGCTGACGAGGATGTCGTGGCTCTCGTGCGTGAGGCCGACCTGGGCGAACCAATCCTTCGCGAAGACCGACGCCTGGTTGGCCAGCCCGGACGACATCGTCTCGACGCGGAAGCCCATCGGCTGGCCGCCGATCGCGAGGAAGCGGTCACCCTCCGTCAGCGGGATGAAGTCGGTGGGCGTCTCGTACTGCCTGCAGCCGTCGCCGTCACAGCCTTGCGTCGGCGAGTTGCGGCCGGTCATGACGCCGACGTCGAACGAGATGTTGGTGAACGGCTGCGACAGCGTGAGGGGCGGCGCGGCGCCGTTCGCCACGGCGTCGGACTGCCCGGTGGAGATGATGTGATTGACGTCGTAGTGGACGTACGTGATCGGCGGCCCCGCGTCGACACCGGTGCCCGCGTCCGCGCCCCCGTCGGCGTCCGCGTCCGTGCCCGCGTCGTCGGCGTCTCGACCCGAGTCGACCGGGGCTGCCCCATCGCCGTCCGCGCTCGCGTCGGCGGGCGAGAGCGCCGCGTCGACCTCGGTAGTCCCGGCCTCCGTGGGATCGGGCACGTCGGTGTCTGCCTCTCGCGCGGTCGAGCAGGCGGCGAACAGCGCCCCCCAAACGATGCCGGTCACGACGAAGCGCTCGCGCATGACGGGTACGTCGTACTGTGCATCGACCACGACGGCAAGCGGCCGGCCCGCGTCGCGGCCACGCGGGCGTCTCGGCGCGGGGCTCGGCGTCGGCGTGCCGCGTTCGATTGCGCTTGCACGAGGGCGCGCCCGTCGCGCGGCCCCTCCTCGAGGCTCGACGCCGGGATCATGGTAGCGTCCGCCGATGCCGACACTCCGATTCACAGCCAAGACGATCGACGAGCTCACGATCGAGGACGAGAGGTCGTTCCGTCACGTCGCGCTCTACGGCGACCTCAAGGAGGTGCTCCGGCGCGACCGCTACGGCTTCCGCGTGTTGCCGGAGAGCTCGGCCGGCCGCTGGGATCGCGCGCTCCTCTTGAACCTCACGTTCTGGGGTGCGAGCGCGGGGGGCGACGTCCTCGTCGAGGACATCCTCCCCGCCGACGTCGTGGCGCACGCGGCGTGGCATCACCTCGCTGCCCGGGCGCTCGCGGACGCGCCCGGCGCGCCGCTCTCGTCGGACGCGCTCTTCTTCGGCGAAGCCGTCGCGAGCGCGTTCGACGTCTACCTCGTCGGCCGCCTCCTCGGGCATGCGCCCCGCTCGACGTTCCTCGCGACCCAGGTGCCTGCGATGGCCGAGAGCGCTCACGAGGCCGGCCTCTCGGAGGGTGACTTCGACGCGCTCGTCCAGGGCATCGCCTCCGATCCGGACCGCGCCTTCGAGGACCTCAGGCAGCTGCTCTTCGACGCGACGACGTCCCTCACGGCGTGCAACGGCGCCGACGAGGCGCTGGCGGTGCTCGGTCGGTTCGACGAACACCGCTTCGCCAGCCTCTTGCATCACTACGAGCTGTCGAACTGGGTGCTCTACGCGCGCGCCTACGCGCGCGACAAGGGCGCCATCACGCAAGATCCGCGCGTACGCGCGATCGACGGTGAGCTCCGTCGGGCGAACGTCCCGGTCGACTGGCTCGCGTCGCAGTGGATCGAAGGCCGCTGATCGCGTGGCCGACCGATCGTTCGACGGCCGCTCCCTCGACGCAGTCGACACGCTCCACGTGCCCGCCGCCACGCTCGACGCGCTGCGATAGCCCCCGTCGTCGCGACGCGCGGCGGAGGATGGACAGCCGAGTGACCACGTCGGATCCGCGATTGCCAGGGCCAAGAGCGGCGCTGGGGCGTATCCTCTTTCCAATGGGTCGTGTCTCCGGCGGCGTGACGCTCGCGTTGGTCGCCTCGCTCGCGTTCGCGGCGTGCTCGACGGACGAGGGGGCGCTCGGCATCGACGACGACGGCATCCCGTCCGGCAACCCGAACGGGAAAGACGACGGCGCCGAGTGCGCGAAGGGCTTCGACTGCAAGTCCGGCGTCTGCACGGGCGGTCGCTGCATGGTGCCGACGTCTTCGGACGGCGTCCGCAACGGCCAGGAGACCGGGCTCGACTGCGGCGGGCCCGAGGCGCCCACGTGCGCAGGCGGTCAGCCTTGCAAGGTCGACCGCGATTGCTCGAGCGGCGAGTGCGCCGACGGGAAGTGCACCGGGTCTCCCACCGCCCCGCCGGCGAGCAGCACCGACGGGATCAAGAACGGCGACGAGACCGACGTCGACTGCGGGGGAACGACGACGAACGCTCCGCGATGCGGGACGGGCAAGGGCTGCGACGGCGCCCCGGATTGCGAGAGCAAGGTCTGCTCGGCGTCCAAGACGTGCGCCGCTCCGTCCGGCGACGACAAGGTCCAGAACGGCGACGAGACCGACGTCGACTGCGGCGGCACCACCACCGGCGCCGCGCGCTGCGGCGCCGGAAAGGGCTGCCTCGTCCACGCGGACTGCGCCTCCGACGGCTGCGACGCCACCAAGAAGTGCGCCCTCTCGCGCAGCTGCGTCTCCGTCGACGGCGGGCTCACGTGCGGGACGGGCGACGTCGGGAAGCCGAACGCCAAGCACGAGAGCTGCTGCATCGCGCTCCCCATCCCCGGCTCCGCGACGCGGCTCGACAAATACAAGACGACGGCGGGGCGCATGCGCGCGTTCATCGAGCGCGTGAACGGTGACGTGCTCGGCTGGTACGAAGGCAACAAGGCGTCGCTCTCTCAGACCGCGCGCAACCAGATCGAGCCCTACAAGGCGAACCTGCCGAGCGACCTCGCGACCTATCCGACGGGCGCGAACTACCAGCTCGGCGGCTTCAGCATCCTCGCCGATCGCCCGAGCACGTCGCAGGGCTGCTACGTCGGCAACGCGAACGACAAGGCGAACGGCTCGCACACGTACTGGACCGGCGCGCTGATGGGAGAGGATCGCCCCTTCGGTCAGGCGTTCCTCGATCGCCTGGCGCTCAACTGCGTCCCCTACCCGCTCGCCGCCGCGTTCTGCGCGTGGGACGGCGGGCGCCTCCAGACCTGGGAAGAGAACTCCGCCGCCTTCGGTCCCGGCAACTATCCGTGGGGGAACGCCCCGGTCGCCGGCGGCTTCGGCGTCCTCAACGGGGCCTGGACGCAGCTCGGCCCCGCTCACTTCGTCGAGGGGCAGGGCTTCAGCCCGTGCCCCGGCTGCGACATCACGCGGATGAACTGGGGGAGCAACTACCAGAGCCCTCCCGGCGGCGACGCGAAGGACTGGGACTACGCCTACTTCATCAGCGCGCCCGGCCGGTTCGCGGGGGACGTCGGCGCGGGTGGCCACATGGACCTCGGCGGGATCATGATGGAGCTGACCGCGTCGCCCGGCGTGGGCTACCCGGGCGCCCCGGCGATCGACGAGAAGTACGGCGCCAAGGTCCGCTGGTCGCGCGCCGGCTCCTGGGAAGGGCACCAGGTCAACTACCCGCGCTGGGAGTTCGCCGTCATGACCAAGTACGGCAAGACCGGCATGCGCTGCGCTCGCGATTGACGCGGGCGCCGCCCGAGCGCGCTATGGTGCGCGCCGATGCACCGACGACTCGCGAAGCCGCCTCTCCGCGTCCAGCCGACGACGCTCTGGGAGTACCCGTCGCAGCACTACGGCGAAGGTCAGCAGGGCGACGCGCGCTATGTCGGGGCCACGCCGTCGTACGTGATCTGGAACCTCGTCCAGCGCTACACGAAGCCCGGCGATCTCGTCGTCGATCCGTTCTGCGGCTCCGGGACGACGCTCGACGTCGCCAAGGACACGGGGCGGAGCGCGCGGGGGTTCGATCTCGCGCCGTACCGCCCCGACGTCGAGCGCGCCGACGCGCGCAAGCTCCCGCTCGATACGGGCTCGGTGAACCTCGTGTTCATGGATCCGCCCTACGGCGATCACATCCGCTACTCCGACGAGGCCGACTGCATCGGTCGGCTCTCCGCTTACGATCCCGCGTACTACCGCGCGATGCACCGCGCGATCCGCGAGGCCGCGCGCGTCCTCGCGCCCGGGGGCGTGCTCGGGCTCTACGTCTGCGACTACTTCGAGAAGAAGCACGGCTTCGCGCCGGTCGGCTTCCAGCTCTTCATGAGCATCGCCGAGTCGCTGGCGATCGTCGACATCGTGTCGGTCGCGCGCCACAACAAGTCGCTCGAGATGGGCAACTACCGGAAGGCCGCCGAGGAGGGGAACTTCTTCCTCCGCGGCTTCAACTACCTCTTCATCGCGCAGAAGCCGGCCCAGCCCGCCGGCGGGCGCCGCGGGGAGCGCGGCAAGGCGCGTCGAGGGTGAACGCGCCGCAGGGCGCGACCTGGCGTCGGCCGGTCGGGGCGCCCTCGCCGACGCGCGGCCGAGGCCGGGGCGGCCGAATCTCACTGCCGCGGCGCCCCCCGGGGCGGCATAATCGGGAGAGATGCTCCGCTTGCCGCGCCCCGTCGCCTGCGCTCTGGCCTCGCTCGGATGTGCGGCCGCGATCGGCTGCACGGGAGACGTCGAGACGCCGACCTACGACTTCGGTCTCTTCCCGGAGGTCGCTCACTCCGGGTTCAACCCCAAGGCGAGCTTCAAGGTGATGTTCGGCACCGGCGCCACCGATCCCTCGTGGTCGATCGCCGATCCGAGCATCGCGACGATCGCGCCGTCGCCCCCGCCGAAGGTCTCCGGCGCCACGGTGAGCTCGATGAGCTTCGCCCTCGTCACGGCCACGAAGGCGGGCGAGACGACCATCACGATGACGTCCGGCGGACGAACGCTCACCGCGCGGCTCGTGATCAAGGCCTACAGCGACGAGGACCTCGCGGCGGGGAAGGCCCGCTACGAGGACGCGTCGACCGATCCCGCGAGAGCTCCGTGCGCGTCCTGCCACGCGAAGGAGGGCGGCGTCGACCACTCGCCGCTCAAGATGGCCGGCTTCGACGACCCGACGATCGTCGAGGTCATCCAGAAGGCCACCTACCCGGCGTCCTCCACGGGTCGATCGGCGACGAGCGCCTTCGCTCCGCGCGGGCCGCTGGAGTTCACGGGCCACACGTGGAACCTGAGCGAGCCGGAGAAGAGCGGGATCCTCGCTCACCTCCGCTCGCTGCCGCTCGGCGGTCTCTGACGGAGGATGCCCTCGCCGCGACGCGCGGGGTCGGGGCGGCGTGCGGGCGCCGCGCGAGGTCGGGGCGACGTGCGGGCGCCGCGCGGAGCCGGGTGGGCACGGGCTCCGCGGTGCGTCCGGCTGCGCGGGCTACCCGGAGCGACGCGAGCTCGGGCCGCGGCCCGTGAAGCGGAGCGCTCCGCTCGCGAAGAGCCGAAGGAGGAGCGCGCGGGAGGCGCGATCCTTCGACTCGCGGGCGAGCAGACGTCCGTCGAAGCGGCGCGCCGCCGAGAGGGTCCGCGCGACCCCCGCGGCCGCGGCGGGGACGGCGATCTCCTCGCCGCCGACGTAGAGGAGCAGCGCGCCGCGCGGACGCGAGAGGAACGCCCAGCGCCCCTCCTCCGATCGCGCCACCACGTCGCCGCGCGCGAGGCGAGCCCGAACGGTGGCTTCATCCAGCGCCCGGCGCGGCGGCTCGATCGCGTGTCCCGGCTTCAGCCGCGTCGCGAACGACGCGAACCAGCGATCGACGGCGTCGTCCGACGTGTCGATCGAGCGCACCATCGCGCGGACGCGCGCGAGGAGCGCCGGCGGGATCGACCCCGGATGGGCGCGCGGCGACAGCGGCGGATCCTCGAGGAGACGCGCCGCGCTCGCGCCCGCGCCCGCCGCCGCCGCGAACGACGCCCACGCCTCGCCGGCGCTCGGCGAGCGGAAGCCAATCGAGTACGTCAGGCACGGCGTGACGGCGACCCCGTGGTGCGCGAAGCCGGGCGGCAGGTAGAGCATGTCGCCCGGCTCGAGCACCTCGTCGGCGTCGGCGCGGAAGGACGCGAGGACGCGCAGGTCCAGGTCCGGCACGAGCCGCGTGTCGCGTGTCGGCGTCGTGTGGTACCGCCAGCGGCGCTGCCCCTGTCCCTGCACGAGGAAGACGTCGTAGCTGTCGACGTGAGGACCGACGCTGCCGCCTGGCGCGGCGAAGCTGACCATCACGTCGTCGACGCGGACGTTGGGGACGAACGCGAAGCGATCGAGCAGGAGCGCCGCCTCGGGGACCCAGCGGTTTACCTCCTGGACGAGCAGCGTCCAATCGTGGTCGGGCAGCGACGCGAAGCGCGACTCCTCGTGCGGGCCCCAGGTGACCTCCCACGGCCGGACGCCACGCCTCGCGCTCGAGCCACGCGACGCGCCCGAGACGCGCGACGCGCCCGAGACGCGCCCAGCCCCGGAGCCATGCGACTCGACGATCCTCGACTCGACGCCGTCCTCGCAGGCGAGGCCGGCGAGCTCGTCGGGCGCGATCGGATCGCGAAACCGCGGGAACGCTCCGCGGACGAGCAGCGGCTCCTTCTGCCAGTGCTCGCGGAGGAACCGCGCGACGGACATCCCGCCGAGCACGCCGGCCCCGGTTCCCTCGCCCTTGGAAGATCGCCGTCGCGCTGTCATCTCGTGCACGTGCCGGACTACCATGGCGGCGTGAAGTCCGGAATCGCGGTCGAGCTGCTCGTCAGCCAGGTCAAGAACACGGCGGCGTGGCTCTGGTCCGATCCGCGCGCGTCCGCGGCGACGGCGGCGCTCGACGACGTCGCCGCCGCCGAGGCCTGCCGCGCCGGCGCGGAGGGGACCGCGTACTTCGCGCTCTTGCTCGCGGCGCACTACGCGACGGTGGCGACGTTCGTGCCCACCGACGTCGACGCGCGCATCCGCCACCACGCCTGGCAGGCGATGACCACGCCCGAGCAGGTCGCGGCGGCGTGCGACGTCGTCGACGCGACGGCCTCGTGGGACGTGCACGCCGTCTCGGCGCGCGTGTTCGACTCGCCCGCGCACGGCCCGCTGTCGGGACACGACGGCGAGTGGCTCTCGGTGCGCTCCGGAGCCCTCGGCCGCGCCGCCGTGCTCGGCGCGGACGACCTCGTCGAGCGGCTCACCGCGCAGCTCGACGCCGAGGTCGATCGCGAGGAGGCGATCCTCGACGAGGTGCTCGCGGCGGACCGGACCACCCCAGCGCTGACGGTGGCGACCATCGTCGCGCACAACCTCGGCGATCTCTCGCGCGTCGTCGCCGAGTGGCCGAAGCACGACGTCCTCGCGTCGCTCCGGGATCGCTGGCTCAGGCTCGGTCACCCCGACTCACCCGCGCGGCGCCCGCACCTCGTGACGGCGGGGAAGATCAACAAGGCGCTGGTCGCGCACGAGAACCATCGCTTCTTGCCGCTGCGAAAGCCCCGAGCCCTCCGCGCCGCCCGGGAGCTGCTCTTGCCGATCGGCCCGTGGTTCGACGCGTGGGGCGAGACGATCGCCACGAGCGCGCACCTCGAGAGCGGTGACCGCGCCGAGGTCCTCGCGGCGCTGCTCGAGATCCACGGCCGCGATCCCGCGCAAGAAGGCTGTCTCCGCGCGATCGCCGGCCTCCACCGCGCGACGCGCGGCGGCATCGAGGCGTTCGTCCCGGATCTCCCGGCGCGCATGCGCAAGGACGCGCTCCGCGGCAAGGTGCGCGACGTCCTCGACGTCACGGTCGAGCACTTCGGCGCCCGACTCGACCGGCGCTACCGCCTCGAGCGCGACGCCGGCTGGCCTTCGGCGTCGAAGCCGGCCAGCGCGCGCTGAGCGCCGCGCGGAGACGCCACGTCGCCCGCGCTTCCACCGCGTCGCCAGCGCTGAGGCGCCGCGCACGCCGCGTCGCCCGCGCTTCCACCGCGTCGCCAGCGCTGAGGCGCCGCGCACGCCGCGTCGCCCGCGCTTCCGCCGCGTCGCCAGCGCTGAGGCGCCGCGCACGCCGCGTCGCCCGCGCGTCAGGGCAGCCCGGTGACCTCGACCGGGGACGGGCTGTCGACGGTCGTGCCGTCGCCGAGCTGCCCGCGATCGTTTTTCCCCCAGCACCACACGGAGCCGTCGCTCTTTCGCGCGCAGACGTGCCGGAGCCCCGGCGCGACGGCGACGACGTCCGTGAGGAAGCCCACGCCGCCCGGCCCCTTGATCTGCGTCGGCGTCGGCGTCGACACGATCGGGCCGCCATCGGGCAGCGAGGCGACGTCGGCCCCCCAGCACCACACGGTCTTGTCGGCGCGGACCGCGCACGAGACGTGCTCGGCGACGCCGATCGCCGTGACCGTCGCGATCCCGGCGACCGACGCGGCGAACGCGCGCTGGGGCGTCACGTCGGACGCGACGCCGAGCTGCCCGGCGTCGTTCGTCCCCCAGCACCACACCGCTCCTTGCCGGAGCGCGCAGGTGTGCTTGCCGCCCGACGCGATCTCCGTGACGCCGTCGAGCGGCGTGAGGAGCGCCGCGTCGGTGACGACCTCCTGCGGATTGAGCTCGCCGCTCTGGGTGCCCGGCCGCCCGAGCTCCGCGCCGAGGTTCGTCCCCCAGCAGTAGACGCGATCTCCGGCGAGCGCGCAGGAGTGCACCTCACCGGCCGCGACGGCGCGGATCTTCCCCGGCGACGCGCCGGGGATCGGCGCCGCCTCGAGCAGCGTGCCCGAGCACGTGTGCTCGGCGACCGCGTGGTAGTCGTAGAAGATCGGCGCCGCGCAGTCGTCGTCGCCGGCCACGGCGCGGCCGAGCTCGTTGAACCGGGAGTGTCCGAAGCAGACGTGGCGGCCGTTCGTCTTGAGGACGCACGTGTGCGGTCCGCCCGCCGCGACGCGCGCGGCGTCGAGGTTGCCGATCGCCCGCGGCCTCGTGCGGTCGGGGCCGAGCGCGGACGGCGGCTCGGCCTGCGCTCCGGAGTACCGCTGTCCCCAGCAGAAGACGTGCCCCTCCCGGCGCGCGCACGTGTGCCACGGCCCGAGCGCCAGCTCCTCGACGCCGTCGAACGGGAGGCCCGTCTCGTCGACGGCGACGCGCGTGGCCGTCGTGACGTCGGCGGCGAACGTGCCCGCGCCGCTCGTCCCGAGCCCGAGCTGGCCGTGATCGTTGGCGCCCCAACACCAGACCCCCGCCGCGGCGCCGCCGGCCACGACACATGTATGATCCCCGCTCCCTACGTCGGCGTCCGGGTGGAAGCCGGAGCCCGTCGCGAGGAGCGGCGCCGTCGTCCCGCCCTCCGCGCCCGCGTCCGCGTCGGGCCCGGCGTCGACGGCGCCGTCCTCGACGTCCGCGTCCAGGTCCGCGTCCCTCGCGGCGTCGACGACGGCGCGCGCGTCCGTCTCGGCGTCCGGCGGGATGTAGAAGCGGGTCGTCGGGTCGCGCTCGATGTCGTCGCACGCGAGGAACGCGAGCGCGCCCAGCGCGCCGCCGATCCCGAGAGCTCGCCCCCAACGCATGCGTGAACCGTAGCCCGTCTGCGACCGCGGCGCTCGCAGGTCGTGAGTCACTGGATGTTTACGCTGCGGCTCGACTCGCGCCGAGTCGTCTTCAGCTGCGAACGTTCGAGCGCATCGCGAGCCGCCCGCGCGCTCGACGTGTGGAGCGGCGTGGAGCTCACGGCCGCGCTCGCGCGCTCGACGTGTGGAGCGGCGTGGAGCTCACGGCCACGCTCGCGCGCTCGACGTGTGGAGCGGCGTGGAGCGGCGTGGAGCTCACGGCCATGCTCGCGCGTCGTAGCAGAGCCGCGGGCGACGCCGCGGTCGGCGCGCGACGGGACGAGCGGCGCGCGACGGGACGAGCGGCGCGCGACGGGACGAGCGGGCGAAGCCGTCTCGACGCCGACGCGAGACCGGCGCCGAGCGCGTGCCGCGCGCGGCAGCTGCTAGCCGCCATCTGGGCGGCGCACCCTGCTATGCTGGCCGCAGAATGAGCTCGATCAAGAAGACGCTGGTGAAGCAGGGGATGAAGCTCATGACGGATCCGCGCGTGATGAAGCTCATGCAGGACGAGCGCGTCATGAAGGCCGTCATGCAGATGATGAGCATGCCCGGCAAGGTCCAGACGTTCACGAGCGATCAGGTGGAGCGCCTCGCGAAGGCCATGAGCCTCGCGACCGAGGACGAGGTGAAGGACCTCAAGCGCCAGATCCGCCGCCTCGAGGAGGAGGTCTCCCGCCTCGAGAAGGACAAGAAGCGGAGCTGACCGGCGCGCCAGGACGCGCCGCGGTCAGGCGGCGGAGCGCTTCTCGATCCAGCGCGTGACGAGCGGCCACGTCGAGAGCGGCGCGTCGCGTCCGACGAGCAGGTCGATGTGACCGAGCGGCACCGTCTTGTACGTCTTGTCCTTCGAGCGGCTCCGCTCGAAGGCCGGGCGCACGCTCGCCGGCGGCGCGAGGTCGTCGTTCATCCCGGACAGGACGAAGAGCGGCAGGTCCATCGCCTCGAAGCGCTCGACGTAGTCCTGCGCGTGGCCACCGAAGCGGCGCTGCGCCCCCCACTCGAACATGTTGCGCAGCTCGTGGATGCCCGCCCGATCGAACGCGAGGCGGAGGTGCTGGTCGAGCACGTGCGGCTCGAGCGCGCCGGCGTGCCAGCCGCGGAGCGGGATCGGATAGAACGGGCTGTCGGCCACGCGCCGGATGCTGCGGATCAGCGCCCCGATCGGGTAGAGCGGCACCGGGACCCCGACGTGAGGAACGCCGGCGCGGCGCATCGCCTCGAAGAAGAGCGAGATCGCCTGGAGCGAGAACGAGCCGCGCGTGAAGTGGTACGGGCTGCCGATCGACGCGATCCCCGCGACCGCGCCCTCGAGCTTCGGCGCCGCGGCGTAGCTGACGAGGCCGCCGAGCGAGTGCCCGACGAGGAACGGAGGCCTGCCGTTCGTGTGGGTGAGGACCTCTTCGATCGCCGTCGGGAGGTCCTCCTCGACGTAGTCGTCGACGCTGCGGACCGTACGCGCGCCGAAATGCCGCGAGCGGCCGTGCCCGCGGAGATCGAGGTTGAAGACGTCGTACCCCTCGCGGGCGAGGTGGTTGGCGAAGCTCCGCGCCGGGAGGTGCCAGGCGTAGCGGTTCTGGCCGAACCCGTGCACGAGGAGGATGGGCGCGCGCGTGCCGCCCCCGTTCGAGACGAGGCGCTTGCGCACCATCGCGAGCGGGACGCTCCCGCCGCTGACCACGAGCTCCTTCACGAACGTCGCGCGTTCGTGGCGATCGATCGTCTGTTCGAGGGTCCGGCCGTAGAGGATCACGCGGGTGAATCGAGGGGCAGGAGCCGGCTCGTCCGAGGCCCCCGACCTCGACGCCCATTTTCTCCTGCGTTCCTCGACTCAGTGTAGCATCGGGCCGAGCTTGCGGGGCAACCTGCCGGCAGAGCTCCGACTCCCCCGCCTCCGAGGCCTCGCGATGCGATCCACGACGCTGATCTCGATCGGTACCCTTTTCGCCGCTGTCCTCGCGCTCCCTGCCCCAGCGCTCGCCGACACCGGCGACACCACGACCCCCGACGCCCCCGAGGGCGACACGAACGGCAGCGGCGCCGGCGACGCCGAGGGCAGCGAGCCGAAGAAAGATCTCTCGGCCGTCGAGCCGCCCGCCGAGCAGTGGGACATCTACGACGTCGACGAGGTCGCTGGCCGAAGCTACTTCTTCGTCGGCCTCCGCTACCGCGGCAACGTGGTGCCGAGCTTCATGCTCAACGTGTTCGTCGACGAGGGGAAGACGATCTACACGAACATGATCGGCGTGGAGTTCGACCTGCGCAAGGACGGCTTCTCGCTCATCCCGGCGCTCTCGTACCACGAGCTCGGGACCGGCGACATTCTGTTCAAGCAGAAGGGGACGCCCAACATCGCCGGCAACTACTCGCTCGTGAACAGCGGGATGAAGGTCGTCTACGCGTCGGTCGATCTCCTCTGGTCGACGAAGCTCTCGAAGAACGTCGAGTTCGAGTACGGCGCGGGCTTCGGCCTCGGCGCCGTCTTCGGCGATCTCGAGAACAGCTGGGTGACCGAGGACCCGAACGGCCAGCTCGCCGCGTCGACCGGGCGGCGCTACAACCGCTGCAACGCGGTCGGCCCGCCCGGCACCGGCTGCAACCCCGCCGACCACCAGAACTCGGACGTCGACAAGGTCAACGGCTACAAGGAAAAGAGCTGGTTCGACGGCGGCTCGAAGCCCGCGATCTTCCCGTGGATCTCCGTTCCGCAGGTCGGCCTCCGCTTCAAGCCGATCAAGCAGTTCGTCGCCCGCCTCGGCGTCGGCTTCGCCCTCACCGGCTTCTGGTTCGGGCTGAGCGGCCAGTACGGCCTCGAGAAGCCGCGCGACTGATCCCCGAGCGACCGGGCGCCGACGTCGCCCAGGCTCGTCGCGAGAGTGGCACAAAAAGGCGCTGGCACACGCGTGCCACGGTATGATGCCCAGGTGAGCGCTTCCCGCGTGCCGACCGCGCGCAGCAGCCCTCCCGAGCGGACCGAGGGGATCGCTCCGGCGTTCCGAGTGCCGCCTCGGTACACGCCGCTGGCACTCCTCGGCAAGGGAGGGGGCGGCGAGGTCTGGTCCGTCCGCGACCGGGTGACCGGGCGATCGCTCGCGCTCAAGGTGCTCGCCGAAGACGCGGGCGAGGCCGAGGTGATGGCGCTCGTCCGCGAGGCCGTCACGCTGAGCGGCCTCGAGGGCCTCGGCGTACCGCAGGTGCTCGCGTTCGGCCGCCTCCCGGGCAGCCCGCGCCGCTTCCTCGTCCGCGAGCTCGTCGACGGCCGGAGCCTCGAAGAGGTGATCGGCGAGGCCGGCGGAGCGAGCGCGCGCGAGTGGCTCCTCCCGCTCGCGAGCGCGGCCGATCAGCTGACCGTGCTCCACCGCGCGGGCCTCCTCCACGGCGACATCAAGCCGGCGAACATCATCGTCGGCGGAGACGGCGCCGGCACGCTCGTCGACCTCGGTCTCGCGACGCCGTGGCGCGAGGGCGGGTCCCGCGCGCGCGGCCTCACGCCGAAGTACGCGGCACCCGAGCTCTTGCTCGGCGAGCCGCTCACCGTGCGCGCCGAGGTCTACGCGCTCGGCGCCACGCTGAGCGACGCGCTCTCCAAGCGGCGCGGCGACCTCGACGAGCCGACGCGCGGCGCGCTCGCGCGCATCGCCGCGCGCGCCACCGAGGAGCACCCGGAGGCGCGCTACCCGAGCGTCGACGAGCTCGGCAGCGCGCTGAAGAGCGCCGCGAAGATCGAGACCCGCGCCCTCGCCGCGGCGTGGCCGGTCCTCGGCGCCGACGCGGCGGCGCAGTCGCTCGCGGCGGAGGTCGCGCGGCTCGGCCCGGGACAAGGCCTCGCGATCGTGGGGCCGCGACGCTCGGGGCGGAGCACCCTCGCGAACCGGCTCTCGTGGTCGCTCGGCGTGAGCGGCGCGCCGGTCGCCAGCATCGAGCCGGCGCGCGACGCCGCGGTCGGCGCGCTGGAGGTCGTCGAGCTCGAGCTCGACGCGTGGAGGGCGCGCGGGCACGAGGACGTGGCGCGCTCGGCGGCGGAGCCCGCCGCCGCGGCCGACCTCATCGTCGTCGTCGACGATCTCGACGGGCTCGACGACGCCGCGCGCGCGCGGATCCGGCGCGCCGCCGAGGAGGGCGCGCGCGTCGTCGCGGTCGGCGACGAGGACGCCGTCGCCGCCCTCGCCCCGCGCGGCGTCCGGACGTTCGTGGTGCCTCCGCTCGACGAGTCGAGCGCGGCCGAGCTCGTCAAGCGCGCGATCCCCTCGCTCCCGGATCGCCTCACCGAGCACCTGCTCGCGCGCACCGGACGGCGCCCCGGCGCGCTGCGCTCGTTCGTGAAGCGCCTCGCGGGCCACGCGATCACCTCGACGGAGGAGATCGACGACCTGCTGGACGCGACCTCGAGCCGGAGCGTCCCTCCGCCGTCGCGCTCGCGCGACGAGGCGCTCGGCGAGCTCGCGCGCGCGCTCGACACGGGGCGCTTCGACACCGCGGCCGAGGCGCTCGACGGCCTCGGCGCGCCCGCGAACGCGCCGGAGGCGGTCGACTTCGCGGTCGCGCGCTCGAAGATCCTCCTCGCGCGCAGCGACGCGGTCGGCTCGGCGGCCGCGCTCGACGCCGTCGCCGACCTCGCGGAGGCGAGCGCGTCGGCGCGGGCTTGGCGGATCGCGCGCGCGCGCACCTTCATGCGCGCGGGTGACTCCGTGGAGGCCGCGCGCCTGACCGAGAGCGCGGCCGCGAGCCCGGAGAAGGACGCGATCACGGCCGACGCCCTCGCCGTCCACGGCCTCGCGCTCGCCTTCACCGGCGACGAGGCCAACGCGAAGCGCGCGCTCGAAGAGGCGGTCACGATCGCGCGAAACGTGCAGAACCCACGCATCGAGGCCGTCGCGCAGGTGTCGCTCGCGATCGCCCATCAGCGCGGCGGGCGCGCCAGCGAGGCCCGCCGCGCCTACGAGGCCGCGCTGGCGTCGGCCGAGCGGGCGCGCGACGCCTGGACGCTGGCGACCACGCGCCTCAACCTCGCCGGGCTGGCGAAGGCGGACGGCGACCTCGCGCAGGCGCTCGTGCACCTCGAAGGCGCGCTCGACATGGGGCGGCGCGCGGGCGGCTTCATCGTCGTCCAGCAGGCGCTCTTCAACCTGGCCAACCTCGACCTCTACCTCGGCCGGTACGCGCGCGCCGGCGCGTCGATCGAGAAGCTCGCGGAGCAGCGGGACCAGCTCGCGCCGAGCGCCCGCGCGCAGCTGCTCGGCCTGCAGGCGGAGCTCGCCACGCGCCTCGGCGAGATCGAGCGCGGCGCGCGCCTCTACGAGCACTCGGCCGACGCCTACGACGCCGTCGCCCGCCCGCTCGACGCCGCCGAGGCGCGGCTCGAGGGGATCCTCACGCGGCTCGGCGCCGGCCCGAGCGACGGCGGCGCGGTCGACGTGACGGGCCTCGCGCGGGAGCTCGACGCGCTCCGGGCCAAGCTCGGCGACGGGGGCTTTCAGGAGCACGAGGCGCTCGCAGGGATCGTCAAGGGCTCGCTCGCGCTCGCGCGCGGCGAGGAGGGCGTCGCGCGCGAGGCCCTCGACGCGGCGTACGAGCGCGCGATGAGCGCCGGGCAACGCGAGTGGGCGTGGCGCGCGCTCGACGCCCGCGCGCGCCTCGCGGCCGCCCAGGGGGCCTCGGCCCTGGCGCGACGCGACACCGACGCGTCGCTCGCGATGCTCGAGGAGACCGCCGCCAAGCTCCCGCGCGACCTGCGCGAGGTCTTCTGGAACGATCCGCGACGCCGCGCGCTCCGCCAGGCCCACACCGCGACGATGCCGGCGATGTCGAGCGCGCCGTGGGCGAGCGGCGTCCGCGGCGTCCTCACCGATCAGGGGCACCTCGCGACGATCACGGGCTCGCTCGCCGGACGCACCGCCTCGATCACGAGCATGGGGACGCCGATGCCCGCGGAGGACCGCCTCCAGCGCATCTTCGAGATCACCCGCGACCTCGCGAGCGAGCGCGATCTCGATCGTCTGCTCCAGCGCGTGACCGACCACGCCGTCGGCCTCCTCGGCGCCGAGCGCGGGCTCGTCGTGGTGGTCGACGAGCGCGGCGACGTCGTCGCCCACACCTCACGCGACGGGAGAGGTGAGGAGACGCACCAGCACTTCTCGCGCAGCGTCGCCGAGCGCGTGATCCGCGAAGGCGAGCCCGTCATCGCGACGAGCGCGCGCGACGACGAGCGTCTCGCCGAGGCGGTGAGCGTCCACGCGCTGATGATCCAGTCGATCGCCTGCGTGCCCATCCGCGGCGCGCCGCCGGCCGGCAAGACGATCGGCGCCCTCTACCTCGAGACGCGGCTCCGCCCGGGTGTCCGCTTCAAAGACGAGCTCCCCACGCTCGCCGCGTTCGCCGATCAGGCGGCGATCGCGATCGACGGCGCGCGCCTCATGGACGAGCTGCGCCGCCGCACGGAGGAGCTCGAGAAGGCGAACGCGGCGCTGAACGAGGCGAAGGAGCGCCTCGCCGAGCGCCTCGGGGCGCGCACCGAGCAGCTCGCGTCCGCGCGGCGCGACCTCAAGCAAGCGCGCCAGGAGCTGCGCGGCCACTTCGGCTACGCCGGCCTGGTCGGGACGAGCGCGGCGATGCGCAAGGTCTACGCCCTCGTCGATCGCATCAAGGACACCGACGTGCCCGTCCTCATCTCGGGCGAGAGCGGGACCGGCAAGGAGGTCATCGCGAAGGCCGTGCACGCCGCGGGACCGCGCGGCAAGGCGCCGTTCCTCGGCGTCAACTGCGGCGCGATCCCGGCGAACCTCCTCGAGAGCGAGCTGTTCGGGCACGTGCGCGGCGCCTTCACCGGCGCCGACCGCGATCGCAAGGGGCTCTTCCGCGAGGCCGACAGCGGCACGATACTCCTCGACGAGATCGGCGAGATGCCGCACAAGATGCAGGCTGGCCTCCTGCGCGTGCTGCAGGAGAAGACCGTGCGCCCCGTCGGCGGCGCCAAGGAAGAGCCGTGCAACGCGCGCGTGATCGCCGCGACGAACCGCGACCTCGGCCAGATGGTCGCCGAAGGGACCTTCCGCGAGGACCTCTTCTACCGGCTCCACGTGATCGAGCTGAAGGTGCCGCCGCTGCGCGAGCGCGCCGACGACGTCCCCGCGCTCATCGATCACTTCCTCACGCTGTTCTCCGCGCGTCACAAGCGCGAGCGAAAATCGCTCGAGCGCGCCGCGGTGCGCCGTCTGCAGTCCTACGACTGGCCGGGCAACGTCCGGCAGCTGGAGCACGTCCTGCTCAACGCCTGGCTCCTCTCCGAGGACGACGAGATCCGGAGCGAGGACCTCGATCTCCCGTCGTCGAGCGCCCGCGGCCTCCCCGCCGAGGGGCCGCGCGCCGCGTCTCCGACCGGCGCCGGGGCCCGCGCGCGCACGCAGGAGGAGTTCAAGGACGTCGAGAAGGAGAAGATCCTGAGCGCGCTCGCGCGGTGCAACTGGAACCGCGTCCAGGCCGCGAAGATGGTCGGCATCCCGCGGCGCACGTTCTATCGGCGCCTCAAGGACTACGGGATCGTCTGAGCCGACGCGGCGAGGACGTCACTCGGTGGGCGGGGGCGCCGTCGGCTTCGTGTGGACCTCCGGCTCGTCGACCACGAGGTCGGGCGGCGGCGGCGCGGTGATCCGCTCGCCGTCGCCCTTGGCCTTCTCCTCGAGCTCGAAGTCCGGCAGCTCGCGGTTGCCGACGTGCCGCCCGGCGGCGAGCGTGAGCCGGTTCAGGTCCTGGTGCGCATGGAGCGGCTCGACGATGGCCGGCGCGAGCACGACGGCGCGCTGGAACTCGTCGATCGGCACCTGGACATAGTGCGCGCCGAAGAGGCGCTCGCGGATCCCCGCGCCGAGGACCGCGTAGAACGCGATCGTCGTCCCCTTGTCGTCGCCGCTGAGCTCGACCTGGAGATCGCCTTCCATCCACTCGGCCCGGGCGACCCGCGCGATCACCTTGAGCAGCCTCGTCCACCCCTGCTCCGGCCGGGCGACCTCGCCCACGCGGGCGACGAGCCGCTTGAGCTCCTGAGAGGAGCTCGCGGCCTGGAGGAGCACTTCGGAGGTCAGCTCGGCGCTGGAGGCGAGGTTGGCCAGATCGATCACGGGCGTGAAGTATGCCGCGAATTCGCCGAATTGGAGCGGCGAGAGGACGACCGTCGGCGTTTTCCCGACCGGCCCCCCCGCCTCGCCGACGCGGCGCTGGACGCGGGCGGGCCGCGCTTCTAGCTCCTTCGTCATGCGAACACCTCTCCTTGCGTGCGGGCTCGCCGTGGCCCTCGGTTGCAACCGCGAATCGGCGCCGCCCCCTCCGGCCGCCGCCCCCGCCGGCGAGGCGAGCGCGCACGCGACCGCGCCGGCGTCGCCGGCCGGTGGGATCGAGGTCGGCAAGCCGGGCCCCGACTTCACGACGACGGCCCACGACGGCACGCCGATCTCGCCGAGCGCGCTCAGGGGCCGGCCGATCGTCCTCTACTTCTACCCGCGCGACGAGACGCCGGGCTGCACCAAGCAGGCGTGCGCGTTCCGCGACGCCTGGAAGGACTTCGAGCCCACGAAGGTCGTGCTCGTCGGCATCTCGACGGACACGATCGAGTCGCACAAGAAGTTCGCCGAGCATCGGAAGCTCCCGTTTCACCTCGTCAGCGATCCCGACGGCGCGATCGCCGAGGCGTACGGCGTCCCGAACACCGCGGGCTTCCTCGCGCGCCAGACGATCGTGATCGGCGCGGACGGGAACGTGAAGAGGATCTACCGATCCGTCGACGTCTCGCGGCACGCGGCCGAGGTGCTCGCCGACGTGAAGTCATGACGGCGCCGCGCCTCGCCGTGCTCGTCGACGGGGCCCCGCTCCCCGACGACCAGGCGCGCGAGCTCTGGGCCCGCTTCAGCGCCTGGATGGAGGAGCACCGGGGCGACCTCGCGGGCTTCGCCGCGCGCGAGGGCTTCGCCAGCGTCCATCCGGGCGTCGACGCCGGACGTCCCGTCCTTCTCGCCAGCAAGAGCGCTGCCCAGCGCCCGTACGCCGTCGCAGACGCCGTCGAGAGGCGCCCGGCGCGACCGGGAAGCCGCACCGGTGGATCGGCTGGTCGCCACGAGCCGCGGAACCGCGACCGGTCAAAGCCTGGAAAATCGAAGAAATAGCGCCATTGCAGGTAGGACACGGCCCCACACTGTACGGCCCGGCGCTTGCTACGACCTCCACAGGAACGTGAGCGACTCCTTCGAAATCACCTACGCGGCCCATACGTCCTCCTGCACCTTCCTCCTGGACGCGGAGGGCGTCTGCCGGCGGATCGTCGTGGCGCCCAGCGCGAACCGCCCCGGCTCGAGCCCGAAGGGCCGCGACGCCGCCCGCTCCGCGGCGCGCTGCGTGGGCGCCCAGTACGTCGCCTCCCTCGATCCGAGCGTCTCGGGCATGCTGGCCGAGATGCCGCGCGTGGGCGCGTCGATGCTCTTCGCCCGCGTCGACGAGCGCGGCCGCGTCTCGCTCGTGCGCACCGGCCTCGTGACGCGCTTCGAGAGCCACCGCGTCGAGGACCCGTTCGCCGAGGTCCCAGAGCTCCCCAGCGTGAGCGTCGAGACGTCGGCTCCCGTGCTCACGCCCTCGGTGCCGACGCCGCGCGCGTCGCGGACCGCGCCGATCTCACGGGACCTCTACGAAGAGAACGAGAGCGACCGGACGCAGCCCATCCAGGCGCTCCGTCCGAGCGCGCTCCGCGGCCTCCACAAGCGCCCGGCCGCCTCGCGGGCGGCGGAGGAGCAGCCCGCAGCACGCGCGGCCTCGAGCGACGAGCGGCCCGCGCCCGAGCGCGCCGCGGCGCGCGCTCCGTCGAGCGCGTCGCGGGAGCTCCCCGGCGACGACGCCACGCTCGACCGGACGTCGGAGTACAAGTCCGAGCGCGCGACGCGGCGCGTGGCGTGGCCGGCGCCGGGCAGCGAGCCTCCTCCCCTCCCCACGCTCCGCCGTCCGCCGCCGATGGCGGTCCCGCCGAGCGACGAGAGCGATCCCTACGCGGCGCACGCGCGCGGCGCCCTCCCCCGCCGGAGCGAGCCCCAAATGGTGCGGCCGCGCGGCGACCGCGACCTCCGTGTCGCCGAGCCGGGCCGGACGCCGCGGCCGTCGCTCCCGCCGCTCGTGGACAAGGTCGCCGGCCGCGGTCGGGGCGATCGCTGATCTCGGGCTGAGCCTCCCGGAAACGCGCAGATCTTGCGGCCTAACGCTCCCGTTGGGTTTCACCACGGGACTCCATGGACATGGGGCGCCGGCAATGGTACCTCGCGCGCGTCTCCACCTCCGGTTTGCGTGGGTCCGTACGCAGTTACGGGCCTGCGCTCCGGGTTGCCGAACGAGCCACGAGGCCCCATGTCGATGCTCGATGTGAGCACCACTCTCAACGCCGGTCTTCTCAGCTCAGGGCTATCCGAAGGCGGCGGCGTGAACGTCGATCTCGACGCGTCCCTGCTCGTCCAGATCGTCCTGTTCGTCGTCCTGCTCGTCTTCCTGAAGCCGCTGCTCTTCGAGCCAATGCTCAAGCTCTTCGAGGAGCGCGAGAAGCGCATCGAAGGGACGAGGCGCGAGGCGTCGAAGGAAGACGAGCGCTCCGCCAAGGCGCTCGCCAAGTACGAGGCGGTCCTCGCCAAGGCGCGCGAAGCCGGCGCGGCCGAGCGCGACGCGCTCCGCGCCGAGGGCGCGAGGAAGGAAGCCGAGATCATGGCTCGCGTGCGCTCGCTCGCGGCCACCACCATCGAGCAAGGGCGAACGACGCTCGCGAGCGAGGCCAAGCGCACGCGCGCGGAGCTGACGACCGAAGCGGCGACGCTCGGCCGCGCGATCGCTTCGCAGGTGCTCGGACGCGAGGTGTCGCAATGAACCGCCGCTCGAAGACGCTCCTCGGCGCGAGCCTGATCGCCGCCGCTACGCTGCTCGCCGCGTCGGCGCTCGGCCAGCCGGCCGAAGACGAGGCGCCGGCCGCGCTGGCCCATGCGGACCCGCACGCCGCGCCGGCCAACGCCGCGCACGCCGATCCGCACGCCGCACACGCTGCGCCCGGCGATCCGCACGCCGCGCCCGCTGGCCATGGCGACCACGCCGCGGCAGGCCATGGCGACCACGCCGCGGCAGGCCACGGCGACCATCACGGCCCGGCGCCGATCAACTGGACGGATCTCTCCGACAAGAGCCGGCCGGCGTTCATCGCGCTCCTCGTGAACTTCGGCCTGCTCGCCGCCCTCTACTACACGCTCGGCAAGAAGCCGGTGACCGAGGGTCTCAAGCAGCGCCGCGTCAACATCGGCAAGGACATCGACGACGCGCGCAAGATGCTCGCCGAGGCGAAGGAGCGCGCCAAGAAGTACCAGGCGGACCTCAAGAACGCCGACGCCGACGCCGCCACCGCGAAGAGCTCGCTCGTCGCCGCGGGCAAGGGCGAGACCGAGCGCATCCTCGCCGAGGCCGAAGAGCGCGCCGAGCGGATGAAGCGCGACGCGGAGCGCCTGATCGCGCAGGAGCAGAAGCAGCTCGAGCACGATCTCCTCCTCGAGACGATCGAGCTCGCGGTCACGCAGGCGGAGGCCGTCCTCGAGCGCAGCGCGACCCCCGAGGACCACGCCCGCCTCGCCAACGAGCTGCTCGCCGAGCTCGCCAAGAAGCCCGCCGCGCCCCGCGTGGCGACGGCGTCGACCGTCCCGCAAGCAGGAGGTGCCTCGTGATCCCCGGCGTCATCGCCCGCCGCTACGCGACCGCGCTCCTCGAGATCGGGAGCGAGACCCAGCAGCTCGACGCCCTCGTCGACGAGCTCCAGCGCGCCGCGCAGGCCTACGACCTGAGCGCCGACCTCCGCAGCGCGCTCGCCGATCCGCTCGTCTCGGTGCAGGCGAAGCACGAGATCGTCAAGGAGGTCGCGACGCGCCTCGCCCTCGGTCAGGTGACGAAGAACGCCCTCGCGCTCCTCGTCGACCGCCGGCGCATCAAGGCGCTGCCGGCGATCGCGCAGCGCCTCCGCGAGATGGCGGACGACAAGCGCGGCGTCCTCCGCGCCGAGATCCTCACCGCGATGCCGCTGCCCGAGGAGTACTTCACCCAGCTCCAGCAGCAGCTCGAGCGCGTGACCGGCCGCCGGATCGCGCTCGACCGCAAGCTCGACCCCTCGCTCATCTGCGGGGTCGTCGCCCGCGTCGGCGACACCGTCTACGACGGCTCGCTCATCGCCCGCCTCCGCAAGATGAAAGAGACGATGCTCCCGAACTAGTCGGAGAGCCGATCCCGCCTTTCGCACGTTTCGTTTCGCCGCTCGAGCGAGCGGCAATCAGAGGAAGACACGACCATGCAGCTTCGCGCCGAAGAGATCTCGTCGATCATCAAGAAGCAGATCCAGACCTACGAGCGCGCCGCGCTCACGACGGAGACCGGCACCGTCCTCAGCATCGGCGACGGCATCGCCCGCGTGTACGGCCTCGAGGGCGCGATGAGCGGCGAGCTGCTCGAGTTCCCGGGCGGCCTCATGGGTCTCGCGCTCAACCTCGAGGCCGACAACGTCGGCGCGGCGACCTTCGGCGACGCGACGCACGTGAAGGAAGGCGCCACGGTCAAGCGCACGAGCCGCATCATGGAGGTCCCCGTCGGCGAGGCCCTCATCGGCCGCGTCGTCAACGCGCTCGGCATGCCCGTCGACGGCAAGGGCCCGATCGAGACCCCGCACCGCCGCCGCGTCGAGATCAAGGCGCCGGGCATCCTCGCCCGCCAGCCCGTCAAGGAGCCGCTCCAGACGGGCATCAAGGCCATCGACGCGATGGTCCCGATCGGCCGCGGGCAGCGCGAGCTCATCATCGGCGACCGCCAGACCGGCAAGACCGCGGTCGCGATCGACGCGATCATCAACCAGAAGGGCCTCGGCGTTTACTGCTTCTACATCGCCATCGGGCAGAAGCAGTCCACCGTCGCCGCCGTCGTCGACAAGCTCACGCAGCACGGCGCGATGGAGTACACCACCGTCGTCATCGCGGGCGCGAGCGAGTCCGCGCCGCTCCAGTACATCGCGCCGTACACCGGCGTCACGATGGCGGAGTACTTCCGCGACAGCGGACGCCACGCCCTCTGCGTCTACGACGACCTCTCGAAGCAGGCCGTCGCGTACCGCCAGCTCTCGCTCCTCCTCCGCCGCCCGCCGGGCCGCGAGGCGTACCCGGGCGACGTCTTCTACATCCACTCGCGTCTGCTCGAGCGCGCCGCCCGCATGGCCGACCGCCTCGCGGTCGTCACCAAGGGCACGACCTGGGACAAGGTCCCGTCGGACGCGACGATCCACATCGGCGAGCAGGGGCACGAGTCCGCCGACGAGGAGCTGAAGGCGAAGGGCGACGGCTACGAGATCGTCAAGGACC
>JAHBWA010000112.1 GCA_019637195.1 Labilithrix sp. | reverse complement strand
AGCGGTGCACGTGCGATCCCGACGCGTTCGTGCGAAATCGCGCGCTCGTCTCGCTCGCCTGCGTCGCGCGCGACTCGCTCGAGCCACGCCTCGCCGAGCTCGGGCGCGAGGCCGACGGAGCGGCCCGCCTGGTCGCCGCCGCCGTCATCGGGTCCGAGTCGTCGCTCGCCGCCGTCCTCGACGGGATCGCGGCGCCAGGGGCGCTCGAGGGCGTGATGGCGTTCCTCGCGCACCAGGACCCGGCGGTGCGCGCCACGTTCTTCACGGCCGTACACCTCGACGACCCCACGCTGGCCGGTCCGGCGCGCGCGGACGTCCCGGCGCTCGTCGCGCAGTACGAGTCGCTCCTGCGGACGAGCCTGGACGTCGCCGCGCGGCGCTTCGCCGTCCGGGCGCTCGGCCGCATCTTGGGTGCTGGGGGCGCCGCTGGGGGCCTCCGCGCGGACGTCCTCGCCGACGCGCTGACGTCCGATCCCGCCGAGGACGTCCGCCTGCAGGCGGCCCGCGCGCTCGGTCCTCGCCGCGACGACGCCGTCGCGCGGAAGGCGCTCGTGCGCGCCGCCTCCGATCCCAGCGCCGAGGTCGCGATCGGCGCGCTCGAGGCGCTGGCCGGGCGGCGAGACCCCGAGGTCGCGCTCGCGCTCGCGCGCCGGCTCGGGGCCGGACCGCTCCGGGTGCAGCGCCTGACCGAGTCGACGCTCGCCGACATCCACCGCGACGATCCCTGGCCGTTCGTCGACTGGATGATGGGCGTCGACGTCCCCGAGCTGCTCGTCCCCGCCGTGCGCGTGCTCGAGCAGATGGCGAGCCCGGCCACGGCGCCGCTCCTCGCCGAGCTCGTCCGTTCTCGCTCCTCGGCGCTCCGCGCCGCCGCCGTCCGCGCGCTCGGCGCGCTGCCGTCGCCGGATACGTCGCTGCTCGCGTCGCTCGCGGAGGATCCGAGCGAGGAGGTGCGCCTCGCCGTGATCGGGACGATGACCTGGAGCGGAGACTCGCTCCTCCGCGGCGGCCTCCTCAGGAACGATCCGTCGGTGAGCGTCCGGACCGCGCTCGCCGCGTCGCTCGCGCGCTTCGAGGGAGCGGCGACGAAGTCCGCGCTCAAGGTCGTCGTGGCGCTCCTCGACGACGCGTCGCCCGTCGTGCGCGCGGCGGCCCTGGCGACGCTGCTCGAGAGCCGCGATCCGGCGGGGCTCCACGAGTTCGCGCGCCTCTGGCCGGCCACGGCCCTCGACGTCCGGTTCGAGCTGCGCGCCGAGCCGCGCGCGGTCGCGATCACCGAGAGCCTGGCGGTGCGCCTCGCGACGAGCACCGAGACCGCGTTGCGTCGGGCGGCGGTCACCGCGATGGGCGCGCTCGGCGTCGCGTCGGTCGAGGAGCGCCTCGCGCCGGCGCTCCAGGACCCGTCTCCCGACGTGCGCATCGCCGCGATCCACGCGCTCGCCGCGCTCGATCTCCCCTCGGCTCGCGCGCGGCTCGCGCAGATGGCGTCCGATCCCGACGGCTCCGTCCGCGAGGCCGCGCGTCGCTCGGTCGTGCGGACGGTGGGATGATCCGGCGCGCCTCGATCGCAGGCCTCGGCCTGCTCCTCGCGTGCGCGGCGCCCCCGCGCCCGCCGGCGACGGCGCCCGCCGCGACGTCGAAGGTCGATCCGATGCCCTTCCTGCGCGGCGCGCTGGTCCCCTGGCCGGACGCCGGCTCGCGCGGACGGCTCGCGCTCACCGATCCCGAGTCGCGGCGCGTGGCGGCGTACGACAGCGCGCTCGTCGTCCTCGTCTTGATGCGACACGGGGCGCGCGCGGAGGCGGGCGCGGTCATCGAGGGCCTGCACGCCCTCCAGCGGCCGGACGGCTCGCTTCCGTTCTCCTTCGTGCTGCCACGGCCGGACGAGCGCATCCCGTACGTGCGCTCGGGGGCGGTCGCGTGGGTGGGCTACGCGGCGGCCGAGTACCTCGACGCGGAGCGCGGTGGCTCGGCGCGCGCGGAGGCGCTGGCGCTCGCGCGCGGCGCCGCGCGCTATCTCCTCGCGCGACAGGTCAGCGCCGAGGGGGATCCGCGCGACGGCCTCGTCCGCGGCGGCGAGGGGACGTATCGCTACGAGCTCGACGCGCGCCGTCGCCTCCGCGAGCGCCTCCACGCGGAGGACATCGCCTGGACGTCGATCGAGCACAACGTCGACGCGTACTTCTTCTTCCGCGCGCTCGCGCGCGTCACCGGCGAGGAGACGTACGTGGCCGCGGCGGCGCGCGTCGGGCGCGGTCTCGAGCGCGCCTGGAGCGCCGCGCGTGGACAGCTCGCGCGCGGGGTGAGCGCCTCCGGCGCCGACGACGTCCCTGCGCTCGACTGCGCGTCCTGGGGCTCGATCTTCCTGGGCGCGGCGGGAGACCGCGATCGGGCGGCGACCGCGGCGTCGGTCGCGGACGCCGGCTACGCCTCGCGCGATCCACGCACCGCCGCGCGCGGGCATCGCGCGCAGGGGCGAGGTCCGCTCGTGGAGGGCGAGCTGATGATGCAGGTCCTTGGGCCGACGCTCCCGGCGCGCGACTGGGCGGAGCTCGACGTCGTCTGGCCCGAGGGCTCCGCCGGCGTGGCGCTCGCGGCGTGGCGCGCCGGCCGCGTCGATCGCGCGCGAGAGATCCTCGACGCGCTCGAGCCGCTCCGCGCCGCGGACGGCTCGGTGCCGACGTCGACGGTGGAGATCCCGTTCGTCTTCGACACGCGGCCGAGCATCGCCGGGACGGCGTGGATCGAGCTCGTCCGCTTCGAGCTCGAGCGGCCCCGCGACCAGCCGACCTTCTGGGCGCCGTGAGCCGCGCCGCGGGGCGGCCCGAGCCCGCGCGAAGCGGGGCCGGCGGCGCTCACGGTCGCTTCACGAGCACGGCGAGCAACAAGAGCCGGTAGACGACCCAGCCGACGCAGAGCACCGCCGGCAGCTTGGCTCGAACGACGAGCTTCCAGTGCACGGAGAACATGATCGCGACGACGAAGGAGAACCACCCCAGCGCGACGGGGATGGTCACCGGCGCGAGCCGATCCAGCGCCAGGAGCGGCCAGAGGAGCACCGCCCCCAGGCTCGACACGAGGATGAGCACGAGCGCGTAATCGAGTCGCTCGCGCCAGGAGCGGCGCCAGAGCACGCACCACTGGAAGAGCACCTGCCCGACGACCATCGCAAGCTCGACCCAGAGATCGTACTGGATGGCGAGGTAGGGCTGGACGATCGCGGCGAAGCCCGACAAGGTCCAGGCGATCACCGCGACGGCGACCGCGGCGAGGAGCGCGTCGCGCCCGCGGTTGGTGGCGGGGCTGGGGATTGTGGGGGCCGTCTGGGGCTCGGTCATGTCGCGGTGTGGCTCGGCGCGGCGGGGGGAGAGCTGATGCCACGCCGAGGCGGCGCCGGCAACGTGTCGGTGCGCCCGCTCGTCGGCTCGTCCGCAGGGGAGGCCTCCTGCTAAGAGTCGGCGAGCATGAGCGTCGTCTCCGGCACCGGGCACGTAGGGCCGACCTTCTTCTTCGACCGCGCGCGCCTGCGCGAGGTCGCGCGCGAGCGGCGCGCCGAGTACCGCGACGCGCGTCCGTACCCGCACGTCGCGATCGACGGCCTCCTGGGTGAGGGGCTCTCGACGTCGCTCGCCGAGCGTTTCCCGGGGCCCGAGCACCCGGGGTGGCTCCGTCGCGACTACCGCGAGCAGTCCGGGCGCATGGGGCAGCTCCAGCGCACCGGGTTCGACGGCGTGGACCCCGCGCTGCGCCACCTCCTCGCCGAGCTCTCGGGCATGGCCTTCCTCGACTTCCTGTCGATCCTCACCGGCGTCGAGGGCCTCATCCCCGATCCGCACTTTCGCGGCGCGGGACTCTCGCTCACGCTGCCCGGCGGTCACCTCGCGTTGCACGCCGACTTCAACCGCGATCGCACGCGTCACCTCGCGCGCGCCGTCACGGTCCTCTACTACCTCGGCGAGGGCTGGGAGGAAGCGTGGGGCGGCGCGCTGGAGCTCTGGGACGTGGAGCGGACGCGGTGCGAGGCGAGCTACGCGCCGCTCCTCGACCGCCTCGTCGTGATGGCGCACGGCGATGCGTTCTGGCACGGGCATCCTGCACCGCTCGCCTGTCCGGAGGGGCGCTACCGCGCCTCGATCGCCGCGTATTACTACGTCGCCACGCCGCCGCCGGACGAGTCCGACGCGCACGGGGCGATCTGGGCGTGAGCCGCGAGGTTGCGTCCGCGATCGAGACGCGGCAAGGAGAGCGGATGGTGCGGCGCCTGTCGGCTCTGGCGGTCTCGGCGGTCCTGCTCGCCGGGGTCGCCCCGCGCGCGTCGGCCGAGGCTCCTCCTCCCGCGAAGAAGCCCGCGCCCGCGCGGAAGGCGTGCCCGTCCGACAAGGTCTGGAGCGAGGCGAAGGGCGGATGCGTCTGCGCGCCCGGATCGTCGTGGGACGACGACACCCGTCGTTGCATCTCGGAGTGTCCCGCCGGCACGCGTTTGTCCCCCAAGGTGGGCGCGTGCGTCGCCACCGCGACGGCGTGTCCGCCGGGCAAGTCGTGGAGCGTGGCCCACGACGCTTGCGTGGTGCGGTGCCCTCCTGGGAAGATCGCCGACGCGAAGGGGCGGGCCTGCGTCGAGGCGCCGAAGGTCTGCCCGCCCGGCAGCGCGTGGAGCGCAGCCCGGGGAGCGTGCCAGAGCGTGTGCCCGCCCGGGACGGCGCGCACCGCGGGCGGGTCGTGCGTCGAGGACGCGGACGAGTGCGCCGAAGGCAGGGAGTGGAGCGAGGAGCGAGGGGCCTGCGTCGCGGTCTGTCCGACGAACAAGACGCGGGACGCGCGGGGCGTCTGCGTGATCGATCCGAAGAGCTGTCCCGCCGGCAAGGAGTGGAAGGACGCCTTCGACGGATGCGTCCCGATCTGCGCACCGGGGCAGGTCCTCGACTTCGCGGGCCACGCCTGTCACTCGATCAAGCTGCGGCGGCGGGGGCGGTAGCGCGCCGCGCTCGCGCCGTCGTGAGCACGGCGACGGCGCGAGCGCGGGCTCATGCGTCGACCGATCGGCGAAGGTCCGCTCGCGCTCGAGGTGGTCGCCGGGCGCCTGCGCCTCGCTCGGGGCAGCCGCGCGTCCTCCCGACGCAGCGCGAGCGCCTCGATCCCGCGGCGTTCCGCCTGCGGCCCGCGTGGCGCCCCGGCATGTCGCTTGCGCCGACAGCGCGCCGCGCATCGACGCGCACGAAGGAGCTGAACCATGGGCACCGAAGCAAATCGCGGAGAAGGGATCGCCGAGCAGGTCGGCGGCAAGATCAAGCAGGGGATCGGCAAGGTCACCGGCAACGAACGGATGCAGGCCGAAGGCAAGGCGAAGGAGCTCGAAGGCGAGGCGCGCGAGGAGGCCGCCAAGGCGAGCGAGCGCGCGAAGGGCTCGGTCGACGAGACCAAGGGCACGGTCAAGAACCGCGTCGGCGCCGTCCTCGGCGACACGCAGATGCAGGCCGAGGGCAAGGCGAAGGAGCTCGAGGGGGAGGCGCGCAAGAAGGTAAACGAGTAATCATCGTCGCATGCCCGAGCTGCCCGAGGTCGAGCACACCCGGAGGAACCTCGATCGCTGGACGCGTGGCGCCCGGATCGTCCGCGTCGTGACGACCGACGCGCGGATCGTCCGGCCGCTCCGGCCGTCCGCCTTCGTGGCCCGGCTCGAGGGGCGGACCGTCCGCGCGCTCGACCGGCGAGGCAAGTGGCTCCGGCTCGCGCTCGACGGCGCAGGCAAGCTCTTCATCCACCTCGGAATGACGGGCTGGTTCGAGCGCGCGGGAGCCGGCGGGCCACGGAACCCGCTCCTCTCGGCGCGCGCGGATCGAGCGCGCCCGCTGCGCTTCGAGCGGGTGCGCTTCGAGCTCGAGCGGCGGGCGAGGTCGTCGGTCGTCGTCTACGTCGATCCGCGGCGCTGGGGGCGCATGGTGCTCTCGGACGAGGACATCGCTCCGTGGATGACGCTGGGACCGGATCCGCTCGCCGACGGGATCGACGTCGACGTGCTCTCGTCGGCGCTCGCGCGCCGCTCGAGACGCGCGGTCAAGGAGGCGTTGATGGACCAGCGCGTCCTCGCGGGAATCGGGAACATCCAGGCGACGGAGGCGCTGTGGAAGGCCGGCATCGATCCCCGGTCGCGCTCGGGGACGATCGATCGCGCGCGCGCCGGCGATCTCGCGCGGGCGCTCCGCTGGTCGATTCGCCGGACGCTCGCCGATCTGGCCAAGGGCGACCGCGCGGACGACGATCCCTTCATCGCCTACGGCCATGACGGCGAGCCCTGCCCCCGGTGCGGCGCGCGCTTCACGAAGGTCGAGCTCGGCGGGCGCACGACGACGTTCTGCCCGCGCTGCCAGACGCGCGCAGGCATGGGGCCGAGCGGCGGCGCGTGAAGCCCGCGAGCCGCCCGGCCGGACACGCTGCGAACGGTCGCGGCCTACGGCGGCGACGCCGCGCGCCGGAGCCGGCGACCACGGCTCTCCTCGGACTTCTTCTGGCGGAAGGCCTTTTTGTAGCGCTCGAAGTCCCAGTCCTCGAGGAACGCCCGCGCGGCCTCCCGGCCTGACTCGTACAGTCGATCCCGCTTGTCGGGCCGGAGGTCGAACTCGGTGGTGCCGACGTCGCCGCTCTCGACGGCGATGGTGCGGACGAAGTCGGCGTCCTTCGTGTAGCGCGCGTCGTGGGCCGAGAGCATCGTCTTCGCGAGGGCGAGGATGAACGAGACCGGACCCTCCACCTTGTTCCGTGGGGACGCGGCGCCATTGACGAGGCGGAAGCCGAACGTCGGCCAAGCGGGCTCGGAGGTCCCGTCGTCGAAGATCCAGACGGGGAAGTTCGAGAGCACCCCGCCGTCCACGATGAAGCACTCGCGCCCACCGGCGTCCTTCAGCTTCACGGGCTCGTAGAAGAACGGGATGCTCATGCTCATCCGCACGGCTCGCTCCACCTCGAGATCGTCCGGGGCCATCCCGTAGCGCGCGATGTCGTGGGGGAGGTGGAGGAGCACGCCGTTCGAGATGTCCGCCGCGACGACCTGGAGCCGGTAGCGGTAGCGAGGCTCGTCGGCGTGCTCGGGCATGACGAGGTCCCGGAAGGTCCGCACGCCCTTGGCGTGGAGCAGATCGCGTAGCCACCGCTCGAAGTAGTGGCCCTCGTAGATCCCCTTCTCGAGGAGCAAGCTCGTGAGCGGGCCGACCAGCGGGACGCGGTCGAGGAGGCTCGGGTCGCGAAACTTCGTGTACGTCACCTCGCGCAGGATCACGGCGAGCTCCGCGGTCGAATACCCCGCGGCGATGAGGCTCGCGACGATCGCGCCGGCGGAGGTCCCTGCGACGTTCTCGAACGCGTAGCCCTGCTCTTCGACGACCGCGGCCGCGCCGACGAGCCCGATCCCGCGGACGCCGCCGCCCTCGAAGACGGCGTCGACCTTCTTCTTCCCCCCGCTCCCCATGACCCGTGTCTACACGCGCCGCATGCGGCTGGCTATCGCCGAGGGCGAGGCGCTCACCCGTGTGTCGGGCCGGGGCGGCCGGGAGAACGAGCCGGCCTGGAGAACGGCGGCGGGGAAATCTTCGTCGTCGAGGGGACACTTCACCCCGCGCCGCCGTAGATGCGCACAACAAGATGAACGGCTCCTACGGCTCCCCGCCCGCTCCCTTTGGCCCCAGCGGATCGACGTCCAGCCCGCCCCTCGCTCCCTACGGTCAGGCCAGCGCGGCGGCGTACGGTCCGGCGGCGCCCCATGGCGGCCAGACGCCCTCGTACGGTCCGCCCGCCGGCGGCTACGGGCAGGCGCCGTCGCCCTACGGCGCCCCTGCTGGAAGCCAGCCGCCGTCGTACGGCGCGGCCCCGTCCTACGGTCCGGCGGCGCCCCATGGCGGCCAGACGCCCTCGTACGGTCCGCCCGCCGGCGGCTACGGGCAGGCGCCGTCGCCCTACGGCGCGTACGGCCCGAGCCCGAGCTACGCGCCGCCCGGGCAGTTCGGCTACCAGCAGCCGGGGACCGGCTACGCGCCGGCCGCGATCACGAACGGCGCGCCGATGCTCCGCTGGATCGTCTCGGGCACGTTCGCCGGCACCATCGTCGTCACCCTGCTCGGGGGCGTCATCGGCGCGGTCGCCGAGGGTGACGAGATCGGCTCGGCCATCGCCGGCGTCTTCTCCGTCCTCTCGATCCCTCTGATCCTCACGTACGTCGTGACGGCGCTCGTCTGGCTCTACAAGTCCTGGGAGATGCTCCCCGACTCGATGCGCGTGACCGGCAACGGCACGCGCGTGTCCCCGGGGCAGGCCGTCGGTTACCTCTTCATCCCGTTTTACAACCTGTATTGGTACTTCGTCTGCTCGGCCGGTCTGACCACCGCGCTGAACCGCGCGCTCGCCAATTACGGCTCGCCCAAGCGCGCGTCCGGCGGCCTCGCGATCGCGGCGGCCATCCTCCAGGTGATCCCGTACGTGAACCTGTTCTTCGCCCCGTTCCTCTGGATCGCGTTCATGTTCAACGTCGAGAGCGCGAAGCGCGAGTACGCGCGCCTGTCGGGGCGCGCCTAGGACGCGTCGGGGGGGCCTTCCTGCGAGAGACGCTCTCGGCTCGGCTTGGCGCGAGAGCGCCGCGGCCCGCGGTGGCCCTCGCCGGCGTGTGCGTGTAGATCGGGTAGATGATGGCCGTCTGGAGCCTGGAGACGGCGTTCCGCGACGAGGCGAAGCTCGCCGACGCGTGGCGGAGCGCCGCGCCGTTTCCGCACCTCGTGCTCGACGACTTCGTCCCGCCGGCCGGTCTCCTGGAGCTCCTCGCGATCGTCGACGAGGAGCCGGTCGATCTCTACGCGGCGGACATCTACACCTTCGACGCCTCGGCGCCCGAGCCGAAGACCGACGGCCTCCGCGCGCTCCGTGACGCCTTCGCGCGGACGTTCGCGCCTCCGCTCTCCCGCGTCACGGGCAAGCTGCTCCGGACCGCCGACCTCCGCGCCTACGCGTACCGCGAGGGGCACTACCTGCTGCCGCACACCGATCATCAGACGGGCGTCGGACGCGCGCTGGCGTACGCGTACTACCTCCCGTCGCCGGAGCCCGCCGTGGGCGGAGAGCTCGAGCTCTTCCGGTGCTCGCTCGAAGACGGCGACGTCGTCGCGATCGAGAGCGCAGCGCTCGTCGAGCCTCGTCCGAACCGCCTCGTCGTGTTCGACGTCAGCGACGTCTCGCTCCACCAGGTCCGCGAGGTGCGCGGCGGGCTCCGTCCCTCCCTCGCGGGGTGGTTCTACCCGTGACGGCCCGCGCCGCGTGGACCGCCACGCCGCTCCCGGCGGTGATCGTCCCGAGCGCCGTGAGCCCCGCGCTCGCGCGGGACGTCCGCGAGCGGCTAGCGCGTGCAGGATACACGCGATTCGGGCTGCTCGACCGTGGGAGCTACGACGTCGTGGAGCATCCGGACGAGCCCGAGCTGCTCGAGGTGCTGGCCGGCGTCGCGGCCGAGGTGACGGGACGGCCGCTCGTGCCCGCCGGGGCGCGCGCGCTCCGCCTCTTGCCCGGGGACTACCTCCTCGTCCGGCACGACCGCGTCCACGACGATCGCCCGATCGAGCTCGTGCTCGATCTCTCGCCGGCGACCGTCCCCGGCGCCGAGGTGCACTACCGCCACCGCGGCCAGGTCTTCTTCACGGCGCCGTCGTCGCCCGGCGCGCTCGCGATCGTCGAGCGCGGCCCTACGGTGATGTGCAATCACACGTACGTGAGCAAGCGTAGCGAAGGGGCGTCGGTCGTTCGTCTGACGATGCTCCTCCGCGACACGCCGGCGCGCGGGTGACAGGTCGCGGGGAGCCGGCTGATCGCTCTCCGCCCGGCAGGCGGGAGGTCCCTGAGGCCCGCGCGGCGCGGAACGGCCGCCGAGCCCGATCAGCGGACGCCGAGCGATCCGAGGACGTCCGCCGAGGCCTGCACGGAGACCCGCGCGTTCACGGCGGCCTCGCCGATCGTCGTCGCGATCGGGAGCAGGCACGCCGTCGCGCGGACGCCGAGGTCCCCCGAGATGGCCGCCGAGCCGGTGGTGCCGGCCGACGACGCGACGCGCGCCGCGATGTCGACGAAGGTCTGCCCGCGCGCCTTGAGGATGACGAGCAGCGACGGCACGTTCGCCTCGAGCACCTGGATGTAGCGGCCGAGCTCCGGATCGGCCGCGACCTGGGCGCGGATCACGACGGCGGGCGGACGGCACTCGGCGCGCGCCGAGGCGCTGGCCTGGCAGTTCGCCTTGCAGCTCGCCTGGACGTCGCATCCGCCCTCGAGGGTGCCGCCCTCGCAGCGGAGCGGCTCGTAGTCCCCCGAGCACTTCCCGTCGCACGTGACCGTGGCGTTCGCCTCCGCGCGGCAGGCGGCGTCGCACTGGCCCTTGCACGAGCCCTCGCAGCGAACGCCGGGCGGCGTCGCCGAGCACGTGCCCTGGCACGTCCCGATGCAGTTGCCCTGGGCGTCGAACGCCTCGTTGGTCGCGCTGCCCGCGGCGGTGCAGGTCCCCTCGCAGCGGCCGTTGCAGCGCACGCCTCCCTGAGCCGCGCACGCGCCCTGGCAGCTCCCGCTGCAGCTGCCCTCGCAGTAGAGGCTCGCGCCGCCTTCGGCGGTACACTCGCCCTTGCAGACGATCTCGAGCCTGCCGCCGCGGCACACGGGCGGGTTCGCCCGCACGTCGCACGTCCCGGACGCGCTGCACGCGCCCTCGCAGCGCGCCTGCGCCTGGACGGAGACCTCGCAGACGGGCGGCTGGAAGGCCACGTCGAGCGTCGCGCGCGCCGTGACGCGCGCGCCGATCTGCGCGACCGCCAGGCGACAGAGCTCCGTCGTCCGCTCTCGCTCCGGCTCTTCCTCGGCGCTCGCCACGTCCGCCGCGCTCGCGCCCAGCTCCACGGCGATGTTCCGGCACGCCGTCTGGACGTCGGCGAGCGCCGCCGTCGCGGTCGCGGCGAGATCCGAGGACGCCTGCGCAAACGCGAGGAACTCTCCGCGGATCTCCCCGCGGAGACCGAAGTCCGCCGTCGAGAGATCGGCGCCCACCTTGAACTCCGTGCAGCACACGGCTGCCAGCGGGTTACCGTCGCCTTCGCATGCGGCGACGAGCGAGAGCGAAAGCGCTGCGGTCACGAGGCCGGTGCGCCACCAACGTGCGGTCATGGTCATCGCGGTTCTCCTTCCGAGCCGAGGAGGCGGCTGCGGAGCAAGAACCGCGCAAGCGCTGCCGTGAGCGCGGGCCGCCCTCTACTTGCGGGCCGCCGCCGATTTCGCGAGGACGATGTCGACGCGGCGATCGTCGCGCCAGCTCGTCTCGTCGACGCCGACGGCGTCGAGCTCTCCGCGCGAGGTCACGTCGAGGCGCCCGCGCGCGACGCCGAGGTGCGCGAGGTAGTCGGCGACGCCGCCGGCGCGCTCGGCGCCGAGCACCATGTTGTAATTTGACTCGCCGCGCGCGTCGGCACGACCGATCAGCTGCACCGATCGCCCCTTGAGCGCGCCGGTGGTGAGACACTCGGCGATCTTCGTCAGCGTCGCCCTGTCGCCGGGCTGGAGGTCGCTCTTGTCGAACTCGTACTTCGGTGCGCCGGCGGGGTCGGGTAGCTGTAGATTGCACATGCGCGCGATCTCGTCCGAGATGCCGAGGCTGCCTCCCGTCGGACGGACGACCGCGCTCGTGAGGTCGGGCTCGGCCGTGGTCGGCGGGACGTTCGTGCGCGATCGACCGCCTCCGCACGCCGCGACGAAGCAGGCGGCGAGGATGCAGGTCCGAGGACGTTGGGCGTTTCGATGGGTCATGGCGTTTCCTCGCGGCGCGCCGGAGCACGCGACGTGCCCGAGCGCGCGCGAGGTCGCCGCGCGGCCGCGAGGACGCGGGCGGGCGCCGGCGCTGCAGAGGTCGCAGCTCGGGCGCCCCGCCGCGGGACTACTCCTCCGCGATGAGCGCGCCGAGCGCCGCGCGGTCCGCTTCGAGGAGAGCCTTGACGCGGTCGGCGTTCACCTCGGCCACGATGATCTGACCGACCTCGTCGTTGACGGCGCCGAAGATCCCGCGGCGCTTCATGCCCTCGGTCTGCCGCTTGTTGTCGTCGGTCGGCGTCAGGTAGTGGATCGAGTCGATCTTGTAGCGGTGGATCAAGAAGAGCTGCGCGAGCGTCATCAGGCGCTTCTTCCGGAGCTCCGCGTCGAAGGTGTTCTGATCGCGAATCGAGAGGATGCTCCGGCCCTGCCGGTCCTGGATCGGCTCGAAGATCACGTTCGCGGCCTTCGCGCCGTCCGAGGCGATCGCGAGCTCGAGAACCTGCGAGCCGGCGCTGATCGGGCGGAGCGACACGGTGAGCGCCTTCTCGACGCGGTGGTGGGCGCGCCAGAGATCGAGCCACTCCTTGAGGACCTTCGGCGGCACCTCGATCTGGATCTGGTGCTGGAACTGCGTCGAGCCGACGCCCATCGCCTTCGTGGTCGCCGTGCGCCCGGAGAGCGACATCAGCGCGGCGTCGGCGCGCGGGCCGCCGACGAGCGTCTGCGGCGTGCGGTAAGGCGACTCGAGCAGGCGGAACTTCCGCTGGAGGCGCGCGAGCGCGAGCATGCCGTCCTGGCGGAGCGCGGTCGCGAACTCCTCTCCCGCGAGGCCGTCGATCTGGTGGCCGCCGTAGGTGATGAAGTTGAACACGAAGCCGAGCTTGCCGAGCTCCTCGGGGAAGCGCCGCATCTGTTCGTCCGTCATGCCGGTGCTGTCCCAGTTGAACGACGGCGACAGGTTGTAGGCGAGCATGCGGTCCGGGAAGGCGGCGTGGATCGCGTCGGCGAAGACCTTCGCGTCGTGGAGGTCGGCGGTCTTCGTCTCCATCCACAGGACGTCGGCGTACGGGGCCGCCGCGAGCGACTTGGCGATCGCGTAGTCGATGCCGCCGCGGACCTGGTAGTAGCCGTCGGGCGTCTTGGCGTGCTCGCAGTCCCAGACGACGGCGAGCCCGAGCGCCTTCGCCTTCTGGCCGATCTGGTAGAACGACGCGTCCTTCGTGGACGCGAGCCACTCGTCCTCCGTCATCGGGAGCTTGACCCCCTCGCCGGCGCGGAAGCGGATGACCTCGGCGACGGCCTCGGCGTAGGTCTTGACGTTCGCCTCGGCCTGCCAGACGTCGACGAACCGATCGAACACGTGGTCGAGCGCCGCGTCGGGGGCGGTCCGACCCGACTTCTCGTAGAGCGCGAGGGCGCCGTCGAAGAGCGACGCGAGACCCGCGCGCTCGAGCCAGGCGTCGGCCGCCGCGTACTCCTCCTCGCTCGTCGCGTAGAGCTGGAAGCCGGTGAGCTCGACGACCCCGCGTCCGTGGAGGGCGCGCAGGATCGCGATGAAGGCGATCTTGAAGGTGGGCACCGCCAAGTTCGTGGCGCCGAGGATGAACGGCTGATCGCGCTCGTCGCTCCGCCCGTCGAGCAGCGTGGCGGACTCGGCGTCGGTGCGCGCCACGATGATCCCGGGCACCTGCATGATGTCGAGCTGGAAGCGAGCGGCGCTGAGGCGCTTGATCTGCTCGTCCTCCGAGACGAGCACCTTGCCGCCCTGGTGTCCGCATTTCTTCACGCCGGGCTTCTGGTCCTCGATGTGGTAACCCGGCACGCCGGCCTCGACGAAGCGCCGAATGAGGTTGCGGACGTGGGCGTCGCCGCCGTGCCCCGTGTCGGCGTCGGCGATGATGAACGGGCGGTAGTCGACCGCCGGGGTGGCCTTGCGCTGCTCGTCCGTCATGCGCAGGCGCGCGTGGAACTCGTTGCGGTCGGCCGTCAGGAGGGCGCGGACGATCGCGCGCGACTCGTCCGGGACGCGGCTCAGCGGGTAGCTCGCGAGATCGGGCCCCGGGTCCTCGTCGGCGGAGCCCTTCGCGCTCGTGGCCCAGCCGCCGACGTAGATCCCCTCGATGCCCATGCGCTTCATCGCGACCGCCTCGCCGGGTGAGTACGGACCGAACGACGTCATGCACTTCTTCGTCGCGAACAGCTCGCGGAGGCGCGCGTGGAACGCGGCGGCGGTGTCGCGTGCGACGCTGTGCTCGTCGCGGATCGTGCCGCGCTGCTCGACGACCTCGCGCGGCGTGTAGAGCCGCGTGATGCCCGCGAAGCGGGGCGAGTCGAACCAGCGGCGCATCTCGGAGATCTGTTCGTCGAGGGTCGGCATGGGTTCGCCATGCTAGACAATCCTGACGACGAGGATCCGATATCTCGCGGTCGCGAGGCCCGGGCGCGCTCGCCGGCCTGCGGCCCGGTGGTCCCGTGCGGCGCCGGTGCCCGTCAGCGAGCGACGAGGTCGTAGTGGTTGCGGTGAGGCATCGTCGTCTTCGCGAGCCCGCACGCGCGGAGCTGAGCGCGGGTCGCCGGGGCGCCGTCGTTCACGAGGTCGACGGCGATGCAGCGCGTGTGCGGAGACGAGGTGCAGCCGGCGGTCGGCCTCACGCAGCCGGCCATGCCGGTGCAGCGGTTCGTGCACTTGTTCTGGCGGCGGACGCGCTCCTGCTCCTGCGGGCTGCGGTAGTAGCTGAGGACGCGCGCGCCCTTCGCCTGCGCGCAGCGCACGGCGCGATCGATCGGCTTCCCGGCGCAGGGGCCCGCCGTGCGGAGCTCGTCGCTCGTCGACGCGAACTCGTCCTCGCCGTCCTCGTCGTCGTCGTGCACGTCGCCGTCGGCGTCGAGCTCGTCGAAGTCCTCGGCGCCGGTGCACGCGACCACGCCGGCGACGCAGCCGAGGACGACGAGGACGCGCGTGAAGAAGGAGCGCGTGCCCGTCGCGAGCGCGGGGATCGAACCGAGGGAGCGGGCGGCGGGGGGCGTCAGGTCGTTCACGAGGACCCCCTGTCGCAACCGGGATGCCACCATGTGTGCTGCTCTGAGCAGCGTGAATTTCCGTGCATTTGGCGTGGCCTGGATCGCGATCACCCCGAGCCGTCGGGTGGATCGCGGAGCTCGTCCGAGGGGACCCGATGGATCAGATCACCCGCGCGGGCCTCGGGGCTGCGCCGGGCGATCGCGCCGCGGCGCGCCCGGTCCTTCCGGCGCGCGACGGAGCGTCGGCGAGAGCGCCGCCATCGCGGCGACCACCGTCGAGCCGTTGTTGAGCACGGTCGCGACGCCGGGCCCGATGACACCGACGGCGCCGAGGACGATCGCGAGGGCGTTCGGCACGATGACGATTCCGAGGCCGACGCGCACGGCGCGCATCGCGTCGTCGGCGATGCGGAACGCGGTGGGCAGCTTCGACAGGCCGCCGCGGAGGAGCACGACGTCGGCGGCGTCGAGGGCGACGTCGGTGCTCCCGGTGAGCGAGATGCCGATGTCGGCGAGGGCGAGGGCGGGCGCGTCGTTGATGCCGTCCCCGACCATCGCGACGATCCGCCCCGCGCGCTGCAGGCGGCGCACGTGCTCGGCCTTCTCGTGCGGCAAGAGCTCCGAGTAGACCTCGTCGACGCCCAGGTGGCGACCGATCTCCGCGGCGGGGCCGCTCGCGTCGCCCGACATCAAGACGATTCGGCGGCGGCCGTTCGCCGCCAGCGCGCGAATGACCGAGCGGCTCTCCGGCCGTACCGTGTCTGCATAGGCGAGGAGCGCCGCGAGGCGCCCGTCGATCGCGATGAGGAGCGACGAGACGCTCGCGCGCTCGTGGCGCCGGAGCGCGTCGCGTACGCCTTCGAGCTCGACCCCCCTCGCGCTCATCAGCCGCGCGCCGCCGACCGCGACCTCGTGTCGGCCGCAGCGCGCGACGAGGCCCTGGCCGACGGCGTAGCGCTGGTCTCGGACCTCGGCGTGCGGGACGACGATCGCCTGCGCGCGCGTGTGCGCCCGCAGCGCCTCGGCGACCGGGTGGCGCTGCCGGGTCTCGACCGCCGCCGCGAGCGCGATCGCCCGCGTCGGGTCGAAGCCGTCGACGGTGACGACGTCGACCACCCGCGGCGCGCCGCTCGTGAGGGTCCCAGTCTTGTCGAACACGACGGCGTCGGCGCGCGCCAGCCGCTCGAGGAACTCGCCGCCTTTCACGAGCACGCCGTCGCGCGTCGCGACCGTCATCGCCGCGAGCGCGTTCGTCGGGACGCTGATGCGGAGCCCCGTCCCGAAGTCGGTGATCAGCACGCTCGTCAGGCGGTCGAGCTCGGACGTGAGCAGCGCCGCGGTGCCCGCGAGGCCGAGCGTGGGCGCGACGAGTCGATCCGCCACGCGCTCGGCCTCACGCTGCAGGTACGTCGGCTTCTCCCCGGCGCTCTCCAGGATCCTCACGATCCTCCCGGCGGTCGTGTCGCGGCCGACGCGACGGACGCCGACGACGATGCTCCCCTCGACGACGACGCTCGAAGCCATCACCGGATCGCCAGCGCGACACGTCCGCGGAGTCGACTCGCCGGTGAGCGCCTTCGTGTCGATCGTCGCGACGCCGCTCTCGATGACGCCGTCCACCGGGAGCCGCCCGCCGAGATCGCAGAGGATGTGGTCGCCGGCGCGGAGGCTCGCGGTCGAGACGCGCTCGGTCGCGCCGTCGGGGCGGAGCAGCCAGGCCGTCGGGACCTCGAGCTTGATCGCCCCGGCGAGCGCGCTGTGCGCGCGGCGCTTGGTCAGGTGGAGGACGAGGTCCCCTGCCGCGAGCAGGAGCGTGATCAGCGCGGCGGTTCCCGGCGCGCCGGCGGCGACCGACACGGCGATCGCGAGGAGATCGAGCACGTCCACGTTGAGGCGCCGCTCGACGGCGGCCCGAGCCGCGCGGCGCGCGGTGGGCCCGGCGCTGATCGCGATCGCGAGCGTGAGGACCGACCGCGGCACGAGGGCGCGGCGCGTCGCCAGGAGCACGACGGCGTCGAAGCAGAGCGCCGGCCACGGGCTCTCCTCGACGGGCGGCGGCGGCGGCGGCAGCTCGGAAGGGTCGACCTCCGAGAGCTCGCGGGCCAGCGACGCCGGGACGCGCTCTCCTCGCGCCGCCCGCACGACGATCGACGACGCACCGGGCGCGGCCGAGAGCACGCCGTGATGTCGCTCGCCGATCCACCGGCAGAGCCGCGCGAGGTCGGCCGGCGTGGCTCCGGCGATCTCGAGACGCGCGCGTCCCGTGACGGCGTGGGCCACCGAGGCGATGAAGCGAGCCGGCCGCCGGCGCTCGTCGCTCGCGAGCACGCGCGCTCGGTCGCGCGCAGCGCGCAGGAGCTCGGGGCCGGCGCGCTCGTCGTGGTCGACCTCGATGGTCGCGGAGCGTGGGCGTAGGCGGACGCGCTCGACCTCGGGGCGCTGCTCGAGCCAGGCGATCAGCGCCCGTCTGACGGCGGCGTCGGTGCAGTTCCGCGCGCGGAGCCGCCCGCGGCCCGACCGCTGGACGACGATCGAGGCGCGAGCTGGCGCGCTCATGGGGCGTCGCGCGTCGCGCGGGCGTGCGCGTGGACGAAGATCGAGTAGCTCCAGTAGACGAGGCTGTCCCAGCGTGGCAGCCGCGCGTGTTCGCTCTTGAAGAACGAGTAGACGCCGAGGGCCATGAGCCCGCCCGGGATCACGACGCCGAGGCCGAGCCGTCCGCCGGTCATCGACTCGGTGCGGTGGTCCACCTCGCGGACGAAGTCGACGATGCGGCGCGCCGCGCTCGTGGCGGGCGCGTCGGGTGACGTCAGCGTGAGCCCGCTCAGCTCGCACGCGCGAACGATGAGCTGGCCCTCGTCGACGACGCGGGGCTCGTACTCGACGAGGAGGCTGCCGGTGCGTGGATCGTGCGCGGCGGACCGCACGCCGGGCGTTCGCGCGAGCCCGACCCGCGTGGGCTCGGCGGCCTGGAGGTCGTCCACGAACGCGTCGGTCCGCATGCGCAAGCGTCCCGGGTGGTGATGCGCGATCTCGATGCTGCGCGTCATGACGGCGCCTCGGCTTCGGTGCGCGGCCCCTCCTCCCGCGAACGAGGCCCGTCGACGTCGTTCGCGTGCAGCGGCTCGGGGGGAGGCTGGTCGGCGCCGACGCGCACCTTCGCCTCCGACCAGAGATCTTCGAGGAACTCGCGCTCGGCGATGACCGCCCGCACGAGCTTGTGGAAGATGCCGTGCGTACCGGCCGCGACGTCGACCGCGAGCTCGCGCGAAGACTCGACGGTGCTCCGCACGGCCCAGCCCGCTACGAACCCGATCGCGAAGGATGTGACGCTCATGGCATGGCTCTCCTCGTCCAACGCCGTGGCTGCGTGCAACCCGCTTACCAACGGCGCGAGGCGTCAGAGCGGCGCTGCTTCGGGCTCGATCACCCGGTCGACCTGCTCGCGTCCGCCCCACGACGAGCTGACGGAGACGAGCGGTTCCTTCTCGCGCGCCGTCCTGCTGAGGCTGACCTGGATGTGCATCACGCGCGTCCGAAGCTCGACTTCCTTGAACCCGGCGGGGATCGGGCCGGCGCCGGCCGCGCCGAGGAACGCGCGCGGCGGCGTCCTCACGTTCGGTGTCGGCGGCGGGGCGACGGGAGGAGGCGAGCCTCTCCGCGCTTCGCCCGCGCTCGCCCCGGGCGCGGGGAGCAGCACGGTGGCGATGACCGTCGCGGTGTCGCCGCTCGCCTCGTCGAGCGGGATCGCGACGCGCTGGTGCGAGCAGCCGCTCGAGTGCGCGAGCGACCCCTCCTGGCGCATCGCCCACACCTGGCTCGTGCGCTCCATGTGCGGGCCCTCCGGCCGGATGACCACGAACTGGACGAACCGCTTGCCGTCGGGGCGCTCGTCCCGGCCGGCGTAGACCTTCATGCCGAACGCAGGCTCCCGCAGCAGCTTGAGGGGGAGGCTCGCCTTCGAGATGAGCCGAGCGCCGCGCGTCGCGGGGTCGACCCAGGCGTCGACGGACTCGAGCGTCACCGCGCCGCCCTGCTCGACGATGCGCTCGGAGTGGACCGCCATGACGCCGGACGACGGGTTGTCGGCGGTCTTCGAGTAGGCCTGCACCTCCGTCGCGAGGTTCTCGTCCCACTCGCTGTCGCCGGCGTCGCCGTCGCCGAACGAGAGCCGCGAGCGATGGAGCTGCGCGACGCACCCCGTGGGCATCGACCTGCTCGGGTCCCAGTGGTCGCCGCCCTTCTGCGCCGCGGCGACGCGGGCGTCGGCGGAGATCGAGACATAGCGGCGACCGCCTCCGTAGCCGTAGCGCGGCGGGACCACGAAGATCCCGGGGACCGACTCGCGCGCCGAGATCGCGCCCGGCGTTCGCTGCGAGGGCACCGAGAGGCGGCCGACGGGGAGCTCCGAGAACGTCGGGGCGCTGTCGCCGCGGGTGTCGCCGGCGATCGCCAGGAGACCGGCGAGAACGCCGAGGGAGACGAGCGCGCGCATCGACGTGTGAGCCTTGGCGTTCATCAGAGCGTCCTCAGGTAGGTCTCGAGCGCCTCGAGATCGTTCGCGGAGAGGTGCTTCGTGCGGCCCATCTTGCCGTCGGACTTCGTCAGGAGCTCGCTCAGGCTCGCGTAGCGCCCATCGTGGAAGTAGGGGCCCGCGCCTCCGACGAGACGCAGCGACGGCGTGTTGAAGGTCGAGCCGCGGTCGGCCGCGTGCTTGCTGCCGACGTCGTGGTTCTTCCCGTCGGTGAAGGTCGCTCCGCTGTGGCACGTCGCGCAGCCGGCCTCGCGCGACGCGAAGATCGCGCGCCCGCGCTCCACCTTCGGCGCGTCGAGCGAGGCGCTCGGCGGCGGCGCGGGCATCTGCGAGACGTAGGTGACGAGCGCGTCGAGCTCGATGCTCCGGAGCCCCTTGCCGCTCAGGCGGTCGAACGTGTTCGCGAGGTGCTTGTGGAGCGTCGTCTCGTCGCCGTTCCACGAGTACGGAGGAGTGGGCGCGACGCGGCCCGCGAGCATGATCGAGCGACGCGGCCCCTCCGGCGTCGCCCAGGTGATGGCGTCGTCGCGACCGTCGGGGTGACAGCTCGCGCACGCGCGCCCGTCGGCGGCGATGCGCGCGTCGCCGGCGGCGTGGAAGAGGATCCTCCCGAGCGCGTACTCGGCCGGGAGCTTCACGGGGAGCGGCGCGGCGGCGACCTTCTGCACCTCGTGGAGCTTCGCCTTGTCGTCGACGAGCTCGCGCTCGCCGATGTCGAACGTCGAGAGGGTGCGGTCGAACTGCGACCAGACGACGGCGCGGTGCGCGTCCACGCCGACGGCGACGCCGCTCGGGCCCGAGCCGACGATCCAGCGACGTCGCTCCGCCAGTCGAGGGTTCGCGGCGGTCGCGTCGTAGGCGATCACGGCGTCGATGCCGTAGCAGGTGACGAGGAGCGACTTCGTCCGGGCGTCGACGACGGCGGCGCGCGGCAGGAGGCACTCCGGGCGCGCCTCGCGCGAGTCGCCCCGCGAGAACGGGTTCACGTCGCGGGAGATCGTGACGCTGGAGAGCAGCGGCGCGTACGCGCTCGCGTCGATGACGGCGACGGCGGGCGTCTCGGTCGGCGCGTGTTCGTCGCCGTAGCCGTCGGGGCGCTGCTCGAGGTTGCCGGGGTCGACCATGACCTGAGGCGCGAAGATGCGGCCGGCGACGGCGGACGATTTGGCGAGCGCGAACCCCTGGCAGCTCTGGCGCCCCGCCTCGACACGCTTCGCCTGCGCCTCGACGGCTGCCAGCATGCCCTTGTCGAGGCCCTTGTTCGTCTTCAGCTGCGCGAGCAACTTGCGTTGCTGTTCGAGCGAGCGCAGCTGCTGGGCCTCGAATCCGCGCATCGCGACGTCGCGGCGCGCGTGCTTCGCGCCGCCGAGGTCCACGGCGCTCACCACGGACCCTACGGCGTGGGAGACGAACGCCGTCAGCCCGTCGTCGTCGACGACGACCGCGCGCGGCTCGCGCGGCAGCTTCGCGTCGAACGTCGCAGCGAGGGAGGCCGCGTCGAACGCGGCGAGCCGCTGGCCCCACCCGGTCGTGACGAGGACCGTCGACTGGTCGGGCGTCGCGGCGATCGCGATCGGCTCGGCGGGAGTCGCGACGCTGCACAGGCGGGTGAGCGGCTGGTCGGCGCGCGAGGCCGAGAGGGCGACGAGCTCGCTCCTGTCGCGGAGCGTGACGAGCACGCGCCCGTCGGCCATGACCATGAGCTGTCCCGGGGTCCCGTCGAGGCGCGTCTCCGTGAGCTGCGCTTGGGTGGCGAGATCGAACGTGAGGATCGCCTTCGCGTCTTCGTCGGCGACGAACGCGACGCGCGCCGTCCCGAGCTTGGCGAGGGCCAGCGTCGCGCTCGCGCCGTCGCGGCTCATCGGGGCGGCCGCCGACGGCGCCTTGCACCCCGCGGCGCCGGTCGGACCCGCGGTCCGGCGGTCCCCCTCCGGGGCGTTCGGACCCTTCGCGTTCGGGCCGCCTCCGCCGCAGGCGGCGAGCGCCCCGGCAGCCGTGAGGACCATCAACACTCCGCTCCGTCGCGCTCGTTTCATGGCAGGCACGTCGTCGTCCTCCGTCCGTTGCTCTTCGTGAGCACCGGGAGAGAGCCTCATGCAACGGGCCGGCCAGGCCGCGGCCGCCGCCAAGTCGGCGAAGCGCCGTCGACGAAGCGCGGGAGGGGGACGGGCCCCGACGGCCGGCTTCACGCGAAGTGCAAGCGCCTGCACTTCGCCGCCCTCGCGAACGGCGCGGCGCTCGGCGCGATGCCGCGGCGGTGTGGGACCACGTCGCGGCCCGAGCGTCGGGGAAGACGACACGGCCGACGTCGCCGCACGCGACACGGATCTCGCCGAGCTGATACTCCATGAAGCGACCGTCGACCGCGCGTCGGGGTAGGTCGTGGAAAAGCAGGAACGGAGACCGAGCATGGGTGTCTACGAACGGTGGCTCGTCGCCAGGGGTAACGTCTTCCTTCCGAGCGCGGCGACGGTCGCGAAGCTCGTCGAGCGCCTGCGCGCCGAGGGCTTCATCGTCGATCCGGCGTCGGCCGACCTCGGGAAGTTGCGCTTCCACGGCGCGCGCGAGGAGCGCGCGAAGGCGACCGGCGGGTACGCGGTGAAGACCGTCGAGAACACGTTCGGCGACGACGAGCGCGCGAAGATCGCCGCGACGACCGAGCCGCTGCCGAAGGCGATCACGGCGGAGTGGCTCGCAGACGACGCGCGCGAGGAGGTGCGCCTCGTCTGGCCGGTCGACGCCGACGAGCCGTCGCCCGTGAAGTACCCGCTCGCGCGGAAGCCCGACGGCGCCGTCCGCTGGGCGCTCGAGGTGCACCGGGCTCCCGAGTACGTCTACCCGGTGGTGCCCGGCATGGGGGGGCTCCCGACGGAGTGCCGCTGCTCCGAGGACCTCTCCTTCGAGTGGGACGACGAGGAGGTCGTCGCGGCCTTCGAGCGGTCGACCGGCATCTTCGCCGAGTGCGACGAGTGCAGCCGGACGTTCGACCCGTCGAAGGGGAGCGCGACCATCGAGAACCCGTTCGACGGCTCGAAGGAGCGCGTCCCCGGGGGCGGCGCCTACCGCTTCGGGCTGAAGGTCGACTGTGGAGAGCAGTACGTCGCCGACGCGGCGCAGTCGTTCGCGCCCGAGCTCGTCGCGCTCGTCGAGAAGGAGTTCGGCCGCTCGTTCTACGAGTTCGGCTGCGTCCGATGACCCTGCACCCCGGGCACCGCGTCGTCGTCTCGGAGCTCGCCGAGTCGCCGCTCGAGGCCGTCGAGCGCTGCATGGCGCTCGAGCCGATGTCCCCGCCGGACACCTCGCAGCTCTCGCCCCGTGACGTCGTCGTCGCGGTCGAGAGCGCGTCGGTGAACTGGGTGGACCTCCTCATGACCAGCGGCCAGTACCAGCACACGGCGCGGCCTCCCTACTGCCCCGGCCTCGAGTACGCCGGCCGGATCGTCTGGAAGGGCGCCGGCGTCGACGCGTTCGAGGTCGGCGACGCGGTGCTCAGCGACGGCCTCCTCACCGGGCCGCGCTCGCTCGGCGATTACCAGCGCTACGGGGGCTTCGCCAGCTACGCCGTCGCCCCCGTCGAGGCCGTGCAGCGGATCCCGGACGGGCTCACGATGGATCAGGCGGCGAACCTGCTCGGGAGCTACGAGACCGCGTACCACTGCCTCGTCACGCGCGGCCGCGTGCAGGCGGGCGAGACGGTGCTCGTCCACGGCGCCTCGGGCTCGACCGGCCTCGCCGCGGTGCACGTGGCGAAGCTGCTCGGCGCGACCGTCATCGCGACCGGCCGTTCGCGCGAGAAGCTCGCGGTCGTGAAGGCGGAGGGGGCCGACCACGTCGTCGCCTGCGGGCGTCCGGACGGCGAGCCGGGCGTGCGCGCCTTCCGCGACGACGTCAAGGCGCTCACCGGCGGCCGCGGCGTCGACGTCGTCTACGACGGCGTCGGCGGCGACGTCTCGCTCGAGAGCCTGCGCTGCGTGCGCTTCGGCGCGCGGCTGCTCGTGGTCGGCTGGGCGTCGACGCCGTTCGTCGCGCGCGGCAAGGGCGGCCGTGGAGCACCGAACGCGAACCTGCTCCCGACGAACCTCATCATGATGAAGGGCCTCGACGTCCTCGGGTGCCCGACGGTCATCTCGACCGTGAACGACCCGACGCTCCGGCCGCCGCGGCTGGCCGCGATCCTCGCGTGGGCGAGGGGCGGGCGGCTCCGTCCACACGTGTCGCGGACCTACCCGCTCTCCGAGTTCAAGGCGGCCATGCGCGCGAAATGGAGCGGCGAGATCGTCGGCGCCGCCGCGCTGCGTCCCTGACGCCCCGCGCGGGCGCGGCTCGTGGCACGATGCGCGCGTGAAGCACTTCATCGACGATCCGAGCACCGTGGTCACCGACGCGATCGACGCCGAGGTGGCGCTCTCGAACGGCGCCCTCGCGCGCCTCGACGGCTTCCCCTCGATCAAGGTCGTGGTCCGCGCCGACTGGGACCGGTCGCAAGTGGCCGTGGTCTCCGGCGGCGGCGCAGGACACGAGCCCGCGCACGCCGGCTTCGTGGGCGACGGGATGCTGACCGCGGCGGTCTGCGGCGAGGTCTTCGCGTCGCCGAGCGTCGACGCGGTGCTCGCCGGCATCCTCGCGGTGACCGGCGCGCCAGGGTGCCTCCTGATCGTGAAGAGCTACACCGGCGATCGCCTCAACTTCGGCCTCGCCGCGGAGAAGGCGCGGGCGATGGGCCTCGCCGTCGAGATGGTCGTCGTCGCCGACGACGTCGCGATCGAGGGCGCGGCTCACCCGCGCGGGATCGCGGGGACGCTCTTCGTGCACAAGGTGGCGGGGCACCTGGCGCGCGCCGGCGCGTCGCTCGCCGAGGTGAAGGCCGCCGCCGAGCGGGCGTCCGGGGCGGTCGCGTCGATCGGCCTCTCGATGTCGACCTGTACGATACCCGGGCGCCCGGCGGAGAGCCGGATGGGGCCGGACGAGGTAGAGCTCGGTCTGGGGATCCACGGCGAGCCCGGCGCCGAGGTCGTGCCGCTGCGTCCCGTGTCGGAGCTCGCCGCGAGGATGGTCGCGCGCGTGGAGCGGGCGCTCGCCACGCGCGGGGACGCGCGCGCGCCGCTCGCGCTCCTCGTCGGCGATCTCGGGGGTGTCCCGCCGATCGAGCTCGCCGTCGCGACCAAGGCGCTCCTCGGAGCGCTGACGCGCGAGGTCGCGCTCGTCTTCGGCCCGGGCCGGCTCATGACGTCGCTCGACATGAAGGGGATCTCGCTCTCGGCCCTGCTGCTCGACGAGGAGCTCGAGCGGGCGCTCACGTCCGAGGTCGGCCCGCGCGCGTGGCTCGCCGGGCGTCGTCCGGCCCGCGTCGTGCCCGTCGCGCTCTCGCCGTCGCTACGGCTCGCCGAGCACGCGCCGTCGGCGAACCCGACGCGCCGCGCGGCGGTCGAGCGCGCGTGCGAGGCGCTCATCGCGAAGCAGGCGGAGCTCGACGCGCTCGACGCCAGGATCGGCGACGGCGACACGGGCACCACGTTCGCGACCGCCGCTCGCGCCGTGCTGGCCGATCTCGATCGCCTGCCGTTCGCCGACGCTCCGAAGCTCCTCCAGGCGCTCTCCGAGCGGCTGTCGCGGGTCATGGGCGGCTCGAGCGGCATCCTGCTCGCGATCTTCGCCGCCGCCGCCGGCGCGCACGCCTCCGAGCCGCCGGATTGGGCGGCTGCGCTCGGCGAGGGGGCGCGCCGAGTGCAGGAGTACGGCGGCGCGCGCGAGGGGGATCGCACGATGCTCGACGCGCTCGTCCCGGCGATCGCCGCCCTCGCCGCGGGGGCAGACCTCGCCGCGGCCGCGGAGGCGTCGCGCGCCGGCGCGGCGCGCACGGCGACGATGACGAGCGCGCGGGCGGGGCGCTCGAGCTACGTCCGCGCGGACGCGCTGCGCGGCGTCGCCGATCCCGGCGCGGTCGCCGTGGCGGCGGTCTTCGACGCGCTCGCGCGGCCCCGCTGAGGAGCCGACGCGCTCGTCCCGGCCGGGCCGGCCGTCGCGCTGCGCGAGGCGACGATTCCGCGGTCGTCCACCGACGAAGCGCCGTTTCACGGCTATGATCGGTCCGTATGGCGTTCGAGGTCCGCGTCGATTGCCCGTCGTGCGCCGTCGAGGGGACGCGGATCGAGACGTGGGTGGCGGAGACGCCGAGCTGTCGCCTCGGTCTCCCGGAGAGCGTCCGGTGTCGGCTCTGCGGCCACACCGCCGACGGCCGCGTCACCGGCGCGGAGGCCGCAGCGCCCGGCGATGGCTGTCCGGGGTGCGGCAGCGCGCTCGACGAGGCCATCCGCGAGGCCCACCGGTGTCCGTTCTGCGGCGCGCACGCGATCCTGGTCGACCGCCTCGCGCCGCGCGGCCTCACCGAGCGCGCGGCGCTGGAGGCGGCGCTGGACACGTGGGCGCGGGAAGAGGGCCTGGGCTCGGCCCACGACCTCGTCGACGCGTACTTCGTCCTCCCGAGCCTCTCCGAGGTCCTCGACGCGATCGGCCGGGGGGAGCGGGTCGAGACGACGTTCGACGTCGCCGACTACCTCTTCTCGGGAGGTGGCGCCGGCGGCGCCGCAGCGGGCGAGCCCGCCGTCATGATGCGGCAGGACGACGAGGCGCCGGCCACTCAGCGCAATCCGCTCCCGGCCTCGCTCCGGCGGATCGGAGGCCCGCGCGAGGAGCTCCTCGCGATCGCCTCCGTCGCGGCCGCCGACGGCGAGGCGAGCGCCGACGATCAGGCCGTGCTCCTCCGCGCCGCCGACAAACGCGGGATGCCGCCGCTCTCCGCGGACGACGTCCGCGTCTGGCGGCCCAACGAGATCGATCCGCCCCCGACGCTCGTCGATCGCGAGCGGGTGCTCGAGGAGATGTTCCAGATGGGCTGGGCCGACGGACAGATGGACGAGAGCGAGCTCCGGGTGATCCGCGACTACGCCCGGGCGTGGGGGATCGACCCGGAGCGCCTCCGTGAGTGGACGGAGCTGTATTCTTTCGGCGACTCGAACGTGCTCGAGCGCTGGTTTCGACGTATCGGTCTCTTCATCTTTCCGGCGAAATAGGACGACGACATGCAGCAGCCTCCGAACCACGGCGGACATCCGCCTCCGCCAGGCGGTCCCCCCTACGCGCCGGGCCAGCAGGCCTTCGGTCACGCGGGCGGGGTACCTTCGCCGCACGGTCACGCGGCGCCGGGCCAGCCGCTCGCGCCGCCGGGGCAGAACCCGCAGCGCGAGCGGATCGCGCACGTCGGGCAGCAGTTTCGCGCCGTGATCCAGAACGTCGAGCGGGTCATCCTCGGCAAGACGGACGTCATCGCCCGCGTCCTCGCCGCGATGTGCGCGGGTGGTCACGTCCTCTTGCTCGACGTGCCGGGCGTGGGCAAGACGATGCTCGCGCGCTCGATCGCCGCGTCGATCCACTGCTCGTTCAAGCGGATCCAGTTCACGCCCGATCTGCTCCCGCTCGACATCACGGGCAACAACATCTTCAACCTCCGGAAGAAGGCGTTCGAGTTCGTGCCGGGCCCGGTCTTCGCGAACCTCGTGCTCGCCGACGAGATCAACCGCGCGACGCCCAAGACGCAGGCCGCGCTCCTCGAGGTCATGGCCGAGGGGCAGGTCACCGTCGACGGCACCACCCACGTCCTGCCGCAGCCGTTCCTCGTCATCGCGACGATGAACCCGCTCGAGCACGACGGCACGTTCCCGCTCCCCGCCGCGCAGCTCGACCGCTTCACGATCCGCGTCTCGATGGGCTTCCCGCCCCCCGACGCCGAGATGCGCATGCTCGACGTCCACATGGGCAAGGACGTGGCGATCCAGGCGCTCTCCCCGGTCCTCGGCACCGAAGAGTTCCTCGGCTGGCAGAAGCTCCTACCGTCGATCTACGTCGCGGAGAGCGTCAAGCGGCACGCGGTCAACGTCGTCACCGCGATGCGCGCGGACTCGGCGTGCCTCACGCCGCCGAGCCCGCGCGCGACGCTCATGTGGCTCAGGATGGCGATGGCGATGGCGATGCTGGAGGGGCGTGACCACGTCGTGCCGAGCGATCTCCAGCGCACCGCGGTCGACGTCCTCGCGCACCGCGTGGTCGTCTCCGGGCAGCGGAGCGGCGGGGCGTACGTCGACTACTTCGTCCGGCAGGTGCCCGTCGAGCGATGATGCCCGCCGGTGACACGACGGGCAGGGGCGCCTCGCCCTACGCGGCGGGAGGCCCCCCCGACGCCCGGCCGCGTCGTCACAAGCCCACGTCGCGCACGCCGAAGGAGAGCGTCCTCTTGGCGTGGTTCTTCCTCGGCTGGCTCGGCGTGCACCGCATGGTGCTCGGGAGCTACGCCGTCGGCGGCATCTACGCCGGGATGACGATGCTGACCTGCGGCCTCGGCGGGTTCATCGGCTTCGTCGACGGCTTCCTGCTCCTCCTCGGCACCCCGCGCGATCAGCACGGCTTGCCGGTCGTGTGGTCATGGCGGCGCGGGAAGCTCTTCGTCGATCCGCTCGAGGAGGGCGCGTACGAGCCGCCCGAGGCGATCGCGCGGATCGTCGGGCACGTCGGGCTGCTCTTCCTCCTGCCGTACCTCGTCGTGAGCGGCGGCTTCACGCTCTTCGAGACGAGCCAGGTCAAGGACACCGCGGGCAAGCTCGGCGTCTTCTCGGTCATCGTCCTCGCGCCGCTCTTGCTCATCCAGCTCGTCGGCACGGTGAAGAAGGCGCGCGCGCAGATCGCGCTCCTGCGCAAGGCGGGCGCGCTCACGCGGCGCACGCGGCTCGACGCCATCGCGCGCGCCGCGGCGATCCTCACGCCGCGCGGGTTGCTCGTGCTCCTCACGGGGCTCGCCTTCCTCATGCTGTCGCTCGCGTATCAATGGGCGGATCTCGGCGTCATCGCCGTGCTCGCGCTGAGCGCGTTCTACCTCGTCACGTCGGTCTCGGCGTTCATCAGCGCGTTCATCGTGCGTCGCTTCTCGAGCAACCTCCTCGAGCGCGGCGCGGCGGTTCACCGGGGCTTCGCTCCGGGGGTCGCGCGCGCCGGAGAGATCGTCCGCGACACCCTCGACGTGAAGGGCGTCCCGGTCCCGCCGGGCTTCTTCCTCACGCTCGCGGGGACGCTGCCCCCGCGCCTCGCGACCGAGGTGCGCCACGTCATCCCGCCGAAGTCACGCGAGGAGCGCCTCTCGCTCTCGGTGCTGCTGAAGCGGACGCCGCGAGGCACCTACGACGTGCCGCCCCTCCGGATCGCGTTCACCGACCTCCTCGGCATGACGAGCGCGACGGTCGCCTCGCTCGCCACCGCGCGTCTCCGTGTCCTGCCAGCGGTCCGCCCCGCCGAGATCGTCGCGCCGCCGCCGACGAGCACGGAGGAGCCCGACATCCTCTCGCGGCCGCATCGCTTCCCGACGGAGGACCTCTTCCGCTTCCGCGAGTACGTCGCGGGCGACGACACGCGGAGGATCCACTGGGAGATGAGCCTCCGCGCCGGGCGGATGATCGTCAAGACGCCCGACAGCAAGGAGAGCTCGGCCAAGCGCGTCGTCGTCGCGCTCGACACCTGGGTGCCGCCCGACTGGCTCGATCACACGGCGGTCATCGACGACGCGCTCGACTCGCTCGTCGAGGCGTGGCTCGCGATCGCGCAGCGCCTCGTCGAGCAGGGCGAGAAGGTGACCCTGCTCCTGGTCGCGCGCGCGAACGACGGGACGCTCCGGCCGGAGCTGGTCGCGGCGAACGGCAACCACGCGCACGGGCTCGACGCTGGGGCCCGGGCCGAGTGGCAAGCGCACTACCGGATCGAGGACGTCCTCGACTACGGGATCCGTCACGCCCACGACGATCGGCGCGCCAGCGAGGAGGTCGCGTTCGACAACGCGATCGTCGTGACGATGCGGCTCGCGCCGCCGTCGCTCCCGCGCGTGGCCCGAGAGACCACGTGGATCTACTACGACGCCGACGACGCGCTAGGGCCGCTCCCCCGCGGGGTCATGGAGACGTGGATCGACTTCGACGACACCGGGCGCAAGGTCACCGCGGGGCAGCTCCTCCAGCGCGCCATGCTCTTGCCGCACCCGGTCGGCGCGGAGGAGAACGGGATGTTCGCGCGGATGAAGGCGCTCGAGCGGCGGCTCGAGGATCGCGCGCATCGGCTCGCGCTGCGTTGGCGCGCCGTCGCGGTCGGGCGGCACGCCCTCAACGTGCTGCTCTCGCTCCCCGACGCCGTCTATCGCCTCGAGATCGTCGACGGCCGCCACCGGCTCGTGGGGCTCAAGGGCTCGACGCGCATCGCGCGCTCGGTCGACGTCCACCAGGGCCAGCGGAGGTCCGCGTGAGCGCCTTCCGCGCGACCCTTCGTCGATCCTGGCCGGTGCTCGTCTCGTACGGGGTGTTCTCCGTCTGGGGCGTGATGTGCCTCGTGATGAGCCTCGTCTTGACGAGCGGCGGCTTCGGCGTGTCGCCGGGAGACCTCGGCGTCCTGGCCGGCGTCTTCGCCGCGACGCTGGCCGGACACGTCGCCGGCAACCTCCTCGGTCTGGCCGGCCTTCGGCTGATGCCGGTGCTCGTCCTGTTCTTCGTGCTCTTCATCGGTGCCACGCTGAGCGGCGTCGCGCTCGGGGCGATCGCGCTGTTCTTGGTCATCGCGGTGTTCTCGGCGCTCGGCGGCTACCTCGGCGTGGCGAGCCGACTCGACGTCGTCGCCGCGTGGTACCCGCTGTCGTTCTGCATCGGCGGGGCCATCGTCTGGATGAACCGCCACGGCGCGGTCGAGACGTTCAACGGTGGCTCGAAGCACGCGCTCTGGGACGGCTTCACGATGATCTGCCTCACGGGCGGCGTCTTCTTGATGCTCGTGTTCCTCGCGACCCGCCACTCGCTCGGGCTGACGGTCTGGCAGGAGGTCGCGCGACCGCGCGGCCTCGCGGCGCCGAACGACGAGGACGTGGCGGTCGCGCGTCCGGGGCGCGGCAGCTTCGCCGTGCTCTTCGTGTTCACGCTCGCGGTGCTCGGCGCGACCGCGCTGATCTCGCCCTACCTCTTTCGGACGCGCGTCCCCCAGGGCGACGAGGCCGGCGCAGGGGGAGGCGGCTCATCGGGAGAGAGCTCGCAGAGCGCGCCGCCGGACGGCAAGAGCGGTCAGGGCGGGTCGAGCGGCACGGGCGGTCAGGGCGGCACGGGCGGTCAGGGCAACACGAGCGGTCAGGGTGGCGGCACGAGCGGTCAGAGCGGTCAGGGTGGCGGCACGGGCGGTCAGGGCGGCACGGGCGGTCAGGGTGGCGGCACGGGCGGTCAGAGCGGCGGCACGGGCGGT
>JAHBWA010000111.1 GCA_019637195.1 Labilithrix sp. | reverse complement strand
AGGACAAGGACAAGGACAAGGACAAGGACAAGGACAAGGACAAGGACAAGGACAAGGACAAGGACAAGGACGACGACGATTGAGACGCCGCGCTCTTCAGTCCGCGCCCGCGGTGCCCTCGCCCACCGCCGGCGCGCCGTCGCCGACTGCGCCGCGGTCCGCCGCCTCGATAAGCGCCATGAACGCCGCCGCGTCGATGCACTGCGTGCCGTACTTGCGCGCCTTCTCGGCCTTCGTCGAGGCCGACGTCGGGTCCGACATCACGAGGTAGCCGAGGTCCTTGGTCACGCCCGAGAGCACGGTACCTCCGTGCTTCACGACGAGCTCCTCGTACTCCTTCCGCGGCCGCGGCAAGGTCCCCGTGAAGCAGAACGACTTGCCGGAGAGCGCGCCGCCCGCGCTCGGCGCGACCGGCACGACGCCGGCGTCGAGGAGGCGCTGGATCTCCTCGGCGCGCGACGCCAGGCCAGAGACGACGCTCTTCGCCTTGATCGCGCCCATTCCCTTCAGCGCGGCGAGCTCCTCGGCGCTCGCCGCCTGCACCTTCTCGAGGGTGTCGTAGCCGTTCGCGACCAGGAGCTTCGCCGTCTCGAGCGCGAAGTCATCCATGCCGAGCGACGCGAGGAACACCGGTAGCGTGAGCGGCAGCTTCGCGCGCAGGTTGGCGAGCACCTTCGTCGCGACCAGCGTCCCGCGGCGCTCGAGGCCGGCGATGTCCTCCACCGTCAGCCGATAGAGGTCGGCCGGCTCGCGCACGAGCTTCGCCTCGACGAGCTGCGCGATGAGCTTGTCGCCGAGCTCGAGGATGTCCTGCGTACCGACCCAGCGGCGGATGCGCCCCTCGACGATCGCCCGGCACTCCCGGTTGGTGCAGACCAGGTACTCGCCGCGGCGGCCGAGCTCGCCGCCGCAGGCGGCGCACTCGGTGGGGACCGTCACGCTCGGGCCGTGCTTCACCACGACCTCCTCGAGGTAAGGGATCACGTCGTTGCGACGCGAGACGAGCACCTCGTCCCCGACGCCGATGCCGAGCCGGTCCACGTTCGAGACGTTGTGGAGGGAGACGAACTGCACCGTGGCGCCGCCGATCTCGACCGGCTCGACGTTGGCGATCGGCGTCACGCGCCCCGTCGGGCCCGTCTCCCAGGCGATCGCGACGACGCGGCTGATCTTCGCGAGCGACGGGAACTTGAACGCCACGGCGGCGCGCGGGCGATCGCCGAGCTCGCCGAGGAGCTGCTGCGCGCGGAGATCGTTGGCCCGCACGACGAGCCCGTCGATCTCGTAGTCGAGCGCGGCGCGCTTGTTCGACGCGTAGTCCGCGTGGATCCGGAGCGCGCCCTCGAGATCGGTCACCTCGAAGGGAGGGACGATGAGCCCGAGCTGGAGGAGCCGCACGTACTTCTCTCGCTCGGTCGCGTACTCCGTGTCCCCGCCCTCGAGGTCGTAGAACATGACCGTGAGGTGCTCGCAGCCCGCGCCGTCGTAGCGCTTCGACGTGCCCGCGGCCCGGTTGCGCGGCGGCGCGTCGGTCCCGGGGAAGCCGATCTTCATGTCGGACAGCTTCAGGATGATCTCGCCGCGGATCGACACCGTGATCGGCTCGGGCAGCCGGGCGGGCACGCCCTTCATCCGACGCGCGTTGGCGGTGATGCGCTCGCCGACGTGGCCGTCGCCGCGCGTGATCGCGTCGACCAACCGGCCGCGCTCGTAGTTGACGGCGAGCGAGAGCCCGTCGAGCTTCTCGGTCACGAGCAGATCGTTCGAGATGGGCGCGAGCGAGCTCTCCGCGCCGAGCTGGTCGCACCGCGCCGCCCACTGCCGGAGCTCCGCCTCGTTCACCACCTTGTTGAGCGATCCCATCGGGATGGCGTGACGTGCCTTCTCCCACTCGGTGACGACCACCGGGGCGCCGACGCTCTTCAGGGCGGCGTTCTCGGGATCGAGCGCGCGGAGCTCGTCCTCGAGCGCGTCGTAGGCCGCGTCGGTGACGAGCGGCTGACCGTTGTAGTACGCGTCCTTGTACGTGCGGACGAGCTCGGCGAGCTCGACGACGCGGTCGGCGGAGGGGCGGGGAGCCATGCGGCGGGAGAGTCTACTACGGGGATCGGCCCGTCCGCGGACCCGTCCCGCCGCCGGCCGACGAGCTCACGGACGGGAGCGACGGCGGACGCGTCGGCAGCCGCAACGAGAAGGTCGTCCCGCTCGGATCTTCGCGCTCGAGGCGCACCGCGCCGCCGAGGTCGGTCGCGATCCGGCGCACCACCGCCAGCCCGAGGCCCGTCCCCGACGCCCGCGTCGTGAAGAACGGCTCGAAGACCCGCGCGGCCACCTCGGGGGAGATCGTCGGGCCGTCGTTGTGGATCCGGATGGCCACGTCGTCCTCGTCGAGCGCGACGCTGAGCGAGACCTTGCCCTCCCCGCCGACGTTCTGCAGGGCATTGACGAGCAGGTTGACGAGCGCCCTACGCAGGAGGAGCGGGTCGGTCTCGACCACGGGGAGCTCGGCCGGCATCACGAGGCGGACCGCGCGCTTCACGCCGCCGAACGTGGGATCGAGGCAGGCAGCCTCGACCGCTTGCTCGAGGACCGGCGCGAGCGCGACGCGCTCCAGCTCGACGGCGGACGGACGCGAGAAGTCGAGCAGATCGGTCACGAGTCGGCGGAGGCGCTCGGCCTCTTCGTGGATGATGTCGAGCAGCTCGGGCGCCGCGCCCGAGTCGGCGCGCTTCTTCCGGAGCCCCGCGAGCGCGTTGAAGATCGTGCCGAGGGGGTTCCTGACCTCGTGCGCCATCACCGCCGCCATCTCGCCGACGGCCGCGAGGCGCTCCTTGTGAACGAGCTCGGAGCGGAGCGCCTGCATGTGGATCGCCGCGCCGATCTGCGCGGCGAAGAGCTGCACGGCGACGAAATCGTGCTCGGTGAGGTCGCGCCCCGTCACCGCGAGCAGGTGCGTGAGCCGGCCGTTGGTGAGCACCGGGCACCAGGCGCTGCGGATGATCTGCGCCCGCTCCATGCTCGCGCCGAGCGCCGTCGCCGAGCGGGCAGCACCCGACAGGAGCGTCGGAAGGTTGTCGAGGAAGACCGGACGCCCCGTCCGCACGACCTCGGCGAGGATCGGCGTCTTGGCGTAGGGCATGGTCACGCCGATGAGCGAGCGACCGTAATCGCCGACCGGGTCGCCCTCGGCCGACATGACGCGCGTGGTGATCGAGCCGCCCGGGACGAGCTCCGTGAAGGCGACGATCCATCCGAGCGCGAGGAAGGTCGACTCCGTCGCGTCGAGCAGCTCCGCGGCGTCGAGGAGCGCCGTGCCGCGAGCGAACGTCTGCGCGAGCGTCCCCATCAACCCCTCGGCGCGCGTCACGTCGGTCACGTCGCGCGCGCTCACGATGAGCATGTCACCGCGCTGCCCGAAGCGAAGGTCGGTGGGGATCTCGACGTGATCCGACATGCGCGCGAAGCGGATCCGGCACGTCGCGGGGAGGTCCCAGCCGACCCGACGCTGCTGCTCCAGCAGCGCGAGGCGATGGCGCTCGCCGGAGGCGAGCAGGTCCTCGAGCGCGACGCCGACGAGCGGACCGCCGAGAAGGCGCGACGCGGCCTCGTTCACCCAGACGACGCGCTCCGCGCGCACGACGAGCAGCGCGTCGGGGAGCGCGTCGAAGACGCCGAGGTCCAGCACATCCGCGAGCGTGCCCACGATCGCCGTAGGATTGTAGGGACGCTCCTCTACGTCAAGCCATGCAGCTCGCCATTCGTCCGCGCGAAGGCTCGCTCGACGAGCACGCGGATCGAGCGGCCGCGCGCGAGGGCATCGTCCGGTCGGTCGGCCTCTCCGCGTCGGTCGGCCTCTCCGCGTCGGTCGCCCGCGACGCTCGGCGCGCTCGGCGCGACGTCGACGGCCGAACGCCGGCTCAGTGGATCGCTTCGCCCGGCCGCGGGAGCGCGAGGACGCGCTCGGGATCGTCGCCGAAGAGCTCGAGCACCCGCGCGCGCACCGCCGCCGGGACCGGCCGCGGCCGAGCTCTCGCGCAGCGCGCCGCTTCTTCGATGGAGCTGACACCCTCGTTGCAGAACGCCTGCGTCCAGCCCTGGTCGAGCGCTTGGAGCAGGCCGTCACGGATCCGGTCGCGCTGCAGCTGGCGCCACCAAAGCTCGCTGGGCAAGCTCGCGCGCTCGGGGTGCACCCCCGCGGGCCCGAACTCCGCGTCGTGCTCGTGCGCGACGCGCGCGTCCTCGGCGGAGCCGCGCGCCTCGATCGGACGCACCCCCGAGCCAAGCTCGACGCTTACGAAGTACGTCGACTGGTACTGCCCTTCGTGCTTCGTCGCCGGGTAGCGGAAGACGCGCGGCTCGTCGCGGTAGCGCGTCACCTGACGCGTCCGCGTCTCGTACTCCGTGCGGACCTTGCGGACCTCGCGCGTTCGCGACTCGTCGCGGTAGCGCGTCACCGGTCGCGTGACGGTGCACGTCCCCTGGCGCGGGGGCGCGCAGGTCTCGAGCCGGTCCTCGTAGGCGGTGTACGGCACGCGCTCGGTGTACGTCTCGGTCGTGACGTACGGCACCTCGATCGGCTGCTGGTAGCTCTCGGTCGCCTCGTAAGGGACACGCTCGGTCCACGAGCGCGCGAGCTCCGTCGCCTCCCGCGTGAACACCGCGGCGACGCGCCCCTGGACCTCCGCGGCCGCGCGCGCGTCCGTCGTCGCGGTGAACCACACGGAGCGCTCGACCGCGTCGCGGACGGCGCGCTCAAGCTCGACCTGCTCGCTCGGCGGCGTGCCGGCGACGCCGCCGGAGATGGCGACGCCGCCGACGAGGAGCGGGCGCGCCTTCCACGCGGGCATCGGACCGCCGACCTCCTTGCAGTACGCGGCGACGAGCTCGAGAGTGAACGGCTGGTCGCCCGCGGCCGCGCTCGCCCGCGCGCACGTGGCCGCGCCGGCCTTCGCGATCTCGCCGTCGAGCTCGGCGCCGAGCGTCCCGACCTCGGGCCGCTTCAGCCACGCGCTCGCTCCGGTTCGCCGGGCGCGCGCCGCGAGCGCGCGGCCACGCGTCGTCTCGGCGCGGACCGACGCGCGGAGCGTCGTCGTCGCCCACTCGACCGCCCCCGCGACGCGCGCGGCGCGCGGCGCGTCGACGGCGCCGGCGTGCAGGCGGTCCTTCGTCTGCAACACCTCGAGCGCGGCGTGGAGCGCGTCCGCGTCGTCACCGCGTCTCCGCGCGGCGTCGACGCGATCGAGCATCTGATCGAGGAGGCCGCGCTCGGCCCGCGTGAGCAGCGTCTTCACCCGCGCGTCGCCCGGCTTCTGCGCCAGGACCTGCGTGTAGAGGTCGACCGCCAGCCGGTAGTCGCCGCGCTCGAGCGCGTCGTCGGCGCGACCGCGCAAGGTGACACACGCCGCCGACGCGAGCAGAACGACGAGGACGAGCCAACGAGCGACGATGCTCGAGAGAGGCTGACGTTGCGGGGCGGAGTGGGCGCGCATGGGCTCTCGATGCGGGGGCGACTCTAGCCGATCACGACGATCGACGCGCGTGGGCCCGTTCTATTCTGACGAGCTGCTGCCCGCCGGGCGGACCGCGAGGATGACCCGTCCGTGACGGCCTGCTAAGGAAGAGCGCCGTGTCGACCCACCTGCAGATCCTCCTCGGACGCGAGCGGGGCCGCGTGTACCCCGTCGCGGGTGGCTCCTACGTGCTCGGCCGAGGCTCGGACTCCGACCTCGTCCTCGCGAGCGACATCGTCAGCCGGCGCCACGCCAGCGTCGTCGTCGGCGCGCACGACCTCCGGCTCACCGACCTCGGGAGCAGCAACGGCACGTTCATCAACGGGGCGCGCGTGCTCGGCGAGGGCGTCGCGGTGCAGGGCGACGTCCTGCTCGTGGGAGACGTCGCGCTGCGCGTCCGGGGGCACACCGTGCCGGCCCTGTCGCCGCCGCGGCCCGACTCCGAGCCGGGCACCTCGATCAACCTCGCGGGGAACCTGCTCGAGGTGCCGCCGGCGACGCTCCTCCGCTACCTCGCCGTGATCAAGAAGACGGGCGAGCTGCTCCTCACCTCGCCGCCGCTCCAGAGCCGGATCTCGTTCACGCGCGGACACATCGGCGAGGTCTTCGTCGACGCGCGCAAGACACGAGACCCTATCCAGGCGCTCACCGCGATCCTCCGCTGGAAGGGCGCCTTCGAGGTCGGGACCTCCACCTCCGCGACCTCCTCGCTGCTGCTCGGGCTCGACTCCTTGCTCCCGCCCGTGGGGAGCTCCTCTCGCCCGTCGATGCTCCCGAAGCCGCCGCGGCTCTGACCGCGGCTCACTGGCGGGCGATCACCTGCAGACGGTCACCGGGATCTTCGTCGGATCGCCGCCGGTCGGGTCGAGGAGCGTGACGTAGTACATGAAGCACCCGCCGTACCGCGGCCGCCGATCGAGCTCCTGGATGAACGGCTCGAGGTCCCAGATCGGCTTGTCGAACGACGGCAGCTTCGGCGTCGGGATGCCGTGCGGCGCCGGTAGATCGTCACGCGGTGACAGCGCCGACGAGACCTCGGCCGTCGCCTCGGCTTCTTCGTCCTCGGCCTCGTCGACGGCGTCCCAGCCGCAGCCGACCAACGAGGAGAGCGCTACGACGAAGCCAACGACGACGGACTTTGCGGTCATGCTGTGTTCCCTGCTCCTCTTCAGAAGCAGCACACGTACCAACCGCGCTCCGTCATCCCGGTGACGGGACCGCCCGCGTTTTCGCCGAGCGCGCCCGCGCCCCCGCGCGGCGCCTCTCCGTGGCGCCGCCCAATTCGCCACAGCCCATCGCGCGGCGCCGCGCGCGGAGGCCGCTGGCGTGCGTCATCGCGTTGTCGGGCGACCCCCTGCGAGACGCGCGCACACCGGACGCGGGCAGCCACGCGTGGCGCGCCGCGCCGGCGGCGTCAGGCGGCGCGGTCGAGGTCGGCGATCATCCCCGCGCCGTCGATGCGATCCGCCGCGAGCCCGTTCATGTACCGCGCGAGCCCGACCTTCTGATACCGGGGCACGATGCGCGGCGAGACGAGGCCGATCTCGCGCAGGTTCGGCACGAGGCGCGAGAACATCGTCTGCCGGAACTGGACCATCCCCGGCGTCTCGGTCACGAACGACCTCCACTGCCGGCGCGACATGATCCCCTCGAACCACTCCTCGTAGACCTCCATCGCCATGAAGCGATCGCGCATGAGGAGCGCGACCTCGAAGGCCCAGTCCTCGCGCTCGCGGCGCTCGCTGTCCGAGAGCTCGCGGAGGTGCTGGCGGAGCGCGAGGACGCCGTAGTGGACGTGCCGCGCCTCGTCCCGGATGACGTACTTCAGGAGCTCCTTGAGGAGCGGCTCGCTCGTCTGCCGGTAGAGCGTACCGAACGCCCCGAGCGCCAGCCCCTCGACCATGATCTGCATGCCGAGGAACTTCATGTCCCAGCGCGAGTCGGTCATGAGCGCGTCGATGATGACGAAGAGGTTGTCGTTGAGCTGATAGAGCTTGCAGAGCTTCTCGTCGAGGTATCGGTGGAACACCTCGACGTGCCTGCCTTCATCCATCACCTGCGTCGCGCCGTAGAGCTTGCCGTCGTAGAACTCCACGGCCTCGGTCACCTGCGCGGCGGCGAAGAGCGCGCCCTGCTCGCCGTGGAGGAACTGCGAGAGCATCCACGACGTGAGGCTGTGGACGAGGCGGGCGCGCTCGCGCACGTCGAGCTTGGGGCCGCGCGCCTCGAGCGCGTCGAAGTCGAGGAAGCCGTCGGGCAGGAGCGGCCGCGCGGGATCGTACGGGTCCACGCTGGTGGACCAGGCGAGGGTCGTGTCGCTGTTCCACTGCCCCTTCTTCGCTTTGTCGTAGAGCTTGCGCATCTCGGGGTTGTCCGCCGGATACGACCAGTCGAAGTGCACCTCGTGCCGCGCCCGCGCCTTCGTCGGGACGCCCTGCTTGGCGCGCTGGAGGACGAGGCCCTTCACGCCCGACGGTCCGAGAGACCGGAGGACGCGGGGATCGCGGACCTCGAGGAGGATCTCCAGCGCCTCGAGCCAGCCTTCGAGGCGGCCGCGCATCTTGGTCGGCAGCAGGGACGTCAGCTTCTCGGTATCGAACATCTCGCCTCCCCTTTCCCACCAGTCTACCGATCGGTAGATAATAGTCAAGGAGATGAAGCTGGGTGCCCGACCCGCCGGCCCCGGTGGGCTCACGTCGGGAAGCGTCCGTCGAGCACGTCGGCGAGGGCGTCGTCCGCCATGTCCCCGAGCTTCCCTTCGCGACGGCGGCGGTACGCGCGGGCCACCTTCGGCAGCTCGTTCGCGTCGAACCACGTCCCGTGCTCCTGACAGATGTCGACCTCGACGCTCGCGCTCGGGAGGCTCACCGCCGCGAGGCCCCCGCTGCAACGGGGGCACGCGAGGTTCTTCTGGATGACGCCCGACGGGAGCGTCTCGCCCTTGCCGATGCCGAGCGTCGTCGCGACGGAGACGAGGTCGCGATCGAACGCGCGCATCAGCTCCTGCGTCGCGAGGTTGTCGATGAAGAGACCGCCGCAGTCGACGCACGCGTCGACGACGAAGACGCCGGCGAGGTACGTCGTGAGGGCGCGAAGGCATCGCGGACAGCTGTACTGGCCACCTGCGGAAACACGGTAGGTCACCGCACGAGCGTACGCCCGGCGAGCCCCGATCGGTCTAGGAGTCGTCGCTGACGCGAGCCGCCAGCGAGCGCGCGCCTCCCCCGGCCGTCACGGGCACGGATCGTCGCCGGCCGCGCCGGCCACCTCGTCGCCCGGCCCCGGCACCGGATCTCCGCCACCGGGGTTCTCCGCGGCGGGCAAGGGCGGCAGGAGCGCGTCGATCTCCGGCACCTTGTCGACGCGGGTGAACGTGAAGCCCTCCGCCTTGAGGAGCGGCACCATGTACATCACCATGTCGACCGTCCCCTGCTGCTCGGGGTCTTGGTCGTTGTAGTACGGGTCGTGCATGAGCACGATGCCGCGGCCCGCGCGCTTGATCTCGGTGATGTAGAGGTCGCCGCAGGTCTTCATCGGCGTCCGCTTCCCGTCGGTGCCGTCCTGCCAGCAGTCCCAGTCGGCGACGCGACCGGCCGCCTCGTCCATCTTGTCGCCGACGTCCCACATGATCGGGCCGACGTATTTGTTCATCGGCGTGTCGGCGAGCGCCGCGAACGTGATGTCGTCGTAGTCGCCGAACGGCGGGCGGAAGAGGAAACGCTGCGTCGGGACGAACGACTCGATCTTCGTGTCCGTCTCGGTCAGCTCTTTCACGACCTCCAGATCCGCGAGGCGCGCCTCCCCCGTCGCCGTTCCCGTGAGCGAACGGTGCGACTCGGTGTGGTTCGAGACGAGGTGGCCGTCGTCGACGAGCGCCTGCAGGACCTCCGCCGCCCCGGCATCCATCGAGCGGCCGTTCACGAAGAACGCCGCCTCGATCCCCTCGTCCTTCAGGTAGCGAGAGAGCGCCTTGGTGCGCGGCCCCGGACCGTCGTCGAACGTGAGCGCGATGCTCTTCGGGGCCATGCTCGTGCCGCGGAGCCCCGTAAGCTGGAGCGCTTGCGTCGCCGTGCACGTGCTCCCGCCGGCGCTCTGTTTCGCGGGCTTGTTCGAGCAGTGAAGGAAAGTGGTGACGGCCGCGAGGGCCACGAAGCCGGTGAGGAATCGGTGGGTAGCCATTGGACAGCGCCTGCCAATGCATGAGCCGATCCGCGCGCGCGGCTCGCGGCAGCGGGCCCTTCACCGGCGCGCTGGCGCGAGAAAACTCGGACGTCTCCTCCGCCGGTCGGCGTGTGCCTCACCACGGTACCGCGCGTCTTGGAGCGGGCGCTCACGCCACGTGTGACGATCGCGACGCGCATGCTCGCGCCCCCCGATCGCACGCGCGGGGGGCGCATCAGGATCCGGCCCGCTCAGGACCAGGTGCGCGGCGGCGGGTAGCTGCCGGGCGCGCCGGCGGGCGGCGCGGCGAACGGCGCGGGCGCGGGCGCGACCCCGTACTGACCGGGCGCGGGCGGGGCCACCGAAGCGTAGCCAGGCGCGTTCTGCTGCGGCGCCGGCGCGGGCGCGGCGAGCTGCGGCGCCGGCGCGAACGCGATCTGGGGCGCTCCGTAGCCGTTCTGCGAGACGGGAGCGCCGAGCGCCGGCGCCGCCTGGTTGGCCTGGAACGCCGCCTCGACGGTCTTCGCGCCGGGGATGTTGTTCTTCATCGGCGCGAGCAGGCCGAAGAAGCCGTTCGGGATGGGCATCGTGAGGCTGATCGGGCCGTGCTCGCCGACGCCACGGACGCGGAGCTTCTTCTTCATGAAGAGGCCCTTCACCTTGAGCTCCTGGACGTTGCTCCAGGCGATCGAGTCGACCTGGTGCAGGCGCTGCTCGAGCGGCTGGAGGAAGCTGTAGCGGTGATCGACGAGGATCAGACGCTGGTCGGTGGCGAGGACGAGGTACTGGCGGCGGATGAAGCCGAACGCCCACCACGGCATGTAGCTCGTGACGGTCTGGCCGACGAGCTGCTCGCCCGGGTTGAGGATGCCACGCGAAAGGATCTGGACGTGCAAGTCGCTGAAGAACATGGAACCGAACCTCCGCGCCTCCATACGCTGCCCCGAGGGAATGCTTCCTCCTCGTGAAGAAATGGTCCTCGGGCCCGGGAGCGCCGGCCCGGCGAGCCGACGGCCCCCGTCGCGCTGGCGCTGGCGCGGGCGCGGGCGGACAGGCACGAATGTTGAAGCCTGCGGAAAAGTGCACCTTTGGTTCGTGCACGAGCTGAGAGAGGAGCCCCAGGCATGGCTGTGCCGGTCCAGATCACGTTCCGCGACATTCCTCCTTCCGCCGCCGTGGCGGCGCACGTCGAGCGACGGGCCGAGAAGCTCCCGACGTTCTTCGCGCGTATGTCGAAGTGCCACGTCGTGGTGGAAGAGCCGCATCGCCACAGCAGGCAGGGCAAGAAGTTCAAGGTCGAGATCGACATGCACGTCCCCGGCAAGGAGCTCGTCATCTCGAAGAACCCGGACAGCAGTCGCGACGATCTCCACGCCACGATCGACATGGCGTTCGACGACGCCGAGCGCGTCCTCGAGGACTACGCGCGCCAGCTGAAGCCGGACACGAAGACGCGGGTGACACCTCCACGCGGCGTGATCGCGAAGGTCTTCCACGAGCGCGGCTACGGCTTCATCGCCGTCGAGGGCGAGGACCAGGAGGTGTACTTCCACCGGAACAGCGTCATCGGCGAGCGCTTCGAGCGCGTCACCGTCGGCACGAAGGTGCGCTTCGCCGAAGAGGACGGCGACAAGGGCCCCCAGGCGAGCACCGTCTACGTCGGCGGGACGACGTGACTCACGCGGGCGGCGCGCCGTCGCGCCGCGCGTAGCGCTGGGCGATCGCGGCGCACACCATGAGCTGGAGCTGGTGGAACAGCATCAGCGGCAGGACGATCAGGCCGACGGCGGGCCCCGCGAAGAGGAGCTTCGCCATCGGCAGCCCGCTCGCGAGGCTCTTCTTCGAGCCGCAGAAGACGATCGCGATCTCGTCCTCCTTCGAGAACCCGAGGCGGCGCGAGAGCCACGTGAGCAGCACCATCACGATCGCGAGCAGCGCCGCCGACACGACGCCGAGCATCGCGATGCTCGCCGGCGGCAGCTGGTGCCAGATCCCGCCGACGACGCCCTCGCTGAACGCGATGTAGACGATGAAGAGGATCGACCCGCGGTCGACGTACCCGAGCCAGGGCTTGTTGCGCTCGAGCCACTCGCCGATGAGCGGCCGCAGCGCGTGCCCGACGACGAACGGGACGAGCAGGAAGCCGACGATCTTCCAGACCGCGTCGAACGACGCCGAAGCGCCCTCCCCCCCGTCGAGGAGCAGCGCGACGAGGAGCGGGGTGATGAAGACGCCGACGAGGTTCGACACCGTCGCGCTGCAGATCGCGGCGGGGATGTTGCCCCGCGCGATCGACGTGAAGGCGATCGACGACTGGACGGTCGACGGGAGCACGCTCAAAAACAGGACGCCGGAGAGCAGCGACGCCGGCATCCACGGCGAGAGCGCGGCGCGGAGGCCGAGCCCGAGCAGCGGGAACAGCGCGAAGGTCGCGAGGAGCACGACCAGCTGCAGGCGCCACTGCGTCATCCCGCTCACGATGACGTGGCGCGGGAGCCGGCCTCCGTAGAGGAAGAAGAGCAGGGCGATGCCGGCGTCGGCGACCCCGCCCATCACGGTGGCGGCGTGCCCGCGGCACGGCAGCAGCGAGGCGATCGCCACGGCGCCGAGGAGCGCCAGGATGTAGGGGTCGAGCCGGAGCCGAGCGAGCAACGGCGCGATCCTACCGCGCGCCGCCGCCGGACGCGCGCCCGTCGTCACCGCCGCCCGAGCGGCACGAGCACGGCGGCGCGCTCGAGGCTCGCCTCGGCCATCGCCATCTGGCGCTCGAGGTCGAGCTCCTGGAGCCGCGCGTCCCAGAGCGTGCTGAAGGCGTCGAAGAGCTCGGCGATCGAGAACTTGCCGGCCTGGTAGCTGACCTCGGCGCGGCGGAGCATCTCGTCCGCCGCGGGGAGAGCCGCCTCGCGGTACTCCTCGAGCGCGACGCGCGCCGCCTCGCGCGCGCGCCACGCGCCCTCGACCTCCGTCTTGATGCGGACCTCGAGCGCCTGCCCCATCAGCTGGCTCGCGTGCGCCTCGGAGAGCGCGCGCCCCACCTGGCCCTGGTTGCGGTCGAAGAGCGGGATCGGCATCGAGACCCCGGCCGTGACCTGGAGGCCGTACGGGCCCTGAACGGCGTAGGCGCCGGCGAAGACGCTCGGGGTGGGGACCGCGTCCTTCCTCCACCGCTCCGCCTCGCGGTGGGAGGCGACCACGCTCCGCCGCGACAGCTCGAGATCGGGGCGGCGCTCGAGCGCGAGCTTGATCAACGCGGCCTCGTCCCGGGGCCCCCGGAGCGCCGCGAGACCGGCGCGCGTGACGTGCACGCGGGTCAGCGCGGGCTCGGCCATCAGCGCGAGCAGCCGCGACTCGGACTGCGTACGATCGGTCATCGCGGTGCGTGTCGCCGCGCGCATCGTCGTCTCCGACGTCCTCACGCGGAGGACGTCGTAGGTGCTCGCCGCGCCGGCTCGCGTCCGGGCCTCGACGATGCCGCGGAGCCGGGCGAGCGCCTCGAGGTTCGACGACAGCATCGTCACGCGCGCGTCGGCGAAGGCGGCCTCGACCATCGCGCTCTGGAGATCGCCAGCGCGCTCCCAGAGCGCCACGAGCACCGTGACCTCGGCCACCGAGACCCGCGCCTCGGCGGCGCGACGGCGCGCGGGGATCTGCCCGAACACCGGGAGCGGCACGGACACCTCGCCCTGCAGACCGCTCTTGCCGTCCGGCGGCGTCCCGCCCGCGAGCAGCGCGCCGGCGACCTGCACCTCGGGGTTCGGCAGGAGCTTCGCCGTGACGACGTCGAAGCGCGCCGCGCCGATCTGCGCGCGGAGCGCCGCGACCTCGGCGCTCGCGTGGAGCCAGCGCTCGAACAGCTCCTGCTCCGAGAGCGACGGGACGTCGCCGTCGGCGCTCACGGGCCGTGCCGGAGCGGGCTCGGCGACCGCCGGCGCGCTGCACACGGAGGCCGCGAGGAGCGCGAGCGCCGCCGCCCCACGACGCGCGATCGTCGGCGACCTCACGACCGCCCCTCCGGAGACGGCGCTGCAAGCGGGGGGGAGGGGCGGGCGATGAGCTTGTAGAGCATGGGCAACGTCACCAAAGAGAGCGCGAGCGACGTGAACAGCCCGCCGACCACGACGATCGCGAGCGGCTTCTGCGAGTCGGAGCCGATGCCCGTGCTGACGGCCGCCGGGAGGAGGCCGAGCGTGGCCACGAGCGCCGTCATCACGATCGGGCGGAGGCGCGTGCGGACCGTGTCGGTCAGCGCGAGGTCGATCGGGTGCCCTGCTGCGCGCTGATCGTTGACGCGCGTGACGAGGATGACGCCAGTCTGCACCGAGACGCCGAAGAGCGCCAGGAAGCCGACGCCCGCCGAGACCGAGAAGCTCGTACCGGTCGCGACGAGCGCCGCGATGCCTCCGATCGGCGAGGTCAGAAGGACGTTGAGGAAGACGACCAGCGCGTCGCGGACGCTGCGGAACGCCGCGATCAGGAGCGCCAAGATCGCGGCCAACGTCACGGGGATGATGACCGCGAGGCGCTTCCCGGCGCGCCGCGCGCTCTCGAACTCCCCGCCCCACTGGACGTCGTATCCGGGCGGGACGCGGACGTCGCGCGCGACGTTGGCCTGCGCCTCGTCCACGGTCGAGCCGAGATCGCGATCGCGGACGCCGAAGCGCACCGCGATGTAGCGCCGCCCGTTCTCACGGAAGATGCGCGACGCGCCGCCGATGATGTTGACGTCGGCCACCTGCGAGAGCGGCACCAGACGACCGCCGCCGAGCGGTACGAGCAGCTGGCGGATCGCGTCCGTATCCCCCCGGAGGTCCTCGGCGTAGCGCAGCACCAGGTCGTGCCGTCGCTCCCCGTCGACGATGCTCGTCACGACCTGGCCGCCGATCCCGTGCTCGACGACGTCCTCCACCGCCGCCACGGAGAGCCCGAAGCGCTCCGAGCGATCGCGCGAGATGTCGACGTGCACGTTCGACTGACCGAGCTCGCGGACGACGGCGAGGTCGACGACGCCGTCGACGCCGCGGATGCTGGTCGCGATCCGGTCGGCGAGGTCGTCGAGCGCGTTGAGGTCGTCGCCGGTGATCTTGACCGCGAGCTGGCCCTTCACGCCGGTCAGCGCCTCCTCCACGTTGTCGGAGATCGGCTGTGAGAAGCCGAAGGCGATGCCCGGGATCACGCTCACGTCGCGGTTGATCGCGGCGATGATCTCGTCCTTGTGCCCGCGAAACTCGGGCCGCCACGTCTTGCGATCGTGGAGGACGAGGAGAAACTCGGCGTTGTAGAAGCCCGTGGGATCGGTGCCGTCGTCCGGGCGGCCGATCTGGATCGCGGTCGTGCGGATCTCCGGGTACCGCGCGAGGATCTCGCGGATCCCGACGACGTCGCGCCCCTTGGCGTGGACCCCGTCGATGATGGCCTCGGCCTCCGAGAGCGAGACGTTGGCCGGCATCGTGGCCCGCATCCACACCGCCCCCTCGTCGAGGTGCGGCAAGAACTCGGTCCCGACGCGCCGGAGCAGCAGCGCGTCCCCCGCGAGCAAGAGCGCCGCCAGCACGAGGATCACCTTCGGTCGCGGGAGGAGGCGGCCGAGCGCCCACCGGTAGCCCCGCCACATCACCCGGAGGAGCGGGTTCTCGAGCTCCCGGAGGCGGGACTTGAAGAGGAACGTCGTGAGCACGGGCACGACCGTGATCGAGACGAGCAGCGCGCCGACGAGCGCGAACGCCACGGTCCACGCCATCGGGCGGAAGAGCTTCCCCTCTACCCGCTCGAGCGTGAAGATCGGCAGGTAGGCGAGGACGATCGTCGTCATCGCGAACACCACGGGGCGCGCGACCTCACGGCTCGCCGCGCGCGCGATCTCGACGAGATCGGAGCGCTCGTTCTTCTCCTGCTTCGCGGTGACGTGGCGGAACACGTTCTCGACCATGACGATCGCGCCGTCCACGACCATCCCGAAGTCCAGCGCGCCGATCGAGAGCAGGTTGGCCGGGATGCCGGCGACGTCCATGCAGATGAACGCGAAGAGGAGCGCCAGCGGGATCGTCACCGCCGCGATCAGCGCGGCCCGGACGTTCCCGACGAAGAGGAAGAGCACGAGCGTGATGAGGAGCATCCCCTCCGCGAGGTTCGTGAGGACCGTCGACGTCGTGTGCTCGAGGAGCTCGGTGCGGTCGTAGTACGTCGCGATCTTCACGCCGCGCGGGAGGATCCGCTCGTTGATGTCGTCGATGCGCGCGTGGACCGCCTCGAGCACGGCCTCGGCCTGCTCTCCCTTGCGGAGGAGGACGATCGCGGCGACGACGTCGCGGTCGGCGTCGACGCTGACGCGGCCGAGGCGCGGCTGGTGGCCCACGACCACGCGGGCGAGCTGGCGGACGCGGATCGGGACGTCGTCCTTGGTCGCGACCATGACGTCCTCGATCTGGTCGGCCGAGAGGAGGCCGATCCCGCGGACGTTGAGGGAGGCCCGCCCGAAGTCGATCGCGCCTCCACCGGCGTTGCCGTTCGCGTCGGCGAGCGCCTTGGCGACGTCCTCGAAGGTGATCGCGTGCGCCGCGAGCAGCACCGGGTCGACGAGCACCTGGTACTGCTTGATCGTCCCCCCGAAGCTGACGACGTCCGCGACGCCGTTGGTCGCGAGCAGCTCGCGCTCGACGACGTACTCCTCGAGATCCTTCAGCTCGTGGAGCGGCCTCGGCGGCTGCGCCACGTCGACCTCGGTGCACGGCGCCGCGGGCGTCGTCTCGCAGTTGACGAGGCGGTAGCGCAGGATCTCGCCGACCGGACTGGCGAGCGGACCGAGCACGGCGGAGACCCCCGCGGGCAGATCGATCTGCTCGAGCCGCTCGGAGACCTGCTGGCGCGCGAAGTAGCTGTCCGTGCCGTCCTCGAAGACGACCGTGACGACGCTCAGCCCTCCGACCGACGTGGAGCGGATGACCGTCTTCTTCGGCACGCCGTTCATGACGCGCTCGGTCGGGATCGTGATCTGTCGCTCGATCTCCTCGGACGCGTGCCCCGGCCACTGCGTGATGATCTGCACCCAGGTGTCCGCGACGTCCGGGTACGCCTCGATCGGCAGGCGCTGGAAGCTCCTAGCCCCGAGCGCGATAAGCGCGACGACGAGGGCCATGACGACGCCCCGCCGCGCGAGCGCGAAGTCGACGATGCGCGCGATCATCAGGGCGCCTCGCGGAGCTCGGCGTCGAGGAGGATCGCACCCTCGGTCACGATGTCCTCACCGGGCGCGAGCCCCGACGTGATGATCGCGTGCTCGCCGCGCTGCTCGCCGAGCTCTACCTCGCGCTCGGCGAACGAGCCGTCCCGCTGCCGGACGAAGACGAAGAACTGGTCGCGACGCGCGAGGACGGCGCTCATCGGCGCCTCGGCGTTCCCGAGCGAGGCGCCGCGGATCGTGACGCGCGCCGACATCCCCGGGCGGAGCTCTCTGCCCGGGTTGCCGAGCTCGATCCGCGCCTCCACCGCGCGCGTCAGCGGATCCACGACGCTCGAGACGTGCGCGACCTTGCCCGGGATCCTCCGGCCCTTCTGGGCGAGCAGCTGGATCTCGGCGTCGGCGCCGACCTCCACGCTGGCGAGGTCCTGCTCGAAGACGTCGGCGACGACCCAGACCGTGGAGAGATCGCCGACGGTGATCAGCGCCTTCTCGCCGCCCGGCGAGACCTGGGCGCCGACCGCGACGTTGCGCTCGATGACCGTGCCGGCGATCGGCGATCTCAGCACGTACTCGGTCGGGTTGGTCGCGCCGCCGACCGCGCCGAGCGTCGCGACGGCGCGGCTCTCCTCGCTCTTCGCCTGCGCCAGCGCGGCCTCGGCCTGCTGCAGCTCCGCGTCCGATCCGGCGCCGTCGCGCACCAGCGTGCGCGCGCGCTCCGCCGCGTGCTCGGCCAGCGAGCGCGCGCTCCGCGCCTGGGCGACCTGCGCCTGGGCCGACGCGACGTCGGGCGCGTAGACCGTGAGCAAGACGTCGCCCTTCTTCACCGCGTCGCCGGTGACGACGTTGACGGACGAGACGCGACCGCCCGCGGCCGGGCCCAGGCGCGCCACGTGACGCTCGTCGAACGCGACCCGCGCGGCGAACGACCTCAGCCGCAGCTCGGTCGCCGGGCGAGCCGCCTCGACGCGGATGTACGCGGCGCCGGCGTCGGAGAGGACGATCGAGCGGTCGGGCCGGCGGAGGTGATCGGGCGACTCCCGCGGCGGCTCCTTGCCCTTGCAGCCGAGGAGCACCGCGCCGATCCCGGTGAGCACGAGCGCTCGACGTAGCAGCATCCACCGAACCGTACGCAGCCGCGCTCGCGATTGGCTGAAGGTCCCGTGAAGAGTTCTTCATCGCGGACGAGTTTCTCGTGAAGAGTTCTTCATTCGCGGCCTCCCGCAGCGCTCGCGGCGCTCCGAGCGGTATCATCGTCACGGCATGAAGCTCCTGGTGGTCGAGGACAACCCGAAGGTCGCGAGCTTCCTCGTCCGCGCGCTCACCGAGGAGGGACACGTCGTCGATCAGCTCGGCGACGGCCGGAGCGCGCTCGACCAGATCGAGCTCGTCCCTTACGACGCCATCCTTCTCGACTGGATGCTGCCCGGCCTCGACGGTCTCAGCGTGTGCCGCGCCGCGCGCGACCGCGGCGTGCGCACGCCCATCCTGATCCTGACGGCGCGCGGCGAGGTCGGGGAGAAGATCCTCGGGCTCGACGCGGGCGCCGACGACTACCTGCCGAAGCCTTTCGATCTCGGTGAGCTCCTCGCTCGGGTCCGCGCGCTCGGGCGGCGCGCGACGGCTGCGCCGAGCTTGCGCCTCGGCACGCTCGCGATCGACCCGATCGCGCGCCGCGTGACGGTGGCCGGACGCGCCGTCGACCTGACGACGCGAGAGCTCGCGCTCCTCACGTACCTCGTCCAGCACACGGGACGCGCAGTCAGTCGCTCCGAGCTGCTCCAGAAGGTCTGGGCGACGAGCTTCGATCGCGCGTCGAACGTCGTCGAGGTCCACGTGAAGAACCTCCGCGAGAAGCTCGGCGACCAGGAGACGCTGATCCAGACGGTGCGCGGCGTCGGCTACCGCGCGGTCGCGCCGCCCGCGGAACCATGAAGCTCCGGACGCGCCTGACGCTCGCGTTCACGCTCGTCACCAGCGTGGCGCTCATCGTGTCGTTCGTCGTCGTCTACCTCTTCGTCGAGCGCGACGAGCTGCGCGAGCTCGACCACGCGCTCCTGGTGCAGGCCCAGCACGTCGCGTCGATCGCCGTCCAGCGCAACCCCGACGATCCGCTGATCAGCGACGGCCCCGGCGAGCTCGTCGATCCCCCGTCCGTCACCGTGCGCTACGCGGCCGAATACGAGCGCGACGGTCGGCTCGTCGCGTCCACGCGGAGCTTCGGCGGGCAGCCGCCGCGCCTCGCCGAGGTCAACGCGCGCATCGACTCGCCCGAGGGCGCCGCGGTCACGCTGGCGCACAACGGCGCGCAGCTCCGCGGCGTGCTCGTCCCGATCGGCTCCGGGCGCGTGCTCCTCTACGCCGTCTCCAGCAAGGGCATCGCCAACGACCTCGCGTTCTTGCTCCGCACGTTCGCGGTGCTGTTCGCGGGGGCGACGTCGCTCACCTGGGTCGTCGCGCGCTGGCTCGCGCGGAGCCTCGTGCGCGACGTCGACGCGATCTGCGAGGTCGCCGAGGCGGTGGCGACGGGGAAGCTCGAGGCGCGGGTCGGCGCTCGCGCGCAGGGGAGCGTCGAGACGCGGCTGCTCGCGGAGCGCCTCGACCAGATGATCGAGCGGCTCGGCGAGCTCGTCGCGTCGCAGCGCGACTTCATCTCGAGCGCCGCGCACGAGCTCCGCTCCCCGCTCACGTCGCTGCGCGGGGAGCTCGAGCTCGCCCTTCGCCGCGAGCGGAGCGGCCCCGAGTACAAGCAGACGATCGAGCGCGCCCTCGGCGACGCCGCGACGCTCGTGACCCTCGCCGACGATCTGCTCGCGATCGCGCGCTCCGAGGGCCGCGCGCGCGCGGCGGCGAGCGAGCCCACGCGCGCGAGAGAGATCGTCGACGACGCGACGCGGATGACGCGCGGCAACGCCGAGGTGCGCTCCGTGGAGGTCACGTTCGAGGGCGACGGCGCCGACGTGTCGGTCGCGTGCTCGCGCCAGGAGGTCGCCCGCGCGCTGCGCAACCTCCTCGACAACGCCGTCGCCCACAGCCCGCCGGCCGGGACCGTCACGGTCCGCGCCACGGCCGCGGAGGACGCCGTCGAGATCGCCGTCGAGGACGCCGGCTCCGGCGTGCGCGCCGAGGACGCGGCGCTCCTCTTCACGCCGTTCTGGCGCGGCGACGGCGAGCGCGCGGCCGAAGGCGGCACCGGCCTCGGGCTCTCGCTCGCCCGCGAGATCGCGCGCGCCGCGGGGGGCGACGTTCGGTACGACGCCTCGTTCGCTCCGGGCGCACGCTTCGTGTTGCTGCTCCCGCGCGCCGCCGCGCCGCCTCGCCGCAGGTCCACGCCGAGCACGCACGAGGGCGCCGACGAGCCGAGCGGGCGGGTCGACGCCTGAGCGAGGCGCGGCGAGCGTTCGTTGCGACGGAGGACGCGGCCGAGGCCCCCCGGACGTCGGCGGGTGCCAACTCGCCACGTCACGCGGGACGTGCTGTATCGTCTTCGTCGATATGGCCGAAGCAAAGAGGATCCTCGTCGTGGGAGCGAGCGGTGCGATCGGGCTGCCGCTGTGCCGCCGACTTCGTGCGGCGGGTCACGTCGTGTACGGGATTCACCGCTCGCCGCGAGGAGGGGAGGCGTTGCGTGCGCTCGGCTGCACGCCGATCGCGCCCGACGTGCTGGACGAAGACGAGGTCGGGAGAGCGTTCGACGGCGCACGTCCGGACGTCGTCCTCCACCAACTCACCTCGCTGCCGAAGGTGATCACCCCGCGAGCGATGGCCAAGGCGGCGCGCGTCACGGCCGACCTGCGCCGCCAGACGGTTCCACTCTTCGCGCGCCTCGCAGCACGCTCCGGCGCGAGGTTCATCGCGCAGAGCATGTCGTTCGTGACGAAGCCGGAGGGCCCCGCGATACAAGACGAATCGGCGCCGCTCTGGCTCGACGGTCCCCGCGACATCACCGGCACCAACGACGCGGTCCGAGTCCTCGAAGAGGCGACGCTGGAGGCGCGCGGGATCGCGCTGCGATACGGGTTCTTCTACGGCCGAGGCACCTGGTACGCGAGAGACAGCGCGCTCGTCGATATGGTGCGAAGGCGCATGCTGCCCATCTCGGGCAGCGGCGCAGGGCTGTCGTCGTTCATCCACATCGACGACGCGGTGGACGCGACGGTCCGCGCGATCGACCGTGGTGACAGCGGCGTCTACAACGTCTGCGACGACGAGCCAGTCTCGCAGAACGAATGGCTCCCGGAGCTGGCGAGGTTGCTCGGCGCCAAGCCGCCGCGCCGCGCGCCCGCGTGGATCGTCGGGCTCCTCGGAGGCTCGACGGCGAGGTTCTATGGCACGTCGCTCCGGGGCGCCTCGAACCGCAAGGCGAAGGCCGAGCTCGGCATCACCCCGCGCACGTGGCGCGACGGGTTCGCGACCGAGCTCGGCCCGCCGGCTGCGACCGCGTGAGCGAGGCGACCGCGGCGCGAGGCGCGACGGCAGCCGGCGGACCGGGCTCGGTGGCCGTGGTCGACGCGCGGATGGCCCGGGCCACCGCGCGGCCGACCCGGGCCGGCCCCGGCGCGCGCCAGCGTCGCGGAATCACACCGGCGGAGCAGCGGCACGGGCGGTGCTCGTGCGGTGACCATGACAACGACGCTTCGATCGTTCCGGCCCCCGGGTCCTCGACGAGGGCCGCACGGCGCGTGGACCGCGCTCGTCCTCGTCGCCCTCACGCTCGCATCCGCCGGGTGCTCGCCCGCGCTCGCGAGCGCCAGCGCGGCCGCGCCGCCCTCGACCGGCGACTCGATCGCCGCCGCGGTGAGCGCCTCGACCGGCGAGCTCGCGCGAGCCAGCGCGCTCCCCACCGACGCGACGGCGCCCATCCGGCGCGCGGCGGAGCCGGATCCTCGGGAGACGGCCGAGCGGGAAGCCGCGGCGGTCTTTCGCGCGATGCACGCCGACGTCCTCGCTTGCTACGCGAAGCGACTCGCGACGCATCCGCACGCGCACGCGGCGATCACGGTGGACGTGCTCGTCGGACGCGACGGGCGCCCGCGCGAGGTCGCGACGACGGGCGGAGCAGCGCTCGGCCCCGCCGCGCTGTCGTGCGTCGAGCGCCGCGTGAGGCGCGCGGAGTTCGCGCCGGCGCGCGACGGCGGGACGTCACGCGTCCGCGTGCCGTTCGCGTTTCACCCCGACGTCGCCGGAGGCGACTGACGCAGGCTCAGGACGTCCGGCGACGGCGGCGGAGCGCGGCGCCGAGCGCGAGCCCGATCCCGCCCAGCGCGGCGTAGCCGGAAGACGACGGCGCCGTCCGGCAGCCGCAGCCGCTCGTGTCGCGCGGCTCGAAGCCGACGCCGTCGCCGTCGTCGTCGCCCTCCGTAGCCCCGCCGCCCGGCGTCGTCGGGGACGTGGGCGCCGCCGGCTTCGTGCCGACGCCAGAGACCTTGATGATCTGCACCGGCTCGTTCGGATCGTTCGAGGTGACGGTGATCTCCGCCGACTGCGGGCCCTCCTTCGTCGGCGTGAAGGTCACGTCGAGATCGAGCTTGTCCTTCGGCTTCATCGCCTTGCTCGGCGCGACCTTGAACTGCGGGTCCGAGCTCTTGAGCGCGAGGACGGCGTCGAGCTCGCCCGTGTTCTTGATCTCGCCCTGCTTCGTGACCGCCTCGCCGATGTCGGAGCTGCCGAGGTCGAGCGAGTCGAACGCCTTCACGTTCGGGAGGGGGATGTGGAACGTCGCCGGCGCGAAGGCCACGTCGATCGGCGTCACGCCGCTCTCGTAGGGCATCGAGACGCCCGCCGCGGAGATGTCCAGCGTGAGCGGCGCCGGCAGCGTGAACGATCCGATCTTCGTGATCGTGACGCTCGGCCGGACGAGGAGGCTGCCCGAGTAGGTGATCTTCCCCTTCACCTGCGCCGGGATGTCGAGGAAGTCGGCGTCGGTCGTCGGGATCGTCCACGAGAGGTTGTCCTTCGTGAGCGGATCGCCGCCGGAGAGCACGACCTCGGTGGTCGAGTAGTTGAAGGTCGGCGACGTCGTCGCGTTGAGGCCGAGGGTGCCGGTGAGGAGCTCGTCGCCGATCGCCGGGAGCGGGATGCTGAAGAGCTGGGCGTTGCTGAGCGCCGGGCCCGTGACGTTGACGATCCCGTAGGACCCGAGCGCCCACGGGAAGAACGTGGTCGCGCCCTTGCCGACGTAGTTCCACGCCGAGCCCGGGACGTAGTCGATGAGCGTCGCGGCGTCGTAGTCGTACGTCAGCGTGAAGCCGAACGCGTTGATGAAGAGCGTGACGTGCGGCGCGAGCGTGTGCTCGACCTTGAAGACGCCGTCCTCGGCCTTGTTGTCGACGAGGACGAGCTCGATCGTCTTGTCGTCGGTCCACGACGCCTCGATCGCGACGTTCTTCATGTCGACCGAGAGGAACGGCTTCGTCGGATCCGCCACCGGATCGAGGTTGGCGCTCACCTGGACCTGGAGGGTCGAGCCACCGAGCTTGGCGCTCTTCGGCCCGACGATCGGCGTCCGCGTCCACCACGAGAGGTCGTTCGTGCCGCGCGAGCGGTTGGTGTCGACCGCCGCGGCGTCGGCAGCGGTGGCGGTGAACAACGTGGCTGCGACGACGAGCGCGGACCGGGTAACGAGACGCATCGATGGACTCCCCTGCTTGCCCGTGACCCCACGAGCGCGTGAGGGGAATAGCCCGCTGCCGGTCTCCAGCGTGCTGAAAGTTCCAACTGAGACGCAATCGTGCTCCGCTATCCCTTTACGAATTGTCGGCCCCGTCGCGCCGTCGCTCCGCGGGTGCGACCTCGCCGCGGACCTCGCGCGGGGGCTGCCAGGCGGCCTCCCGGTAGGTCGGCGAGGGTGGGCCGGGTGAGGCGCCGGTAGAAACGTGGTAATCGAAGGGCCGTGAAGCGCGTCCTGATGGTCCTCGCGCCCGGCGGCGTCCAGCAGCGCACGCTGCCAGACCGCGGCTCGCTGGTCGTCGGCCGGAGCGACGAGTGCGACGTGACCGTCGACGACGCCTCCGTGTCGCGCCGCCACGCCCGGATCGACATCATCGGCGAGCGCATCACGGTCGAGGACCTCGGGAGCGCCAACGGCACCCGGCTCCGGCAGCGGAAGAGCGCCGTCGAGACCGCGGAGGTCACCGAGGTGCGCCTCGAGCGCGGCGTCGCCACCGAGCTCGCACTCGACGAGCCCCTCGTCCTCGGCTCGGTCACCGTCCTCGTGCGCGCGGAGGCCGCCGAGCCGGCCCCCACGAGCCCTCACGCCGACGGCGTCGTCGTCGCGGCGCCCGAGACGAAGCGGGTCTTCGACCTCGCCGAGCGCATCGCGAAGGGGCCGCTCAACGTGCTCTTGACCGGCGAGACCGGCGTCGGCAAGGAGGTCGTCGCCGCCTTCATCCACCGCCGATCGCCGCGCGCGGGCGGTCCGCTCGTCGAGGTGAACTGCGCGGCGCTCACCGAGAGCCTGGCCGAGAGCGAGCTCTTCGGCCACGTGAAGGGCGCGTTCACCGGCGCGGCGACGACGAGAGAGGGCTTCTTCGAGGCCGCCGACGGCGGGACGCTCTTCCTCGACGAGATCGGCGAGCTCGCCCCGCCGCTGCAGGCGAAGCTCCTGCGCGTCATCGAGACGAAGAAGGTGCTCCGCGTAGGGGCGACCAGCCCGATCGAGGTCGACGTCCGCGTCATCGCGGCGACGCACCGCGACCTCGTCTCCGAGGTGAAGCGCGGGGCGTTTCGCCAGGACCTCTACTTCCGCCTCAACGGGATGACGGTGGTCGTCCCGCCGCTGCGCGAGCGAAAGGGCGACGTGCGCGAGCTCGCGCGGCTCTTCGCGGCGCGGACGGCCAGGCTGATGGGCCTCGACGCGCCGGCGCTGGATCCCGCGGCGCTCGCGCGGCTCGAATCCCACGGGTGGCCCGGCAACGTGCGCGAGCTCCGCAACGTGATCGATCGCGCGGTGACGCTCGCAGGCGGAGACGCCATCGGCGAGGATCACCTCTTCTTCGACGACGGCGCGCTCGGCCCGAGCGCGACCGCCCCGAGCGTCGCGGAGGGAGGCGCCCTGCGAACGGATCTCGCCGCCGAGGAGAAGCGCCGGATCCTCGCCGCCCTCGCGAGCTGCGACAACAACCAGACGCGCGCCGCCGAGCTGCTCGCGATGCCGCGGCGCACGCTCGTGGCGCGCCTGCAAGAGTACGGGCTGACGAAGCCTCGCCGAAAGCCCGAGGGGTGACGCTCGCGACGACGCCGCGCGGCGTCGACGAACCTCAGCGCGCCGGGCGAGCGCAGCGGAAGCCGATGAAGCTGGCTCCCACCGAGCTCGTCGGGACGCGGAACCGGGCGCTCGCGGTCCACGCCTCGAACGTCCAGGAGCCGCCGCGGAGGACGCCGTCCGCGCCGATGCGGCATACCGGGTCCACGAGGAGCGGGCGGCCGCTCCAGCACGCGCCGCCGAGCGGGCCGAACGCGTCGTCGGCCCACTCGGCGAGGTTGCCTCCGAGATTGAGGACCCCGGCAGGCGCGAGCGTGACGTCGGCCGGCGATCCGCCGCGTACGGGCCCGAAGGGCAGCGTGCCCGAGTCGGTCGAGCGGCACTCGATGGTGACCTCCGCCTCGTCGAGCTCGAGCGGCGCCGCCCCGCGCGCGACGACCGCGCGCGCGCAGATGTCCTCCTCGTCGCCCCACGGGTAGCGGGTGCCGCGCGCGCCGTTTCCGGCGACGTACGCGAGCTCGGCGTCGGTCGGCAGCCGCTTGCCGTCCGCGGCGCAGAGCTCACGGGCGAGCTCGCGATCGACGCAGTTGAGCGCGAGCTCGTCGCTCCGCGCGTCGGCGTCGCCGAGGAACGCGCAGACCGACTCGGGCGAGCGCCCCGGCCCGCGACGCGTCGGGCGCGCGACGATCCCCGCGCTCGACAGCAGCGCGCGCGCGCGCCCGACGGTCATCTCGTCGCGATCGAGGAAGAACGACGAGAGGCGCACGAGCTGGTCCTTGTCGCCCTCGTCGCGCTCGAAGGCGCCGAAGAAGAAGAGCCCCCCGTCGACGCAGACCATCCCCGGCGGCGCCGGCGACGCGCAGGGAGGCGACGAGGCCTCGCTCCACGAACCGGGGACGATCGCGGCGTCGCCCGCGCCGGCGACGGCGTCCGCCACCGGGGCGAGCTCGCCCTCGTCGACCGCGCAGGTCTCCTCGAGGGTCGACGGGACGCCGAGGCATCGCATCCGGAGCTCGATCGCGACCGGCCCCGGCTCGGAGGGGAGGACCGCCCGGCTATCGACCGTCGTCGAGACATCCGGCGCCCCCTCGGGGCCGAGCTTGCGCGCGCGATGCAGGCGCGCGCGGACGTGCAGCGTCGTCGCGCTCGCGGCGACGCCGAACGAGATCGGCCACGCCTCCGGACGGCTTGCGTCGAGGATGCGCCGGCACGCGTCGCACGCGAGGGAGCCGTCGGCGCGCGTGACCTCGACGAGCAGGCGGTCGGCGACCAGCGGCAGCGGGGCGTCCGTGCGAAGCGTGACGAGCCACTGGGGGCGCACGGGCGCGTCCCCCGCGCACGACAGCGCCCCGACGCCGAGGATCCCCCCGAGGGCGGCGCGGACCCACGCCGCGACCGGGCGGTGTGGAGAGCGCCAGGCGCGCCGCGATGCACGCCGGCCACGCTCACGCGGCTCCGCGAGGCCGCCGGCGGCCGAAAGCGCGGGCGCGTCATCGCGATCGGGAGGACGAAGCTCCAACGGCGAGCAGCGTACACGAGGTCGCCCGGCCGCCTCTTCGAGGCACACGCACGAGCCCCCCGAGGCGTTAGAGACCTGCCGACGACGCGGCTCTCCCGGAGAACCACGCAGGTTCTTGCCCGGTACGACTATTGCTTGAGCTGGCGCGTCCCACCGGCAGCCGTCAGGCTGCGATGCTCACCTCCCGCTGCCTCCTCCGATCGAGTCATCGCGAGCTCCCTCCCCCATGAACGTTCGTCCGACGCTTCGAGCCGCGCCCCTCGTCTTCGTGGGGCTCGCGTCGATCGCGCTCGCAGCGTCGTGCGCCCGGTCGGAGGAGCAGAGCCCCTATGCGACGTGGGCGTTCGGGACCGAGGGCGCCGTCCGCAACGCCTGCATCCAGACCGAGTGCCCCGCCCCCTTCGCGACGTGCGAGGGCGAGCGCGGTCTCTGCACGGTGGACCTCCGAAGCGACATCGACCACTGCGGCGCCTGCGGCGCGCGCTGCCCGAGGACCGCCCCGCGAACCCCGTGGAGCTTCGTCTGCAGCGAGGGGCTCTGCCGGCTCGCCTGCGACCCGCACTACGCCGACTGCAACGGGCTCGACGACGACGGCTGCGAGACCTCGACCTGGCAAGACCCCGCGAACTGCGGGGGGTGCGGCGTCACGTGCGACGAAGACGTCCTCTGCTGGCGGGGCGCGTGCGGTTGCCCGAACGGGTTCACGCGGTGTGGCGACGACTGCGTGCGGCTCGACTCCGACAACGACAACTGCGGAGCGTGTGGGTCCGTGTGCAAGGCCCCCGAGAGCGACGCCGACCCGCGATGGACCTGCGGTCCGGGCGCCACGCCGAGCCACACCACGTGGATGTGCGCCAGCGCCGAGTGCTCGCTCCAGTGCAAGCCGCCCTACGCCAACTGCAACCAGGACTTCTGCGGAGACGGCTGCGAGGTCGACCTCGGCAAGGATCCCGCGAACTGCGGCGCCTGCGGGAACGCGTGCGCCGCCGGCCAGCGCTGCGAGAACGGCACGTGCACCTGCCCAGCGGGCACGACGCGGTGCGGAGGCGCCTGCGTCGACCTCCGCACGAACCCTTCACACTGCGGAGAGTGTGGCTCCTACTGCCCCGGCTCGACGAGCGTCCGCGCGAACGGCGGCCCGCTCTGCGAGGACGGCCGCTGCAGCTACGTCTGCTCCCCCGGGTTCGCGGACTGCGACGACGATCTCGACAACGGCTGCGAGGCGAACCTCCTCCAGAGTCAGCGTCACTGCGGGGCCTGCGACAGCCGCTGCGACATCGCCGGCGGACAGCCGTGCGTCGGAGGCACCTGCTTGACCAAGCCGTGCGACGAGCCGGTGGTGCGATGACGACGGATCCGAAGCGGGGACGACACACGCCGGGCCTCTTCGGCACCCTCGCGCTCGCAGCCGCCCTCGCGAGCTGCGCGCGCGGCGAGGAGCGACCCCGCGCCGTCCTGGAGGAGGAGACGGCAGACGCCGCACCTCCCACCGGGACGTTCGACGACGCGAGCGCGCCGCTCGTCGAGGCCCCCGAGTGCGCCGAGGAGACGGCGCAGATCTACGTCGTGGCGACCGACAAGGGCTTCTACCGGTTCAACCCGCAGGACCTGAAGTTCGTCCGCGTCGGCACGCTCGGGTGCCCGACGACGGCGGGGACCTTCTCGATGGCCATCGACCGGCGCGGCACGGCGTGGGTCGAGTACACCGACGGCCGGATCTACGCCGTCGACACGCGCGACGCCACCTGCAAACCGACGACGTTCCAGCCGGGCCAGAGCGGCTTCGGCCTCTTCGGGATGGGGTACGCGCTCAACGGCGACGACCCGAAGGCCGGCGAGACGCTGTTCGTCGCCGGGACCGGCCTCGCCGCGCTCGACACGAAGTCGTTCGAGCTCGACTTCCGCGGCTCGCTCACGCTGGGCCGCTCGGAGCTGACGTCCATCGGCAGCGCGCTCTACGCGTTCAGCGTGGACTCGGGCGTCGTCGCGCGCCTGAACAAGACGACCGGCGCGACCGAAGCCACCCACCGCACGTCGGCGATCGCCCCGTCGGGCGCGTTCGCCTTCGCCCACTGGGGAGGCTCGTTCTGGCTCTTCACGGGGCAGACGACGTCGCGCGTGACGACGTACTCGCCGACGACCGACGAGTCCGCGGACGTCGTCGACAACACCGGGATGCTCATCGTCGGCGCCGGCTCGTCGACGTGCGCGCCGCTCACCCCGCCGAAGTAGCCTCGACGCCTCGGGCAGCGCCTCAGCGCGGCGCTTCGGGGTAGACGCAGCGGAAGCCGTCCGTCGATCTCTCGAGGCCCGACGCGAGGCCGCGCTCGGCCGACCGGGTCCGCGCGAGGCCGGCGGTCCAGTCGGTGCCCTTGCGGACGAAGAGGTTCACGCCGGTCATGTCGCACACCGGCTCGAACGCGAGCGCGCTCGAGTAGCACTCGGCGACGGGCGTGAACGCGTCCAATGTCAGCTCGGTGAGGCTGCCGCCGAGATCGACGATCCCGTCGCGCGAGACGTCACCACCGCCGGGACACGCGTCCGCTCCGGCGACGTGCGACCCGACCGGCTCGACGAGGCTCCGCGGGCACTCGGCGGGGATCTCGGGCATGGGGCTCCGCGACGCGCTCGTCGTGCAGCACGAGGGCGCGACGTTCCCCCAGGGATACGCCCGGCCGTCGCGCCCGCGCGCCGCATGCTCCCACTCGGCCTCGGTGGGGAGGCGACCGCCCGAGGCGGCGCACAGCTCGCGCGCGAGCGCGAGCGAGACGCAGTTCAGCGGGAGCGCGTCGGCGCTCGGATCGTCCGGTCCTTTGTACGTGCAGTAGCGGAGCGCGAAGCGATCCGGATCGACCCCGCTCGGGAGTCGGGCGATCGGCCTGAGCCCTCTCGCCAGCAGCACGCGGAGGCGCCCGACGGTGAACTCGGTGCGGTCCATCCGGAAGGGGCCGACGACGACGGGCCGAAGCGGAAGCGGCGCCTCGCGCTCCGTGGGCGCCGCGGCGAGGGCCGTGTCGCCGAGGACGTCGAAGCTCCCCGGTACGCAGGGCCGCGACGGATCCTCGGGACCGGCGCAGGGCGTCGCGATCGCGTGAGGCCACGTCCCGGCACGGGACGGCGAGCCGTCGTCGGCGACGACGCCGAGCGACGGCGCGACCACCGGGAGCTCGCGCGAGACGCAGGTCGTCTTCGCCGCGAGATCGGCGACGCGGCCGAAACAGTCGCCTGTGAGCGTCACGCGGAGCCGCGCCACGCCGTCGTCGGGGGCGCGGACGTCGACGAGGCGATCGACGGTGACCTCCGGGCGCGGGAGCCGCGCGCCGGTCAGGCGGAGGCGGAGGCGGGCGTCGCCCGTCACTCCGAGCGAGAGCGGCCAGTCGCGCGCGTCGGCCAGGATGAAGACGCGGGACTCCGTCACTTCACCAGCCCGCGACAGGACGTCGACGGTGAGGGTGTCGATCGCCGCGACGCCGACCTCTCCGAAGGTGCCGGTCGGCGGGAGGTCCGTGTCGATCGACAGGCGAACCTGCGGCCGCACCGGCGCCTCCGCCGCGCAGGCGGAAGCGGCGAGGCCGACGGCGAGCATCGCGATGGCGCGGTGGTAGACTCTCGGCACATGCGCTTCAGCTTCTTCGCCGCCGGCGCGACCACCCTCGCTGCGCTCGTCATCGCCTGCGCGACCACCGAGAGCACGCCGCCGCCCTCCGTCGACGACGCCGGTGAGCTCGACGCCGGCGAGCCCGACGCGGCCGAGGCGAGCACGCGGCCCTACCCGATGAACCAGGTCTGCCCGCCGAGCGATCTGACCGGCGACGAATGCGGCAAGTGCGCGCGGGAGCTGTGCTGCGACTCGCGCCAGGCGATCCTCGGCGACGACGCGGGCGACGGGCTGGTCAGCTGCACCCAGGCCCCCGGCTGCAACGCCGGGGAGGATTGCCTCGTCGACTGCTTCGACCGGTTCCCGACGAAGGTGCGGGCCTACCTGGACCATTTCACCTGCCTGCGCGGTCACTGCGCCGAGCCCTGCGCGCCGGACCGCAACGCGTGCGTTCGCTGCACCGACGAGCACTGCATGGACGAGACGCTCGCGTGCAACCTCTCGCCCGACTGCTTCGTCCTCCAGAGCTGCGGCGCCGCGTGCGACGGCTCGCAGTCGTGCCTCGAGGCCTGCTTCGACAAGTACCCGGAGGGCAGCCCGCTCGCCAACGCGCTCGCGA
>JAHBWA010000110.1 GCA_019637195.1 Labilithrix sp. | reverse complement strand
AGATCCGCGATGCGGTCGACCGTCTGCTTGAGGCGCACGGAACCGAAGAGGCAGTCGCAATCACGCTCGGGAAGAAGACGCTCAGCGAGCTTTCGGAACTCCACCTCGCGCTTGAGGCCTGGTCGCATCTCGCTTGAGCAGAGGTGCCGTACGCGCCTCAGGGCACGCTGGGAACGGGAGGTGAGTAGGTGGGTTCAACTCGCCTCCTTGAACGACTGCACCAGCGTCATCCACTCCCTAGTCCGGACCGCGCGTCACGGTCTGGGACCTCGCGTTCCCCCTGTACGCGGTCCTGGGTGTAGCGGACAGGAGCCGCTGCCCGACGGGAGCACGGCGAGAACTGGCTTGGGAGCGAATGCATCCAACAGCGGTTGAGTCTCGAGCTGCGCAAGAGGCTAAAACCGTGTAAGTTGGCCGGATGGCCGCAACGAAGCGCGTCAACGATGCCCAATGCACAAGCTGGTATCACGCACGAGAGGAGAGTCGACAGAAGCTCGTCTCGACGATGCGGACCACGTTCGAGAGCCTCCTTGCGGCACAACGGATTCCGTATGTGTACGTCAGCGGCAGGACGAAGACGCTAAAGAGTCTGCTCAAGAAGATCCAGAAGAAGAAGTACACCAACTTGGACGCGCAGGTAACCGATCTGGCCGGTCTGCGGATCGTGCTCTACACCGAAGCAGACGTCTTGAAAGCTTGCGAGGTCGTAAAGAGCGCGCTCACCATTCACCCTGACAAGAGCGGGAACAAGTCTGATCAACTGGGAACCGACCGCTTCGGCTACCGCTCAGTCCACTATGTCTGCGAGATCGGACCGACCCGCGTTGCGCTGCCAGAGTTCGCAGTCTATCAAGGCGTGCTGTTCGAGGTCCAGGTGCGGACGATACTCCAGCACGCGTGGGCGGAGATCGAACATGACAGGAGCTACAAGGCAGATCAGCTGCCAGACGCTCTTCGTCGCAGACTCGCGCTTGTTGCCGGTCTACTAGAAAGCGCAGATCGCGAGCTTGATTCGATTGCAAGAGATGCCGACGCGCACATCGAGGCTGTCCGTCAACTTGGGCAGAAACTAGGCGAAGACAATATCCAGCAACTTGTCGAGGCGCATGCGAAGAAGGCGGGCATTAAGCTGGCCGACTTGTTTGATTTTGGGCCAACCCCATACACAAAAACTGTGCTCGAGGAGCTAAGGTCATTTGGGGTTCACGACAGACCCTCCTTTGATGCGCTTTTCGACCAGGAGTTCTGGAGCCTGTACCGAAAGGCGCCACAGTCGGGAAATACGTGGGTGGGACTCGCGCGAGACGGAATGATGATCCGAGATCTGCCGCGGTATCTCGATATCGTTGGCCGTGAGTGGGATGAGATCGATGAGGGCACATTCGGGCTCGCGGTCGCAAAGTACGGAGATGCCAACGCAACCAGAGCCTTCAAGGATCATGGCATCAGGATCGGACTCTCGTTCGAGGATTATGACGAGTCCTCACCCGAAGACTACCCGATGGGCCCCGACGACTACGCGCCCGACCTTGACGGCTATGTTCCTCCCGATCCCGATGATTTCGGCGACTACGCCCCTGATTGAGCGTGGACTCGAGGCGACGGCGCGGATGATACGAGAGCGCCGGCACATCGTCAGAAGTGCGCTCCCCATACACCGCGACCGAGCCCGAGCTACGCGATCCGATCTGGGACGTCGCGCTGCTCCTCCGGTGGTACGCCTGCTTCAGACGGTCGAGCGGGCGCTAGCGGTTGTCGTCCTTTGGTGCAGACGGTTCGCCCGACACTTCGCCGAGCTCGACGAGTAGGTTGGCCTTCCGCCTCGCGCGTGTGACGGCCTTGAACTGCTCGGTATAGTTGGCGACGCGCTTATTCAACTCGTCGAGGTTTGTTTGCCGCCCGCCTCCGAGCCCACCGATCTGCGCTGCAAGGACCTTGAACTCCGCGTGCGTGTTCCGGGCCTGCGTCGTTGCCTCGTGCAACTCGCTCGAGCCCGATGACGAGCCCTCGCGGTGCTCCGACGCGCTGTCGTCGATGTTGATCGAGAAGCGGAGCCCCTTGTAGTTGCGGCCGGTCTCGCCGAACGCGTGGAACCTATCGAGCACGCGCTCACCGACTCGCGCGAGGAAGGCATCCCGCTCGTAAACCAGGTCGTTGATCTGCTCTTGCTGGGCCACGATGAGCGCCAACATGTCGCCAAGCACGGCGCTCAGCTGCGGCGCGGAGATCGGAGGAGGTGCTTCAGGCTGCGACGGAGGTGCGTCGGGGGCAGGGTCTTCGAGTACGTGCCGCAGATTGAAGGCGACAGTATCCGTGTGGAGGTACTCGCGCGCCTCCTCGTCCGTGTACTTGCTTGCGGCGTACGCACTCAGACGTCCTTGAGCAACGTGCTGAGCGATTCGCTCTCGCCCACGCCGAGTGAAATTAAGCTCGCGCCCCAGCTCTCGCGCGGCCTCCATGAGGTCGTCTCTCGACATCGCCGCAATCTGCTCGGCCGAGTAGGCGGCTCGCAGAAGGTTGCGCAGGTCCTCTTCGGGCGTGAGCGGTTGGAACAATGCGCCGGGCTTCGGGACTAGGTCGGCCATCGTCTCGAAGCCTCCGCAGGCCCGGAGCAGGCGTCAAGACTCGACGGACGACAGACGCCGACAGGCGGCTCAGCCAGCCTTCTTGAACGACCGCACCAGTGCGCCATCAGCTCGTGCTCGTGCAGCACCCGGTAGAAGCTCGACTCCGAGGCGACGTAGATGCCCTTGTCCGCCAGTAGCGGTACGATCTGCCTCGGCGACAGGTCTCGGTACTCGGCTGACGTCGCGACCTTCACGATCCGGTCGCGCTCGCCGGCCGTGAGCTTGTGGACCGGGGAAACGCCAGCCTCGGCGCGGCGATCGATGCCCCCGCCGTCTTCGCGCCAACGCGTGACGGTGCGCGCGGCGAGACCGAGGATCGCGCATGCCTTCTCCAGCCGGGCACCCGCCGAGAGCGCCTCGTCCAGGAGCGCGAGGATCACTTGTCGGGCTCCTTGTTCGTGTCGTCGTCCTCGTCCCCCCAGATCGCTTGGACTTTTTTTTGGAGTACCAGCAGCGCGGCCGCCTCGGCGAGCGCCTTGTCCTTGCGACGGAGCTGCTTCTCGAGCTCTCGCACGCGTCGCCCCTCCGAGCCACCTGCGGCGGCCTTCGTAGCTCCACCGAGCGCGGCGAAGGCGGCCTGACGCCACTCCGCAAGATCTGCCTCGTGGAGTCCTTCTCGACGGAGGATCACGCCCAGCTCCTCGCCCTCGAGGCCGTCCGTTTCGGCGAGGATGCGAAGCTTCTCACCGGGCTTCCACTCACTCGGTCTACGGGCTGACCTCGCGGACGGCTTCGCGTCGGACATACCTCTCTCCCTCGCATCCCGCTGCCACCTCCACAAGGTCGATTGTGAGATTCCGGTCTTGGCCGAGAGCGCCGTCGCCGTCGGCCCTCCGGGCACCAGCATCTTCTTCACCATGTTGGCCTTGAAGGCCTCGCTGTACTCGGTCACGTTGTCGTCCTCGCACCCCCGCGCGCGATCACGTCCGCTCACCCCAGCGCGGGATCAGCAGACCGGACAACTCCTCTGACACAGGGGGCTATTGCCGCAATCCCGATTGCACCTGCACCTCGAGCGTCATCCGGTTCCATCGCGTCGAGGACGACGCGACGACGACCTTCGCCGGGGAGGTGACGATCGACTACGCCGACCCCGAACCGCGAGCACGAACAACGTCCCCTGGTGCAGGGCGTGTCTTCGAGAGACTCTGGAAGGAGTCCGAGTACAACCTTCGCGCTCGACAGGCGGAGGCGTCGAGCGCGGTCACGGGCGCCTCGCCGTGAGAACGATAGACCTCGCCGTGAGAACAAAGGCCCCCGTCGCCGTGGTGCCCGTCTGGGGACGCACTCCGAGAAACGCGCCGTGCCCGTGCAGCTCAGGAAAGAAGTTCAAGCGCTGCTGCCTCGACGGCCCCGCTCGAGGCGACGGCGCTGCTCGCCGCTGAGCCGCGCTGCCACGGAATCAGCTCGTCTGGAACCCGCCGCGGGAGGCTCCTGGTCGATGGGATACGGTACCAGCCGCTTCGGGCGGCGGTGAAGTCGATGCCCGCGAGCAGAGACGCGAACGTCGAGCCGTCGATGGCGATCTGCGTCGTGTCGCTCGGGACGGCGGGAAGCTGGAAGCTGCCGGCCTCGAGACTGCGGCTTGCCGCGGACACAACGTCACCTCGCCATCAGCGTGCCGGCACACCGAATCATCCGCCAGCGTCTCGACCGTCAGCGTCCGGGCAGGGTGGGTAGGTTCCAGCACCGCCGCTAAGATAACTGCCACTACAGAGCCACTGATTATCAGAACACTGACACACGAACTGCATCAGCGCACCGACCGGACTAAGTACAGACCCGCCATCAGAGGAGGGGGATTGACAGAACAGTCGCACCGCCTGCATTGCGCAGGGCTCTTCAGCGCTACAGCTTCCGGAAGGTAGCGCAGAGACCGTTGCCGTTGGACCACCGCCCGCCCCCCAGTATCCCACCGTCGTATCGCCGCACCTCGCCACGCATTCGCGTTCGGGAATCGACGCAGCGTGATCCAGTTCCGGAAAAACAGTGGCCGAACTGTATGCTGCGCCATTCGAGCACATCGGCTCCGCGTCCGGCGACGACGATGGCTCCGCGGCGACGGCCGCCACAGATGGAGTCGAACTCGAACTGCATGACAGCGCGAAGCCTACGCTCAAAAGCATAGGCATGGCTACGACCAAGACCGAACACCACCGAAACCTCATGATAACCTCATTTGCTTAGCGCATCGCCGGGAGCACACACCTACTCAAAGCGATGCAATTACATCGACGGCTCTGCATGTCCACTCGGCGAGCATCATGTGCGCAAAGGCAAGGGCCCCAGAGTTCGTGCCGATCAGACTTGAAATCACGACGAAGAGCCACAAAACAAGCCGGATCGGAGAGTCTCGCCGCGCAGTTCATGTCTGCGCTCACATTCGCCGGCAGGAGCCGTTCGGAGCAGCGTGACGCCCGCCGGCCACGAGAAGGCCCGTGCGCGAGCGATGCGCGCTGCAGCCGTCTCGCGGCCGCATCCCAATCATCATGAGTCCGGCGGCGCGAACTCTGGGGCCCGCTCGACCTAAACTTAGGGAGACCCTTCTGCATGATGAAGGAGACGGCGCGACAGTTCGGACTTTGAGGATTGACGAACTGACAAGGCTGGGTGCCTGGCCTGATGCAAGTAACACACCAATGCTCGCCCGTCGGCACTGAGGGCCTCAACAGTCACGCAAAGACGGAGTGTCGTCGCGCTGGCGCCGCAACGGTGACAGAGCGACGCACGAACTCTGTGCCATCTTGAGTCGCCTGGTTGTCGAGCCATGCTCGTGCTGTCATAGACATACCGTCGATGGCTCCCGCGCACGCGCCGCCTCCCTCGGCGCTGAAGCATCCTGCGAGTGGGTCACTTGGGTAGATCCTCATGCTTTGCGGATAGGACCGCATGTGGATCGACCTCGCGGCCGTTGAGATCGAAGCTCCGTTCACGCTCACCGTCGTGAACGTCGTACGTAACCCTCATAGGCACGGTTCCTATCGGCACCGCGTGGTGGATCACCAGCTCGCCTTGCGCCGTCCGCACCTCCGAAGGAAGCATGGTCCGATAGCTCTCACGAGCGACACCGGACAGTTGCTGGGCGAACGTCTGCAGTTCCGCCACAACATGCGCGGGGATGTCTGGCCACCAGACATCCTCCGCGACGACGGAGCCATGCTCGTCAAGCTCGGCCCAAGCATGCGACTCAGGCACCCGAACCCCGAGCACCTGTCGCGTCACGATTGTGGTATAGGTAATGAGTCGCCGAGCAGCCGTCGTCGCGCCAGCGGCCCCACTCTCCTCCATCGTAGCGTGCGCATGCACATCTCCCAACTGCTCACGAGGGAGCCCTGCGTCCTTAAAATAGCTCAAGACGCGAGCATTGTGCTCCTCACCGTCTTCCATCGGGCGCCGCACTTTGGTGCTCGAATGAAGCCTTGCGGCAAAGTATCCATTCTTCCAAATCGCAACCGATCCTTCGCTCCCTACAATTCGTCTCAACAGCGGCGTATCCACGGAATCAACCTGGATCCCTATATCGAACATACTGGTCCGCATATCCCGAACGAATCCCGACGTGGCGCCCAACGATAGCGCACTCGTTCCGGACGCGAGCATTTTCTGCTCCGAACTGTCGTTTCCTTTGGGCTCAGGTGGCGTCGTGGAGCAGCCGCCTGCAAAAACAAGAAGAGCCACGGTTGCAATCATTATTTTCATGGTGTTCTCCGTAGCGTTCGTCAAAAAAAGGGAGAGCTGTCACGGTCTATCCATTGGCCACGCGCTGCAGTTCCAGTTGCAGTGCTGTCGATAGTTGTACCACCCATTTCCTTTTCCGTCGTTCGTGTCGAGCCGAAGGCCGTACCAGTTCTCTGTTTGATGATTGAATGCCTCGGTTGACGAGGCGCCCATTGCTTGAATGGTGTGCCCGCCACATCCGTTTGTTCCGTATCCCCCGCTGACCGTCCCGCCAACCCCCCAATTGTAGCCGGTTCCTGCCGCGTTTGTGCAGCGCGCATTGACGCCAGGGGCGCCGAGACCATTCATCGCTCGAAGCCAGCTGTCCGAAACGGAGCTGAATGGGTTGTTTTGGTATTCCTGTGCGAGCAGCTGACCTCTGATGGAAGAGATGTACGCGTCACCCTGGTGAACCATTGTTGTGGCAACTAGGTGGACGCCGGCAAATGCCGGCCAGATCTCGTTAGGTCTTTTGGACATCTCTGCGCAGCTGGCTTCGATTACAACCAAGTTCGTGCCACCGTCCGTGCCCGCACCCGCCCAGCTGCCGCTGTTGGGGCTATCACCCCATCGCACTTGACCGCTGCCGTACCCAACTAGGCCTTGGCGGGAGGTCGGCTGAGTGCAGTCCGAGAGAGCCATGGCGCGAGAATTCCACATCGGGTAGCTGCACGTGCCGACGGTATCCCCAGGCTGTCCCCGGCAGAATCCGATGGTCGATAGCCCGGGCACCGTTCCAAAGTTGCTACGCGACGACACGGTCCCATTGGGTAGTCCAAAACCTCTTGTAAAGCCCTGTTGACATTGACTATTGGAGGCACAGTTGACCGTTGTGTCGCCGTTCCAGCCACATATTCCGTGACCCATGTAATACGAAATGGCTGTTCCTGGCTTGTCGAAGTACAGATGGTCGGAGTCGTTTGCGTCGCCAGAGGCTCCATAGTCATAAAAGTCCGAAGCCCATACAAGGGTGCTAGTGCTTTCGGTCCATCTCTGCCCAAAAGAGTATCCTGCTGAATTTGGAGTCGCAAACATTCCGTTCATGAAATTGCTTGCGGCGGTCTGCACATTTGAAATTGGTCCTGTCCAGCAGCCAACCTGATTGTATCTCCATGAGCCTTCGATGTTGATCTTGTCCCCGGCGCGTGCGGCTTCGGATTGCACTAGGCCGACAAACACGAACAGCCCGATCGTATACAGGTTGCGATGTGTGCGACGCATGATGACCTCTTTCGCGACATGTCGAGTGTGAGTGCGACAGGCACGTGTTGAAATGTTGTTCTGCGAATGGTTCGTGTTATTCCTGGTCCGGCGAAATTTGGTCGGAAATGGACTCGCTCTGGTCGTCAGACACACCGTGGTCGGCGAAGCATGTGCGTACTAAACCTGGATTTCGCTCCATCAGCGGGCTCGGGTGAAGGAGCCGAGGTTCGCGAGAGCGTCGTGAGGGCTTGAAAACAAGCTCGTCGTGTCCATCCGTGGGTGTTGCGAAGCAACCATGGAAGCGAACACAACGAGCACCTGGAAGGTGCGCCGGCCGCAGGTGGGAGGCAAGAGGGCACCGGGGAGGGAGTGGCAAGCGGAGGGCCGGCGCGTGCGCCGAGCATTGGCGCGAGCGCTGCGGGTCGGAAAGCCCGACGCGAGCTTGTCGAGCGTTGGCGGCCTTGCGTTGTTCAACGCGTGCGTTCAGGAGGAGGAGGGCCTGGGCCGCGCGCTGTACGAGCGCTTCGGCATCTGAAGGTCGGTCGACGTGTCGTCTACCCGATGCACACGCAGATGCAGCTGCTCGTCGACGCGGCGGTCGCAGGAGCCAAGCGCGTCTTCGACCTCGAATGGCTCGCCGGCGATCCTCTCTTCACGCATCTGGCGGGCGGAGCCGTGCCGAGCATCGACATCCTCTACGACGACCTTCGCCGCTTCGGTCCACAGGAGCTCGAAGACCTCGAACAGCTCGTCGCCGAGCAGGGGCTCAAGCCCGTGCGCGAGCGGCGCTGGAAGGACCTCACGGTCGACATCGACACGACCGTGACGCCGCTCTTCGGCGAACAAGAAGGCGCTGTTCCAGGACCGAACCCGCGCTACCACGGCCGACCGAGCTACCACCCTATCCTGGCGCGCATCGCAGAGACCGACACGATCCTCGGCGCACGTCTGCGCCCCGGCGACACGAACCTCGGAGAAGCCGACGTCGAGGACGTCGCGCAGTGGCTCGGACGTCTTCGCGAGGCCGCTCCGAAGGCCATCGTTACCGTCCGGATCGATGCCGGCGGCGACTGCGCAGCGCTGATGAAGGCCGTCGACGAGAACCTGGCCTACTTCCTCATCAAGGCGAAGCTGACGCCCAATCTCGTCAGCGCCGTGCTGTGGAAGACCACGGCGTGGAAGACCGTCGATCGGGATGCCTTCGATCGGCCGACGCGACAGGTCGCCGAGATCCCGTTCGAGCGCGAGGACTGGCCGAAGGGCAAGTACCGCGTCTTCGCCGTGCGCACGAACGAGCGCGACAGCGGAAAGCAGGTGCAGCTCTGGAGCGAGCTCGATTTCTCGGTGCACGTGTACGTCACCAACGACCGGGAGCGCGATCTCGACGAGCTCGCGCGCCTGTACGACGACCGTGCCGGCATCGAGCCGCTCATCGGAGAGCTCAAGAACGCCTTCGGCATCGGCAAGATCTCGACCTCCGCCGTCGACGCGAACGAGGCGGCGCTTCTCATCAAGCTGCTCGCCTACAACCTGATGCGACGCTGGGCGGTCGCGACGCTTGCGAACGCTGCTCGTTGGCGAGCGAGCTGGATCCGACGCGCCTGCGTCTGCATCCCGGCACGCCTCCTGCGCTCCGGCGGGCGATGGGAGCTGCGGCTCGCGCCGCGACCCCTGTTGAACTGACGCGCGCGCCAGCTTCAGCGCCGGCGGGGGAAAGGGGGACGTGTGCGCGCGAGCGCCTCGCGCATCGCTCGCGACCATCACGATCGTCACGATTCTCCCCCGCAAGTCCTGTCGAGCATCAGCTCACCCATGAGAGCGAAATCAGTCTAAAGGGGATGTACATATGAGTGTCATAATGTCCACTGGTGACCAGTTCGTCTGACATGGATTTCTGACTGCACAGTCGAGCGTGACGTCGGACAATGCTGAAGCGCTGGATGGGGCTCGGTGACCGAGATTCCCACGCCTCCATCACTGCCGCGCCGGAGGCGTTGATTGGCGATGGATGGGCGAGCGTTCCCCGGGCTCCCCCTCGATCATGATGATGTCACAAGCGGGAGTGCTCAACCATCCTCTCACGGGGTGATGTGTGAATGTAGGCGCACTGTCGTATTTGTGAGGCGATGCGCCCTGCAACTCTGGTGCTCTTCACAGAGCAAGGGTCATGTGGACGTCGCGGAGCTGAAGAACAGTACTTCGTGTCCATGCGACGACTGAATGAGGCGTACAGCTAGAAGTTCGATCCCGCTCTTTGATGGACAGTCGCCGTAGCGTGACCCATCAGCGACGCCGGGATGCGGGTCGGCCGAGAGCGTGGGAAGTTCAGGCGCCGGCGGCCTTTGAACGCCGCGGGAGTGAGCTGGTCGAAGGGTAGCGCGAAGACGTCGCGATGGGTTCCGAATCGCTCGAAAGCCCAGGAGAGGTAGCGGTGTACGGCGACGCCTTGGGCGCGGCAGCTGGCGACGATGCCGAGCAGGACGCACTCGCGGTGAGCGCCCTCGGTGCTGCCGGCGAAGAGCATGTTGAGACGGAGCTTCGCGACGTTTTGAAACTCGCGCTCGGTCGGCGAGTTGTCGATAGGGACCTCGGGGTCGTCGACGAAGCGGAAGAGGGCGTCGCCGTGATTGTCGTAGTAGCGAATCGCCGCCGTCAGCGGCTCGGAGGCAGAAGCGTGGGTGCGACGGCCTGGCGCCACCGCGCGAAGTCATCGGCGGTCGGTCGGATGCGTCGCTGCCGATTCGCCCACGTCGATCAGCGCTTCGACGAGCTCGACGCCGAGCTGACGCTTCACGCGAAAGTCCACCGCAAGATCGAGCAGGACATCACCGCCCCGAAGGGACGAGCGCCGAGGACTGCGGCACGACCTGCGCGGCGTCCGCGGGCCCGCTGACGTACCGGCGCTCCGGCCCCCGGTCGACCACCTTCGCGCGGGCGAGGCAGCGCGCTTCGAGCTCGTCGAGAGGTTCGTCTTCACGCTCGGCGGGTCGTGATATTCGATGAAAATGCGACTCCGATACAAGCTCGCCGTGGCTCTCGCGCTTCTCAGCTGTGGGACACCAGGCACCGAGCCGACAACGGCAACGGGAGTCGCCGAGCCCACCGAGAAGTTGCCCGACGGCAGGTTCGACCGCGCTTCGGCGGCGAGAGCGCTTGGCGTAGCCGGAGAACGCCTGAAGGATTGCGGCCCCGCCGAAGGAGCCGGTCACGCACTGATCACCTTTCAAGCGGACGGAACGGTCGCGAGCGTGAAGGTGGATGGCGGGCGGCTCGTGGGAACGCCGGTCGGCACGTGCGTCGAGCAACACTTCCGGCAGATCCGGATACGACCGTACGACGGCGGGCCCGTGAAAGTCGGCAAGAGCTTCAGGCTATGGACCGGCGGGCTTCGGGGGAACGTCGAGGACACGCGCACCGAAAAGCGCGACGAGCCCGATCGCCACCTCCGGCGTGCGCCACCGCGGGCGCGAGAGCGGCACGCGGATGGCGTGAGCCGCGTCGGCAAACCGGGAGCGCCGACGTTCGCTCCTCGCCCCTCGGGCGCGATTTCGCTTCGGACTTCGAAGTCCTATCGCGCGCCGCCCCGGCGTCGACGCGGGCCGCGTACTTCGCTACCGTTTCGGAGGTGGGGATCGCGTGCCTTCCTCCATCCGAGGGACCACGGTGATCCGGAGGAAGCGTGATGCCTATCGACGTTTCGAACAGGGCCCGTCGTACGCTCTCCGCGGCGCTCTTCGTGTGCGCAGCGCTGACGGCGAGCTGCGGCAGCGACGACGAGCCGGCGGCGGCACCACCGACGCAGAACGTCTACGCGGGCGCGCAAACGACCGCTCCGGCGACGGTCGCCGCCGGCGACGAGATCGGCGTATCGTGCGTGCTCGTCGACGCCGAGGGGACCGCGGTGCAGCCGTCCGCGGACACGGAGCTCGAGATCCTGTTCGCGCCGAGCGACTCCGTTCGAAAGGACGACGCGGGCAAGACGATCGCCGTGCGCGCCGGACAAGTGAGCGCGAGGTGCACGTTTCCGTCGCTCGGCGTGGGCGACGACGTGGGTGCGCAAATCGCGATCACCCCGGGCCCGGTCGCGTCGGTCGACACGATGCTCAGCGCGACGTCGGTCGTCGCCGGAGCCGAGGTGACGGCGACGTGCACCGCGCACGACGCCTTCGGCAACGTCGTCCCCGAGGCGAAGCCGTCGCTCACGTCCGCGCCGACCGACGCCGGCAACGTCATCACCGGGCTCACGGGGACGTTCACCCATGCCGGCATCTACGAGCTCGCCTGCACACTCGCGGGCGCGACGACGCACGCCGTGCCGATGGAGGTCGTCCCCGACAAACCAGCGTCGCTCGTCATCTCGCCGACCCCGCTGAAGGCCGTCTATCCGATCGGCTCGGTCGTCACGATCGAGACGCGCGTAGCCGACCAGTACGATAACCCGATCATCACCGCGCCCACGCAGTACGCGAGCACGCCGAGCGCGAGCTCGACGTTGGGGTCGAACCACTACCAGTACCTCGCGAACGGCTTCTACACGCTCTCCGCGACGGTCCCTCCGCCCACGGCGACCGGGCAGGCGCTCGTCGCGCAGGTAGAGATCGAGGTCGACGGCAACGGCCCCACGATCGAGTGCGGTAGCCCGGCAGACGGCGCGATGCTCAACGCGGCGCCCGGATCGACCGTCTCGTTCGGCGGGAGCGTGAGCAGCCCGAACGGCGTGACGAGCGTGACGGTGAACGGCGCAGCGGCCAACCTCGCCGGGGGCTCGTTCTCGGTCCCCATCACGACGCGCTTCGGCATCAACTTCGCGAACATCGTCGCCACCAGCCAGAACGGCGCCCAGAGCACGCGCACGTGCTCGTTCCTCGTCGCCAATCAGTGGGCGACCGAGACCGGGCTCTACGCCGACACCGTCGATCTGAAGCTCACGCCGTCCGCGGTCGACGACGGTGGACGCGCCGGCGCCGTCACCTCGTTCGGCGACATGCTCCATCGGGTCGCCAACAGCGCGGGGCTCGCCAGCACGATCGACTCGGGGCTCCGAGCGTCGAACCCGCTGAAGCCCCGCGCGTGCGACTCGCAGACCTGCACCTTCCTCGGCTGCGTCTGCTGGTACAGCTCGGGCGTCGAGTACAGGGGGCTGAGCCTCCCGGGACCGCAGACCGTCTCCGTGACCCTCGTGAACGGCGGGCTGCGCGCTCAGGTCCGCGTGCCGAACGTCGGAGTGAACATGCGCGTCTGGGGCGACGTGGGGCCGGTCCCGTACAACACGACAGGCTGGGCAACCTTCTCGTATCTCGACGTGACGCTGACCATCGACACCTCGATCTCGGGCGGCAAGCTGCGCGGCGCGATCCGTCCCGGCTCGGTCGTGACGAACGTGGGCAGCTTGAGCACGTCGTTCGGCGGCGTGGACGGCTGGATCATCAACAACATCCTCGTGCCGCTCGCCGAGGGCAGCCTGAAGGACACCGTGAGGACGCTGGTGACGGGCTACATCACCAGCAACTTCAACGCGGTCCTGGACGGGGTCCTCTCGGGGCTCGACGTCTCGACGCTGGGGACGTCGTTCAACGTCCCGAAGCTCGACGGCACGGGGAGCATCCCGCTGTCCTTCGGCGTCGGGTTCTCTTCGGTGTCGACGACCTCGTCCCGAATGCTCGTGGGGCTCTCGAGCAGGCTCACCGCGCCGGCCGGCCACGCGCTGCCTTCCCGCGGCGTACCCATTCCCACGGGGACGGTGCTCGACGACCTGCCCGTCAGCGCCCCCAGCACCGCCGGCGTCGCGATCCACGTGGGCGTCTTCGATCAAGCGCTCCACGCGCTGTGGCGCGGCGGCATGTTCAACGCGACGCTGACCGGCGCGCAGCTCGAGAGCGGGCTCCCCGACGGAGCCGAGATCCGCGTGACCACGCTGCTCCCCCCCGTGGCGACGATGAGCGGCAACGCCGTCGAATTGTCGCTCGGCGCGATGCAGCTCGCGGTCACCTACCCGGGGCTCTTCGGCGGCACCGACGGGAGCGGCAACCCGCTCCCGCCGCTCCGCGTGGCGCTCGGCGCGCGCGCGAGGTCGACGCCCTCGCTCGTCGGCAACGATCTGAAGTTCGGGAGCTTCGTCATCAACGAGATGCACTTCTCCACCGGCGACGTGTCGCTCGACGCGTCGACCAACGGCGTGCTCACGTCGATGCTCCAGGCGCTCCTGCAGAAGGTCATCGATCAGTCTCTCAACAGCGCGCTCCCCGCCCTTCCCATCCCGTCGTTCGCGCTGCCTCCGAGCCTCGTGACCTACGGCATCGGCCCCGGAAGCCTCGGGCTCGTGAGCCCGGCGCTCGGGTTCGGGCCACGTCACTTCCGCCTCACCAGCCAGCTGGGGATCCAATGACCCACCCGATGCCCCAGCCCATGACCCGGGCGCTCGTCGTCTCGTTCCTCTCTTCCCTCGTGCTCGCGGCTCTCGCTGCTCTCGGCGGGGGCTGCGGCGGCGAGAGCGGGCCTGTTCCGTCGAGCGTCGTCGTCCGTCTCGACCCGGCGCTCGCGTTCTACCCCATCCATAGCCAGCTCTCGCTGACGGCGACCGTCGCCGACGCCTCGGGAACGGAGCTCCCCGACGCGAAGGTGACGTGGACGGCGGATCCGGCCCACATGGCCACGCCGGCGGGCGAAGCCGGCGTGTTCACGCTGAACGAGCTCGGGAGCGTCACCTTCACGGCGTGCGCGGTTGACAACGCGAGCGCGTGTGGCAGCGCCCGGATCAAGGTCTCGCCCGGCGGTCCGGAGCTCGTCTTGAGCACGCCCGAGCCCGGCGCCGAGCTCGGCGGCGACGGAAAATCGACGTTCACCGTCGAAGGCAAGACGACGGGCGCGACGACCAGGGTCTTCGTCAACGGCGCTCCTCTGACGGTCGCGCCGGACGGCACCTTCAAGACCGAAGTCACCGCGACCTTCGGCGTGAACCACCTCGTCGTGTCGGCCGACAACGGCGAGGATCCCGAGGTGCGGCGCGAATTCGACGTGGCGTTCGGCGCCGCGTTCGCGCCCGCCGTCGACGCGAAAGGCGCGCCCGCCTTCTCGTCACCGGACGCGCTCGTGCTCGATCTCGGGCAGCGCTTCTTCGATGACGGGACGTCCGTTCCGCTCGACGCGCCGCGGCCGGTCACGCTGCCCGACATGGCGGACGTCATCGCGCGCGTCGTGGCCGGGATGGACATCATGTCTCAGCTCCCGACCCCGCTCATCGCGGATAGCGGCGTCCATCTGACGGTGACCTCCGCCAGGATGACGGACGTGAGGGTGGAGACCGAGCTCGTCGGCGACGGGTTGGACCTCTTCGTGCGCGTGGGCAAGCTGTCGCTCGGCACGACGGGATCGCTCGATCTCGCCGGCTCGCCGGTCAGCCTGAACGGCGGCCTCGACGCGTCGCTCTCCGCGTACGCTCACGCGTCGATCGCGAAGGCGTCGCCGAAGACGCCCGTGGACGTCACCGTGGCGACGTTCGACGTGGCGCTCGAGACGGCGACGGGCCAGTTCACCGATCCGCAAGCCAACGCGATCTTCGCGCTGGCGGCAGGCTATCTGCGGACGACCGTCGAACAGATGGTGAAGACCGCGCTCGAGGGGGCGCTCGTGGGCTCGGTGCCGGAGGCGCTCGAGAGCGTGTTCGCGAGCCTGGACACGGCCCTCGCGAACACGTCGTTCGACATCGACGCCGCGCCGCTGCCGAAGGTGGTGCTCACGGTCGACGGACACCTGAACGCGATCGAGCTCGCGCCGTTCGACTCGATGCGCGCGAAGCTGGCGCTCGCGGTGAAGACGGACCGCGGCAGCGCCGTTCACCCGAGGTCGCGCGGCGTCGCGCTGGTCGACACGAGCACCGCCGACGCGCACTTCGACGCGCCGCGCAGCCAGCTCAGCGTGCGGCTCGCCCTGCTCAATGGGCTCCTCCACACCCTGTGGAACTCGGGCCTGCTCGAGATCCCCAGGTCCGATTCCCTCCCGCTGAAGGTGTCGGGGCAGCTTCCGCCGATCGTACGGCTGCCGCGGCAAGGCGAGACGGACGATCTCGTCGTCTCGCTCGGCCAGCTCGAGCTCGTCCCGGGCGGCGACGAAGCGCAGGGTCGGCTGGGCGTGCTGCTCGAGGCGGGGCTCAGCCTCGACCTCGCCGACGACACGCTACGGCTGAAGCTCGCCGACACGCCCACGGTGACCGTGTGGACGATCAAGGAACCCCCGGGCGCGACGATCTTCACGCCCGCGGTCATCAAGGATCTGCTCACGAGCTCGCTCTGGCCGAGGCTGCGCGACGGGATCGCGAGCGGGCTCTCGATCACGCTGCCGCTTCCGCCGCTGGACGCGATCGCGAGCGGCGCGCCGAGCCTGTCCGGACTGACGCTGAAGACGGGGCTGAATCGCAGAGTCGCGTACCGGAATGGCTTCCTCGTCCTCGATGCGAAGATCGAGGCAGTGCTGCCCTGAACCGCCACGCCCGCCGCCCGAGCCGACGAGCGCGGGCGCGCTCGTCGCCGCCTCGTCTCGAGCATCACCGAAGCCGTGCAGCGCCGACCAAGAGCGCGCGCGGCAATGGGCGCCGTGGTCGGATTGCCCGACGCGGCGACGGAGGGTCAGCGCCGAACGGCCTCGAGAATCGCGACGGCGGTCGAGAGCACCTCGGCGACGTCGCTCGACGTGGCGGCGAAGAAGGCGCTCTCGAGCCGCGCGTGCACCTCGGGGTCGCGAAGCCAGTCTCGGATCTGCTCCTGCTGCACGCGCTGCTCGCTCGACCAGAACGCGTTCGAGAGCGAGCCGGCTCGAACCAGGTGGTTGCCGTCGCGCCAGAGGAGCGCCGCGAGGTGCCGCGCCGGGGCTTGTCCCTCCGCGTCGCGCCAGGCGCCCAGGAAGGGGCGCATATCGGTCACCGACTGGGCGATCGCGCAGAGGACGACCCCCGCGTCGTGCGTCGACGGGAACTCGGCGAGCGTCACGCGCCAACTGGCGAGGAGATACTCCTCGACCGCTCGCTGCTCGGCGATCGGCCACGCGCGCCAGCCTGCGCGTCCCGGCGTCGCGTAGACGACCTCGAGGTCGGGCCCGTCGAGGTCTCCCGTCGCCGCGAGCTCGAAGATCCGGGGCAAGAAGTGCTTGAAGTCGAGCTCGTCGCCCCACGTCAGCGTGGCGCTGGCAGCGTAGGCGGCGAGGTCGTCGCTCGTCAGCTCGCGCAGCGGCCGGGCCCGGAGCTTGTGCTCGTCGTCCGGCTCGTGGCAGTGGGGGCACGAGGACATGCTCGCGCGCAGCGGATAGATCGCGAAGGTCTCATAGAGCCTCTCGATCGCCCGACGAAGCTCCGCGCGCTCGACGTCCGCTCGACTCACCACCGGCCTTCAACATAGCGCGGCGCCTGGATTCTCATGCTCGAAGATCGCCGGCGAGCGACGGCGAAGACGTCGCGGCCGCGACGTCCTTCGCAAGTCGCGGACGCGCTTCCCGCTCCTCACGGCGTACGCACGCAACCGGGAGGCGCCGAGGCCGTCGGCAAGAACACGATCGCGTCCGAGGCGTTGCGGACCGGCCCCGATCCTTCGCTGCTCTCCGTGCCGAACGGCATCGGGCGGTCGACCACCGAGTCGGGAGGAACGCGGCTCACGGCGACGAAGCTCGCTCCCGGCGTGGCGGCGAGGTGCGCCTCGAGCGACTCGGCGCGCAGCTCGACCTGCGAGATCGCCTCCGGCTTCGGCGGGGCGTAGCGCGTCCCGCGGCCGTAGAGGAGCCAGGAGACCCAGATGCTCTTGGCTCGATCGCGCTCGATGCTCGTGCCGAGGCTCGTCCACATCGGCTGATCGTGGGGGGCGAGCCCGTAGCGGAGCCTCTCCGAATCGCGGGCGACGTGCAGGTTGTGGCCGAGGAGGGCCACCCGCGAATCCGCCGGGACCGACGCGATCCAACGGGTGAAGCGCGCGGCCATTCCGTTCTCGCGGGCGGCGAACATGCGCGTCATGCGCGCAGCGCCGCCCGGAGAGGTGTCCGCCGCCGACGCGCGCCACTCGAACATCGTCCGGTACGAGAACGCGAGCTGATCGAGCGCGTCGCGTGCCATGCTCACGGCGGACGCACCGCAGGCGCCGTCGAGCACCTCTCGCGAGCCGTCGATGCGCGCGACGAGCATCTCGAGACGGCGAACTTCGGCGTCGATGTTGGTGTTCCTCGGGGGAGTGAGCGCGGCTCGGACGTCGCGCGTCACGCCGTCGTCGGTGCACGCCTCCATCGCGCGGCGGGCGTCGGCGTAGCCGCCTCCCGGCGCAGCGTCGTAGTCGAAGCCGAAGAGATGGATTCGGTCTCCCGTGCTGGCGCCGAGCGCCCGGAGGTCGCGGAAGAACTGGCGCTCGGCACGGGCCCACGCGTCGTCGCACGGGCGCCGCTCGCCACGCGTGACCGGCGCGAGCTCGCGCCGCTCGTCGTCGGTCTCCCCGGAGTAGCCGTAGAGCACGACACGCCGCAGCCACTGCTCGTCGCCCGTCTCGAGGTATCGGTCGATCCGCGCAGCGTCCGAGCCGCCCATTTCGATGGCGACGTGACGGAGCCGGTGGCGCTCGACGAGCGGACGCAGCAGCGCGAGACGGTAGGCGTACTTCTCGGCGACGTAGTGGTCCCCCTCACCGAACGCGAGGACCCGATGGGTCTCCGCCGCACGATCGAGCTCGGTCGCGACGGCGGCCGGCAGCGCTCCCGGCCAGCCCGGACCGAGCGCGATGGTCGCGGACGGAGGCAGCGGGGCCGGCGGCGAAGAGGACGCGGGGCCGCACGCGGCGAGAGCACAGGCAAGGCCCCCACGAGACATGAGCCATCGCATGACGGGCATCCTGAGGCCCGCCAATATTTCTGTCAAACAATAATTCATATTCGTATTACAATACCTCTATGCCCGAGCTGAAGTTGCTCGTCTCGTCCCGCGCGCCCGATCGAAAGCGCGTCTCGACGGCGCCGCGGAGACTGTCGCTTCTCTTTCGAGGTCTGGCGATCCTGATCCCGACGAGCGTCCTCGTCGTCGCCGTGCGCGCGCCCGCGTCCGAGCTCGCGCACGCGCTCGGGGTCGCGGCCCCTCCGGAGATCGGGCTCCTCACGCGGGTGCTCGTCGTCGCTCTGGCGGTGGCGCCGGCGATCGCGACCGCCCTGTCGCTCGAGTCACTCCGGCGCTGTGCGCTGTCCATCCACGAAGGCCGCGGGCTCACCCTCGACGTCGCGCGGCGTCTCCGAAGCGCCGCGACCTGGATGTTCGTCGCGAGCGCGGCGGCCCTCGTCGTCCCGACGCTCGCCACGATGCTCCTCTCGGCGGCGAGCGGAAGGCTCACCGTCGCGGTTCACGTCGGGTCCGGCGTCGTGCTACCCATCGTCCTCGCCGGCGCTCTTCGTCTGCTCGGCAGTGTCGTCGTCGAGGCGGCCGCGTTGGCCGACGACCACGCGCAAATCGTGTAATCCCATGCCGATCGTCGTCCGCCTCGGAGTCGTGCTCGCCGAACGCAACGTCCGCTCGAAGCAGCTCGCGGAGTATGTCGGGATCACCGAAGCAAACCTCTCGCTCCTCAAGCAGGGGAAGGTGAAGGGCGTCCGCTTCGAGACGCTGGCGCGCATCTGCGAATACCTCGATTGTCAGCCCGGCGATCTCCTGGAGCACGTCCCCGACGGCGACAAGAAGCGCCGCCCGCTTCGACGCGCGAGCTGACGCCCGACCGCCGGATCCGCGTCAGCAAGCCGGCAGCATCGACGTTCGCTCCTCGCGCGAACGAAACCTTCGCTACGCTCACGCGCGTGCCTCCGTCCGCTGACGTCGAGAAGCTCCGCGCGGCGCGGCTCACGATGCTTCTCTCGTGGTGCGGGGGCGCCTGTGCCAACGTCGTCGGCTGGACAGCGGTCGGATGGGTCCTGACATCGCGCGGCCCGCGCCCTCACGTTGGCGAGGTCCTCGCAGCGGCGACGATCGCGACGTTCCTCTTCAACGTCGCGGCCGTTGGGCTCGCGATCGTGTCGCTCGTGATGGGGCGGCGGCGACGTTCGCCTTGGCCGGCGACCGCGAGCCTCGTCTTCGGCGTCGTCGGATTTGCGGGTACCGTCGGCCTCTTCTTCTTCTGGGGCTTCGCCTCGATCGGCATCAAGTAGCGGTCGACTCGCCACCACGCTTCACTTCGAGCGAGCGGCGCATTCGAACACGCGGGCTCCTCGACGGCGGAGAAGCGCTGACGATGGAGGTGCTCGTCGCCCATCCGTCGTATCGGCGTCGACCGTGATCCGACCTCCGCGGCCAGACGGCTCGGCCGCGTGAAGTCGCGCGAGCGCCGTGATGGTCGCGCGGCAGAGAGGGGTCGCGGCTCGGGGCGCCAGGGCTTCGATTGCACGAACGAAGGGCCTGGCGTTCGGCGGGGGCCGACTCATCTTGACCTGCAGCTCGAGCCTCGCTCCGAGCAGCGCGGAAGCGTCGTCCATGCGCACGATGAAGCGCGACAAGCCGCTGGTGTGGCCGGCCGCGTATCAGGCCTTGCTCGTCACGGAGCACTTTCCCGAGCTCGTCCGGCACGCCATGCGAGAGCGACGGATCGCCGTCCGCTTTTACGTCGCGCGGGCGGCGCCGCACGCGGTGTTCGTGACGACGGGTTGCCCGAAGGGAGACGATCCGTTCGTCGCGATCTACTGCGCTCGAGCGGCCGGGCGCGTCGAGGACGTGCCGGCGACGATCTTCCTCGCCCACGAGCTCGGGCACCACGAGTCCTGGCTGCGCGGCGACACGTCCGAGGCATTCGAGGACCTGATGACGGCGCGGCCACGCACGGTCTACGAAGAGCCTCACACGCTACCCCGCGCGATCCGCGAAGAGGTCCTCGCCGAGGAGCAACGAGCGTGGCGTTACGGTCGCGAGATCCTGGCCGCGGTGCTGCCGCGGTTTCCCGCGTTGACGGACTTCGACCGCTGCTCGCGCGAGAACCTCGAGGGATACCGCAAGGGCCTGCTCCTGGACTGACGATTGGACTGACGATGTAAGACGCGGCGTCCGCCCGCGGGCGGCAACGCCGCTGCGCTCGCCCCCCGCCCGCCCCGCACCGCCCGGCCCGCACCACGGCTCTACAGCCGCGACGGGCAGGCGAAGGATCCGCCGCACGCGCGCGGTCCGCCGCACGTGTGCCTCTCCCTCCGACGCACGGCACACGAGTCCCCCGAGGCGAGCGCGCGGCAGGCGCGCGCTCGCCGTCCGCGAGGCCCGTTGTCACGTTGACCGGTAGAGCCGCTCAGCCCACGGTTCGTAGCGCAGCGCGTCCCACCGGCGCGCCGCCCCGGAGAACATCGCGTCGTGGCCACCATCCTTCGCATCCCGGCTGAGGCAGACGAGAAGGCTGGAGCGGTCGAGCTCCTCGCAGCCGCGGAGCGTCCTACCCACGCGGTGCAGTTCTACGACGAGGCCGCCGCGCTCTTCGAGAGCGTCGGCAAGTTCCTCGGCGAGGGCCTCGAGACCGGCGAGCACGTCGTCGTCATCGCCACACCGGCACACCGCGACGGCATCGCTCGCTGCATCGATGCGGACACGTTCGACCGCGCCGTCGCGCGACGTCAGCTCACGATGCTCGACGCGCACGAGACGCTCTCCACGTTCATGACCGGCGGCTCGGTGGACGCCAGCCGCTTCCGCGCCACGCTCGCGAGGATCATCGACGCGGCCCGCGCCACGACACCGGGCGCACGGATCCGCGCCTTCGGTGAGATGGTCGACGTCCTCTGGAGGGCGGGGCGGTCGAGCGAGGCCCTCCGACTCGAAGAGCTCTGGAGTGAAGCCAGCGCCCGGGACTCGTTCACCCTCCTCTGCGCGTACTCCACCGGGAGCCTCTCCGACGGGCGAGCGCCCCACGGCCTGGAGGCCGTTTGCGCGCGGCATACGCACGTTCTCGCGAACGACGCCTCCGCGCTTCGCCCCATCGCCCCGCGCGACGACGCCTCCGCGCTTCGCCCCATCGCCCCGCGCGACGACGCCTCCGCGCTTCGCCCCATCGCCCCGCGCGACGACGCCTCCGCGCTTCGCCCCATCGCCCCGCGCGAAGGCGCGACGTCGTCGTCGCTCGAAGAGCGCGTACGCGCGCTCGAGAACGAGCTCCGCCACCGGCGGGGCCTCGAGGCCGCCCTCCGCGAGGCGCTGCGCGAACGCACGCGCGTCGAGGCCGAGCTCCTCGAGAGCGTGAACCGCGAGCGCACGGCGCGAGCGACGGCGGAGGAGAACGATCGATTCAAGGAGCAGTTCCTCGCCATCCTCGGGCACGATCTACGCAACCCGCTGAGCACGATCCTCACGACGGCGCGCCTCATGATCATGCGCGGCGAGCTCACGCAGGAGAGCGGGCGCCGGCTCGAACGCGTCATCACGAGCGGCGTCCGGATGCAGCGCATGATCGAGCAGATCCTCGACGTGACCTGCGACCGCCTGAACGGCGGCGTACCGATCGTGCGGGAGCCCGAGCAAGACGTCGCCGACGTCGCGGCGAAGGTCGTCGAAGAGGCACGCCTGACACATCCCACGGCTCGTATCGAGCTGCAGATCGACGGAGCCTGCACGGCCCCCGTCGACACGGAGCGCCTCACGCAGGTCGTGCGCACGCTCGTCGGCAACGCGGTCGTCCACGGGTCGCCCGACGCGCCCGTGCGCGTCCGGCTCGTCGCGCACGCCGACGCCGTGTGCGTCGAGGTCCACAACGGAGGACCGCCGATCGCCGCCGCCGACCGCGCGCTGCTCTTCGAGCCGTTCAAGCGCAACCGCAAGTCGAACGGGCCGTCAGAGGGCCTCGGGCTCGGCCTCTACATCGCTGAGCGCATCGTCCGCGCGCATGACGGGACGCTGGAGCTCGACTCGACCGCAGAGGGCGGCACGCTCTTCCGCGTCACCCTACCGCGTGCCCCATGAGCGGCGCGGGGAGGAAGAGGCGCGGCTGCTGCGTACTGGTCGTCGACGACGAGGACGACGTCCGCGAGACGCTCTGCGAGGCCGTCGAGATGATCGGCTGCACGGCCGCCGGGGCGCGCAACGGCGCGGACGCCCTCGGCCTGCTCGCGACCGAGCGGCCATGCCTCGTCATCGTCGATCTGATGATGCCGGTGATGACCGGCGAGGAGCTGCTCTCCCAGATGCGCCGCGACCCGTCGCTGTCGGCGCTCGACGTCGTGGTCTCGACGTCCGCTCCGCACCGCGCACCGCAAGGCGTGCCGGTGCTGCCAAAGCCGATCGACATCGACAAGCTCTGGTCTTGGGTGCGCCGGAGCTGCCGCTGCGGCCGTGCGCGAGCCGCGGTCCTCCACGACGCCCGCTGCTGAGCCGTCCGGACTCCACGACGCCCGCCGCCGAGCGGCGGCGCGGCCAGCCTATCGGCGACGCGCGCGGCGCACGAGCAACGCCGCCAAGCCGACGAGCGCGATCGCGCCCGTCGTCGGACGCGGCGCCGGCGTCGTGCGACAAGCGCAGCCCCCGTCGCCGACGGCCTGGGCCGGCTCGACGACGACGTCGACACGCGAAGCGGCGCTGAGCAGAGCGTCGTCGTGCGCGCGGAGCGCGAACGTGACGGTGACAGGCTCGCTCGCGCTCGGCGCGGTGAACGTCGGCGTCAGCGTCTCGCCCTCCGCGAGCGTCACCGCCGGGCCGGCGACCTGCGACCAGAGGTACGTCATGGCGAGCCCCTCCGGATGCGTGGCGCTGCCGGCGAGCTTCACGAGCGCGCCCGAAGCGACGACCTGCGGCCCCCCCGCGTTCACCGTCGGCCCGTTCGGGTCGCACTCGTCCGCGTGCGGGACGTAGGACCAGAACGGCGTGCTGGAGATGCCGCCGAGCTCGATGTCGTCGATCGCCCAGCCCTCCCCCGGCCGGCCGAAGCTCGCGCCGAGCCGGAAGCGGATCCGGACGTCCTCCGGCGGCTCCGGGAGCGTCACGTCGATGCGCGAAGAGACCCACTCGTCCGGATAGCCGGGGCTCACGCCGCCGTACGCCTCGCGGCCCTTCAGCGGGTTGTCGGTGCGGTCGCTCCCGTCGAGCGTGGTGTTGTAGTCGATCTTGCCGTAGCTCGAGATGTCCGCCCACGTCCTGCCGCCGTTGACGCTGAGCTCGACCACGCCGCCGTCGATGTCGACGTTGCGGCGCGCCGAGCGCTTGAGCGACCAGCGGTGCTTGAAGGCCAGCGTGAACGTCGTCGCGTCGATCGTGAAGCGCGGCGACGTCAGCGTGTGGTCCGCTCGCTGCGGCGGATCTCCGATCTCCCAGAAGCCGTCGCCCGCCGTCGTCGAGCGCGCCCACTCCTCGCCGGCCCCCTCGCCCGCGACCCGCCACACGGTCTTCGCCGTGTCGACGTGGTCGACCGCCGACGAGGCGGGCGCCTGATCCGCGTCGTAGCGCGTGGGCACGGTCACGTGGACCACGCGGCCCTCCGGGAGCGCCGGATCGCTGACCGCGACGTCGAGCTCGATCTGCGCGCCCGGCGTGGGTCCCTTGACGCTCGCGCGGAGCTTCACCTTCGTCGACTCGAACGGCGCGAGCGCGGGGAGCGTGCTCGGCGCCGGATCGACGATCGTGACGCCCTCGCTCTTCGCGAGGAGCTCGGCCTTCGGCTGCGTGAGCGTCCCGGAGCCGCTGTTGCGGACCGTGAGCTCGATCGTGCCGACCTCGGCCTCGTCGAGGATCCCGTCGTGGTCGCACGAGATCACGTCGTCGGTGAGCGTCACGTCGACGACCTGCAGAGCGTTGCCGGACTCGAAGCTCTCCTGTACGCCCTGGTTGGTCGTGCTGTCCTTCGGCGGCGCGACCGCGCCGGCGCCGGCGCCGCGCCGCGCGAACGCCTTCCAGAACAGCTCGAAGTCCTTGGCGTCGACGGCGAGCGCGGCGGCGAGGAGCGCGTCGCGTGCCTCGAGGATCGTCGGATCGGAGGGGGTAAGCTTGAGCGACGCCACCAGGTACCGGAGCATCCGGTCCTCGGCCTCGGCGAAGGAGAGGCGCCCTTCGCGGAGGAGGGACGCGTAGCACTCCCAGAGCATCGTCGCCCAGACCTCGCCGGTGTTGTGCACCTCGGCGTTGAAGCTTCCGTCCTCGCCGAAGCTGGTGGCGACGTTCGCCGGGAGGGCGTTGCCGTTCGCGATGTGCTTGAGCGTCAGGGCGTTTTTCGTGAAGTCGATCGAGTACGGGAGCCGCCGCGTCCCGAAGTAGATGTCGTCGCCGCTGCCGCTCGTCGCGTACGAGCCGTTCGCGTAGGTGCCGCCGAACTTCGTCGGATCGCCCGCGCGGGCCATCAAGAGCAGCGACGTGAAGTCGCCCCAGCCCTCGCCGAGGCCGCCGGCTTGGTTCGTCCGGAGCCCCATCCCGTTGCCGACGAGGCGGCTCGAGAGGACGTGACCCCACTCGTGCGCGACGATCGTCGTGTCGAGCGCGCCGTCGAGATCGCCGCCCGCGCTGCGCTTCATCGTGACCGTCGCGCCAGCGCCGAGCGCGGCCTCGAGCGCCTGGCCGTCGGCGAGCGAGAGCGAGAGGACCGGGATCGTGATCCCCGCCTGCTGGCCGCCCATGAACGGCGCCGCGGTCGGGTTGATCGAGCTCGCCACGTTCGCGATGATGACCCCCGCGGCGCCGGCCGCCTGCGCGGCCTCCGCCTTCTGCGCGAACGAGCACGTGCCGCGGTGAGCGAGGACGATCTTCCCCGCCGCGTCCATCTCGAGCGGCTCGCAGGCGTCGGCCGGATCGGCCCCGCCGCCGTCGACGGCGAGGACCACCGCGCCGCTGAGGTCGAACGCGTCCTGACCGAACCCGCTCGCGATCCCGACGCTCTTCGTCCCGGCGATCGACGCCGGCGCGCTGACGACGAGCGACGCGTCACTGGAGCCGCCGAAGACGAACATCTGGATGCGCGGCGACTGCCCGTCCGGCGGGACCATCGCGTTCGCGTTGTTGCGGCCGCTGTTGTCCTGCGCCTCGACGTACAGCGGATCCAAGCCGAGGCCGCCGCGATCGAAGTTCCGCGCCTGATGGTTGTAGGATTTTTCGTCGAAGCCCGCGTCGTAGAACCAGTCGTGGAGGAAGTTCGTGACGTAGAAGAGCTGGGTCGCTGACGCCTGGATCGACGCGGGCGCCGCGTCCGGCGACGCCGCCGTGTCGTAGAGGTGGTCGAACGTCTTGTCCGCCGTGAGCGCCGGAGCCGTGTCGGCGCCCGGGTCGAAGCCGTCGGGCGCGACGCGATCGGCGTACGCGACGACGTTGTTCCCTCTCGTGGTCGTCGCGTCCGGCGGGAGCCACGGGTCGTTCCTCGAGAACGGGTAGTTCTGGAGCGTGACCAGCTGGCTCGGCTGCCACTCGAGCTTCTGCTTGTCCGGCTTCCCCGTCGGGTGCGGCGCGAAGAGGTTGCCCTGCGGCCCGTTCATCGGGCGCATCGTCGTGGCGTCGGCGTAGACGCGGTAGGTGAAGGCGTCGTAGCGGACGAGATCGTTCTCGAAGAGCACGCGACCGTCGGTCGCCGAGACGACCCAGGCGCGCGCCGGTCCCGCGGCGACGAGGATCTCCACGTACCACGCCGGCTCGAGCTCGACCCCCTCGCCGCGGGAGAGCGGGTAGAGCAGCTTCTTCACGCGCGCGGGCGCGAAGAGACCGGCGCCGGAGAAGCGCTCGTACCCGTCGCGGCCGGCGACGGGCGAGAACGCGCCCGTCCAGCCGAGGTGGCGCGCGCCGATCGCGAGCGCCGCGGACGAGCCGATCGCGAACGGCCGCTCGCTGCCCCGCGCGGTCGGCGCGAGGAAGCCCGACGCAGCGACCGGCTCGAGCCCCCGCGTCATGACGACGTTGACGCCGCCGCGGAAGACCTCGAGGCCGCCGATGCGCTGCTCGTAGCGAGCGACGATCGCCCCCTTGCCGAGGTCGTCGACGTGCGCGAGCGACGCCGGCACATCGGCGGCGACGCCGAACGAGCGCTCGACCGACGGGAGCATCGCCAGCGCCGCGTCCGAGGCGCTCGCGAACCCCGGCGCGCCTGCCCGGTTCATCCACACGAAGGTGGGCGCGCCGCCGAGGCGCGGATCACGGTGGGCGATCGACCCGCCGAAGTCGACTCTGCCGGTCTCACGCCCCGCGGGCTCGGAGTTCGTCCGATCGCTCGTGCTGCAAGCGACGGCGAGGAGGGCGAGGAGCGCCGGGGCGCGGAGTGAGCGGGAAAGCATGGAAATCAGCCTATTTCCATTGCTCCAGGGCGATGTCCAGCAGATCGGAGTCTCTCTAGCGCCCCGAACGCGAGCGCGCGGGAGCAAGCGCCCGACGCGAGACGACGTCGCGCAACATGATGACGCGGAAGCGAGATGGGCTACCGTGTGCTCGATGTCTTCAGGCGGCCCGAGCGTGCGTCCGACCTCGCTCCTCGCGAGGCTCGTGCCTGGCGCCATCGGTCACCCCGAGCCGCTCGTGCGACGCCGGCTCCTGACGGGGCTCACCATCGTCGTCGTCTCGATCATGCTCCAGACGGTGCCGAGCGCGCTCCGGATGCAGCACGGCGGCGTCATCCTCGCGCGCTTCTCTTGGTCGCTCCTCGGCATGCTGGTCCTGACGGCGGCGATGTCGTCGATCTACGACTGGAACCAGCGGCGGCGCTCGAGCACCGCCGCTGCGGTCGTCAGCGCGCTCCTCGTCGCCCTCGCGCTCTCCAGCGTGTTCGCGGCAGTCTTCAACCTCGGGCTCGTGCAGCTGTGGCCCTCGCTCCGAGGCGAAGGGCCCCCGCGACCGCTCGCCTTCTCGATGACCTTCGGCCTCCTCGTGGGGGTCCTCCACGCCGGCGTCTGGGCGCTCGCCTTCGTCTTCCCCTATGTCGCGGAGGACGCGACGCTCCGCGCGCTCGAGGCCGACAAGCTGCGCCTCGAGGCCGAGCAGCTCAAGACCACCGCCGAGCTCGCGCGCCTCCGCTCGCAGCTCGAGCCGCATTTCCTCCTCAATACGCTGAACGCCGTCGCCGGGCTCGTGACCGAGAACCCGCGCGAGGCGCGCCGGCTGATCGCCTGCCTCGGCGAGCTCCTCCGGGACTCCTTGCGCGACGCGGACGAGCTCCAACCCCTGGAGGACGAGGTCGCCTGGCTCCGTCGCTACGCCGAGATCCTCGAGTCACGCCACGCGGGAGCGCTCTGCTTCGTCTGGGAGATCGAGCCGAGCGCGCGGCGCGTCCTCCTCCCGCGCCTGCTCCTCCAGCCGCTCGTCGAGAACGCCGTGAAGCACGGCGCGCTCCGACGGCGCGGCGGCGGGGTCGTCACCGTCCGGGCCGCGATGAACGGCGCGCGGCGGGTGATCTGCACCGTCGAGGACAACGGCCCCGGCCTCCCCGACGCCGAGCCGCGCCAGGGGGCCTTCGGGCTCCGGTCCGTCCGCCGGCGGCTGGAGCTGAAGTTCCCCGACGCCGAGCTCCGGATGGAGTCGTCGACGTCGGGCACAAGGTCCATCGTCGAGCTTCCGGGCTCGACCCTCGCCGCCAAGGAGCTCTCATGAAGCGCACCGGAGTCACTCCGCTGCGAGCGCTCGTCCTCGAGGACGAGTGGCCGGCACGCAACTACCTCGTCGAGCTGCTCGAAGGCACCGGGCTCGCGGAGGTCGTCGGCGCGATCGCGTCGGTCGACGAGGCGCGCGCCGTCCTCGCCGCCGGCAAGAGCGGGGTCAGCGTCGACGTCGTGTTCGTCGACGTGCAGCTGATGCCCGACGGAGAAGGCGCCGGGCTCGAGCTCGTGCGGGAGCTCTCGCGTGAGCCGGGCGCGCCGCTCTTCGTGCTCGCGACCGCCTTCAGGGAGCACGCCCTCGAGGCGTTCGACCTCGGGGTCGCCGACTACCTGATCAAGCCGTTCGCCGAGGATCGCGTCGAGGCGTGCCTCGACCGGCTCCACGCTCGCCGAACCCGCACCGAGTCGCAGCCGCCGCCACCGCCGCTCCGGATCGTCGCGCGACGGGGACGCGGCCTCGTGTTCGTCGAGCCCGCCGAGGTCTGGGCGTTCGAGGCGGCCGATCGACTCACGTCGGTCCACACCGCCCACGGCACGTTCGACGTCGACCTCTCGCTCTCCGCCATCGAAGCGTCGCTCGGCCGCTCGTTCGCGCGCGTCCACCGCAACTGGCTCGTCAACGCCTCGCACATCAAGCGGCTGGACCGCGACGGGAGCGAGACGACGATCTTCGTGGGCGCCGCGCTCGTCGCCGACGAGGCCACGAACGGCGAGCGAACGGGGTCGTCGAACAGCGGGCTCACCGTGCCCGTGGCGCGCGAGCGCGCCCAGGGCGTCCGCGAGATGCTCCTGTCGAACGCGATGGGCGTACGTCGAACCTGAGCGCGGTCGCGCGCTCGACGTCTGGCGAAGCGCGTCCGCGCGCGCTCGAGCTCTACCGAGCGCGAAGCGCGCCGGAGCGGCGTCCGCAATGAACGATCGTTCTCACGCGGATCGTCACCGTTCGTACGGGGCTCGGCCTCGCCTCCCGCTCGGGCCCCGCGCGTTCGCACGGATCGCGCGAGCGGCCACGCCGGCGCGCGCCTTGCTGTGTCGCCGCGCTCCATGCAGATCCCATCGGCGCGTCGAGCGACTCGACGCTGCACGACGAGTCGTGCACGTCAGCTCACGGCTCGTAGCCTCGCGGCGACGCCTTGGCGAAGAAGCGAGCTCGGCCCGCAACGCGCCCCGGACGTCGAGCATCGGAGGCGCCGGTGACGAAGCTCACGTTGCTTCGCACGGTGCTGGCCGCGACGCTCACTGCCGGCGCCTTGCTCGACACATCGCCGGCGGTCGCGCAATCGAGCGCCGCGCGGCCCGGCGGCGCCGCCGCGAAGCCGGTGGTCGTCCCGCCGCGGCTCAAGACAGACTCGCCGGCGCGCTACCCCGAACAGGCGCTGCGCGACGGCGTCCGCGGGAGGGTCACCGTCGATCTGGTGCTCGAGATCGACGCCGACGGTTCGGTCAAGAACGCGACCATCGACGCGCCGGCGGGACACGGCTTCGACGAGGCCGCCGCGTCGGCCGCCTCGTCGCTCGTCTTCGAGCCGGCGACGCGTAACGGCGCGCCCGTCGCCGCGATGATCCGCTTCGCCTACCGCTTCGAGGCGCCGAGCGCGCGCGTCTCCGGGCGCGTGGCGCGCCAGCCCAACGAGGCGCCGATCGCCGGCGCGACGGTGACCGTGCGCGCAGCGGACGGCGCCGAGCAGACGACGACCACGGACGCGGAGGGCCGCTTCCGCGTCGACGGCCTCACGCCGGGCAAGGTGCACGTCCGCGTCGAGGCGCGCGGCCGCAAGGCCGAGGAGCTCGACGAGGAGCTCGGCCCGGGCGAGGAGGCCGAGCTCGTCCTCCGGCTCGAGTCGGCGGAGGAGCCGCCGCCCCCGCCGCCAGACCTCCCGCCGGACGAGGCGATCGAAGAGGTGCGGGTCCGCGGCGAGCGCCCGCCCCGCGAGGTGACCAAGCGGACCATCTCGCGCGACGAGATCGCGCTCATCCCGGGGACGAACGGCGACGCGCTCCGGTCTCTCCAGAACCTCCCCGGCGTGGCGCGTCCGCCGCCGTTCGGCGGCGCCCTCGTCGTTCGTGGATCGGCGCCGCAGGACACGCAGTTCTTCGTCGACGGGACCAACGTACCGCTCGTCTACCATTTCGGCGGTCTGTCATCCGTCCTGCCCACCGAGGTCCTCGACCGCATCGACTTCTACCCCGGCAACTTCGGCGCGCAGTACGGGCGCGGGATGGGCGGCATCGTCGACGTCGGCGTCCGTGGCCCCAAGTCGGACGGCAAGCTCCACGGCATGGCGCAGGTCGACTTCATCGACGCGCGCGTCCTCGCCGAGCGCTCGCTCGGCAAGGGCTGGAGCTTCCTCGTCGGCGGCCGCCGCTCCTACTTCGACCTCTGGCTCGGCCCGGCCCTCGAGCAAGCCGGCGGCGTCAGCACCGCGCCGCGCTACTACGACTACCAGGTGATGCTGAAGAAGGAGCTCGGCCCCGACCACGAGCTGCGCCTCTTCCTCTTCGGCTCGGACGACCGGATCGAGATCTTCGGCGCCGATCTCGGCGGCGATTTCGTGCTCGGCGGCGGGGTCCGCGCCCTCACCGCGTTCTGGCGGCTCCAGGCGCGCTACCACTACAAGATCGACTCGAAGACACGCGTGACCGCGGTGGCCGCCTACGGCGGCGACCGGGTCAACTTCGGCTTCGGTTCGAACTACCTCGACCTCACGACCGCGCCGCTGTCCGCGCGCGCCGAAGTCTCGCACCGCGTCGTCCGCCCGGCGACCGTGAACCTCGGCGTCGATCTGCTCTACACCCCGTACGACGCCAGCGTCCGCTTCCCGCGGCCGTCGCGCCCGGGCCAGCCGGACGGCGGCCTCAGCGAGCCGTCGCTGACGCAGAAGGTCTCGGACGCGGTCTTCATGCCCGCGGGATACGCCGACGCG
>JAHBWA010000011.1 GCA_019637195.1 Labilithrix sp. | reverse complement strand
GGCGCGCATCACCCGGCTCCGGCGGCGGACGCCGGCGCGCACCACTAGAATTCCCGACCGACGCCGAGCCCGCCATGAAGACGCGCACGCAGACCACGACCCTCGCCGCGACCTGGATCGCGACGCTGGCGTGTGTCCTCGCGCTGCTCGTCCCGGGCTCGGCCGGCGCGCAGATCGCGTCGACGCCGCGCGAGCTCGAGCACGTCGGCGTCACCGAGCACCTCGACGGGCCCCTGCCGCTCTCCACCCCGTTCCGAGATCACACGGGCGCGCCCGTCACGCTCGGGAAGTACTTCGACGGCAAGCGGCCGGTGGTGCTCCAGTTCGCGTACCACACGTGCCCCGTCGTCTGCGGGATGATCACGAACAACCTCGCCGCCGGCCTCAAGGGAGTGCGCTGGACGATCGGCAAGGAGTACGACGTCGTCACGATCAGCATCGACCCGAACGAGTCGCTCGAGAAGTCCGCCGCGAAGCGCGCAGGGATCCTCTCCGAGTACGGGCGCGATCACACGTCCAAGCACGGCGGCTGGCACTTCCTCTCGGGCGACCTCGCCGCGATCGAGGCCGTCACCAAGGCCGCCGGCTTCGAGTACCAGTACGATGAGCGCCAGAAGCAGTGGGGTCACCCGTCGGTCGTCTTCGTCGTCAAGCCGAACGGCCACATGGCTCGCTACCTCTACGGGCTCGAGTTCCCGGCCGCCGATCTCCGCCTCGGTCTGCTCGAGGCGTCCGAGGGGCGGCACATCACCACGGTCGAGCAGCTGATCCTCTACTGCTACCACTACGATCCGCAGGGCGGGAAATACGTCCTCGTCGCGCAGCGCGTGATGCAGGTCGGCGGGGGCGCGGTCGCCCTCGTCCTCTTCGGCTTCCTCGGGCTCTTCTGGAGCCGGGAGCTCATGAAGAAGCGCAAGACTTCTGGCTCGGACGGCGAAGGCGCCGCGGGCGCCAATGACAATCCGTCGCGGGGAAACCCCGAAAATTCTGGTCGAGAGAGACTCGACCCCACCGCAGTCAGCGTGCGAGGAGGCTGAAGGTGCTTTCGTTCCAACCGGTCGAGTCCGATAACTTCCAGCTGCCGCCGTCGATGGCCGACACGGCTCCGCCGATCGACAAGGCGTACGACTTCATCTTCTGGTTCTCGGTCGTCTTCACCGTGGCGATCACCGCGGCGCTCCTCTACTTCGTCATGAAGTACCGCAGGAAGCCGGGGGTGAAGCCGGAGCCGACCGGCCACTTCATGAAGCTGGAGCTGTTCTGGACGATCACGCCGACCATCTTCATCTTCTTCCTCTTCCACGCCGGCTTCACGGGCTACATCCGCAACGCGACGGCCGCCGAGGGCGCCACCGAGATCCGCGCGCGCGGCAAGAAGTGGAGCTGGGAGTTCGAGTACCCGACCGGCGACCGTGAGCCGGGTGAGCTCACGCTGGAGCTCGGGCGCCCGTACAAGATGATCATCTCGTCGGAGGACGTCCTCCACTCCTTCTACATCCCCGAGTTCCGCATGAAGCGCGACGCGGTCCCGGGGCAGTACTCGTTCATCCAGTTCACGCCGACGAAGGCGGGCACGGCGAACGTCTTCTGCGCCGAGTACTGCGGCACGAGCCACTCCGGCATGCTCGCGACGGTCAAGATCCTCCCGCCTGCAGAGTACAAGGAGTGGGAGAAGAAGCTCGGCGACTGCCAGGGCGGCGAGGAAGAGTGCGCGCCCGCCAAGTGGGGCGAGCGCCTCTTCGTGAAGAACGGCTGCCCGACCTGCCACGGCGCGGGCGGCACCGGCGAGATCGGCGGCTCCAAGACGCCCGGTCCCAAGCTCGCCGGTCTCTTCGGGCGCGACGAGAACACGACCACCGGCCCGGTCCACGTCGACGAGAACTACCTCCGCGAGTCGATCCTCCGCCCCAACGCGAAGATCGTCGCCGGCTACGCCTCGGTCCAGATGCCGCCCTTCGTGATGAAGGACAAGCAGCTCGACGCGGTGATCGCCTACATCAAGAGCCTCAAGTAGCTGTAACGCGAGACAATCCCCATGGCAGCCATCACCACGACACCCGGCGCGCATCACGACGACGTCGACCCGAACGCCAGCTTCCTCGAGAAGAAGGGGCTGATGAGCTGGCTCGTGACCCTCGATCACAAGCGGATCGGGATCATGTACCTCATCAGCGTCGCCATCGCGTTCCTCCTGGGCGGAATCTTCGCGCTGCTCGTGCGCGCGGAGCTCTTCACCCAGGGCAAGACGCTCATGGACGCCGACACGTACAACAAGATGTTCTCGTTGCACGGCGTCGTGATGGTGTTCCTCTTCATCATCCCGTCGATCCCGGCGGCGATGGGGAACATCATCCTCCCGATCCAGCTCGGCACGAAGGACGTCGCGTTTCCGAGGCTGAACCTGCTGTCGCTCTACGTGTACTGGTTCGGAGCCTGCTTCGGCCTCTACTCGATGATCAACGGCGGCGTCGACACGGGCTGGACGTTCTACACGCCCTACAGCTCGAGCGATCCGGCCCACGGCGGCGTCGGCACGGCCACGTCGGTCATCCCGATGACGCTCGCCGCGTTCATCATGGGCTTCTCGTCGATCCTCACCGGCGTGAACTTCATCGCCACGGTGCACAAGATGCGCGCGCCGGGCCTCACCTGGCGCCGGCTGACGCTCTTCACCTGGGCGCTCTACGCGACGTCGATCATCCAGGTCCTCGCGACGCCGGTCCTCGCGATCACGCTCCTCCTCCTCACGATGGAGCGCTTCCTCGGCCTCGGCATCTTCGACCCGCGTCTCGGCGGCGACCCGGTGCTCTACCAGCACTTCTTCTGGTTCTACTCGCACCCCGCCGTCTACATCATGATCGTCCCGGGCATGGGTGTCGTCTCGGACATCCTCGCGACGTTCTCCCGCCGCGAGCCGGTCGGCTACATGGCGATCGCGGCGAGCTCGCTCGGCCTCGCGCTCCTCGGCTTCCTCGTCTGGGGGCACCACCTCTTCGTCGCCGGCATGAGCGAGTACGCGACGATGGTGTTCAGCGCGCTGACCTTCCTCGTCGCCATCCCGTCCGGCGTGAAGGTCTTCAACTGGGTCGCGACGCTCTACAAGGGCTCGATCTCGCTCCAGTCGCCCATGCTCTGGGCGCTCTCCTTCATCTTCCTCTTCACGATCGGCGGCCTCACCGGCCTCTTCCTCGGCATGCTCGCGGTCGACGTGCACCTCCACGACACGTACTTCGTCGTGGCGCACTTCCACTACGTCATGGTCGGCGGGACCGTCATGGGCTTCGTCGGCGGCCTCCACTACTGGTGGCCGAAGTTCACCGGCAAGATGTACGAGGAGGGCTGGGCGCGCGTCGGCTGGTTCTTCGTCTTCATCGGCTTCAACGTCACGTTCATCGCGCAGTTCATCATGGGCTCGCGCGGCATGCCGCGGCGCTACTACGACTACCTCCCGCAGTACGAGATCTTCCACCAGGTCTCGACGGTCGGGTCGTGGATCCTCGGCGTGGGCTTCCTCGTCCTGATGGTGATGTTCATCCGCTCGCTGATGAACGGGAAGCCGGCCTCGCGTAACCCCTGGGGCTCGGCCGCGCTCGAGTGGCAGACGCCGACGCCGCCGCCGACGTTCAACTTCGTGAAGGACCCGGTCCTCACGCGTGGGCAGTACGACTACCAGCTCGCCACCGACGACGAGCTGTACGAGGGCTTCGACGACCCGCTCTTCCCCGGCCTCCGGGGAGGCAAGGCTCCTGCGAAGAAGGCAGCGGCCGCTGAAGGAGATCACGGATGAGCAGCGAAGCCACCGCCAGCGCGGGCGAGCACGCGCACGGCGACGACCACGGCCACGGCCACCACGGCCCGAAGTGGCTGGCCCACCACTTCGACACGCCGGCGCAGCAGTTCGACGCCGCCAAGCTCGGGATGTGGGTGTTCCTGGCGCAGGAGCTCCTCTTCTTCAGCGGGCTCTTCGTCGCCTACGGCGTGTACCGCAGCTGGTACCCCGACATGTTCTTCGCCGCGAGCCACCAGCTCGACAAGATCATGGGCGGCACGAACACGATCGTGCTCCTGTTCTCGTCGTTCACGGCGGCCATGGCCGTGCGCTCGTCGCAGCTGGGCAACCGGAAGGCGACGGGGAACTACATCCTCATCACGATCGTGTGCGCGTGCTTGTTCCTCGTGATCAAGTACTTCGAGTACTCGCACAAGTTCCACGCCGGGCTCCTGCCGGGTCGGTTCTTCCACCCGCACGCCGAGCACCTGGTCGCCGGCGCTCCCGCGCTCCCGGCCAACACCGGATCGTTCTTCTCGATCTACTTCATGATGACCGGCGTGCACGGCGTGCACGTCGTCATCGGCATCGGCGTCCTCATCTGGATCTGGATCCGCAACAACCGCGGTGAGTTCTCGAAGGAGTTCTTCACCCCGGTCGACATCGTGGCGCTCTACTGGCACCTCGTCGACCTCGTGTGGATCTACCTCTTCCCGCTCCTTTACCTGGTCTGACCGAGGTTCCTCGATGGCAACCCAGACTCCCGCTCACCCGCACAAGGACGACGGCGCGGTCCACGCGCACATCTCGTCGACGCCCTTCTACGTGGCCATCTTCCTGGCGCTCATCGCGCTGACGGTGCTCACGGTCGGTCAGTCGTACGTCGACCTCGGCCGGATGAACCTGATCGTCGTCATCCTGATCGCCACGACGAAGGCGTCCCTCGTCGTGTCGTTCTTCATGCACCTGCGCTACGACAACAAGTTCAACGCGCTGATCTTCATCTCGTGCATCTTCTTCATCGGCGTCTTCTTCGCCTACACGATGAACGACACCGAGCGCCGCGGTGAGCTCGACGGCGATCAGAACGTGAAGGTCCTGCCGAAGACCGGCGAAGAGGCGCCCGGCGGCTTCGTCCCGCCGGCGGCCGCCTCCGGCGGCGAGCACGGCGAGGCGCCGGCCGGCACCGGCGCGGCTCCGGCCGCGCCCCACTGACACGACGCGCGCGTCAGCGCAGCGGCCGAGAGCACCCCTGCCGTCGAGGCGGGCGGTGCTCTCGGCGTTCCATGGCCCGGGCAGCGCTGCGCGCGCACCGCTGCCGGCGGCCGCGCACAGCGCTGCCGGTGGCCCCCGCCTCCGTCAGGCGCGCGGCGCCGGCTACTTCGCGATGTAGAAGTTCGTCGGGCCGTTCGGGTAGCCGCCCGGGCACACGGACTTGTCGGTCTGCACCCACCAGTCGTAGCCGTTGCCGGTGCAGCGGTGGACCTCGATGGTCGACGTCGTCGCCTTCGTCTTCCAGTCGAGCAGGACGTCGCCCTTCGTCTTCCATGCGTAGCCGCCGATGCGAACGAGCGTGAGGCGCTGGCCGGAGCCGACGCGGACGGCTTCGCACTCCGCCTTCGCCTCCTTCAGGAGCTCGGCCTCGCTCGGCGCTGTCTTCCAGTCTCGCCACACGGCCTTCAGGTACTCGTTCGTGATGAACGGCGCGCCCGGCTGGAGCTGGGCGTTGACGAGGACCATGCCTTGCGCGCCCGTCGGCCCCTCCATCCAGGCGGTCTCGGCGCGGCACTCGGCGATCGGCACGGTGTCGGGGTTCCACTTCGACGCGAGCTTGCCGAAGTAGAGGTCGTTCTTCACGGCCGCGAGCTCGCAGCCGCCTGCGAGCATCTCGGCCTTGGTGCGCGTCGTCACGACCCAGTCGTGCGGGAAGTTGTGGGCGGTCTTCGCGGTCTTGGTGCGGCAGGCGAAGGCACGGAACTCCTTGAGCGGGCCGTAGTCGGGCTCCTGGAACGTGCCCCACAGGATGTCGGTCACGCCGGAGGAGACGTCGCTGGCGCCGAGCTTGATGCCGTCCCAGTCGAAGAGCTCCGTGTCGTAGCGATCCCACCACGTGTCGACGAACGCGAACAGGTAGCCGGAGAGCGCCCACACGTTCGACTCGATGCTGGCGGTCATGCGCTGCTTCGCGCCGCTGTCCTCGTAGCGCGAGACGGAGCGGCGCGTGAAGGACGCCGGGCCGCTCGCGTCGCGGTTCCCGAGCAGCGCGACGTGCCCGCCGACGCCGACGCTGAAGCCGACCATGCCGATGCCCGCGGTGAGCTCCGCGTAGGCGCCGAACGTGGGTCCGACCTCCGCCGTGACCCCCAGACCGTCGGCCTCGATGCCGAGCCGCGCGTAGCCGCCGACCTCGTACGCGAGCGTGAAGCTGAACTCGGCGAGGAACGGTCCGACCGGCACGGCGCCCGAGACGGTCCAGCTGTCGCCCTTTGCCCACGAGGGGCCGCTCTCGAAGCCCTCGAGCTTCGGGAACGTGGGCGCGCCGATCCCCATGATCGTGAGCGAGCCGCCCTTCGTGTGGCCGCCGGCGCCCTTGCCGAACGTCTTCTTGGCCTTGTCGTACGTGTGCTCGGCGTTGTTCTGGATCTCGCCGTCGATCGCGAAGAGCGGAAAATCGATGCCGGCCGCGTAGCCGCGGATCCCCATCGTGGCGCGCGCCTTTCGGCGGCTCTTGCCCGCCGAGAACGTGGCGTCGGCGTCCAGGTCGAGGCCGACCTCGCCCCCGGACTTGTAGTACCAGGTCGTGGTCGCGTCCGGCCGGTCGATCTCCTCGGGCGGCGGAGGCGGTGGCGGCTGGCGGATCGGGGGAGGACGGCGCTTTTCGTTCTTCGACGGGTACTCGTCGAGCGTCACCGAGTCGCCCGACTCCCAGAGCGTCGCGCTCGCCTGCGACAGCGTCTGCGCGCGCGCGATCGGGAGCACGGCGGGCTTGCCGCGGAGCGCCGGGACGTTCGTCGGCCGGAGCGTGTTCGCGTCGGCGGTCGGGAGCTGCGCGCGCGCGATCTGCCGCTTGAGGTTGCGCGTCTGGCGCCCCACGCTCTCCTTCGTGCGCTGGGTCACGCCGCGGGTGTTGAGGTAGTCCTCCAGCGTGTACGTGTCGGCCTGGTAGGCCGCCGCCGGGACCTTCCGGCCGTCGGTGTCGACGACGACCTGAGCGCCGGCCTTGAGCGCCGGGCCGCCCGCGCCGAGCGTCGCGGGGAGCGCCGGCGGCTGGATCGGCCCTCCGCGCCGCGGGATGGGTCGGAGCGTCTTCCGCTCGTCGAAGGCCGCGTGCTTCGCCTGACGCGCCACGACCATCGCGACCGCGGGGGTCGGCCTCGCCGGGGCGATGAGCGCCTTCCTCGTCTGGAGCGCGTTCGCGCGGATCACCGTGCCCGGCGCGACGGGGTTCCTCGGCATCGCCACCGCGCCGCCCGGCGCCGCGGCGGGCGTCGGCACGACCGCCGGGGGAGCCGAGGGCGCCCTCGGCACGGTGGTCGGGGAACCGGCCGGGAGCCGCGGCTGCGCGAGCGCGGCGCTCGCGCCGACGACGGAGGTCGCGAGGACGCTCGCGATGGTGAAGCGTCCGAGCCGCCGAACCGACCAACCCCTCGCGCCCATCCGCTTCCTGTTCTGACGCTCGTGCGTCGACGTTGACCGCCGAAGAAGCCCCCGGAGATCGTTCGACCGGGATTGTCGGCGTCTATTCACTCCGGCACAACGGAATTGTCCGATCACGGATGGTCGAAGCGCGCCAGCTCGTGACGGGTCCACGCGTCGCCCGTCGTCCGGAGCCGCTCGACGTGGGTGCACGCGCGCTCCACGCGGCGGCACAGGGAGATGAGGCGCGACGCGGCGGGCTTCTTCACGGACTCCTCGGGATCGTGCTCGAGCCGGTCCGCGACGGCGTCTGCGATGCCGTCGTCGGGCCTGCGCAGGAGCACCGCCTCGAGCGCGGCGGAGCGCACGGACGGATCGGCGTCCCCACCGAGCGCGGCGAGGAGCGCGGCGCGCGCGGTCGCCGTCGGGATCAGCCGATACGCGCCGATCGCCGCGCGTCGGACCGGGGGCGCGGCGCCGGGCGCGCTCCAGCGGGCGAGGTCCGGCTCGACCCGCGGTGAGCCGGCGTTGCCGACGGCCTCCAGCACCCGCGCGCGCGTGGCGTCGTCGGGGGCGTTTGCCGCCCGCGCGAGGAGCCGGTCGAGCACCGGCGTCCCCTGCGCCGGCTCCGTCGCCGCGAGCTGCCCTGCGGCGCGTCCGAGCGCGAGCAGCGCGGCGAAGGCGTGGGGATCGTCGGCGGCTCCCGAGAGCGTCTCGAGCAGCGCGACGGTCGCGCCGGTGGGGGCGTCGGCGCGCCCGAGCGCGAAGAGCGCGACCTCGCGGCCAGGATCGGCCTTCGGCCGGCCGTTCACCACGCGCGCCAGCGCGGCCTGCGCTCCGGCGGAGCCGTCCTCGCCGAACGCGCGCGCCAGCGGGACGAACGCGCGCTCGTCGATCGCGGGCTCGAGCATCGCCTTCTCGAGGTGCGCGCGGCCCTCGGGGGAGGCCTCGACGGCGGCGGACAGGATCCGCGCGTACGTCGCCGCGTCTCGGCTCTGCGGAGGCGGCGGGTGCGCGCGCGCGTCCGCGACCACGGCGGTGAGGTCGACACGCGCGAGGAGCGCCTCGTTCTCGCGCCGTCGCTCGATCGCGCGGAGCTCCGTGGGATCGAGCGGGCGGAGGTCGCCGAGCGCGGCGGCGCGCTCCTCCGCCTCTTCGCGGAGGAGCGGGGCGGCGACGCGCTCGTCGGCGGTGAGGCGGACGACCAGCGTGCTGTCGTCGCTCCCCACCCGGAGGTCACCGATGATCTGCTCCGTCGTCAGCGCTCCCGCCGCCTCGACGAGGATCCCCTCCGCGGGCAAGACCTCGTAGGCGAGCGTCGCGGCGCCGGTCGTCCCTCCCGCCGCGATCAAGCGTCCGAGCGCGCCGGTCGTCCGCGGCGCGATCCGGCGCGCGACGATCTTTTGGATGAGCTGCCCGCCGTCGCGTGACGGCGGATCGTCGACGAGCGAGTAGCGCGCGTGGAGCCCGCCGAGCGGATCGGTCTCGTCGGTCTCCCACGTCGCGCCGTGGCCGGGCGCCGCCTCCAGCTGGAGGAACGTGACGAGCTGCGCCGCGAGCCGGCTCGCGATCGGATGCGCGTCGGGCTCGATCGCGAGGCCGCGCACGTCGCCGGCCGGCCCGTACTCCACGAAGAACCCGCGCGCGAGCGGAGCGAACGTCGCGTCGGGGAGGGGGAGCGCGCGGTCGGCGAGCAGCACGCTGACCTCGAGGTCGCGGAGCGTCGCGAGCACGCGCGCCGACCCGTCGGGGCGACGCTCCAGCACGGTGGTCGTCAACGTCCCGGCGAAGGTCGACGAGAGGGTCAGCACCCCGTCGCGTCGAGGCGCGTTCTCGCCGAGCGAAGGGCGCTCGAGCGTGCTCTCGACCAGCGCCTCCGATCGGTAGTCGACGTCGTACGTGAGTCGCCGTCCGGGCGTGAACGAGTGCGCGAACGACGGCGGCGACGCGTCGACGACGTCGACCGGATCGCGCGCCGCGTGGCGCCGGGAGAGCAGGGTCGCGCCGGCGGTGACGAGACCGACGGCGGCGACGAGGACGAGAGCGCGGTGACGAGGCGTCATCGTCGAAGCTCGACGCGCGCGCCGCCGCGCGCTCCGGCGCGACATCGAGCCGTGCCGATCCGCGATGGAGCGAGCCGCATGGGTTCTGCCGTTCTACGGTAAACGGCCGCGCGAGCGCCAGCGCGACCTGTGCCAGTGAGCCAGCTACGAGGCGGACGGTTGGCTCGAGCCCGTCACGGCGACCAGGTTGGCGTCCCGCGCGAGCCTCCAGCCCCGGTCGTCCTTGCGGAAGATCGAGAGGCCGTGCCCCCCGTGACGGAGCACCTTCTCGTCCGGCATCGTCACCGTCACCGTGATGCGGCTGCGCACGTAGGCGTGATCTCCGATGACGTGGAGCTCCTCGATGTGATGGTCGCCGTCGATGGTCATGCCTGTCATGGCGGCTGAGGCCACGCGGAAGACCTCCTTGCCGAACGGCTCGCGACCGGGCGCAAGGAAGATCACGTCGTCCGTCATCAAGTCGAGGACCGACGCCGTGTCCCCGCGACGGGTCGCGTCCATCCACCGCTCGATGACGTCGCGGATCGCTCGGTCGTCGCTCATGTCTCAGACCTCGTCCGATCGTTCTCGGCGAGCCACGCCGTCACTCGGACCCTCCTCGGGACCGCGCTCGAGGCGCTTGCCGTCGATGAGGCGCGCCGCTCGCTCGCGGTCCATGCGCTCACGATCCTTTTCGGCCTGCGTTCGTCCGTGTCGGACTCGGTTGATCTCGGCCCGCTTGGCTTTGTCTTCTCGCTGCTTCTTCTTGCGGAACCGGTTCAGGTTGACGACGTTGCTGCTCACGGCCCCGGATCTTGCCACAGTTCGCGCGGATACGAGGCGGCGGCGCGAGCCCGTCGAGGAGTCGTTTCCGTCCGGAGAGCGGTCGCGGGAGGACGGCGCGCTTCTGGACGACGTCCCCGGCAGAGGGGCTCCCGGCGAAGATCCCCGCGCGCACGTGGAGCCGGAGCGCACCGTCGACATTCCGTCCGTCGCGCTCCTGCCGTCGTCGTTCACCGCGGCGATGGGCGTACGCTCCTTGCAGCTCGGCAACGGCTGGCGACGCTGGCATGATGCCCCGCGAGGACCACCCATGACCGTCGATCTTGCCTGTCTCGTCGTCAACGCCCTCTGGGGCCTCGCGCTCGTCACGATCGAGATCCAGGGGAAGACCCGCGCGGGCGGGGTGGCGTGGAACGCGGGGAATCGGGAGGCGGAGCCCGAGGTCCCGGCGTGGGTCGAGCGCGCCGGCCGCGCGCTCTCGAATCACAAGGAGAACTTTCCGCTGTTCCTCACCGCGGTCGTCGTCGTGCACCTCGCGCACGAGAGCGACCGCGTGAGCGCGATCGCGGCGATCGTCTACGTCGTCGCCCGCGCGCTCCACGGCCTCCTCTACATCGGCGGGGTGAAGGGGGTTCGGAGCCTGGCGCACGTCGTTGGCCTCGGCGCGACGCTCGTCATCCTCAGCCGCCTCGTCCTCTGACCCAGTCGCAGGGTGTGCGCTCGCGGCGCTCCCGGATTCCGCTGGGCGCGCTACCGGCGCCGTGGCACCTTCGGGACGAAGCGCGCGATGAAGCGCGCGCCGCCGGCGTGTCGCACGAACGGGCGACACGTCGGTTCGCCGGCTCCTTCGTCCAACCCTGGCATGCCGAAGCTCCTCTCCCTCGCCGCGGTCGTCCTCCTCCTCGTGGGGTGCGACGACGCGCGCGTCGGCGACGCCGCGAAGACCAACCAGCTCCGCGCGCCCGCCGCGCCTGCGAAGGTGGGCGTGCCGGACGACAGCACCAAGCCGGTCGGGCCCGCGAAGGTGGGCGTGCCGGACGACAGCATCAAGCCGGTCGCGCCTGCGCGTGTCGGTACGGCCGACGACGGCGTCCGGCCGGCGGCGCCCGCGAAGGGGAGCGTGCCGGACGACAGCATCCGGCCTGCCGCGCCCGCGAAGGCCGGCACGAGCGACGACACGATCAAGGTCGCTCCGAAGCCGCTGCCGGCGAAGCCACGCTGACGAGGGCCCGCGGCCAGCGACCCACGCGCTCCGGCGTCTCGGCGCGCCGACGGACGCGCGCGCCTCAGCGCCAGTGACCCACGCGCTCCGGCGTCTCAGCGTCGCCGGAGCGCGAAGCGCTGCGTCGCGAGCGTCCTGCCGAGCAACGCGAGGAACGCCGAGTTGGTGACGAGGTAGCGCTTCCAGAGCTTCTTCGGCTCCATCGCCAGGCGCCAGGCCCACTCGAGCCCCGCCTCCTGCATCAGGCGCGGCGCCCGCGGGACGTACCCGGCCATGACGTCGAAGGCCCCGCCGACGCCGAGGATCGCCGGGGTCGCGAGCGCCTCGCGCTGCTCTTCGCACCAGATCTCCTTGAACGGCGCGGGCATCCCGACGAGGAGCAGATCCGCCTTCGCCTCGCGGATCTGCTTCGTCACCTCGGCGTAGTCGGGGACCTTGAAGTAGCCGTTGCGCGTGCCGGCGATCGTTACGTTCGGGTAGTTCGCGCGAATCACCCGCTCGAGCGCGTCGAGCCGCTCCTGCGTCGTGCCGAGGAGGAACACGGAGAGGCCGCGCTCGTTGCCCGCCTCGAGGAGGCGGCGCATCAGGTCGACGCCGGAGACCTTCTCGGGGACCGGCGCGCCGAGCCACCTCGACGTCCAGACGAGCGGCTTGCCGTCGACGACCACGAGATCGGCTCGCTCGATGGCGCCGGCGAGCTTGGCGTCGTCCCTCGCCATCATCAAGATGGCCACGTTCACCGTGATGATGTGGTGGCTCTTCCGCTCGCGCGCCCCCTTCCACTCGAAGACGAGCTCGACGGTGTCGTCCTCGGTGATCGCGTCGAACGGACAGCCGAGCAGATCGATCCGCTCGTTCATCCGCCGGCCGACGCCCTCGTGCTTCGGGACGGTTCGTTCGTTGTTGACCTCGGAGCGTTGCGCCATGCCCTCATCATAGCGAGCCCAGGATCTGGACGATGCGGTCGTTCGCCTTGCCGTCCCCGTACGGATTGTGGGCGCGGCTCATGGAGCGGTAGTGCGCCTCGTCGTCGAGGAGACGCAGCGACTCGGTCACGATGCGCTCGCGCTGCGTGCCGATCAGCTTCGCGGTCCCGGCCTCGACGGCCTCGGGCCGCTCGGTGTCGTTGCGCGTGACGAGGCAAGGCTTCGCGAGGGAGGGGGCCTCCTCCTGCACGCCGCCGGAGTCCGTGACGATGAAGTGACAGCGCTTCATCAGGTAGACGAACGGCAAGTACTCGATCGGATCGATCAGGTGGATGCGGCCCCGAAGCTCCTCGGGCGCGGCCGCGAGGATCGCCTTCACGGGCGCCTGGACGTTCGGGTTGAGGTGCACGGGGTAGACGATCTCGGCGTCCGGGCGCGCCCGGACGATGTCGACGAACGCGTTGCACATGTCCTCGAACGGCTTGCCGAAGCTCTCGCGCCGGTGGCCCGTGATGAGGATGAGGCGACGCTTCGGATCGAGGAACGAGAAGCGCTCGTCGAGCTCTTGCCGCGCGGCGTGATCGTCGTCGAGCTTCTTCGAGACCCAGAGCAGCGCGTCGACCACGGTGTTGCCGGTGACGTGGACGCTCCTCTCGGCGATGCCCTCCGCGAGCAGGGCCTGCTTGGCGCGCTCGGTCGGAGGCAGGTGGAGGTCCGCGAGCCGCCCGACGAGCTGTCGGTTCATCTCCTCCGGCCAGGGGGAGTACTTGAACCCGGTGCGGAGGCCCGCCTCGACGTGCGCCACGGAGACCTTCTCGTAGAACGCCGCGAGCGCGGCGACGAACGCCGTGGTCGTGTCGCCCTGGACGAGCAGCCAATCGGGGCGAAAGTCGCGGAGCACCGTCGTCATCCCGGTCACGATCCGCGCGGTGATGTCGGCCAGTCCCTGGTTGTCCTTCATCAGGTCGAGGTCGAACCGCGGCTTCACGTCGAAGATCGCGAGGACCTGATCGAGCATCGACCGGTGCTGCGCGGTGACGCAGACCTCGGCCTCGAAGTCGGGGTGGGCGCGGAGCGCCTTCGAGAGAAGGGCCATCTTGATGGCCTCGGGGCGCGTACCGAACACGCAGAGGACACGACGCTTCTTGGCTGAGCCAGCGGACATGGACGACAGATGGTACACGCCGAAACTGGGGTGGGCTACGTTGGCGGGCCATGCGCGTAGTCCACCTGACGACCGAGTTCCCCTGGCCGGCCACCAGCGGCGGTCCGGTGCGCACGCTGTCGCAGCTGCGGATCATCGCCTCGCTCCCCGAGGTCGAGTCCGTCACCCTGCTCTCCGTCACCGAGACGAACGTGCCGCCGGCCGACGTGCGCGCGCTCGAGGCGGCGGTCCCGAAGCTCCGCGTCGTCCCGCCGGTGTTTCATCCCATTCACCTGTTCGACTTCAAGCGACGCGTGCCGCGCGTCGTCGCGCTCCGGCTCCTCGGCGTGCCCTACCTCGCCGGAAAATGGGACTCGCGCGAGCTCAGGCGGACGCTGCGCCGCGAGCTCGTCGCGAACGCGGTCGACGTCGTCTACGTCGATCACCTCGGGATGGCGCGCTACCTCCTCGACATCCAGGCCGAGCGGCCGTTCTGCCGGACGGTGCTCGATCAGCACAACGTCGAGAGCGACTTCTTCAAGCAGTTCGCCGAGGAGAAGACCGGGCCGAAGAAGCTCGTCGCCCGCGCCGAGTACGCCGCGGCCCGCAAGTTCGAGGAGCGCGCGCTCCGCGAGGTCGGCGCGGTGGTCGCGATCTCGAGCGAGGACGCCCGGCACTTCAAGGCGCTCGGCGGCGTCGACGCGCACGTCGTTCCGGTCGTGATGGAGTTCGAGCGCAAGGCGCGCCCGCACCCGGGCCGGCCGCACTTCTGCTACGTCGGCAGCCTCCGCTGGAAGCCGAACGTCCTCGGGCTCGACTGGTTCTGCCAGAAGGTCTGGCCGCGCGTGCGCGAGCGCGTCCCCGACGCGACGTTCGAGATCGCCGGCGTCGGCCTCAAGCCGGACGCGTCCGGCCGGCTCCCCGTGCCCGACGCCTGGAAGGCGAAGGGGATCGAGACGGTCGGCTTCCTCGAAGACCTCGAGCCGCTCTACGCGCGATCGATCGGGATGCTCGCGCCGATCACCGGCGGCTCGGGGGTACGCCTCAAGCTGCTCGAGGGCTTCCGCGCCGGGATGCCGGTGGTGACCACGCCGGACGGCGCCTTCGGATTGCCGCTCGAGGACGGCGAGGAGGCGCTCATTTCCTCCGATCCGGCGGGCTTCGCCGAGCGGATCGAGCGCGTCGCGACGGACGAGGCTCTGCGCGACCGGCTGCGCGAAGGCGGCTACGCCTTCCTCGAGGCGCACCACTCGCTCGCGGTCGCGCAGCGGGTGATGCGCGCCGCGCTCGGGATCCGCTGAGCGCCAGGCGGGCCCGACTCGAGCCGACCTCTTCGGTCGGACCGCGCCTGTCGCGCGCGGCCGAGGCTTCGGCTATGACAGCCGCGCCATGAAAGGCTGCGCTCTCTCGCTCCGCGTGTTCGTCGCCCTCGTCGTGGCGCTCGTCCTCGGGCTCGCTCGGGAGGCGCGCGCCGAAGGCGCCGAGCGCACCGCGTACCTCTACACGATGGGCGCGAGCAACGACCTCCCGTCGCGCTTCGGCCACTCGCTCCTCTGCGTGCGCGAGGCGGGGCACGACGCTCCGGAGCACGGCCGCTGCTACGACTACGGCGTCCCGGGACACGAGGACATCACCCTGACGGTGTGGGAGGCCGTCCGCGAGACGCCGTCGTTCGTCCCGGTCGCCATCGAAGAGGTCGTCGTCTACGAGTTCTTCAAAGGCCAGGGACGCCAGATCGAGCGGCAGCGCCTCCCGCTGACCGCCGCGCAGATCGACAAGCTCGTAGCGTCGATCGAAGCGGAGATCCGCGACAAGCGCGCCTACGCGTATCACCCGTATTGGGCGAACTGCGCGACGAAGATCCGCGACCACATCGACGCCGCGACCGACGGTCAGCTCCGGCCCGGTCCGTCCGAGATCCCGAAGGGGACGTTTCGCGAGTACATGGAGGAGGGCCACAGCGGTCACCTCGATTTTCTCACGGCGATGGCGCTCTTCGTCGGGGAGGGCAACGATCGCGACCCGACGCCCTGGGAGGCGATGATGCTGCCCTTCATCCTCCGCGACGGCGTCGCGGAGCGCTTCTCCGCGCCGCCGGAGAAGCTCGAGGAGCGGCTCGCGGTCATCCTCCCGACCAGCCGCGCGATCGGGCGCTTCGCCGTCTTCACCCTCGCGGTCCTCCTCTTCGTCGCGGTGCGCGTCGCCGCGCGCCGGAACAAGCTGCGCGTCGGGCTCATGATCGCCGGCGGCGTGCTCGGCGCGATCGCGATCGCCATCGAGCTGACGTCGGCCCTCGTGAAGTGGCCGGAGATCTCGCACAACTGGGCGCTCGCGCTCTTGCTCCCGACGGACCTTGTGCTCCCGTGGCTCACGGGCAAGCGCCTCGCGCTTTACTTGAAGGCGCGCCTCGCGATGGCCGGGGTCTTCGTGGTCCTGGAGATCGCGAACGTCGTCCACCAGCCGATGCTGCCGCTCGCGGTGCTCGTCGCGCTCCCGATGGCGGGCATCCTCTCCGCCCTCAAGGAGCGGGCGCGCGCGGCGGATCCCGCGGCGGCGCAGGCAACGGCGCCCGCCTCGTCGGGCTCGCGCGCCGCCTAGGATCGCGACGTCTTGCGCGAAGTCCGGCGCTTCGTGCGCGGAGCCCGACGCTTCGTGCGCGAGGTGTGACGCCTCGACGCGTGGGGATCCCACGCGCCACGCGCGTGCGTCGTCGGTGCGCGCCGACAGCCGGGGCGGCCACGAAGGTATCGTCGCCGCGCAGCGTCATCGAGACGGCGGGTGCGATCCCTGTCCGAGACGCGTACTCTGACGTCGAATGCACAGCCCTCGCCGTCGCGTCCTCCTGCTCGGGTGGCTCCTCCCTCTCGCCGTGGCCTGCGCCGTCCCGGCGTGCAGCTCCGAAGACGACGCCCCCGTGCTCACCCCTGCGGCGCGCCTGGAGCAGGAGACCGGCTCGCCGTGGATCGTGGACGAGGATCCCGAGAGCGGGACGCCCGATCTGATGGTGGCGCTCGAGCCGATCAAGCCCACCGCCGTGAACGGCGTCTCCTACGAGCGCGCGGCGCGCGACTTCATCGCGGCGCACAAGGACATGTTCAAGCTGCGCGATCCCGCGAAGCAGCTGGCGCTCGACGAGGTCATCGTCGCGTATGACAAGACGGCGCACGTCCGCTTCGTCCAGGTCGAGGGCAAGCTCGTCGTCGACGGCGGCGCGCTCGCCGTCCACTTCCGGGCAGACGGCTCGATCGCCGTCCTGAACGGGACGATCGCTCCGGACGCGGGGAAGTCCGCCGGCGCGCCGGTCATCACGGCCGAGGCCGCCGTCCGCGCCGCCGAGGCCGCGGTCCGCGCGTCCCGGCCGGACTACGTCTCGCAGTGGCTCGCGGAGCCGCCGGTCCCGGAGGTCGTGCTCGCGGCGCGCGGCGCGGGCGCGGTGCTCGTGTGGCGCCTCGTGCTCGACGTGAACGCCCCGACGGAGCCGTTCGGGCAGGGCTTCTACGTGAACGCGCGCACGGGCGCGGTCCTCGAGTCGTGGAGCACATACGCCGACGAGCGGGCCAACGGCGCGGGATACAGGGGCGACACCAAGACGTTCGCGGTGAGCCGTACGCTGCTCGTCGCGGGCGACTACGAGATGAGCGGCTTCTTCGGGTTCATCAGCAAGGTCACGACCCGCGACGCGAACCAGGACAACGCGGTCGTCCGGTCGTCGAAGATCGACGAGTGGGATCGCGTCGCGATCGGCGCCGGCGCCGCCGTGGACGCCCACACGTACGTGAGCGACACGGACAACTACTTCCGGCGCTACCACGGGTGGGCGTCGCCGACCGGCCGCGGCTCGACGATCGACGTCTACGCGCACGACAACAAGCTCCCCGGCAACGCCTGGTGGGACGGCAAGGCGCTCCACTTCAGCGACGGCGACGTCCACACCGGCGGGCAGAAGATGCCGCGCTCGACGGGGCCCGACACGGTCGGTCACGAGTTCATGCACGGCGTCGTCCAGCACACGTCGGGGCTCAAGTATCGCGGGCAGTCCGGCGCGCTGAACGAGTCGCTCGCCGACATCTTCGGCTCCTACGTCGAGGCCGAGATCCACCCGGGCTCGCGCTTCGAGCACGGCGACCAGTCGGGGCCGATCCTGCGCGATCTCGCGCACCCGACCGCCAAGCGGCAGCCCGACCACATGTCGATCCTCCGCTTCCCCGGCGAGGAGCCGACGAGGGACAACGACTGGGCGGGCGTCCACTACAACTCGGGCATCCCGAACAACGCCTGGTACCTGATGAGCGTCGGCGGCACGAACGACACTTCGGGGATCGCGGTGCCGGAGTCGATCGGCCTCGACTCGGCGCGCGGGCTCTGGTGGGCGACGGCGCGCTACTTCCTCGGGAGCGAGTCGCAGTTCGAGCGCGCCGCGCGCTGGCAGACCGCGTGGGCGTGGGTCACGCGGCGTCCGATCGCGGCGGTCGGCTGCGCCTGGGTCGCCACCGGCGTCGTCTCGCACGACTATGTGAAGAAGAACTACAAGACCAAATGCTTCTGCGAGACCGCCGACGGCGGCGTGCAGAAGGCCGAGGCGATGCGCTGCTGCACCAAGGCGGACGCGGACTCCGCTTGCTGCAGGACCTGCGACGACGCCGGCGCGGCTGACGCGGGCGGCGGAGCTCCCTCGGAGTCGTCGCCGTCTCCCACCGAGCCCGATCTCTACGACTCGTGCAAGGGGCGCGAGGACGGCGTCTATTGCAGCCAGCTCGCCTCCTACAGCGCCATCGTTTGCAAGGACGGGAGCATCGCGCTCGGGATCCAGTGCGCGGACCTCTCCAAGTGCATCGGCCCGAACGGCCCGGGCTCCGACATCCAGTGCGAGGGCACGCGGCCTCCCGCGAGCGACGCGAGCGGAGGCCCGGCGCCGCCGCCGACGCCCGACTCGTGCGAGGGGCGCGCCAACGGGATTTACTGCAGCGTCTCGGCGCCGTACTCGGCGTACGAGTGCAACGGCGGTCAGGTCTTCGGCGGTCACTACTGCGCGGGCGAGAAGAAGTGCACCGGGCCGAACGGCCCGGGCAAGAGCATCGTCTGCAACTGAGCGCCGCCGCGCGCGGTGACCCGCCGTCGCGGGCGGTGCGTCCGTCGCGTGCCCGCGGGTGACCGTCGGCGCGCGCGACGGGCCCGGGGCGCGCGCGCGTCAGCCGGCCTTCTTCGCTTCGAGCTCTTCCCAGCGCGCCGTGAGCTTCGCCGCCCTGGCGCGCGCGTCGTCGAGGCGCGCCTGCACGGCGGCGGCCTTCGTCGGATCGGCGCCCGCGGCGTACAGGGCCGGATCGCCGAGCTCGGACTCGATCTTCGCGGCGGCCTGCTCGGCCTCGTCGATCTTGTCCATGATGCCGTCGAGCTCGCGCTGCTCGTTCTTCGACAGGCCCGCGGGCTTCGGCTTGTCGGCCTTCGGGGCGGCCTTCGGCGCGACGCTCTTCGTCGCCTTCTTCTCCTCGGCCTCGCGCGCCCGGGCGGCGGCGTAGGCCTGGTAGGCGCCGGCGTAGCGCGTGACCCGGCCGTCGCCTTCGAAGCAGAGGATGCCGGTGGTGACGCGGTCGAGCAGGTAGCGATCGTGCGTGACGACGAGGAGCGAGCCCTCGTACGACGAGAGGAAGTCCTCGAGCGCGGAGAGCGTGTCGGTGTCGAGATCGTTCGACGGCTCGTCGAGCAAGAGCAGGTTCGCCGCCGACGCGAGCAGGCGCGCGAGCGCGAGCCGGGCGCGCTCGCCGCCGGAGAGCGCGGCGACCTTCTTCCGCTGCGCGTGCGTGTCGAACATGAAGCGCTCGAGGTAGCTCCGTGGATCGACGCGCTCCTTGTCGACCGACGGCACCGCGCGCGCGACGCAGTCGAAGACGCTGAGGTCGCCGTCGAGCGCGGCGCGCTCTTGATCGAGGTAGCCGACCCGGACGCGCCGCCCGAGGCCGATCGCTCCGCTGTACGAGAGAGAGCCGCCGAGCTCGCCGGCGGAGGCGCCCTTGCCCGCCGGGCCGCCGCCCTCGGTCGCGGTCGCCGCGAGGATCGCGCGGAGGAGCGTGGTCTTGCCGGCGCCGTTCGGCCCGAGGATGCCGAGGCGCTCGCCGGTCGTCATCGCCAGGTCGAGCCCCTTCACCAGGTGCCGCTCGCCGAGCTTGAGGTCGAGCCCGCGCACGTCGAGGATGCTGCGCCCGGCGTCGGTGACCTCCGCGGAGAGCTCGACCCGGCCCTCGTCGCGCGGCGGGCCGGCGGCCTTCGCGGTCTCCGCGCGCTCGATGCGCGCCTTCTGCTTCGTGCCGCGCGCCTTCGGCTGCCGGCGGAGCCACTCGAGCTCGGTGCGGAGGAAGTTCTGCCGGTTCTTCTCGGTGCGCTCGGCGATGGCGAGCCGCTCGGCCTTCGCCTCGAGGTACGCGGCGTAGCCGCCGTCGTACGGGTAGACCGAGCCGCGATCGACCTCGATGGTCCGATCGGCGATGCGGTCGAGGAGCCAGCGGTCGTGCGTGACGAAGAGGACGGCGCCGCGGAACTCGTCGGCGAGGTAGCGCTCGAGCCAGTCGATCGTGTCGGCGTCGAGGTGGTTGGTCGGCTCGTCGAGGATCATCACGTCGGGCGCGCCGACGAGCACCTGGGCGAGCGCGACGCGGCGGCGCTGCCCGCCGCTGAGCTTCCCGGTCGGGCGCTCGATGACGTCGCCGATGCCGAGGTGAGCGATGACGCGCTCGACCTCGTGCGAGCGGTCCCAGCCGCCGAGGCGCTCGACCTCCGCGCCGGCCGCGACCTGCTCGGCGAGGAGAGCGTCGGTGGTCTCGCCGGCGCCGATCCGCGCGGTGACCTCCTCGTGCCGTGTGCGCGCGGCGAGCCAGGCCTCGAGCCCCTCCTCGACGGTCGCGCGGACCGAGCGCTCCTCGTCGAGCACCGGCTCCTGCGCGAGGAACGCCACGCGCGCGCCGCGGCGGAGCGCGATCGAACCGCCGTCCGAGGGCTCCACGCCGGCGAGGATGCGCGCGAACGTGCTCTTGCCGGCGCCGTTGCGCCCGACCACGCCGACGCGCTCGCCGTCGTCGATCGTGAGGGACGCCTTGGCGAGCAGGACGCGCTCGCCGTAAGCCTTGTCGATGTCGAGAGCTGCGAGGACGCTCATCCGGTCACTTCGGGCAATCGGGCAGGCGGTCCAGGTAGACGTCGGCGGCGCACCCGGCGAACGCCTTCGCGCACGCGGCGGGATCGCCCCCGGCGTCCGGTCCCGCGCTCGCGCCGGTGCACTGGGTCCTCATCTGGTCGACGATCGCGTCGGAGAGCTCCCAGGCGGCGACGAAGATGTCGTCGACGCTCTTGATGCCCTTCACGGGATCGTACGTCGTCGAGCGCGTCTCGCAGCCGGCGACGTCCGACGGATCGCACGTCTCGCAGTAGGCCGTGACGAGGGCCCGCTGCGCCGCCGTCGGCGTCTCGTCGTTGTAGCGCGCGTACTCGCAGGCGCGACGCTCGGCGCCGTCGCAGTTCTCGTCCGTCAGGCACAGGGCCTCGGCTCGGCGGTAGGCTTCGCTGTTGATCGCCGCGTCGTTCGCCGCGCACCACGCGTCGAAGCCGTCTTCGCCGCAGTTGAGGTCACCGGCGTTGCCGCAACCCTCGAAGTACGCGCGCGTGATCCCGCAGGTGGTCGTCGGGCGCTCGCCGGCGTCTCGGTCCCCGCCAGCCTCGCGCGCGGCGTCGGACCGGTCGCCGCCGTCCTCGGTCGGGGTGACCTCGCTCGCGCTGTCGGCGCACGCGACGCCCACCGCGATCGGCGTGAAGGCGATCGCTCCGCGGAGGAGCACACGAAGGAAGGAGCGAACCGCCGGCATGGGGCGGCGGAGCATGGCGCAGAAGGGGACCGGCGTCCACCAGAGCGGCGAGAGGCTCGACCTCGGGCGCGCGCGGCGCGCTCCTGGGCGATCGGGCTCCGTGGAACGGCGCGACGTGCTCGCGTCCGGCGCGGTCGCGCACCCGCGCGCGCCGCGTCGAGCGAGCCGGGCTTGAGGTGAGCGAGGCGCCATCGTCCGCGCGTCCCGCCACGGCGCGACGGCGAGCAGACGCGTGGCGCCGGTGGGCCCGACGCGAACGCGTCCCGTGCCGGCTTCGAGGACGCGGTCGTGCTCGCCCGCGCGAAGGGGCGAGGCATCGGCGATCCGTGGGGGCGACCGTCGCGGCCCTTGGCGCGGCATCACAGTCGAGTGAGCGGCGGAGTGGGGGCGCTGGCGGCGGAGCTTATTCCAAGCAATCTCGACCCTTTGAGGCGCCTCAGGGAGCCCTTGCCGGCCAAAGCCGTACTGCTAAGCTGGAGCGCGACACGGCTGGTCACGGGCACGGCGATCGAGGCTCTCTCGGCTTCTGAGGGGAATCGGGAAACGACTCGCAGACGGACGGGTGGAACGAAGAACGGCGGCATCGCCGAAAACAGAACGTCCTCGCCCGATTCCTCGGAACGGCCCACGCGGGTGGGGGCGCATCCAGACTCTCTGCGTGGGCCGTTGGAAACGGGATTCGAATGAGCTCGCGCCTGTATGTGGGAAACCTTTCCTACGACACCGATACGGAGACGCTTCGACAGGCCTTCTCGTCCGCCGGTGAAGTGACCGACGCTCACGTCGTGATGGACCGCGAGAGCGGTCGCTCGCGTGGCTTCGGCTTCGTCACGATGGCGACGCCGGACCTCGCCAAGCAGGCCATCGAGACGATGAACGGCAGCATGCTCGACGGCCGCGCCATCCGCGTGAACGAGGCCGAGGAGCGTCCGCGTGGCGGTGGAGGCGGCGGCGGCTTCGGCGGCCCGCGCAGCGACCGCGGCTTCGGCGGTGGTGGCGGCGGCTCGGCGGCGGTGGTGGCGGCTTCGGCGGCGGCGGCGGTGGTCGCGCGGCCGGGGCGGCGGCGGCGGCGGCGCGACTTCGGCGGCGGTGGCCGTGGCGGTCGCGGCGGCGGCCGCGGCGGCGCGCGCGGCCGCTGAGGCGACGCTCGCCCCACGCGAGCATCGATGAAGAAGGGGCAGCGCCGACCCGGCCGCTGCCCCTTCTCTCGTTCGGGCTCTACGTCGAGCCTCGTTCGAGCCGCGCATCGCCCCCGCGGCTCGCCGCGGTCGCGCCGACGGGTCGCGCCAGCGCTCGCGCGGACGACGGGCGGCGCGCGACCCGCTAGTCCTTCTTCTTCGAGACCTTCTTCGCCTCTGCCTCGACCTGGGCGACGAGGGCGTCGATCTCCTTGTTCGTCTCCTGCACCGTGCGCTTCATGCGGCGGACCTTGAGCTCGAGGACGCTCTTGGCCTCGAGGGTGCCGAAGCGCTCTTCCTTCATGGCTTCGGCGATGTGCAGGAGGAGCGCGAGATCCTGAGCCGACAGTTCGTGGTCGGTCTCCTCGTCGTGGATGATCTCCGCGAGCTCGGCGTCGGTCGCCGCGGCGCGCCCGACCTGCCGCATGAACGCATCGTTGTAGGTCGCCTCGATGTCGGCGACCTGCTTCTCGATGACGTGCATGTTGTTGTAGGCCTCGCCGATCTTCACGGCGAGCTCCTTGTTCTGGAAGATCTTGGCGCTGTTGGCGAGGTAGAGCTGCCAGACCTCGTAACGGTAGAAGGGCGAGAGCGTCGCGGGCTCGAACTTGAACGACGTGCTCTTGCCGCTCGCGTGCTCGGTGGCCTCCTTCTCGAACGCGGCGTACAGCACCTTGCACTTCGGGTCGAGCGCGGGCGCCTTGCCCTTGCCCTTGCCCTTCGCGAAGTCGCGGTGGAGGCAGTGGACGAGGTCTTCGTCCGCGTCGAGATCCTTGATGAAGCGGGAGAAGGTCGCTTCCATCGGGCCGAGGACCACGCCCGCGGCGTGCTGATCGGCGGGGCCGAGATCCTGCTCGATCGTGCCGTGCTGCGCGCGGTTCGCCTCGAGCTCGTGCTTGAAGTCGTTGAGGAGCATCACGTACTCCTCCTTCTCCTTCTGGTCGTCCTGGTAGCGCTGGAGCGCCGTCGCGGCGTACAGGCCGACGAAGATGAGAATGAAGTCCACCGTCTTGTCGATGAACAGCTCCCAGTTCATCCATCCCTTCTTCTCGTCGTCCTTCGAGGGCGCGGGAGGAGGCGGGGCGGGCATCGACGGGGGCGGATAGGCCAGCGGAGGCTGGCTGGTCGGCGGATACATCGGCGGGGGAGGATGCTGCGCCATCGGTGCCCCGCTGTGGCACGCTTCGGTGCCGGATGTCCATCGCGACAGGGAGAACCTTACGCTGTCGTCAGGTGGAAGAGACCGGAGCTCCACCGTCCGTCCGAGCTGCCCGCGGCGCGACCCGCGTGAGGCCTACTTGACGACCGACTGGCAGCCGAACAGGACCTCGATCTTCGGGGGCGTGTCGCCGCCCTTCGACTGCGCGTCCTCGCAGGAGGCGCTGCACAAGAGGACCTTCGTCGGCGCCGTCGGGTCGTCGTAGTACCAGCCCGCCGCGCTCCCGCAGGCCGCGGCGCTCGCGACGCGCGGGACGACGACCGGCGCGTTGGTGCCGTCGGAGACGCGCACGTTCACGGTCTCGGGATCGACGATGCCCCCGTCGGCCGGCGGGATCGCGAGGTCGCAGCGGACGCGCGTCGTCGTGACGACGGCCTGCGCGACGCTGGCGAAGAACGGCCCCCAGGCGACGCTGCCGTCGCAGATCTTGGCGCGGACGCCGCCGGTTTTGTTCACGAGGTCGGTGTAGACGTGCCCGGCGGCCTGCGGCTGCGTGTTGTTCGGGTACGTGCAGCGCGTGCTCGGCACGGTGGCCGAGCCCCACCCGTAGATCCCGTGGAAGACGTAGCCCTTGAACTGGTCTCCGCGACTCGGGTCGAGCACGCCGGGCGGGAGCGTCGTGCTGTTCGCGGGGTTCTTCCCGCCGGGGAACGTCTCGAAGTCCGTGGCCGTGAAGCGCGAGTTGTCGTCGGTGACGACGACGATCGCCTTGGTGGCTTCGGGGCGGAGCTCCTGCGCCCAAGGCTCGCTGCCGCGATCGTCGGAGGCGGTGTAGCCGGGGGTCTGGCCGAGCGTCCCGAGGAACTGCTCGAGCGGCTGCGTGCTCTTCACGTCCATCGACGCGTGGAAGAACGTCGCGCTGTTGCCGCAGTCCGCCCCGCCGAGCGGGGGTGGGATGCAGATCGGGTAGCGGTTCGCGGTGGGGACCGTGCCGCGCTTCGACAGCATCACGACCTTGTAGTCGATGCCCTGGCCGGCGATGAGGCTCGCGAAGGCGTTGAGGCCGGCCTGCACCTCGGCGACGGCGGGTTGCATGCTCGCGGAGTTGTCGACGATCCAGATGATGTCCACCGGCAGGCGCTCGCGCGCGGCCTCGACCGCGGTCGCGGCGCAGGTCTGGAACGAGGCGTCGCCCGAGTCGGGAGCGCCCGCGTCGTCGTCCGAGCCGAAGCCGGGCGTCTGGCCGGCGTCACCGCCTACCCCGGTCGGCTCTTCGAGGTTCGCGAGGTCGAACCCCGCGCGGTCCCGAGCCTGCGCGCACGCGAACGCTCCGGCGCCGACGAGCAGCGCGAGCGCGATACGAAGGGTCGGGGCCATCGACATCCTGTTCTTTCGGGGCTGGGGCGGTCGGTTCACGACGCCGGGACGCCTGCAGCATCCATCGTTGCCGCGCCGGAGGCTCGAAGATCCGGCGCCGGGGACACTAGCGAGACGCGCTGGGGCGCGGGTGACAAGGGCGAAACACGTGAGGGGCAGGCGATCCGCGGACCGGATTCGCGCGAACCCGAGGCGCGCGAGCCAGGGCGCGCGGTCTCTCGCGAGCTGCCCGCCTGCACTGCTCGTCGTCGCGCGGGGCGCCGACGGGTCAACGGCGCTGCGTTCGTCGCCAAGATGTTTCCGAGCTGCGGGCGCCCGCGCTCATTCGGCGTGGCCTGCCATGTGGCCGAAGCGGGATAACGCCTTGCGCACGTCCTCCGGGTTGTCGGCGCGCGGGTAGAAGAGCGGCACCTTTCCGCGCGGCTCGAAGCGGTCGACGGCCCGGCTCACCGCGCTCAGCTTGCGCATCTTCGGCGCCCGGATCGTCGAGCGCGGGTAGACGAAGGCCTGCATCTTCGGATCGTTCGCCGGCTGGTCGAGCACCTCGACGGGCACCACGCCGGGCGGTTGGAACGGGCCGGCGGTCGTCTTGACCCAGACGGGGTTCGTGATCGCGAACGCCGTCACCGGGAACCACTCGGGAGGCCGAAGCGCCCCGAGCTCGTCGCTCCCCAGACCGAGCGGTCCCGCGAGCGTCGCGACGGCCTCCGTGAGGAGCACCGGCGGGACCTCGTGCGGCTTCACCGCAGGGAAGAGGCTCTTGTAGCCGATCGCCTCGAGCACGAACCACGAGTCGATGCGCGCCCCGGCGGCGTCCCGCGCCAGCTCGACCTCGAAGACCTCGAGCGCGGGGCTCGTCGCGAGATCGCGCTCGGGATCGATCTCGAGGACCTTGGCGATCGTCCCGTTTCTCCAGACGTTGACGCGCGCGACGCTCACCCAAGGCGCGGCCGTCAGCTTGAAGTGCACCTCGACCTTCTCGGCGTCGCTCCGGATCGTCTGGCCCATCACGCCGCGCACGGGGTCGTCGATCCAGAAGTCGAGCAGCGGCGCGTTCGTCGCGACGACGCGGCGCGCGCGCATCGCGTCGATGATGCGCTCGTCGGTCAGCGTGATCGGCCGGTCGTCCCCGACGAACACCATCGTGCGGAAGTGCCCCGCCTCGTCGCTTCCCGAGTGCGAGTCGGCGGTGCCGATGGCGACGAAGCGGTGACCGAGGTTGAGGAGGTTGAACCAGTCCTCCACCGCGCCCGGGAACGCTGGTTGACCGTTGGCGCCCCGCACGATCTTGCCGGCTGCCGGGACCTCCGCGGGCAGCTCTCCGCTCGGGAGCGCGCCCGGGACCCGATAGTGATGGATCTCGTGGAAGAGCTTGCCGTTTGCCACCTCGATGCCGTCGTAGCCGAGCGAGTAGGCGGACGAGCCGTCCGCGCGGCGGAACGCCGGACCCTTCGGCGCGATGATCTGCTGCACGAGCGTCGGCGGCGTCTCTTCGGCGGTGTACGGATCGCGCTGGTATTGCGAGAAGTAGCCGAGCACGCCGTCGCGCGGGTGGTTCACCTGGATGAACGTGCGGCTCGGGCCGAGGCTCCCGAGCGCGCGGAGGTCTGCGAAGATCTCGTCCGGCGGCCGGCCCGCCCAGGCGAAGGCGCCGTGGGTGACGGGCCCGCGCTCGTAGCGCATCGGGTAGCCGTTGAAGTGGCCGGACTCGAGCGTCGTCATCTCGAGGCCGACCATCGGGTACAGCCACTGGAAGAGGTCGTTGCGCGCGACGTACGGGCGGTAGTCGGTGACGTAGTTGTGGTCCGTCGACACGGCCCACTCGACGCCCTCCGCGGCGAGCGCGCGGACGCGCTCGTCGAGCGACATCGAGCTGTCGATGCTGTTGCGGCTGTGGACGTGCATGTCGCCCGCGATGAAGCCGCCGGTGTCGACGACCCGCGTGAGCACGTGGGTGACCGATCGCGTCTCGTCGGGCCCGACCGCCACGTCGGTCGAGGCGAGGTCGTACTCGGGGCCGCGGCTGCTGACGATCCGGTACGTGCCCGGTCGGACCTCCAGCGTCGCGGTCCCCGCGTCCGTATAGGCGACGGCCTCGATGAAGCGCCGCGTCTCGTCCTTCTCCGGATCGTCGTCGATCATGTCGGTCGAGCGGAACGGCTCGCCGCACGCCAGGTCGAAGAGGAACGTGCGCGTGAGCTTGCCGGCGTCTGCCGCGGCGTAGACGCCGATCGCCGACGCCTTCGCCGGCAGCGGGTGGCCCTCCGGATCGACGACGTGCACGGTGACGCGCCCCGGCGGATCGCTCGTGAGGCGGAGCGCCGTGGTCCTGCCCGCCTCGATCTCGACGTCGGTGATGGGCGTGAGCGGGCGGCCATGGCCCTGGACGCGAACGCCGTACACGCCGGGCTCGAGGGTGCCGCCGAACGAGCCGTGCTCGCGGACGTCGTACTGGCTGAAGATGCGGTACGGTGAGCCACCGGCGCTCTTCTGCTTCTGGTAGACGAGCACGCTCGTGCCGACCGCGGGCTGGCCGGTGGTGCTGTCGAATACCTGCCCGCCGAGCTCGCCGGTGCGCGCGCCGCGGAGCGCGTGGATGCCGTCGAGCACCGAGCCGACGTCGCCCGACCCGAGGACGAAGTACTTCACGCTCTCGAAGGCGTCGCCAGGGAGGAGCTCCGGCGGCGCCGTGTCGTGGAAGATGCCGAGGAACGAGCTGGCGCTGAACGGAACGAGCAGGCTCGTCTCGTCGATCGGCGCGGTGCCGTCGTCGTAGGTCGCTCGGTGGGCGAGGACGAAATTGCGCGGGCTCGGCCCGACCAGGAGCCCGTAGCTCGTGCCGTCGCCGCGCGACGCGACCCACTCGGCGACGACGCCCGGGAAGGCGGGGAAGTCGACGGGCCGCTGGTAAGAGTCCTCGAGGCCGAAGCGCGAGTCGAAGCCGATGCCGGGGATCCACACGGAGCTCGTCGCGCCGAAGAGGGCGACGTCGCCGAGCGGGATCTTGAAGCCGTCCGTCGGGAGGCTCGCGAGCCCGAGCAGCTCCGTCGCGAGCTCCGACGGAAATTTCAGCGGGCGGCTCGAGACGTTCAGCACCCGGAACGTGATCTTGATCCAGCGCTTGCCGGGCTCTGCCTCGTACACCGTGGTGTAGCGGAGACGCGGCTGGCTCGTGAGCGACTGGAAGTCGATGTTGGATCCGGTGACCGCCCGGTTCAGGATCGCCGCGAGCTCGAGGAAGTCGCCGGCCTCGCCTTGGGCGGCGATGCGCGCGGGTCTGCCGTCCGTGCCGTCGTTCTCGATGAAGACGCGGTCGACGTTCACCGCCTGCACGAAGAACGCGGGGAAGAGCTCGCCGAACTGGTCGTTTCCGCTCGGCTCGCCGCTCGTGCCGATCTCGAACGGCCGGCGCAGATCCGCGTCGATCAAGCTGCCTCCGTAGACGCCGAAGCCGCGCGAGAAGCCCGGCTGCTGCACGACGATGCGCAGCTTGTCGTTCTCGAGCAGGTAGTCGCCGACGTCGCCGAGCGCGCGGTCGCCCCCGACCAGCTGGATCCGGCTCGTGATCACGCGTGCGGACGCGCCGCCGTCGGGAGCGCCGCAGCCTCCCGAGGCGCCGAGCGCCGCGGCCAGGGCGAGCGGCGGGAGCGTGAGCGCGAGACGCCGGAGCATCAAAACGTCACCTGCCCGAGCAGCTCGACGCGATCGTTGTCGAGCTGACGGCCCTCGGCCTCGGTCGCGATCGTGTAGTTGAGCCACGCCTGGATCGGGAGCGCGGCCATCCCGAGCCGTAGGCCGATCGTGTGGTAGACGAGGCGGAACGAGTCGAACCCCTCGGTGGCGCCGCCCTCCTGCCACGGGTGGAAGTACGCGTAGCGGTACGCCGGCGCGAAGAAGAACGAGGGGAGATCGACGCGGTAGGCGGCCTGCCCCTGGAACGCGAGCTGGACGCGCGCGCTCGCCCCGACCGTCGGGAAGACCGTGCGCGCGCGCGTGACGGCGCCGAACACCTCGAGCCCAGCGACCTTGACGGAGAGATCGCCGGTGAGGCCGAGGTCCTCCTCGTCGTAGAGGTTCGGAGGCGCGCCGACGGTGCGATCGTTGCGGAAGAGCGCGGCGCCGAGGCGGACGTGCTTCTGCCAGCCGATCTCGGAGCGGGCGACGAGCCCGAAGTGCCCGTTGTCGTCGAGCAGCTGGTTCGGGCCGTTGCCGTTCATGACCATCAGGTAGTACGCGATGGCGAGATCCCCGCCGATCGGCTCGGCGGGCGAGAGCATGACGCCGAGCTGACGATCGAGCTGGATCCCCGGCGTCTGGAAGCCGCGTGCGGGCGGCACGCCCTCGACGCCGACGGCGCGCGACGCGAACATGAGGTCCGGCGTGCCGCGGAGCTCCTCTTCCTGGAACGGCGCCTTGTACTGGCCGGCCTGAACGCCGAGCCAGGAGAGCGGATCCCAGCGCACGAACGCGTCGCGCAGGCGCACGGAGAGCGAGCCCATCGGCGTGTTGGGGGCCGAGAGGACGTCGGACGCGCCTTCCATCGAGACGCGAAAGGTCACGCCGTGGTCGCGGTTACGGCCCTCGACGCCGACGCGCGCGCTGTCGAGCACGAAGCCATTGTTGCGTCCGACGAACTCGAAGCGCTCGTCGGGCGTCGTGCGATCGTAGCCGGCCCGGAGGTAGCCGTAGACGACGAGCGACCACGGGCTCGTGGTCGGCGGCTGGCGCGGACCGGGCTTCGGCGGAGACGGCTGGATGAGGTCGGGGACCACCGCCTCGCGATCGCTCGGCGGCGGCTCGTCCGCCTTCGCGTCGGGGGCGCCCTCGCCGTCACGGCTCTGCGCGTGGGCCTCGCTCGAGCCAGCGAGGAGGATGGAGAAGATCGCGACGGCGAGCAAGCGGACGCGCGACGAAGAGCGGATCATACTTGGGTCAACCTCGGACAAGGGCGCTCACGCGCGAGAGGAAGAGCGCGACGCCGGCGATCCCGACGACGTACGCAGAGACGAGGCGGGCGTGTGCCTCGCGCGTCGGGCCGGAGGCCGAGCGCGAGACGAAGAGCGCGACGAGGACGCAGCCGCTGAAGGCGAGCGCCTGGGCCAGCTCGACGCCCGCGTTGAACGAGAGGAGCGCCAGCGCGAGCGCTCCGCGGGTGAGCTCGACGGCGTCGAGGGCGCCGGCGAAGCCGAGGCCGTGCACGAGCCCGAACGCCGCGGCGAGCGCGCACCGGCCGAGGCGCCCGCGGCGCGCGGAGCGCGGAGGCGCGTCGTCGGGGACGTCGAGCGCGACGAGGACGAGGCTCGCCGCGATGAGCGCTTCGCTCACGTAGCCGGTCACGCACAGCCAGCCGAGCACGGTCGTGGCGAGGGTCAGGCTGTGGGCGAGCGTGAAGGCCGTCGACGTGCGCAGCAGCTCGGCGGCGACGGCCCGGAGCGAGCTCCCGGCGGCGCGGCGCGCCTGCCAGAAGAGCGCGACGAGGAAGAGGACGTGATCGAGCCCCGAGAGGACGTGCTCCACGCCGTGGCGCGCGAAGCGCATCGCGGTCGCGGCCGTCGCCCCCGCGGCGCCCGGGAGGTGCATGACGGGTGCGTGCGCCGTGAGCAGCGAGCCGTGTTGCGCGCCGACGCGCACGAGGACGAGGTCGACGGACTCACCGAGCCCCAGCGCCTCGAGGGGCTGCCCGCCGAGCCCGCCCGGGCAGCGCAGCACGCGGACGGGCGCGGGACCGGGCTCGAGCGCGCAGCCTGGAGCGGCGAGTCGGAGCCGCGCGTCGCCGACGAGCCGAGCCTCGGTCGCGGAGACGAGCTCGACCGTGAGCGTCACCGTTCGAGCGCCGTGCGCGCCGGCCTCCCGCGTGAAGCAGAGGAGGACCGCGAGCGTCGCGAGCCGCGCCGCCCACCACGCGCGCGATCGCCGCCGCGCGCGCGACGCCTCCCGAGGTGCGAAGGCGCCTGCCGCCGGTTTCACTCGGAGCCTCGCGACAGAAGCGGGGCCTCACCCTCGGGCGACCGCACGTCGATTTGGTACTCGCGGCGCCGCCGCTCGATGAGCCTCGCGAGCGCGTCGGCCTGCTTTCGGGCGCGGAGCGCCGCGTAGGCTTCGGCGCGCACCTCGCGCGCGGCGGGGAGCCGGCGCTCGAGCGGCACGACGATCCAGGTGCCCCACGCCGAGACGGTCGGCTCGCTCGGGCGTCCGATCTCGGTGCGCATCGCCGCGTCGGCCACGGCGCGGCCGACCGCGCGCGCGAGCGCGTCTTCGGTCCACCACGCGCCGTCGGGGATCGGCGGGCGGTCGCCTTCGTCCCCCTGGGCGCGGGGCGTCGCGCGCACGGCGTCGCCCGTCGCGACGGCGGGGGCCCGGCGGAAGGACCGAACGCCGAGGCGCACGCGCTCGGGCGCGCGCTCGAGGCGCCGCGCGATCTCCGCCGCGACCTCCTCGTCGGCGATGTCGATCTCCGGGAGCGTGCGGACGAGCGCGTCGCGCATCGCCTCGCTCAGGCGGGCGCGCACGATCGGGTCGCCTGCGCCGACGCCGAGCCGAAGCGCTTCGCGCGTCAGGATCTCTTCGTCCACGAGCGCCGCGATCGCGGCCTCCTTCTCGGCGCGCTCGAGCGCTCGACCGGTCCGCGCCTCCTCGCTCCTCAGGGCGAGCGCCACGCGGGAGGCGTCGATCGTGAGCTCGCGTGGCTCCTGCTCCGCCGGCGCGACGGCGAAGAGCACGGCGCCGAGGACCACGAAGTGGACGAGCCTGCTCCGGCCGAGCTGCCGGAGCGCGCGCGCGAGCTGCATCGCTCAGCGGTTCCCTTCGACGAGGAGGGTGTAGCTCCCGGCATCGGGGGCGCAGGGACCGCTCGCGCGGACCACGGCGACGCCCACGGTCCGGCCGTCATCGGCGCCGTTCGCGATCGTGCCCTCTCCCCACGTCAGCTGGATCTCCTCCGTCGACGTGCCCGATCGCGTGGCGCTCGCCGTCGGCGCGTCGCAGACGACGCGGTCACGCGCGACGTCGATGAACGCGAACAGGTCGAAGTCCGCGCCGCTCGGGGTGAGCGTGAGGCGCACCTTCATGGCGGCGCCGAGCGCCGAGCTGTCGTCCTCGGTCGCGCGAAAGCTCAGCCACTCGGAGCACGAGCCCGTCGCGGTGAGCGTGGCCGCCCCCGTGTCGCCGGAGAGCGCGCCGATGTCGCGCGCGGTCTCGCACGTGTTGAGCGGCGCGGTCGAGCCGTCGCCGAGCGGGACCGGCTCGTCCTCGGCGCCCCCGTCGGACGAGCCGTCGCGTCCGGCGTCGATGCGCTCGCTCGCCGGCGCGATCGGCAGCGTGCCCTCGGGGAGGTACTCGTCGCCCTGCAGGAGCTCCCGCTCGGGACCGCATCCCAGCGCCGCGGTGAGGCCGCCTCCGAGCGCGGTCAGCGCGGCACACGTCACGAACCACGGTCGCATCGTCGGCGGCACTAGAGCTCGTCGACGAGACGTGGGAGGATCGGGAGTGTGACGCTGGCGTGATTCCTTCGCCTCGATGTCCGAGGAGGTGGCGCCGCGGGCCCGTCCGTGGTTGACGAGGGATTCCGTGAAGAGATGCTTGCTCCTCGCAGCGCTCGTGGCTTGCGGCGGCGCCGAGCCCGCGGCGGTGTCGGCTCCCCGCGTCGTGTCGGGCGGTGGCGCTCCCGACGCGGCCCCGCCGGGGCCGGCCGGCGACGCCGCCCCGCGCGCTCCGGTGGTCGTCGCGATCGTGGTCGACCAGCTCTCGGCGTGGGTCGCGGAGGAGCGCCTGCCGCTCCTGCCGGGCGACGGCGGCTTCGCGCAGCTCCGGCGCGAAGGCACGTGGGCGAAGGCGCTCCGGCTGCCCTACGCCAGCACCGACACGGCGCCGGGCCACGCCTCGCTCCACACCGGACGCACGCCGGCCGAGTCGGGGATCTGGGGCAACGAGCTCCCGGAGCCGAGCGGGAGGCGCGTGACGTTCCTCCGCGACGCGGCGACGAAGCTCGTCGTGCCCGACGGCGTGCTCGCGTCGCCGGGCTCGTCCGCGGCGAGGCTGCGCGTCGAGACCGTGGCCGATCGCCTCCGGCGCGCTCATCCGGACGCGCTCGTCGTGAGCGTCTCGCTCAAGGATCGCGGCGCGATCATGCCGGCCGGCAAGCAGCCGAGCGTGGCGATCTGGTTCGAGTCGGCCCTCGGGACGTTCGCGACGTCGACGGCCTTCGCGTCGAGCTTCCCGCAATGGGCCGAGCCGCTCGCCGGACCCCGCGCGATCGAGCGGGCGCGCGCTGCGCCTTGGACCCCGTCCGACCCTGCGTGGCTCGCGCGTCACGCCGGCGAAGGCGACGCCGGTCCCGGCGAGGGCGATCTCGACGGTCTCGGCACCGTGTTCCCGCACGTCGCCCGTACGAACGCGGCGTTCCGCGCGATGCCCGCGACCGACGCGCTCCTCTTCGAGCTGGCGCTGGCGGCGGCCTCGGCGGAGCACGATCCGAAGAAGCCGACGCTGCTCCTCCTCAGCCTCTCGGCGTCCGACGTCATCGGGCACGTCTTCGGGCCCGACTCGTGGGAGGCGTGGGATCACCTCTACAAGCTCGACGCCGCGCTCGGTCGCTTCCTCGCCGCGCTCGAGCGCCGCGTGGGCGACGTCTCGGTCGTGCTCTCCGCCGATCACGGGAACAGCTCGATGCCCGAGGTGGTGCGCGCGCGTCGCCCGCCCGCGTGCGACGGACCGGCGCCGCCGGTCGACCCGTACGAGCGTCCGGCCTGCACCTCCGGCGTGCGGATCACGCCGCACGAGCTCCAGCGCGAGCTCAAGGCGGAGGCCGACAAGGCGCTGGGCACGCGCGCGCCGTGGATCCTCGGCGTCGCCGCTCCATATGTCTTTCTCACCGAGGAGGGGCGGGCGCTGCCGGAGCCGAAGCGCGCCACGCTCGACGCGGCGATCCGGCGCGTCTTCGCGCGCCGCAAGGGCGCCGTCGCCGAGATCCACGACGTGCGGACGCTCGCGCGGACGTGCCCCGAGACGCTCGCGCGCGCGCGCGGCGTGCCCGACCGCGCGCGGCCCGGCGAGGACATCCTCACGTTGGTCTGCCGCTCGTGGAGCCCCGGCTCCGGCGCCGGCGACTTCTACATGGTGCCGCGGAGCGGGTCGTATTTCGACGGCGAGCTCGTCGCTGGGAAGGGCGCGAGCCACGGCGGCCCGTACCTCCACGATCGGACGGTGCCGCTGCTCGTCCGCGCGCCCGGCGCCGTCGACGCGGGCGCGGTCATCGCCGATCCGGTCGACTTCACGGCGTATTCGCGCATCCTCGGCGCGCTGCTCGGTCTCGACGCCGAGCCGCCGCGCGTCGTGCTCGCGTCGCTCCGCGCGCGGTGAGGCGCTGCTCCGCGCGCTCGCTCCGCGCGCTCGCGACCGTGCGCTCGCTCCGTGCGCTCGCTCCGTGCGCTCGCTCTGCGCGCGGTGAGGTGGCCTCAGGCCTGCGGGCGGACGCGCTCGAGCACCCGCGTGCGCGCGCGCTCGAGCCACGCGGGAGAGGCGAGCGTCGTGTCGCGCAGCGACGAGCGGGGGACGCGCACCTCGGAGCCGTCCGAGAGCTCGATGACGCCGGCGTCGAGATCGACGCTCGCGACGTCGCCGTATGGGAAAGCGCGCGCGCCGAGCACCGTGCGGACCTCGAGCTCCGCGCGCCTCGCGACGAGCTGCTTCGCGAAGAGCACGTTCCACGTGCCGAGGGCGAAGAAGAAGAGGACGAAGAGCCCGTACCAGGAGCCGGTGCTGAAGAAGGCCGCGGCGATCGCCACGAAGCGCAGGCTCGCGAGCATGTCGAGCGGGCGCGGCTTGTGACCGACCACGCGCGCGCGCGTGGCGCTCTCGGCGTCGGCCTCGGGCGCGAGCGCCTCGCTGAAGCGCCGCGCCTGCTCGCGGTTCTGAAAGTCGAGGATCGCGAGCTCGACGTCGTCCCCGAACGCGACGGTCGCGCGCGGCTCGACGTCGTCGGCCCAGGCGTCGACGACGTCGCGGCGCGGGATCGTGCGGCCGCCGAGCGCGAGCGACTCCGGACCGACCACGACGTGCGTGGCGACCGACGCGAAGCGCTTTCCCACCGAGCTCGCCACCAGGAAAGGGAGGAACACGAGCATGTGGACCACGTGGGTCGCGACGAGCACGCCGACGACGATGACGAGGGCGGACGCGACGTGCACCCACGCCGGCAGCCGCTCGAGCTCGACGTCGAACGGCAGGTGCTCGTCTTCGTCCGTCGCGTCGGGCATGTCAGAGCGCTTCGCGGATGCGACGGTTCAGCGTCTCGAGCACGCGGACGCGAGCGAGGTGCTTGTCGTTCGCCTCGATGACGGTCCACGGAGCGTACGCCGTGCCCGTCCGATCGATCATGTCGCTCGCCGCGACGATGTAGTCGTCCCATTTGCGCCGGTTGCGCCAGTCCTCGGCGGTGATCTTGAATTGCTTGTGGCGGGTCGCCTCGCGCTCTTTGAAGCGCTTCATCTGCTCGTCCTTCGTGATCGCCAGCCAGAACTTCACGACGACGATGCCGTGGTCCGAGAGCTCCTGTTCGAACTCGTTGATCTCCGCGTACGCGCGCGACCAGGCGTCCTCGGCGGCGAAGCCCTCGACGCGCTCGACGAGCACGCGTCCGTACCAGGAGCGGTCGAAGATGGCGAACTGGCCGCGCCGCGGGACGTGCCGCCAGAAGCGCCAGAGGTACGGCCGGGCGCGCTCCTCTTCGGTCGGCGCCGCGATGGGCACGACGGAGAAGTGCCGGGCGTCGACCGCCTGGGTGATGCGCCGGATGGCGCCGCCCTTCCCGGCGGCGTCCATTCCCTCGAAGACCGCGACGACCGCGTGCTTCTTCATCTTCGAGGAGCGGCTGAGGCGCCCGAGCGTCGCCTGCGCCTTGACGATCTTCGTCTCGTACTTCGGCTTCGAGAGACGCTCGGTGAACGGCAGGCTCTTCAAGATCCCAGCGGTGTCGAGCGTCCGGAGCATCGACGCCGCGGCGTCCTCGGAGGCACCGTTCTTCTTGCGGCCGGCCTTGCCGTTCTTCCTCGCTGCCTCCTTGGCCGCGCCGAGGCGCGCCCGGAGCGCGGCGAGCAGGGCGCGACCGGCGGCGAGCGCGCGGTAGTTCGGGTCCGATCCGTCGATGACGAGCCAGGGCGCCGCGCCGGTGCTCGTCTCGCGGAGGACGTGCTCGCTGACGCGGCGGAACGCGTCGTAGCGCGCGAAGCTTCTCCAGTCCTGCGCGGTCACGCGCCAGCGCGTCAGCTTGTCCTTCTCGAGCGCGACGAGCCTCTTCTTCTGGGCCTTCTTGGAGAGGTGGAACCACAGCTTGACGAGGACCGCGCCGTCGTCGACGAGCAGCTGCTCGAAGCTCCGGACGCGGGAGAGCTCGGCGGCGAGCTTGCCGTCGGACGTCTTGTCGACGACGCGCCCGACGATCGGCGCCGTGTACCAGCTCCCGAAGAGCACGGCGATCTTCCCCTTGGGCGGGAGCGCTTGCCAGAAGCGCCACATCGGCGGGCGGAGGCGCTCGGCCTCGTCGGGGTCGCCGAACGCGCGGCTCCGGACGTGGCGCGGGTCGAGCCACTCGTTGAGGAGGTTCACCGTCTCGCCCTTGCCCGCGCCCTCGACGCCGTTGACGAGGACGATCACCGGGAAGCTCTTGTCCTCGAGGAGCTCGTACTGCGCGTCGAGGAGGTCCGCGCGGAGCTTCGCGACCTCCTTCGCGTACTTCGCGTCGTCGACCCTGTTTCCCAGCTCGGCGGACTTGAACATCCCGCCCAGCTTACCGCACGCCGCGCTGGCGGGGACGCGCGCGTCGTCAGTCCGTCATCCAGCGCGCGTCGACCGCGGCGCCGAGGCCGGCGAAGCTGCGCTCCTCTTCGACCATCCACACGAGCTTCGGGCCGAGCGTGCGGAAGACGGGCTCGTCGAACCAGTGTCGCCGGATGCCGACGTCGTTCGTCTGCGTGGGTAAACCGCGGCGCCGCGCGGCGCGCTCGAAGCCCTGCGCGAACGAGCGGCACGCGTAGCTCGAGCACGACACGACGGCGCGACGGACGCCGGCGCCGGCGAGGCTCGCGGCGACGACCGCGGGGTCGAGCGGCGTGTGCCCGATCTCGACGAGCGCGACGCGGTCGTAGACGCCCGGGCGCGAGGCGACGACCTCCGACGCGAGCGTGGCGCCCTGCGACCAACCTCCGTAGAGGAGCGGGCCGTCGGCGATCCACGCGCCGTAGCGGGCGCGCAGCGCAGCGACCGCGCGATCGGCCTGGGACGCGACGGCGGCGGACGACCCCCAGACGTACGTGCGGCTGCGCTCCGTGCTGTCGGGATGGGCGCGCTTCGCCTCCGGGCAGACGACGAACGCCCACGCGGCCGTGACCTCTCTCCATGCGCTGCACGACCAGTCCGCGCGATCGCCGGCGCCGTGGACGCCGACCACGATCGCGCGCTTGTCGCGCGCGCCGACCGGGAGCGCGAGCCAGGCGATCTCCCCGCCGCCGAGCTCGAGCCGCGCGAGCGACGCCCCGGAGAGCGCCGCCGGCTCGGGCGGCGCGGTCGAGGCAGCGGCCCTCCCGACCGTCGAGCCGGGCGCGCCCCTCTCGGGCGCCGCGTCGTGCGCGCGCGCGGGCGCGTCGGCGCGGGCGCACGCCGTCGCGAGGACGAAGAGCGCGGGGAGGGGCAGGGCGAAGAGCCGGAGGGGCCGCACGCTCCCTTCGTCGCGCGAGGCCTCCGCTTCGTGACGGAGAAAGTGTTCGCCGCGCGGTGCGGCGCTCAGCGCACCTTGCTCATCCGGAGCACCCGGCCCTGGCCGAGCTGCGCGCCGATGGTCGTGACGTAGACCGACGACGAGTCCAGGGCGAGCGCGTAGGCGTTTCGGAGGTTCGACATCATCACGGTCGTCTGGCCGCCCGGGGTCAGCGGCGCGCGCGAGACCGAGCCCTCGCTGCCCGTGGCGGCCGCGCCGGCGCTGGCCCAGTAGACGCCGCTGGCGTCGACCTCGAGCGCGAACGGGTTGGGGTCCGTGGTCGCGATCTGCTGCGGCGTGCCGGTCCCGTCCGCGCGGACGCGCATCACCAGCTTGGAGCTGTACTCGAGCCAGTAGAGGTAGCCGCCGTGCGCCTTGACCGAGGTGGGGCCCGAGCGATCGGCGGCGAGGATCGCGACGCCGCCGTCCGCGCGCAGCGCCGCGACGTTCCCCTTCGGCGCGCCCGCCGCCTCGCGCTCCGTCCAGAAGAGCGCGGTGCCGTCGCTCGTCACGGAGGTCGGATCCGGGCGGAGCGGGACGAGCGCCTGCGCGGTGCCCCCGGTGAGCGGGCGACCGCGGACCTCACCCGCGGTGGCGCCGTTGGCCGAGATCGCCCAGCGCGCCTGGGTGGCGCCGACCCACAGCGACGGGACGGCGCCCGTGCCGGTGACGAGGTTCCGCTTGGAGAGCGTCGTCAGCGCGAAGCAGGCGATCGAGTGCCCGGGCGACGCGTTGTACGTTTGCGTGTAACATACATCGCTCGGGCCGAGCGCGATGAAGGTGTTGTAGATGTAGCGGCCCTCGAGCTCGCCATCGAGGACGAGCGGATCGACGACGTCGAAGCAGGAGCGGTCCGCGCAGGTCGTGCCCTTCACGAGGCGGATCAGCTGCCCGTAGCTCCCGGCGTTCGGGATGGTCGAGCCGACCTCGATCCAAAAGACGTGCGTGGCGTTGACGGCGACGGCGACCGGACCGTGGAGATCCTTCGCGATCACGTCCGTCGCGCAGACCGCCTCGGTGCACGGCTCGGGCTCCGGATCGCTCGCGTCGTTCGTCGCGCCGTCCTTCTTCGTCCCGCCGTCGCGCTCGGTGACCGAGCCGTCCGTCCGCGTCCCCGGCCCGTCGTCGTCCTCGTCGCCGGGCTCGCCGCCCGGGAGGCCCGGATCGGCCACGGCGTCGGCGTCCTTGAGCGCGCCGCACGCGGTGACCGCGGCGCCGCCCGCGGCGAGCAAGAGGACGTAAGGGAAGGCGATCGCGAGCTGGCGCATCGGTCCAGGATGAACGAGTCCCGGGCTCGTGACTACCCTCGCGCGCGGCGTCCCGGATGCGAGCGGGAGTAGACGAGGCCGGCGGCGGCGCGCCGGCCTCGATCGAGGCGGGGGCCGTCAGACGAGGCCGTTGGGGGGCGCCCGCCGGCCACGCTCGAGGAGCCCTCCCGCCCGGGTGGCCAGCAGCGCGCCGATCGCGATCATCGCGACGGTGAAGGTCACGAGCCCGCCGATCCACGGGATGAACGACGCGACGAGGAGCGCCGCGCAGCCGAGGAGCAGGTGGAGGTACGGGTTCTGGGTGCGGTGACCGATGACCGCGGCCCCGAAGGTGGTCAACACGGAGGCGACGGCGCCGTAGACGGCGAGCGTCAGGAGGAGGACGCCGGCCAGCGCCACCGGGATCCCGATCAGCGTGACGCAGAGGATCACGAGCACGATCGTGAGGCCGATGGATCCGAGGAGCGCGCCGACGAGCCCGAGCGCGAACGAGCGCATCGGGCGAGAGGCGATCTCCACGCGCACCCGCTCCATCCGTGGGGCGAGGAGCGCGAGCAGCACGCAACCGAGCACGAAGATGAGCGCCATCCGGGTCATCGAGCGGCCGAACGAGTGCACTCCCTCCGCGAAGCGCGATCGACCGGAGCCGGCCGCGGGGGTCACCTCGGTCGTCGTGCCGTCCTCGCCGGCGGTGACCTTCACGCGGCCACCGTGCTCGTCGTCGACGATCCGCCCGCCGATGTACGCCCCCTCGTCGCGCTTGAGCGAGCCGCCGGCGATGCCGACGTCGCCGTCGATGCGGCCGCCCTTTTCGACCTTGAGGGAGCCCCCGAAGACGGTCGCGTTGCCGACGACGCGGCCGCCGCGGAGGACCTTCGCCGAGCCGCCGGCCACGACGAGGTCGCCCGTGATCGTCCCCTCGATCTTGAGGGAGCCGCCGGCGACGGTCACCGTGTGGACGATCTCGTCTTTGTGGATGACCAGGCTCCCGCCGATGACGTTGCGGTCCTCGCCGCGCACCGTCGGGACGGGCGGCGCCGTCTGTCCGGCCGCCGGAGGGGCGCCGGCCGGCGGAGCGGGGAGGTCCGCCTGGCCGGGCGACGCGGCCGCGGCCGGAGCAGGGAGGTCCGCCTGGCCGGCGGTCCCGGCGGACGACGTGCCGGACGCGGTCCCGGCGGGCGACGAGCCCGCGGCCGGCGCGGGCGTGATCGTGACGAGCGTGCCGCTCCGGTGCGCGACGACGTCGTGGCCGACGAACAGCGCTTCGAGCACCGCGTCGGCCGGCTGATCTTCGACCGCGACGTGGACGTCGGCGCCCTCGCCGTCGATGGCGACGCCGTTCGTCACGACGAGGCTCCAGCCCGCCTCCTTCGCGAGCTTCTTGAGGCCGTCGCTCGGCCTTCCGTCGAACTCGAGATCGACCTTGGTCTCGACGCCCGGCCACGCGCCTTCCTTCTTCACCGTCGCTCCGGCGGTGAAGGGGAGCGCGAACGCGAGCGCCGCGACGCCGAGCATGGAGAGGAGTCGAGCGGGCTTCATCGGGTGGTCTCTTTCTGCGTTCTGGGGAGGAAGCGGACGACGGCGAGGCCCGTCAGCACGAGCAGCGCGGCGGTGGCGTAGGTGAGGACGAGGCCCGCCGAGCTCCCGGGCTCGGCGAGTCGCCGCGCGAGCGTCCCCAGGCCCGCGAGGAAGAGCGGGACGTCGCGCGTGACCAAGGTGCGGACGGTCGAGGCGCCCGCGTCCGCGTCGAGGAGGCTCGGCAGGAGGCCGAGCGCGGCGACCGCGAGGCCAAGGGCGATCGCGAGGCGCGGCAGGGGACGACGCGCGAGCACGCGATCGTGCTCGGCGCGCGCCGCGATCTCGGCGCCGGCGTGGAGCGAGAGCAGCGCGGCGTGTCCGAGGTGCGTCGCGCAGATCGTGCAGCGCTCGACGTGCGCGCGGGCGGCCTCCGGCACGATCGCGCGCTGACCGTCCGCGAGCGCGGTGAGCACCACGTCGCTCGCGTGACCGCCGCCGGCCCAGACGAGATCGTCGGGCAAGACGTCGTCGGAGACGTTCGGATCGCGCGCCTGCTCGTCGGAGACGCGCGCATTGGGCACGTGCGCCGTCGCGCTGCGCTCTCGTGCGCCCTCGGCGCGGTCGGAGGAGCCTCGGTGTGCCGGGCTCCGCGGGTCCTTCTCGCTCATGCTGTCTCTCCGGCCTCCGCGCGCGATTTCGGTCGCGCGCTCTCGATCTCGTCCTCGAGCGCCTCGGCCATCGCCTTGCGCCCGCGCGTCACCCAGGTGGCCACCGTCCCGAGCGGCACCCCGAGCCGCTTCGCCACGGTCTGGTATGGGAGGCCCTCGAGGTGAAAGAGCTCGAGCGCTCGCCTGGGGCCTTCCGGTAGCCGGTGCATCACGCGGCGGACGCGCGCCGCGCGCTCGGCGAGCTCGAGCTGCTCGTCCGCCCCCGCGCGCGGATCGGCGAGGCGGTCGATCACCGCCGTCGTCGAGCTCGGCGCGTCGTCCGGCGCGTCGGCGGTGCGCGCGCGCTGCCTTTGCCGCGCGCGGAGCGTGTCGAGCGCGACGTGGCGCGCGATGCCGAGCACCCACGGACGCATCGGTCCACGCGCCGTTGCCTGAGACTCGATCGCGCGCCGCATCGCCTCGTTGGTGCAGTCCTCGACGTCGGGGTGCTCGTGGCGCTCGCGGAGGACGCACGCCACGACGGCCCGCACGATCGGGCGCAGATCGCCTGCTTGGTCCTGGAGGGATGCTTCCACCATGCGCGAGCGTGTCTCGGTGGCCGCGAGCAGCGCCGTGGTCATGAGCGCGGAGAGCATCGTCACGGTCATGTCGACGGCGCGGGAGGCAAAATTTCAGCGCGGGTGACGTTCTTTGTAAGTCGTGGATGAGACTCGATAAATGGCCCCGGCAGCGCGGGCGCGCTGGACATGTGCCCCGATCGTCGCGACCCTGCCGGGATGGTCGACGACGATCCGAAGCTCGGCAGCCCGTCGAGCGCCGCACCGACGACGGAAGGTGCGCCGACGACCGAGGGTGAAGCCGCCGCCGGGAGCGTCCCCGGGGCGCTGGCGGCTGCCGCGGAGGCCGCCGCGCGAGCAAACGCGCCGGACGGCGCGAGCGGGCCCGCGGAGAGCGCGAGCGGGCCGGCGGACGGCGCGAGCGCGTCGGCGGGGAGCGCGAGCGCGCCGGTGGAGGTCGCGGCAGCGTCGTCCGCGCCCGGCCCCGTGAACAAGCTCCACGAGTGGGGCGCGGCCCTCGTCATCATGGCGCTGCTTACGTTGATCCTCTTCAGCTTCCTCTTCTTCCTCCGTGGAGTGTCGCTCTAGCCTGGCGGATCGCACCCGCCGAGCTCCGCTCCGGCGGCGCGACAGAGCCCCGCGTGTTCTTCTTTCTCTCGAAGCTTCTCGACGTCCTGCTCGGTCCGTACACGTGGGGGCTCGCGCTGCTCCTCCTCGCGCTCCCCTGGCGGCGGCCGCGCCGGAGATCGTCGTGGCGCCGGCGACGGATCGCCGGCGCGGCGGGGCTGCTCGTCCTCCTCGTGTTCTCGCTCGAGCCCGTGGCGAACGGCATGCTCTACCGGCTGGAGCACGCGACGACGTCGACGTACCGCCCCGAGACGACCTACGACGCGGTGGTGCTCCTCGGCGGCGTGAGCGACGAGCGCGTCGTCGCGGAGACCGGGCAGCCCTCGTACAACGACAACGTCGAGCGCTTGGTGGCGACGCACCGTCTCCTCGCCGACGGCCACGCGCGCTTCGCGATCGTGTCGGGCGCCGCCGAGTCCCCCGAGCTCGCCGAGCACGGCGAGGCGCGCGTCCTCGGCCGGCAGCTCGTGGCGTGGGGAGTGGACCCCTCGCGCGTCGTCCTCGAAGAGGCGGCGCGGAACACGCGTGAGAACGCGGTGTTCTCGCAGCGCATCGCGAAGGAGCGCGGCTTCGAGACGGTGCTCGTCGTGACGAGCGCGTTCCACATGCGCCGCTCGATCGAGTGCTTCGAGGCGGTGGGGATGAAGGTCGACACGCTCGCGGTCGACTTCCGCGCGCACGGCGGCGCGTTCGCGGGCTCGCCCTCGTGGCTCCCGCGCGCCGGCTACCTCGCCGACTCCACGCGGACGATTCGCGAGGCGGCGGGCCTCTACATCTACCGCTTGCAGGGCTACGCGAGGCCGCCGCGCTGACGGAGGCGGCGGCCGACGCGCTCGGCGCCGCGCTCGCGGCCGACGCGCTCGCGCTGCGCTCGTGGCCGACGCGCTCGCGCTGCGCTCGTGGCCGACGCGCTTGGCGCCAAGCGCAGCTCGGTGGCTCAGGGCGTCGCGGGCGGCAGCGCCTTCTTGATCGCGTCCCAGAGATCGTCGTGCATCCGCGGCGCGATCGTGTGGCCGATGCCCTCGTACTCGCGGATCTCGGCGACGTTGCCCTGCTCCTTGAACGCGTTGACCGCCTCGCGGCCCCACTTCACGTCGAGGACCCGATCGGCCGTGCCGTGGAAGGCGAGGAGCGGCGCCGCGCGGGCCTTGTCCTTGGGGAGGACCGGGCCGGGGCACGAGCCGGCGACCGGGAACGCGTGGACGACCTCGGCCGGGTGACGCGCCGCGATCGCGAAGGAGAGGATGCCGCCCTGCGAGAAGCCCGTGACGATCACGCGGCGCTTGCCGGCGAGCTTCGCGATCCCGCGCCACAGCCGCTCCTCGGCGCTGCCGACGACGGCGCCGAACTCCTCGTCGGTCATCCCGTCCTCGAACCGGAACCAGGAGAAGCCGCCGCCGTAGGCGTCGAAGGCGCGGGGGAGCGCGATGTGGACGCGCGCCGGGAACTCGCGCCAGTCGGCGACCCAGCGATCGGGGCGGTCGCCCATCCCGTGGATCGCGACGATGAGCGGTGAGCTCTCGTCGGCGTCCTGGGGAAAGAGCTCGATCATCTCGACGCCGTCGTGCGTGGTGGTCCGCGGCCAGGGTGGCCGAGCGGCGCGCGTGCGGGTGCAGCCCGCGCCGTGCGGGGCGAGGGCCGCCGCGCCGAGACCGAGGAGGATGCGGCGTCGCGTGAGCATCGTCGGATGGTACAATGAGCCCCGATGCAGCGACGCCTCGCTTTGGGATCTTGCGTCCTTCTCACGGTCTTCGGCTGCTCGGACAGCAGCGGCTCGGCGAGCTCCTCGAGCGGCGCCCCCGGCAAGACCCGGCACCAGCCGACGGTCTATCCGTCGCTCGCCGAGGCGCTGACGACAGTCGATCGCACCTTGGTCCCGCGCACGCCCCGACAGAGCCCCGAGGCCGGGCCGAACCCCGCGCTCGTGGAGCCGCTCGCGGACTACCTCGGTCGGGGCTTCGGCGAGGTCGATCCGGCGCCGGGCGACGCCTACGTCACGCGGGTCATCGACGACTCGACGCCGCCTGCGCCGGGACCGAACGCGAAGCGCGTCGTCCGCTTCGTGCACCTCTCCGATCTCCAGCTCGCCGACGACGAGTCGCCGACGCGCCTCGGTCAGTTCGACGGCTCGGGCGCGACGTCTTCCGCGCTCAGGCCGCAGGACGCGTACCTCTGTCACATGGCGAACGCGTCGGTGCGCACGATCAACGCGCTGCACGCGAAGGACCCGATCGCCTTCACGCTGCTCGGCGGCGACAACTCCGACAGCGCGCAGACGAACGAGGTCGACTGGGTGCTTGGGATCCTCTCGGGCGCGGACGACGTCGAGTGCGACTCGGGCGACGACGACGACATCGTCGAGGGACCCGACAACGACGGCAAGGATCCCTTCAAGGCCGAAGGCCTCAAGATGCCGTGGAAGTGGGTCACGGGGAACCACGACGTCCTCGTCCAGGGGAACCTGCAGACCGACGAGGGCAACCGCGAGAAGGTCCTCGGCACCGAGGCCAACGGCGGCACGCGCCGCTACGACGACGGGCTCGCGGGCTTCGTCGAGCGCGGCGACTTCGTGGTGCCCGACCCGCGGCGCGCGCTCCTGTCGCGCGTCGACCTGATGAACAAGGTCGGGGGCCACGGCGACGGCCACGGCATCGGGCCCGCCGAGAAGGCGAGCGGCACCGCGACGTACACCTTCGACGTCGAGGGGACGCCGCTGCGCGTCCTCGTCCTCGACACGTCGCACGAGAACGGCGGCTCCGAGGGCGTGATCAAGCAGAGCCAGGTCGACGCCGTCATCAAGCCGCTGCTCGATCAGGCGAAGGCCGACGGCAGGTGGGTCATCCTCTCGTCGCACCACGCCGCGTCGAGCCTCGGCGACGGCACCGGCCTCGGCGGACAGCTCGCGCCCGACGCGCTCACGACCGAGCAGTGGACGACGTTCATCGGCACCTACGACAACGTCCTCTTCAGCATGGTCGGGCACTCGCACCGGCACCGCGTCGTCCCGATCAAGCCCGCCGCCGGCCACGCCTACTGGGAGGTGATGACGAGCGCGATCGCGGACTTTCCGCACCAGTTTCGCGTCGTCGAGATCTTCGACCAGGACAACGACTGGATCATGCTCCGCGCCACGGCGGTCGACATCTCGGTGGACGGTGATCCGATCGCCCTCGAAGGACGGCGCCGCGGCGTCGTCGACTTCACCTCGGGCTGGCTGCCGAAGGAGGAGGCCGCCGCCACGGACAAGAACGTCGAAGTCTGGATCAAAAAGCCGTGATGCGCGCACGGCGAAAGAGAGGCGCGGCCCCCGTCTTCGGGGCCGCGGCCGTCGGCGTCGCTGTCTTCGGCGCCGCCTTTCTCGTCGGCGCTTGCTCGAAGAAGCCGCCGCCGCGCGAGGAGCCGCCGCCGGTGATCGCGACGACCACCGCGACGGTGCCGCCCGTCGCGTTCAGCGGCACGCCGGTCGCCGACTTCGCCGACGCCGCGCCGCCGAACGCGGCCCAGACGCCGTACGAGCAAGCGCGCGCCTACGAGGCGGGCGGCCAGTACTGGCTCGGGCGGCTCGTGCTCGAGCGCAAGGCGCTCGGAGAGGAGGGCACGAAGGAGGAGATCGAGCTCCTGGCGCTCATCTGCCACGGGCAGGGCGACGACGAGTGCGTCGAGGAGTGCGGCAAGCGCCTCGGCAAGAAGCTGAAGTTCGACGGGGGCGCCCCGCGCGCGTCGTTCGACGCTGGCGAGCACAAGGAGCCCGACTCGGACTTCGTGAGGGCCCGCGGGCACCTGCTCGCCAACCGCACGAAGGAGGCGCGCGAGGTCCTCGAGCCGAAGGTGCTCGAGGGCAAGGCCTCCAAGGAGGAGGTCCGCCTCCTCCGGACCGTCTGCAAGGACCAGGGCGACCGGATGTGCGTCGCGCTCTGCGACGCCAAGCTGAAGTAGCGCGGGCGCTTGCGCGCCCGACGCGCTCGACGTATCAGCCGTCGCATGGAGGCGCCCGAGGCGGGGACGGTCGAGCGCTGGGCGTGGGACTACGTCGCGACGACGAGCCTCGCCGAGAAGCTCGCGCCCGCGGGGCCGCCGGATCGCTGGGAGCGGAGCGCGCCGGCGCGGCGGATCGACGCCCCGGGGCGGCCGCCCGAGCTCGTCGTCACCGAGCGCGCCGACAAGACGCGCGGTCTCCGCGCGCCGTCGGGGAGGGCGCGCGCGCTCCACACGTTCCTCCATCACGAGCTCCAGGCCGCCGAGCTCATGGCGTGGGCGCTCCTCGCGTTTCCGGACGCGCCGGCGGAGTTCCGCCAGGGGCTCGTCCGGATCGCGCTCGACGAGATCCGCCACATGCGGCTCTACGCGGAGCAGATCGAGCGGCTCGGGCACCGCGTCGGCGAGTTCCCCGTGCGCGACTGGTTCTGGACGCGCGTCCCGACCTGCCGCGACCCTGCGTCGTTCGTCGCGGTGATGGGCCTCGGGCTCGAGAGCGCGAACCTCGAGCACACGGCCACGTTCGCGTCGCGGTTCCGCGACGCCGGCGACGAAGAGGGGGCGCGCGTCCAGGAGACCGTCGGGCTCGAGGAGATCGCGCACGTGCGCTTCGGCGTGCGCTGGTTCGAGCGCTTCACGGGCGGCCTCGACTTCGCCGCGTGGGCGCGCGCGCTCCCCGCGCCGCTCACGCCGCTGCTCATGCGCGGGCGCCCGCTCCGGCGCGAGGCCCGGCGGCGCGCGGGGCAGACCGAACGGTTTCTCGACGAGCTCGAGGCATGGCAGCCGGGACCCGCAGCGAACGCACCGCCTGGGTCCTGAACCTCGACGCGGACCTCGAGCTGGCCGACCGGCGGTACGCGCCGTCCGCCGCCGTCCGCGCCGCGATGGCCCCGCGCGTCGCGACGCTCGCCGCGTCGCTCCTCGGGCCGGACGACGTGCTCGTCTCCGACGACGATCCGCCCCGGAGCGCCGCCGGCCTCGTCGGTCGCGCGTTCTGCCCGACGCCGCGCGCGATCGCGCTGCTGGTCCGTGTGGGCGCTCGCCCGGCGCCGCACCCCGGCGTCGAGATCCTCCGCGAGGTGAACGGCCGCGCGTTCGCCGCCTCGCTCGGTCCGACGTTGCCGGGCGCGGTCTTCGCGCGCGACGCCGACGTCGCGCTCCGCGCCCTCGACGCGCGACCGAGCGTCGCCGCCCAGTGGCGCGTCAAGCGGGCGTTCGGGATGGCGGGGCGCGGACAGCGCCCGATCGCGCCCGGGGCCGCCACGGACGCCGACCGGGCGTTCCTCCGAAAGGCGATCGCCGCGGAGGGCGGCGTGATGATCGAGCCCGACGTCGCGATCGTGCGCGAGCTCGCCGTGCACGGCGTCATCGCCGAGGACGGCGCCTCTCGTCTCGGCCGCCTCGTGGCCCAAGAGTGCGACGTGCACGGGCAATGGCTCCGGAGCACGCCGGCCGAGGACGTCGACGCATCGCTCCGCGACGCGCTGGCGAGCGAGGGCGACCGCGTGGCGCGCGCCCTCGTCGCGGCGGGGTACTGGGGCCCGTTCGGCGTCGACGCGTTCCTCTACCGCGATCTCGCAGGGGCGGTGCGCCTCCAGCCGAGGAGCGAGATCAACGCGCGCTACTCGATGGGCTTCGCGGTCGGCTTCGACCGCCGGTCTTCGGGTTGACGCGTCGCGGGCGGACGACAGCGAGCCGCGCGCAGCCCGAAGCTCGCGCCGAAAGCGGTATGAACTTCGGGCACGCGGTACTAGGCTCACGCCCGTGTCCCGAGCTGTACGGTGAGCTCGTTCGGCTGGCGCGCCGGCACTCCCGTCGCGCCGACGAGGCCGAGGAGCTGGTCCACGACGTCCTCGCCGAGGCGCTGCGGCGCGGGGTCGACGACTGGCAGAGCCCGGCGCGTCGCGGCTGGCTCTGCGGCGCCGTCCAGCGGCGCGCCGCGTTCCTCGCGAGGTGCGCGGTGCGCCGGCGGATCCGCGAAGAGCGCGTCGGTCGCGAGCTCGCCGCCGCCGCCGAGGTGCCGCCTCCAGCGCCGGCGGAGCGAGCGTTCGGCGGGACGAGCGCGTTCCTCGACGCGCTGCCTCCGACGCTGCGCTCCGTCTCGGTGCTCCTCGCGACCGGGATGTCGCGGAAGGACGTCTGCTACGTCCTCGGCCTGAGCGACGCCGCGCTGCGGCAGCGGCTCACGAAGCTGCGCAAGCTCTGGCCGGCGGACGGCCTCGACACGGGTGAGCTCCCCGACACCGCGCTCGCCGGCGGAGTGCTGCGCAGAGCGCTCCTACAGCCGCTCCGTCGCGATTCGCGGCTGGTGCTCGGCGCCTTCGATCCGGACGGTCACCCGCTGCTCTTCGCCCGCGCCGGTCGAGATCGGAAGAAATCGTCGGGCTGACGCTCACGAAACGGCCGGGCATGGCAACGTGACCGCGCGGGCGCCGCCCGCGGATCCGCCTCACCTCACGTACCAAGGAGCATAAGAAATGTTGAGCGCTTCGAAGATCAGCAACCTCGCCGTCGTCTTCCTCGTCGGTGACCTCGGCCGGACGCTCGCGTTTTACTCGGAGACGCTCGGGCTCGAGTTCGAGGTCAAGGACGTCTCGGGCGGCCACCTCCTCGCGCGGGTTCCGGGGAACGTGGAGCTCGTCTTCTTCGAGGGCGAGGCCCCGCGCGGCGGCTCGCCTCAGATCGTGTTCGGGCTCGCGGAGGGCGGCATCGAGTCGGTCGCCGAAGGCCTCGCCTCTCGGGGCGTGGAGATCGTCACGCCCGTCAGCGAGGCCCCGGGCGGCTGGTCGGTCGAGTTCCGCGATCCCGACGGGCACCCCCTGGCGCTCTATCAGGACGGCGCGTTGCCCAAGCGTCGATGACGCGCCGGCGTCTGTAGCGGGGCGGGGCCGCGTCCGGCGGGCGCGGCCTCACTCGCACAGCGGACAGGGCTTCCCCCACGGGTTCGCGAACCGCGGGGCGGTCAAGAACTCGTCGTCGGTGAGCGAGCGGAGGAACGCGAGCACGTCGGCGCGCTCACCCGCGGTGAGCTCGAACCCGATCACGAGCGCGCTCTTGTACGGGTTCTGGCTGCCGACGCCCGCGTGCGGTCCCGTCGTGATCGTCCGGCCGGCGGCGGCGTAGTGATCGAGCACCTCGTCGAGCGTGGCGATGCTGCCGTCGTGCATGTACGGCGCGGTCACCGCGATGTTGCGGAGCGACTGCGCGCGGAACCGCCCCATGTCGTCGCCGTTGGTCGTGATCTCCATCACGCCCCGGTTCGGCGCCGGATACGCGCCGAGCCCGCCGACGTTGTAGAGGCCGGTGTTGTGGAAGCGGATCTCCGGCGCGCTCTTCCCTTCGAAGTGGGTCGAGTCCATGAGGTTGAAGCCGTTGTGGCAGTGGAAGCACTCGAGCTTCTCCGAGTTGAAGAGCGAGTGTCCCCGCTTGGCCGACTCGGAGATCGCGTTCGCCTCCCCGCCGCGGCTGAAGCGATCGAAGGGCGAGTTGCCCGACACCAGAGTGCGCTCGAACGCCGAGATCGCCTTGACGACGTTGCCCACCGACACCGGCGCAGGATCGCCAGGGAACGCGCGCGGGAAGAGGACCTGGTAGCGCGCCTCGGCGGAGAGGCGCGCGATGAGCTCGCCCTCTTGGTTTCGCATCCCGAGCTCGACCGGCTCGTCGCCGAAGATCGGGACGACCGTCTGCTGCTCGAGCGTCAAGAGCACGGGGTTCGCCCACGTCAACGTGGAGACGTAGCCGACGTTCGCGAGGCCCATCGCGTTGCGCGGGTGCTCCTCGCCGGTCGATCCGACGCTGCGCGCGAGGCCGTCGGTGAAGGCGCGCTCCTGCTCGTGGCAGCTCGCGCACGACTGCGATTGATTGAGCGAGAGCCGCGTGTCGTAGAAGAGGTGCCGGCCGAGCTCGACCTTCACGGCGGACATGGGGTTGTCTGCGGGCACGACCGGGCGCGGGAACCAGGCCGGCAGCTCCCAGGTGTATCCGTCGTCGGGCTCGGCGCCCGCGTCTGGCAGCGGCTCGGCGTCGACGTCACCATCGCCCGCGGACGCGTCGAGCTCGCTCGGCGCCGGCGGCCCCGAGGCCGGAGCCGGCGGATCGTCGCCGCACGCTCCGGCGCCGCCGGCGAGCGCGGCGAGGACGACGGCCGCGGTGAGGCTCGCCGCGCGCATCACTCGACTCCGAAGACGGACTGCGTGCCGGTGTATCCGCCCGAGGTCCAGTCGATCCCGAGGTGATCGTAGGCCTCGGCGCAGTGGTCGCCGTCGGCGTGGCACCCCTTGCTCGCCAGGTCGGTGCCCGCCTTCACGGCGGCGAAGTCCACGATGACCTTGTTCGTCGCCGGATCGAAGGTCGACAGGACGATCTCCGGACGGTTCGGCTTCGCGCACGAAGTGACCGGGATCCCGGACGCCGGATCGCCCACGCACCCGACCGATCCGAGGTGCGTGTAGTGATTGAAGGGGAACGTCCCGGCGTCGACGCCCGGACCTCCGTCGAGCGGGAGCCGCGCGCGCGCGACGGCGGCGAAGAAGATGTGGCCGGATTGCCACGCCCAGAAGAGCGAGCTCTTGTCGAGCGGCGGCGGCTTCGACGACAGGTCGGCGTGATTCAGCGCGAGGGGCACGCCGAGGCGGAGCTTCAAGCCGCCGGCGGCGAACGGCTCGGGCACGTGGCCCGAGAGGACGGCGTTCTTCGGCGCGTCGCCGTCCGTGCACGACGCGGTCGCGTCCTCGAAGTCGAGGAGCACGGTGCTCTGGTGCTGCCACACGTTCTTCGTGAGCGCGACCGGGATCTCGACGCCGTCGGCGTCGACCAGCCGCACGTCGTGCACGTAGAAGCGGAAGTCGACGGGCGTGACCTCGCGCGGGGGATCGCCGACGCCCGAGTAGGTGTCGCCGCAGCGAAAGGCGCGATCGCCGACGCGCGCCTCGAACGTGATCCGGACGGGCGTCCCTGCGTCGACCTCGTCGGCCGCGTCGGGGACGAGCGAGCCCGCGTCCCTCGCGTCGGCGTCGGCGTCGGCCGCGACGTCGGGTGAGGCGGCGCCGTCGGTCGACGTGTCCGCGGCGCCCCCCTCCCGGGCGGCGTCGCCGAGCTGTCCGCCGTCGGGCGGCGAGCCTTCGTCCGGTCCGTCGTCGCAGCCGGCGACGACGCAGCCGGCGACGGCGACGAACGCGTGGAGGAGGAGGGCGGCCGCGGCGACGCGACGGAGGGACGGCATCGGAGGAGTCCTAGGGCGAGGTGGTGAACGGATTGGCGTAGCGCGGGTCCAGGACGAGGGCCGGATCGGTGAGCAGGTCGAGGAACGAGAGCAGCGCCCGCGCTTCGGCGTCCGACATCGTGACGCCGGGCGGCGCGCCGGCGCGGACAAAGCCCGGATCGAGCGACGCCGACTCGAGCATCCCTGTCCGGTAGTGGGCGACGACCGCCTCGAGGGTCGCGAATCGGCCGTCGTGCATGTACGGGGCGGTCACGGCGACGTTCCGGAGCGTCGGCGTGCGGTACTTGCCGACGTCGTCGGCGGAGAACGTGACGCGACCGCGTCCGCGCCGCGGCGCCTCCGGATCGTCTCCGAACGACGCGTCGAGGCCGTTGTTGTGGAAGCCTGCGTCCGTGAAGAGGCCGGGCGTGTGGCAGCGGGCGCACGCGCGCGTGAAGACGTCGCGTCCGAGCTCTTCGTCGGCAGAGAAGGGGCCGCTCTGACCGAGCGTCCAGGCGTCCCAGCGCGAGCCCGCGGAGAAGAGCGCGCGCTGGAACTGCGCGAGGCCGCGCATCACGTTTCCGATCGTCACGCTCTCCGCGCCGAACGCCGCCTCGAACATCGCCGGGTACGCGGCGTCGGCGGCGATCGTGCGCATCATGGCCTCGAGGTCGCCCTCACGGCCCATCTCGTCGACGTGCGTGATCGGCGCCAGCGCGAGCGACTCGAGGTTCTTCGACCCGCCGTCCCAGAAGAGCCCTGTGTCGGCCCACGCGAGGTTGACCAGCGAAGGAGCGTGGCGCTCGAGCGGCTTCTTCGTGACGCCACGCGCGGGGAGCGCCTCGGGGATCGTGAAGGCGTGCGCCTGCTCGTGGCACGTGGCGCACGAGACCGTCCCCGTACGCGAGAGGCGCGCGTCGTAGAAGAGGCGTCGGCCGAGCGCGAAGCCCGGGCCGGTCGTCGGGTTGTCCGGGACCGGCGGGAGAGCAGGGAAGTGCGACGGAGGCGTCGGGGCCGCCGGCGCCGCCGGCGCCGACGGGGGAGGGGACGCCGCCGCGGGAGGGCTCGCGCTCTCCTCGGGCTCGGCGACGCTCGCCTCGGAGGTGCACGCGCCGAGCGCGCCGGCGCTCGCCGCGCTCGCGAGGAGCGCGACGATCGCGAGGCCGCGGCGGTGCGCCTCCGCTGGGATCATTGTCCGGTGGCGCTCACGAGCTCGAACGCGGTCGCCCAGTTGTTCGCGAGCGTGGCGCGCTCGGCGGCTTGCGCTGCCTTGATCGTGGGGGTCGTCTCGGCGTCGAGGTCAGTGAAGAGCTTCTTCACGTCGGCGCGCAGCGAGACCTTCGTGCCGACGCCGGCGCCGACCTTGACCGGCGCGGAGAACGTCTTGTCGATCACGCGGTAGTTCTCGTTCGCGCCCGTCTCCCACGTGACCGCGAGCGGATCGTCGGCGCCGAAGGCGTAGCTGCCGCGCACCTTGCTGAAGATGTAGCTCGTGAACCACATCCAGCCGTTGTCGGACGTCATGTTCTTGAGGACGTGGAGCTCCCCGCCGCCGAGCGCGAGGTTGTCGTTGTGGACCTGATCGACGCCGACCGCGAACTCGATCCCCACGTAGCTGCCGCTCGGGACGCCGCCGATCACGATCGACTCGCGGCGGTTGGCCGGGAGCGTGTGCGTGCCGGTCGCGCCGTTCGAGAGGTTCTGCTGCTTCATCACCTCGACGAGGTAGTACGCGTTCGGCACCGTGAAGACCGCGCCGCCCGCGACGGTGAGCTTGACGTTGGTGAGCCAGTAACGGACCTCGCTGAAGGTGAACGTCTTGCCGGTGGAGAGCTCGTACGGGGTGTCGAGCTGGAGGTCGGCCGCGCCGAAGGCGAGCTTGGCTTCGATCGTGACGCTGCCCGGGAGGGCGTCCCACGCGGCCTGGAGATCGGCGAGCGCCTTGCTCGCGGCCCCGAGCTCCGCGACGGCGCCGGCGTAGTCGTTTGCCGCGAGCTTGGCTTCGGCGGCCTTCAGGGCGGCCTTCGCCTTGTCGAGCTCGCCCTCGAGCGCCTGCTTTGCGCCCTCGTCCGTCGCGATGCGGAGCTCCAGCTCACGCACCTTCTCCTTCAGCGCGGCGATCTCTGCGTCGAGCTCGGCGCGCTGCGCCGCGCTGACCTGCGTGGTCTGGGCGTCGTTCGTGTCGTCGTCGCTCGAGCATCCGGCGAAGGTGACGACGGCGACGAGGACGAGGGGAAGGACGAAGAGCGAGAGGGGCTGGCGCATGAATCGGCTCCGGTCGAGTGCAGGATGGAAGGAGAGCGTCGCGATCCCTCTGCACCCTAGCGGTCGCGATCGGCGCCTCGCGCGTGGTGAATCGTCGCGCCCTCGTCGCCTGGTTCGCGCGGGCGCGACGCTTTGCCACGCCCACGTTCGAGCCCGGACGTGGCAGAAGAGAAGGATGTCGGACCGTCTTCGTTCGCGTCGTCTCTTCCCCGTCGTGCTCGTGCTCGCGTCGCTGGGCGCGGTCACGGTCTCGGGGATCGCGAGCGGCGACGACGCGAGCGCGGTCGTCCCCACCTCGGGGGCCGCGAAGTACACGACGCGCGGGGTCGTGAAGTCCTTCGGTCCGGAGCGCAAGTACGTCAACATCGCGCACGAGGACATCGACGGCTACATGATGGCGATGACGATGTCGTTCGAGCCCCGATCCGCGTCGCAGATCGCCAGCCTGTCCCCCGGCGACAAGGTGCGGTTCACCTTCACGGCGTCGGACGACGGCCGCCGGCGGATCGATGCCATCGCCAAGGAGTAGCGTCGCGCTCGCGATCGCGCTGGCGGCGTCGCTCTTCGCCGGCGACGCGGCGGCGCAGGCGTGCTGCGTCGGCGCGAGCGGGCTCACGCCGGGGTGGCTCGCGAACCACGAGCAGTGGCTCGTGGGCGCGCAGCTCCGCGTGGCTCAGACGCACGGCACGTACCCGACGCGCGGCGCGTTCTACGAGGCCGCCGTCGGTCGCGACGCGCGGATCGAGCCGAGCTTGTTCGCCACGGCGCGCGTCGCATCGCGCGGGCAGGTGAGCGTGTTCGCGCCGCTCGTCACGACACGTCGTCGCGCCGGCGACAACGTCGAGACCCGCACGGCGCCCGCCGACGTCACGCTCGTCGGGCGCTACGACTTCATCCGGCCGGGCGAAGCGCGGCTCCCCGGCTTCGCGGTCCTCGGGGGCATCGTCGCCCCCACGGGGATCCCGCCGGATCGCGGCACCGGGATTCTCGCCGCCGACGTGACCGGAGTCGGCGCCTGGGAGGCGAACGCCGGGGTGTCGGTCGAGCAGGTGTACGGGAAAGTCGTGCTGCACGGTACGGCGATCGTCGGGCTCCGGGCGCCGCGCGACGTCCTGGGGCTCACGCAGCGCCTCGGCCCGCGGGCGCTCTTCCTCCTCGCGGGCGGCTACGTGTTCGACGGTGACGTGGCTCTGCTCGGCACGGTCACGCATACCTCCGACGGGGACGCGTCGGTCGGCGGGGAGCTGGCGCCCGGCACGGGGTTCCGCGCGACCCAGCTCGCGCTGCTGCTCGTGGTCCCGATCTCCGACACGGTGCGGATCCGCACGTCCGCATTCACCGATGTGCCTCCGCTCGGGAACAATCGTCAGGCACTCGGCGGTACATCCATCTCCCTGCTCAAGAGCTGGTATTGAAGGGTTCGACTCCGATGACTCCGATCGACGGCAAGCTTCCTCTCGTGACCTCGCTCCTGCTCGCGCTCCTCGCGGCGACGCCGATCGCGGCGTGCGGCGGAGCCTCCAGCCCCGCCGCCGCGGTGACCGTGACGAGCACGACCGCCCCGGCGTCGCTCTCGCTCCGCGACGAGGCCGGCAAGGACGAGTCGCTCTCCGAGCGCGCGTCGCGCGCGCCGCTCACCGTCCTCCTCTTCTTCAGCTCGGATTGCCCGGTCCAGAAGGCGCACGACGCGCGCATCCGCGAGCTGGTCGACGCCTACGGCCCGCGCGGCGTGGCGTTCTCCGCCGTGGTGAGCGAGGTCGGGGCCGACGTGGCGGCGGAGCGCGCGGCGGCGAAGCAGCGCGGCCTCGGCGTCCCGGTGCTCGAAGACAAGGACGCGGCGCTCGCCGATGCGCTCGACGTCGAGTACTCGACGCACGCCGTCGTCCTCGATCGCGAGCGGCGCGTCCTCTATACGGGCGGGATCGACTCCGACCGCACGCACCTGTCGCCGAAGTCTTCGCGATGGCTCGCGAACGCGCTCGACGAGGCGCTCGCGGGCAAGCCGGTCTCGCGCGCCAAGACCGAGCCGCTCGGCTGTCCGCTGCGAAAGCACTGACCGAAGCGCGGCCTCGCGCTACGGCGAGCCCGCTCACCCGGGCCGCTCATTTCGCGGTCGGGTACTTGGCGAGCTTTCGCTGCAGGCTCCGGCGATGCAAACCGAGGAGCTTCGCTGCCTGGGTGATGTTACCGCCGCAGTCGGTGAGCACGCGGTTGATGTGCTCCCACTCGGTGCGCGCGAGCGACGGTACGTGGTGATCGATCGTCGCGGGCACGCCGGGCTGGCGGTGCGCTCGCGCGAACGCCGCGAGGATGTCGTCCACGTCGGCGGGCTTCGTCAGGTAGTGGGTCGCGCCGAGGTGCACCGCCTCGAGCGCCGTGGCGATGCTCCCGTAGCCGGTGAGCACGACGATGTTCGTCGTCGGATCGATCGCCTTGAGCTCGCGGACGACGTCGAGCCCCGAGCCGCCGGGCATGCGGAGATCGACGACGGCGAGCTCCGGGCTCTCGGCCCGCGCGAGCTCGATCGCGCTCGCGGCGTCCGCCGCGGCGCGCACCTCGAACGAGCGAGCTTCGAACGCCCGCACGAGCCGGCCGCGGAACGTCTCGTCGTCGTCGACGACGAGCAACGTGAGCGACGCGTCAGTCACGCGGGCCACCCTCGACGCGCGGCAGCTCGAGCGTCGCGATCGTCCCCTCGCCCTCGCGGGACGTGATCTCGAAGCTGCCGCCCCAGCGCTCCGCGAACGTGCGCGCGAGGAAGATGCCGAGCCCCATCCCCTCTCCCGTGGGCTTCGTCGTGAAGAACGGCTCGCCGATCCGCGCCAGCGCGGCCGCGGTGATACCGACGCCGTCATCCTCGACGACGAGGCGCACGCGCTTCGCCGTGCAGCTCGATGTCAACACGACGCGGCCCTTTCCGGCTTCGCGGACGGCCCACCGCGCGTTCTGGACGAGGCTGAGGAGCACCTGGACGAGCCCCTCGGGGGGGCAGGCGAAGGGCGCCGCGTCGGTCACGCCGACGACGACGCTCGCGTCCGCCTCTCGGCCGAGGCGCTCGAGGCAGCTCCGGAACGCCTCCGCGGCGGTCGTCGCCTGCGGGAGCTCGCCCATCGTGTCGCCGGCCTGCGCGCTCATGCGCTGAACGATCGCGCGGCAGCGCTCGACCTCCGTGCGGATCAGCCGCGCGTCGTCGAGCGCCTCGTCCGCATCGGCGCGGATCGACCGCTCGAGCTCCTTCGACGCCACGGCGATCGTCCCGAGCGGGGTGCCGAGCTCGTGCGCCGCGCCGGCCGCGAGCGTCGTGAGCGACGCGAGCTTCTCGCTGCGCGCGGCGAGCTCCTTGGCCTCTGCGAGCTCGGCTTCCCGTGCGCGGAGCGCGCCGGCGACGCGCGCGACGAAATACGCGATGAGCGACGCCGACACGCTGAACGCGATCCACATCCCCTGCAGGTGGACCGAGAACGGCGACGATCCGCCGTGATGGTGGGCGTGGTCCAGCGCGGCCACCGGCACGTGCCAGAAGAACAGCGCGGCGTACAGGACGGCCGAGAGCGCGACCATCGCGCCGGCCCAGCGCACGCCGAGCACGAGCGCCGCCAAGGTCACGTGGACGAGGTACACGACGCTGAACGGGTTCGACGGGCCGCCCGAGCAGTAAAGGAGACCCGACAGGACGAAGACGTCCGCGGCGAGGACCAGCCCGACGGTCCGCGTCGCGACGTCGTGCGCGCGCCGGAGCCGGAGGGCGAGCGCCGCGTTGGAGACCACCGTCGTCAGGACGAGCGCGGCGAGCGGCACGATCGGGAGGTCGAGCTTGAGCCCGAGCACCGCGACGGCGATGGTGAGCGTCTGCCCGAGGACGGCGCCCCAGCGGAGCCGCACGAGCCACGCGACCGTGATGGTGGCGGGGGACGGGCCGGACGCCGGGCGCGCGGGCTCGGCGCGAGCTGGCGCAGGCGCCGCTCCCGGCTGGGCGGCACCCGGCCGGGACGCGTCCGCGACGTGTTCGGAGGCAGCAGCGACTTGCACGCGGGCAAGACCTTAGCGCAGCCGACGACCCGGGAGCCCAGGACGCGACAACATGCCACGTGCTCGAGCGCGAGCCGGGGATCGCCTGGGAGCGGCCTGGGCGGGCGCGACGTCGCGGGCTCGCTCGCGACGCCGTGAAGCATCGCGCGCGAGGGAGCGGTCGGACGAAATGGGCGCCGGCCCGCGGATCGGCGTCGTCGTGGGGCGCGGTCGGAGGATCGTCGCGCCCACACATGAGGCGTGCCTCGCGTGGCGACCGGGCGCATTCGACAGTAGTCTGACCGAGGAGGATGACGTAGTGCGGGCGAGCGTGCTCCTGGTGTTGACGTCCGGCGTCGCGGCGCTGGGCTGCTCGTACCCGGACCCGAACGGCGAGGTCCCGTGCACGGGGTGCGTCCAGCCGAACCGCCCGGTCGCGCCGGACGAGGACGCGGGGCCGGGCGTCGACAGCGAGCGGCCGACACCCGACCCGTCGGGCGACAGCGGCGCGCCGGCGCCGACCTGCTCTCCGACCGCGCCGTTCGGCGCGCCGGCGCTCGTCGCGGGGATCGATCCGGAGCGTCACGGCTCGTCGCCCCACCTGACGCCCGACGAGCGCGTCATCTTCTTCACGGGCGCGGACGGCGCGAGCTCCGGGATCTTCCGCGCGTCGCGCGCCGCGCGAACGATGCCGTTCGGCCCCGCCGAGCTCGTGCCGGGGATGAGCAGCGCGTCGAACGACAACGATCCGAGCGTGTCGGCCGACGGGCTCACGCTGGTGTTCCACTCGGGACGGAGCGGGAACAACGACGTGTGGTGGGCGACGCGAGCCGACGCCGCCGCCGAGTTCGGCGCGCCGGAGATGGCGCCGGGCATCGCGACCGAGGCGTACGAGGGGCAGGGGTTCTTCCACGTCGCCACCGACGAGCTCTGGTTCGTCTCGAACCGACTCGGCACGTACGACCTCTTCCGCGCGAAGCGCGCCGGCGGGACCTTCGGCGCCCCGGTCGCGGTCGCCGAGCTCAACACGACGGCCGACGAGTTCTTGCCGTTCCTCTCGCAGGACGGTCTGACCCTCTACTTCAGCTCGACGCGGCCCGGCGGCGTGGGCGGCCAGGACCTCTACCTCGCCACGCGCAGCGCCCCGGGCGGGACGTTCGGCGCGCCCGTCGCGCTCGCGGAGCTCAACACGGACGTGACCGAGCAGGCGGGCTCGCTGTCGCCGGACAACTGCCGGATCTACTTCTCGCGGCAAGGCGGGCCGGGAGGTCAGCAGCTCTTCGTGGCGGAGCGGCCGACCGCGCCCTGACCTCGCCGGGCGAGCCGCGCGGCGTCGGCCCGCGGGGGGCTTCAACGCCCTGCGATGAGGTCCTCGAGGCGGGACATCGCGAGCTCGAGCGAGTCCTGCGACGGGCCGAAGGAGAAGCGGACGTAGTCGCGGAAGCGCGAGGCGCGTCCGTGGCGGCGCTTGCCAGGGTTCACGTCGAAGAACTCGCCGGGCACGGTGATGACCTTCTTCGCGAGCGCGGCGCGGAAGAGCCCCATCCCGTCGCGGAGCGGATCGGGCAGGCTCGCCACGTTTCCCCATGCGTAGAAGGTCCCGTCGGGGATGCGGTCGAAGCGGACGCCCATGCGCTCGAGCCGGGAGAGCATCCGATCGCGCTTGTCGCGGAAGGCGTTGTGGATGGCGAGCGTCTCCTCGGTGACGTACGCGTCGTCGAAGAGCGGGATCGCCGCGCGCTGGAGGGGCTTCGAGCCGCCGCCGTCGAGGAACGAGCCCGCGCTCGCGAAGCGCTCCACGACGGGCTTCGGCGCGAGCGCCCACGTGATGCGCCAGCCCGGGTAACGCCAGTTCTTCGTGAACCCGTCGAAGACGACGACCGGATCCTTGTCGACGTCCTTGACGTAGCGCGCGGCGCTCTCGACCGGCAGCGCGCCGGGGCGGCCGCGGTAGACGTAGTGCGAGTAGAACTCGTCGAGCAGGAGCGTGCAGTCGAGCTCGCGCGCCACGCCGACCCAGCGCTCGAGCTCCTCGCCCGCGACGAGCTTGCCGGTCGGGTTGCACGGGTTCGAGAGGAGGATCGCCGAGAGGCCGCGGCCGAGGACCTCGCGCCGGAGATCGTCGGCGGTGAAGCTGTAGCCGCGCTCGCCGTCGAGGAGGATCGGGATGCTCGTGAACGCCTTGAAGATGTCGAGCAGCTCTTCGTACGCGGTGTAGTCCGGGATGAAGTGCCCGAGGTTGATGCTCCCGAGGCTCGCCGCCGCGCGGGTGAGCGCGGTGCGTCCGCCGCCCGAGATGCAGACGTTCTCGGCGGAGTACTGCGAGGGCATGCCCTTGCGGTAGAGGCGGTTGTAGAGGCTCGCCACCGCCTCGCGCAGCTCCCAGAGGCCGGCGACCGGCGCGTACTCCTGATCGTCCGGCGAGATGGTGACCGAGTGGATGCGCGCGGGCGCGCCCGGGAGCTCGCCGGTCTCGGGTTGTCCCTGGCCGAGGTTGCACCACTCGGGATCGCTCGGTGAAAACCCGAGCTTCGTGGCCTCGCTCGTGACGTAGATGACGCCGGTCTTCGGCACCGGACGAAACGCGTGGAGGTCGGCGTTCGGCTCCTGCATGGACAGGCCACGTTAGCACGCGCGCGCACCGCCGGAGCGCCCTCACGCCAGCGCGGCGCCGGCGCGCTCGGTCCCGCGCCGAGGTCCCGCAGCGTACGCGTCGCGCCGGCGCGAGGTCGCGCCGCTGCGTCGAGGCCGCGTGCGTCGCTGCGCCCGAGGCGTAGCGCGAGGTCGCGCCGCTGCGCCCGAGGCGGCGCGTCCGAGGCGCGCGAGGAAGCCGCTACGGCTGCACGTACGTGCGGAACGTGAAGTCGCCGGTCGCTCCGCCGTTCCAGCCGCCAGCGTCGTACGGGTTGGCCGAGGTGGTCATCGAGACCCAGATGTCCGTATCGCAATGCCTCGCGTGCTCCGTGCACGGGTCGCCGACGCGTCCTACCGTGCACGTCCCGGCGTCCGTGACGTCGCCGCAGACGCCGTCAGGGACGTCCGCGAGCATCATCCGGAAGTAGTACTGGGTGCCGGCCGTGAGGCGGACGCAGCTGTCTGCGAACGGGAAGTAGCCAGCCCCGATGCCGGAGGAGAGCGTGATGCGGCGGTCCTCCGAGCGCGGCTTCGCGCGCGGGAAGTTCGTGAGCGGGAGCTCGGAGCCCGCGAGCAGCTCGTGGCCTGGGTAGGTATAGAGCTCGACGCGCATCTTCCCGATGGTCTCGCCCGAGCCGACCTCCGCGCGCTGGACTGCGAGCTCGATGCCGGCGAGCCAACCGGTCTCGCCTGCGGTGAAGGTCTGATACGGCTTCCCCGTCGTCGGCGTGAGGTGCGCGCCGCCGCTCTCGTAGAGGTTCTCCTGATCGACGGTGCCGGTGCCGACCGGCGTGCCTTCACAGACGGCGTCGCCGTTCGGCGCGCCGCTGTCGAGGAGGCTGTCCGGATCGAAGTTCGGATCCGGACCGGGCGGAGTGATCCCGCCGGAGCCTCCGTCGAAGTAGCTCCGGTTGTGGTTGCCGGCCGGCACGGAGGACGAGTCTTCGCACGCCACTCCCAACGCGAGAGCACCGACGGCGATGAGGGCGAAGAATGCGCGGCCGTACATCCGTGCAACGTAGCGTGGCCGCGCGTCGTCGCATCGGTGGAAAGTGCTTACGTCCGCGCGTAAGCCGCGTTCGTCGCCGACGTCCTCGATCGGCGCGTGATCGCATCGACCCGCCACGCGCAGCGCACGCGAGCTATTTGACGACCGGCGGCAGCGCCTCGTTGATCGGTCGGCTCCCCATACCTCCGGCGTAGCCGTAGCTCGCGTCCTTTCCCCAGCCCCACACGGTGATCGAGAACGGCCCGTCGCTCGTCGCCTCGTGACGTCCATACCCGCAGCTCCCACCGGCGAGCGCCTGCGGGGCGAAGCCCGACGTGACCCGGACCCAGGCGTATTCGTACTCGCCGCTGGTGCCGAGCGGCGCGAAGCCAGAGATCTCGCCACCGCACTCGAGCTTCACCGGCGCGAACCCGAGCGCGGTCTTTCGACGAACGATCGTCAGCGACGTCTCCGGATACGTGAAGTCGGCGAAGAAGATGTAGCGATCGAGGAACTGATCGGACGGCACGACGTTGACGAAGTCGGGATCGCCGAGCGTCGCGCTCATCGCTCCGCGGATGCCCCCACCGGCCATCGAGCCGGTCATGTGCACCGACGCGTGGAACGGATGACGGCTGTCCTGACTCCTTACCGTGACGAGCGCGTCGGTCATGAAGCTCGCGACCTCCCCGGCAGCGAGCGTCTCCGGCGCACCCGACGGCTTGGCGGGATCATAGACGAGCGCGGTACCGTCCACGGCGCCGACGAGACTCCACGCTACGTTCTCACGCGTCGTGCCGTTCACTGCGATGAGGCGTGACAGGTACGGGACGAGCGCGTACTCCGTCCCCCACTGCGCGAACGGGGCGATCTGTTGCTGGGTGAGGTCGCAGTACGAGGTGTCCGACGGGATGAACGCGCACGGCGATCCCCCGAACAGCCCGACAGGCTTGTCCGCGGAGAACGGACTGCCCGACGCCGACCGGTCCTGCGTGATCTGGAGCACCTGACCGCGGGAGAGCGTCCACTCGGCGAGCTCGTCGGCGGCCGCCGGCGCGACGTCTTCGCCCTGCGCGATGTCCGCTGTCGGGCGCATCGACACGTGCGTGTCGTCCTCGTTCGCGACGATCTGGAGCGTCCGTCGGTCCATCGTCGGGTCCGAGGGGAGGCCGAACTTCGCGGGTGAGACCGCCACGTAGCTCGTGTCCCAGGACGATACCGGCAGCAGTAGCGTCGCCGAGGGGACGTAGCTCTTCGCGCCGCCGTACGGGAAGACCGAGTACGCAGCGACGGGAGCGTCCGTCTTCAGGTGAAACGCGCGCGTCTTGACGGTGCCGTGTCGGATCGGGTCGAAGCTCAGCGCCGCTGTCACCCCCGGCGGGCACGGGACAGGGTAGGCCCCGCCACGTGCCGACGCGTCCGAGAGAAAGACGATCGCGACCTCGCCGGGCAAGAGCCGCCCGCGCCGGCGGGTGTGAACGGGCTCGTCTGTGCCATCGCGGCTCGCCGAGTAGATCGAGCTCGAGATATCGAGCGGCTCGTCGCCGTAGTCTGCCGTGATGTTCACGGGCACGTCCCAGGTGTTGGCGATCATCGCCGCGAAGCACCCGGCAGAGTACGCGTAGTCGTCGGGCGGAAGCGTCCAGAACGAGCAGCCGATCGATCCCTTGGAGAGCGCCGCGCTCTCGCAGGCATTCACGCAGCTGTCGTTCCCGCAGCCCTGTCCCGTCGGGCACTCCGCGACGATTCGGTCCTCTTCATCGCCGCAGTGTTGGAGCACCTTCTTCAGATCTCGCGAGCAGCGGAAGCCGCACGACGCGGAGGCGTCCTCGGCGCCGCTGTCCGTGGTCACGAGCGGCGGCGCCGCCGGATCGAACGAGCTCCGATCCGAGCCGCACGCACCCAGCACGAGCGCGGCGAGTCCACCCGAAGCTGGAATCGAAGCGAGAATCGAAGCGACCCGACGACGCATGAGCGACACCTCTCTAGAAGACGATCTTCGAAGGCGTTGGATGCGCTTGGGTGTCGGGCGTCTTCCCGAGCTCGCCGTTCTCGTTGCTGCCCCAGCACTCGACGCTCCCGTCTTTGACGAGCACGCAAACGGAGTGGTCGCTCGTCGCCACCCGGACCGCGCGCCGGGTGAACGCGCTCGCCTTCGTGAGGACCGAGGAGACCGTGCCGACGGCTCCGGTCCCGAGGCGTCCGCGCGCGTCGCTCCCGCAGCAGTACACGCTGCCGTCGGTCATGCGCGCGCAGGTGAACCCGTCGGCGACCGCGAGCTGCTGCGGCCACGTCTTCGCCGAGAACGGCGCCTTTCGCGGGACTGTCTCCGGGTCGGGCAGCCCTGTGCAGAGCGCGCCTCCCGGGCTCCTCCCCCAGCAATGCACCTCGCCGTCTGCGATGGCGCACGCATGCGCGTTCGGCGGCACCAACGGAGTCTCGTCGTCGGGTCCGACGGTGAGATCCGTATAGAACGATACGCTCGCCGCGAAGCTCGTCACCTTCGCGAGCGTGTCGACGCGCTTTGGGCTCGGATCCGGGGTCAGCGTCGCCACGCGGCCGGCGAGCACTCCTTCGCTTCCGGCCACGCCACCCCACGTCCAGAGCTCGCCGAGGCCGTTCAGCCCGAGGACGGTGGTGCTGCCCGGGGCGGTCCGTGTCAACACGAGCGGATCGATCGCGAGGCGCCCCGGACCACGAACCGGGTTCCTGCGGCCCACGGGGGCATCGCTCAGCCCGAGCTGCGCCCTGTTGTCGTTGCCCCAGCACACGAGCTCCGTCGACGAGAGCACGGCGCAGACCGTTCCGTGGCCGACGTCCACGCGCGTCGCGGCTTGGTCGAGCGCGACGGGGGCCGGCGTGGGATGCCAGTCATCGTCGACCACCGCAGGGTCGACCTCGAGCCCTAGCTGAGCGGTTCGGTTGTCGCCCCAACACTGGACCCCACCGTCCGAGAGCCGCGCGCACGTCGTCGCGCCCGCCGCGCTGATCTGCGTCACGGAGCCGAGGCCGACGACCGTTCCGACCTTGATCGCTCCGCCGTCGAGCGCGCTCGCGTTGCCCGCTGCGCCGCCCAGCGCACCCAAGAAATCGGCTCCCCAGCAGCGAACGGTGCCGTCGCTCATCCGAGCGCAGAAGTGCTTCTCCCCTGCGACGAGCTCGGTCGCGCACGGAGAGCCGGCGCACGTGACCGGCTCGTTCGAAGGATCGAACGCTCCCCTCGGATCGACCGGGCCGGCGTCGTCCGGCGTCGGGACGAACGCGTCCTCGCCTGCGTCGGTGTCCTCGTTCGCGCCGGTGTCCGTGGAGACATCGGGTCCGGCGTCGACCCCTACGTCTTCGAAGATGCCCAGGTCGGCGGGATCGTCGGCGCACGCGACCAGGCCGATGCCGAGCGCGCTCAGCGCGGCCGCGCCCTGACCCAAGCGCACCCGTAGCGACGACGTTCTTCCTCTTTGGCTCATTTCGTATCTCCCGTGTAATGAAGCGCGACGCTCTCGCCGACGATCCAGACGTCGTTCGGTCCGCTTCCCCAGATGCCGTACAAATTCGGTCGCTTCTTTCCGGCGGCGAAGGCGGCCGCGGACGGCTCCCAGGTCGCTCCGTCCCAGTGAAGGATCGTCCCCGCGTCGCCCACGGCCCAGACGTCGTTCGGGCCGGAACCCCACACGGCGTGGAGAGCTTCGACGGTGGGTGAAGGCAAGGTCTCCCAGCGGGCTTTTGCGCCGTCGATGCGCCGGATGGTCCCGGCTCCTCCGACGGCCCACACGTCGTCCGTCGAGCTCCCCCAAACGCCCTCGAGGATCGCCACCGACTGACTCTCGATCTCCGACCAGACGAGCTCACCGTCCTGGGTGCGCGTGCCGTGGGCGGAGAAGCCGGCCTGGTGCCATGTCCCGGGACCCCTGTTGTCGCCGACGAGCCAAAGGTCGTCGGCCGAGCTGCCCCAGATCCCGTGCACGGTCGCGGTGCCCAGCTCCCCGGTCCACTCGACGCCGCCGTCGCTCGCCCTCTTCGCGATGGCCTGATTCGCGCGCGAATCGTCCGGGAGATCGTAGGCGCTCGCGCCGAATCGAACCTCGCCCGAGCCCGCGCCCCAGGCCGCGAAGATCGGCGCCTTGGTCCTCCCACTCGGGACGCTCGGCGCGGGCGTCCACGTCGTGCCGTCGAAATGGAAGAGGACCTCCGTCGAGCTGGCGGCCCAGACGTCCGTCGAGCCGTTGCCCCAGATCACGTTGAACGTGTTCTTCACTCCCGTCGTCGTCGGCGTCCACGCGACGCCGTCCCAGTGGATGAGGGTGCCGCCCGATCCGCCGACCCAGACATCGTCTTTGCCCGCTCCCCACACCGAGACGAGCGCGTAGACCGCGCTGACGCCGGTAGGCACGGGGCACCAGTCGACCCCTTCACAGCGGATCTCGATGCAGCTCGGGTCGGAGGCATCGCATCCACCGTCGATCGGCGCGTCGGCTCCGGCGTCGGTGTCCGGCAGCGTCGACGCTGGCGGCGGCGGGGGATCGGCCGCGGGCTCGAGGGCCGCGCAGCTGGCGACGGCGAAGACCCCGCTTCCGAAGACGCAGAGCGCCGATGCGTGGACGAGGCGCGTGGGGGGCGAGAGCGAGCGCTTCATTTCGTCGTCACGCCTCCGTCGCACTCGACCATCAGGCACTTGCCCTCGATGCACGGCTGCCCCGCGCCGATGTCGCAGGCGTTGCCGCACGCACCGCAGTTGCCCGGGTGGATCCGGAGGTTCGTCTCGCAACCGTCCGTGGGATCGCCGTTGCAGTCTGCGAAGCCGGCGACGCACTCGTAGGCGCACACGCCCTTGCGGCAGAGCCTCTTCTGGTTCGGCCCCGGCGGCCTGCAGCGACCTTCGCAGCTCCCGCAGTACTCCGGGTCGTTGAGGAGATCGGCGCACTGCCCCTCGCAGAGGACCCTCCCGGTCTTCGCGCACGGGACCGCGCACTCGAGCCCGTTGCCTTCGTTCACGCATTGCTCACCAGGCTTGCACTTGACCCCGCAGGCGCCGCAGTTCGCCGTCGTGGCGAGGCTCCCGACCTCGCAGCCGTCGCCGGCGCATTGCGTGGCGACCAGGTCGCCATTGCAATCGGCCGCCGTACCGACGCACTTGATCCGGCCGCAGACGCCTCCACGGCAGCCGAAGTAGGCGTTCGGCGGGGTCGGCGAGCACGCATCCGGTGTTTCGTTGCAGTTGACGCCGCAGGCGCCGCAGTGGGCATCGCTGTTCGTCGTGTCGACGCAGTTTCCGTCGCACGCCGTGAATCCAGCCGGGCATCCGCATTTGCCCTCGATGCACGGGGTGCCGCTCGCGCAGACGTTCCCGCAGGCGCCGCAGTTCTTCGGGTCCTTCGATACGTCGGCCTCACAGCCATCGTCGAGGGCGCCGTTGCAATTGCGCCACTCGGAACGGCTCGACGTCGGGTTCAGGCACTCGAAGGCGCACGCGCCGTCGGCGCAGCGCGACGTCATGTGGAGCTCCACGTTGACGGGGCAGGCGTTCCCGCACGCGCCGCAGTGGGCGGAGTCCCGCGAGAGATCGGTTCCGCACTTGTAGGCCCGGCCGCTCGCGGAGCTGCACGTCGCCCACGGCAGAGGACACTCCGTGCCCATGCACGCGAGCCTCTCTCTCTCTGCTTCGCTGAGCGCCGCATCGCCGGCGTCTGGATCGGTGAAGGCCGGCGGACTGGAAGCGTCTTCGTCGATGGTGCCGAGTCCGACATTCAGGACGCGGTCGGACGCGCACGCGAGCACGGTCGCCAGCGCTGTGCTCGCGGCGATGACGACAGCGACGCGCCGTACCAGTGAGGTGCGCGCGCGCTCGGGTCCGAGTTTCGATGAGATCCGCACGACTACTCCTTCTCGATCACGACCGCCCACAGCGCTCGCGAGGACGGGGTCTGGCTCGATGCGTTCGCGTCCACGGGGCACGGGGCACGGGGCAGCCCGATAGCGCTCATGCGAAGCACGATGAGGCGTGCCCGCTCATTCGGTCGTTCGGACAACGGAACGAACGCGCTGCAGGTACGGGGAATCCGGATAGGCGGCGGCGAATCGCTCCGCCTTCGAGAGGGCTGCCGCCCGATCACCGACGGCGGCGAGCGCGGCTACTTCGAGCGCGTCGACTTCGTCGGCAAATCGAGGGGTACCGAACCGGGCTCGGTACTCTGCCACGCGCGCCAGCGTCTCGCTCGCATGGCCACGCGCGAGCGCGACCCGTGCTGCGTCCACCACGGCGAGCTCGTCTTCGAAGCTGGCGGGGTTGCGACGCGTCTTGGGAGCCGCGCCGTCGCGCTTGGTGTCCGGTGGAGCTGCGGGGAGATCGTCCACCGAGAGGCTGGGGGTCGAAGCAGGCTCGAGCGGTGCCGTCTCCGCCGTGGGAGTGGTGGGCGACGGAGGGCCGTCCGCCGGCACGGCGGCCGACGCAGCGCCCGCTCGTGAAGCCTCGGTCAGCGTCGCTTCGGCGCCGATCTCGGTCGCCTCCGAGCCGCTGTCCCAACGGCTCACGAGACCGCTGGTGGCGATGATCAGGACGCTCGCAAACCCGATCGTCCTTCCGTACCGGAGCCACGGCGCACCCGGCGCTCGGCTCGGGCGGTCGAACGAGACGGTCGCCGCCGCTGAGGCGATGATTCGGGCCTGCTTCTCGTCCGTGGCGGGCACGACATCGAGCTTGGCGGACCGAAGTATGCTCGCGAGCTCGGGCGCGATCGGCTCGTCGACCAGGCGCTTCGTCTCCTCTCTCATCGTGAGCCTCCGGTGCGCATGACACGCGCCGCTATGATCATGAACTCCTCGCGCGCCCGGCGCAGTCGGGAGGCCGCGGTGCCGGGTGGCAGGTCGAGCGCCTGGGCGACCTCAGGCTTGGTGAAGCTCTCGAGCTCGAAGAGCACGAAGACCTCACGCAACTCGGCCGGCAACGCGTCGAGCATTCTCTGGAGCTGCTCGCGCTGTTGGTTGGACTCGGCGGTCTCTTCCGGGTTCGCCGCGCCGTCGAGCTCCGCGCCGACGAGCTTGTCGTCGATGACCTCCAGGCGCCGCTGGACGCTCCGCCGTGCGTGCGCCGCGGCGAACGCACACGTGCGGAAGAGAAAGCCTCGCTCGTGGGTGATGGAGTCCAGGTTGCGCGCTGCCTTCAGGAAGACTTCCTGGACGACATCGTCGAGATCGCTGGTGCGGACCCCGAGGCGCCGAGCGCATCTCCAGACGAAGTCATGGTGCTCGTGGACGAGCCGCTCGAACCGTGCCTCACGGGTCTCGGCGACGTCGACCGGAGCGGCCGTGGCCTCGGGGATCTGCCTCGTCATCGGAGGTCTTTGAAGAGCGCTCACCGGGAGCTCTCCGAGCGACATTGCATCCCTAGAATCCCGGCCCCGGCGTCGTGGATCACGAAATCGTCACTCGCCTCCGTCCGAGCTGACGGCCACTCCGCCGAGTCAGGGGAACTGGGCCTGGACGCCGAGACCGACGCTGCTCGAAAAGAGGACGGAAGGGGCACGATAGGCGACGCGGGGCGGTTGAGAGAGGGCGTACAAGCTCCGCTCGAGCGGAACGAGCGCACCGGCTTCGAGCTCGAGCGTGAGCCATGGGAGCAGAGCCCACGCCGCGCGCACGAACGCATGAGCTGCGAACCACCGCCCTTCGACGTGGGTTCCACGGGGAAGGTCACGCGCCGTCGACGCGAGGGTCCCCACATCCGCGCCCGCGCACGGCGTCAGCGTCAACGGCATGGGCGCGAGGTCGACCACCGCGCAGGCAGCGACCTGCGCCGTTTCGAGGCGGAACGCGACCCGCCCCGCGCGGTCTGGAAGCGTCGTGAAATCCGCGAAGCCCCACGATGCGCGGAGGGCAGGAGAGAGACGACCCGCCGTGACGTCGCGGGCGAGCTGAGCGCTGACGCGCGCGCCCGCGGCCGCCTCCGGCACTCGGAGGTACGTGAACGAGACGGCAGAGCTCCACGTCCAGCGCGCGCCCCCCTCCGGCGCGGTGGTTCGGCGAGCACCCGATGGGCGACGGGGCGGCAGCGAACGAGGCAGCGGCACCTTCTCTGGCGGTCCGGGCTCTGGCGGTGGTCCGGGCGCGGAGGAACGCGGCTCCTCGTCCGAGGCGACGGGCGGCGAGCGCTGGAGCTCCTCCGCGTCATCGGCGGTCACGGGATCGAGGGCGATGGCGACGAACACGGCGAGCGCGGCCGTGACCTCCGCGCACGTGCTGCCGCTGACTTCGCGCGAGTGCGCTCGGCCGGAGTGCTCGACGTCGAGTCGTCCCCTGTACGTGGTGGAGTCCGCGCGAACGATGACCGCCGCGAAGCGTCGGGAGTCGGCCCTCGTGAGCCATCCGGGCTCGATGCGCCGAGCAATGGCGCGGGTGACCTCGGCGCGCGAAGCACACTCCGGAGGAGCGGAATACGTCAGCTCGAGGCGTGTGAGCAGAGGTTCGACGGCGTCCCCGCGCGGGCCGTCCGCCCACGCGGCTCGCGGGGCGCACATCCACGTCGCGACGGCGGCGATCTCGAAGGCGAACAACGCTCGCGTCGAGCGCCTGCTTCGACGCGGACTTCGCCTCATCGCGCACGAGACTAGACGATCGCCGCCGACGGGCGCGGAAGGGAATCAAGGCACGGGGGTGGTCCACGCGCGAAGCGCAGCAGCGCGGGCCGCGGGCTGCTGCGGCCAGCCATCGACGTCGGTGATCCGTCGAGCTTGATCGAGGCGACGAGGCTCGTCTTCGGCGCTCGGAGCGGCGCCGGGGCGCGGGCTCGCTCCTCACCACTTCACGTCGGCGATCGAGCAGGCGAGCTCGGAGAGCATCGTGACCGCGGCGCCGTAGCTCTGGGCGTCGTCGGAGCTGGCGTTGCCCTGGAGGCCGCGCGCGTAGACGCCCTGGGCGATGGCCGCGAGGCGAAAGATGCCGAACGCCATGAAGAACGGCCAGCCGTCGACGCGTTCGCGTCCCGTGAGCTCCACGTAGCGCGCGACGAGCTCGTCCTCGGTCGGGATCCCGAGCGCCGCGACGTCGACGCCGGCGAGGCCGCCGCGCCCGGGCAGGTTCAGGTGGTAGCCCATGCACGCGTAGGCGAGATCGCTCAGCGGATGGCCGAGCGTCGAGAGCTCCCAGTCGAGCACGGCGATCGCCTTCGGCGCGCGCGCGTCGGACACGTCGAACATCAGGTTGTCGATGCGGTAGTCGCCGTGGACCAGCGTGGTCTCGTCGCTCGCCGGGACGTTGTCGCCGAGCCAGCGCATCAGCGCTTCCATCGCCGGGATCTCGCTGGTGCGCGACGCCGTGTACTGCTTGGACCAGCGCTCGACCTGCCGCCGGACGAAGCCGCCGACCTTGCCGTAGTCGGCGAGGCCGACGGCGGCGTAGTCGACCTGGTGGAGCGCGGCGAGGACGCGGACGTACTCCTCGTAGAACGCGCGGCGCGCCTCGTTCGACGCGAGCTCGGGGACCGTCGGGTCCCAGAAGATGCGCCCGGGCATCCAGCGCATGACGAAGAACGGGGTGCCGACGATCGCGTCGTCCTCGCAGAGCGCGAGCACGTCGGGGACGGGGACGCCGGTGCCGCGGAGGGCGCGCATCACGCGGTGCTCGCGCTCGACGGCGTGCGCCGACGGCAAGAGCTTCCCCGGCGGCTTCTTGCGGAGGACGAGCGCGACGCCACCTTCGCCGCCTTCGACGCCGACCCAGTACGTCGGGTTCGACTGGCCGCCCTTGAACTGCAGGACCGTGACCGCGCCGCCGGCGCAGCCCGGGACCTGCTCGCCGAGCCACCGGGCGAGACGGACCTCGTCGATCCGGTGGGCGTCGCGCGGGGCACGGGCGTTCGATGGCGGCGTGAGGGGCATGCGGGAGGGCTCCGGTGGGGGACGCGGGACGGCTCGGCGTCGGGCGACGCTACCACCCGGACGAGCGAAGTGCCCGCGTCACCGCGCGGTCCGCACGGGGCGTGGCGAGCGCTGCGCTCAGCGAGGTCTGCACGTCACCGAGCAGACAGTCGAGCCGCCCTTCGCGCGGGCCATGCCCTCGCAGGCGAGCTTGGCCGACTGCGACGCCGTGAATCGATCGGCGCCGCTGCCGAGCCCGGAGACCATCTGGTTCGAGCACACGTTCGCGAACCCGCAGACCCGCACCGAGCCGGTCGCGTTGCAGAGCCAGCCCGCGCCTGCCGTCTTCGGCGCGGCGACAGCCCCGCTCGAGGTCCCGTCGTTCGACGTGCCGCCGCCGAGCGTGCCGTCGTCGCCGTCGTCGTCATCCATCCCGAGGAGGCCTGGCAGTGGCGCGGGCTCCGTGGTTGGCGGCGAGCTCGGATCCGGCGGTGTGTCCGGCGTCGACGTCGCCGCGCCGACGGGGAAGGCCGGATCGGCGATGGGCCCTTCGGCTTCGGCCTTCGCGCCGAGATAGACGAGGCCTCCGACGACGACGCATGCACCGCCGCCGAGGACGGTCAGCGCTCCGAGCACGATGAGCACGACCGTCAGCGCCGCCGGGCCGGAGCGAGGCGGCGGCGGCGGCGGCGCGTAGGGGTACCCGTGACCTTGACCGTGACCTTGGCCGTACACGAGGTGTCTCCTACCGCAGCCGACGGCTGCGCGCCTCGCCGATCATCGCGATCGGAGGTCGCCCGTTCGGACGACGCGCGCGTGGGGCGCACCGGATCCCAGACCCGCGTCCGAAATCCGAGCTCAGCCGAACCGAGCGGGATGCGACGAGTGCCTGCGGTATGCTCGCGCCGTGATCTCCTTCGAGCTACCTCCTCACCTGGCCGAGCTGCGCGCGCGGGTCCGCGCGTTCGTCGACGACGCCGTCATCCCCGCGGAGCGCGCCATCCTCGAAGAGGACCGCGACAAGAAGCGGGACACGCTGAACGCCCTCCGCGCGCGGACGCGTGCGGCCGGCCTCTTCGTGCCGCACCTGCCCGAGGAGCACGGCGGGCTCGGGCTCGGCATCATGGGGATGTGCGCGCTCTTCCGCGAGATGGGGCGCTCGCCCGTCGGCGCCGCGTGCTTCAACTGCGACGCGCCGGATCAGGGCAACATGGACCTGCTGCTCAAGGCGGCGTCGCCCCAGGTCCGCGAGCGCTGGCTCTCGCCGCTCGCGCGCGGCGAGATCACGAGCGGCTTCGCGATGACGGAGCCGGCCCCGGGCGCCGGCGCCGATCCGTCGAACCTGAAGACGCGCGCCACCAAGGTCGACGGCGGCTGGGTCATCGACGGCCACAAGTGGTACACGACCGGCGGCGGCGACGCGTCGTTCCTCATCGTCATGGCGCGCACGTCGGACGATCCGCGCACCGGCGCCACGATGTTCGTCGTCGATCGGACGGCCGAGGGCGTCGAGCACGTGCGCGACGTCCCCGTGATGAGCCCGCCGATCCTCCAGCACCGCGAGGCCGAGCTCCGCTTCCACGGCGTGAAGATCGGCGACGACGCGGTCCTCGGCGGCGTCGGCGAGGGCTTCCAGCTCGCGCAGGCGCGCCTCGTGCCGGCCCGGCTGACGCACTGCATGCGCTGGCTCGGCTGGGCCGATCGCGCGCTCCACATGTGCCGCGAGTACGTCCTCACGCGCGAGAGCTTCGGCAAGACGCTCGCGCACCACCAGATGATCCAGAAGAAGATCGCCGACGCCGCCTCTGGGATCCACGCCGGCAACCTGATGACGATCCACTGCGCCTCGATGCTCGAGCAGGGCCTCTCCAGGGAGGCGCGGCCGTATTCCTCGATGGCGAAGAACCATGTCGCGCGACTCCTTTGTCAGGTGCTCGACGACGCGATCCAGATGCACGGCTCGCTCGGCTACAGCGAGGATCTGCCGTTTTCGCTCTGGTACCGCTTCGCGCGCTCGGCGCGCATCGCCGACGGGCCGGACGAGGTCCACGACGTCGTCGTCGCCCGAGACTTCCTGCGGGGCGCGTTGACGACGCTCGTCTGATTGGGCAAGGTCACGGGACCCATGACGAGCGCGATCGACGAGACCCTCGGGCTGCTCGAGGACGAGCCGGGCGTCGCCCGCGCGTGCGAGGTGGTCGAGGGCTGGGCGAAGGCGGGGCGCGCGGAGGAGCTCGCCTCGCTCGCGGAGGCGCTCGAGTCCCGCGCCGATCCGGCGGACAAGAAGAAGCGCGGCCGCTTCGAGGCGCTCGCCGATCACGTCGAGGACGAGCTCGCGCTCACCCCGGGAGACGCGGCGATCGACGCGCTCCTCGCGCTCTCGCGGAAGCCCCGCGAGCGCTCGGTCGAGGTGCCGCGTCCGCGCGCGCTCCGGCTCCGCGCGTTCGCCTCGCGTCTGGGCTACGGACACTCGGCCGACGCGTTTCTCTCGGCGCTCGAGCGCGCGGGAGAGCGCGCGGAGCATCAGGAGCTCCTCGCGTGCTGGATGCAGGAGGTCGTGCTCCGCGGCACCTCGCTGGCGAGCGACGCCCGCGCGAAGCGCTTCGACGAGACGCTCGCGAAGAGCGGGCACGCGCTCGGCGGTCTGCCGCTGGCGCTCCGCCCGACCGAGCGCGAGGCGCCGTCGTACATGCCGCTCTACGGCGACAAGGGGCTCGGCCGGGCGATCGACGCGCTCGCCAGCGGCCCGCTCTCGGCGCGCACGGTGCCGCCGCCGGCGGACGGCGCCGCAGTGCGCGCGACGCGCGTGGTCGACGCCGAGCTCGAAGCGCGCTTGATGTCCGCCGTTCGGCCCTGGGCCGAGGGCAAGCGCGGCAAGGTGGAGGCGAAGGTCTTCTCCCTCGAGCCGCGGGTCTCGTCGTCGGCCGTCGGCAGCTGGCTCCTCCGCGCCCTCCCGCTCGAGTCGACGACCGCGACGGCGCGTCTCGAGGTGGCGCGCACGGGATCGGAGGGCGTGTTCGGTCCGCTCTTCTCCGCCGCGTCGAACGGCGGCGCGTACTCTTCCGGGTTCGGCGGCGCGTACGGGCGGCTCGCGGCGTGGGCGTCGCTCGCGGCGCTCGTCGGCGCGCCTGCGGGCGCGGGCGTCGACGCCGTCGAAGGGCTCTCGACCACGACCGCGTTCCTCACGTTCCGCGCGCCCGGCCCGTGGTTCTACGACGTCGCCTGGGACCTCGGCGCGCTCGCGCTCCGCGCGGACGGGCGCACCGTCGCCGCGCTCGCCGCGACCGACACCGAGTAGCCGACACGCGCGTCGCGACGGCCGAGCCGGCGTGCTACGAGTGGGGCATGTCCGAGGCGAACGCGACCGAGGCCAAAGGCCTCCCGACGATCGACGTCAACGAGTACGGCGGCAAGAAGGACGGCGTGAAGCAGTCGACGAACCGTCGGCTCTTCATGCAGCTGCTCGTCTTCCGCACTCCCACGGGCGGCCTGCCGGTCAGCGGCGGCCCGCGCGCCGCCCCTGACGCGGTCGGCGCCGAGCTGCTCTCGACGCTCCGCGATCGCAAGATCCCCGGCGTCGTCTACGCCGACGCGATGGACCCGCGGAGCCTCGCGCTCCTCACGTGGGGCGAGGACCCGGCGCGGTTCGTCCGCGACGTCCGCCCGCTCTTCGCGGAGCCGCTGCTCTCGAGCGTCGAGCTGCGCGACGACTTCGGGATGCTCGGCCGCACCTACGCGACCGGGCACGAGCCGGAGCTCGAGTGGTCGCTGCTCCGCCGCCCCGTCGAGAACGTGACGGACGAGGCCTACCGCTGGCACGTCTGGTACCCGCTTCGGCGGAAGGGCACCTTCGCGAAGCTCGAGCCGATCGATCAGAGCCACATCCTCCGCGAGCACGCGGCGCTCGGCATCGCCTACGGGCAGCAGGAGCTCGCCCACGACGTCCGTCTCGCGTGCCACGGCATCGACGCCGGGGACAACGAGTTCGTCATCGGCCTGGTCGGCAAGGACCTCCACCCGCTCTCGCACCTCGTGCAGGCGATGCGCAAGACGCGGCAGACGAGCGAGTTCATCGAGAAGATGGGGCCGTTCTTCGTCGGCTGGGTGCTCGGCACGAGCCGCGGCGAATGATCCGGCGCGCGGCGCTCGTCGGGGCGCTCGCGCTCGTCACGGCGTGCGGCGGCGCGCGTCCGGCCGGCGAGGCCGGCGTCGTCACGCCGACCGCGCGTGCGGCCCGCGGGCACGGCGAGGGGCGAGGTCGCGGGCACGGCGAGGGGCGAGGTGACGGGCACGGCCATGCTAACGGGCACGGCCGCGGCGACGGGCACGGGCACGGCGAGGGGCACGGACGCGGCGAGGGGCACGGACGCGCCGCGGGCGATCCGGCCGAGCGGAAGCTCGACGAGGTCGCCGCCGTCCACGGGGCGGCGGGGCCGTGGGCCGTCGCCGGCTACCGGATGAGCGAGCACGCGCTCGCGAAGCTCGGGCTCGAGCGCGGGAGCTTCGATCTCGAGATCGTGCACTGGACCCCGAAGGAGGTCCGCTACTCCTGCATCGCCGACGGCGCGGCGGCGCACTCCGGGGCGAGCCTCGGAAAGCTGAACCTGTCTCTCGTCGACACGACCTCCGACAAAGTGCTCACGATCTACCGCGACAAGAAGACCGGAAAGAGCGTGGCGCTCCGGCCGGCGGCCTCGTTTCGCGAGCGCTACGCCGACACCCCGCGCGACAAGGCGCGCGAGCTCGGGCGCGAGGTCCTCGGGCTGCCGGCGGATCAGGTGTTCGAAGAGATCGCGGTGAAATGAGCGCGCGCGGAGGGCGGTGACGTGGAGGCGGTCGCGATCTGGAGCGGATGGTTCGCCGCCGCGGCGATCGTGCTCGCCGCGCTCGTCCCCGTGGTCCAGCGCGTGCGCGCGGGCAAGCGCGCCGCGCCGGGCTCGGCGCCGATCCGCCTGCACGTCGTCGTCGGCCTCACGACCGCCGCGCTCGCGTTCCTCCACACGATCACGGTCTTGCCGGCGCTCGGGACGCCCGCGGCGATCGGAGCCGGCGTCTTCGCGCTCCTCTCCGCCGGCGCGGCGTTCTTCCTCCTCGTGGCCCACGCCGGCCTCGGCCTCCAGCTGCGCGATCCGAAGCTCAAGGATCGCGCGCGCAAGCGACGCATGCACACGACGACCGCCGTGCTCATCGCGGCCACGGTCACGGTCCACGTCGTCATGCTGCTCCGCGCCGGTTGATCCCGCGCCCGCGCGTGACCGCTTGGTTGATCCGTCGGGGAGCCGACGCGGTCACGCCTGGTCGTGCCGGTCGGCTTCGTGCGTCCCCGAGCGTCAGAAGAAGAGGCCGTTGCCCTGGAGGTGCGGATCGGCGAGCGCGTTGTCGCCGAGCGTCGGCGCGTCGCCGTCGCGCAGCGCGATGAGCTGCGCGGCGAGGATCGAGCGCACCACGTCGGCCGCCGCGTCGTGGTGCTTGTCGGCGAGATCGCTCGGCCAGTGGGCGAAGACGCGCGGGACCGCGCCGAGGTCGGCGTCGAGCTTCACGCGGACGTCGTTCGCGGCGCCGGCGACGGGCTCGCTCGCGCGGAGCAGGCGCACCTCGCGGCCGGGGTGGCTCATCAGCCATCCCGTGACGTAGGTGACGTTGTTGCAGAGGTACGTGTTGGATGAGCGTGGGAAGCCGGCGAGGCTCACGCCGCGGAGCACGTCCCGGAAGGCCGCGCCGCCGTCGAGCTCGCCCTCGTGCCGGCGGATCGCGTCCTTTGCCGCGTCCTCGACGGCGCGCCACGACAGGAGGTTGCCCTGCGCGTCCTCGCTCGCGGGCGCGTCCTCGACGATCTTCGCGAGGCCCTCCCCGGGCGGGAGCGCGGGGCGCAGCTGGTTGGAGCCGTCCATCGAGCTCGACGCGCGGTTGGTCGCGCCGAGCTCGAGCCAGAGCGGCTGCCGCCACCCGGCGACGCCGTTCATCATGACGAACGACGGCTGGAAGGCCTCCGCCTCCTTCGCGATCAGCACCGCCGCGAGATCCCAGGAGACGGGGAGGATCATCGCGCAGACGTCGACCGCGCCGACGCCGGCGAGCTCGATCGTCGAGAGCGCGACCGAGAGCTGAGGTTCGGGCGCGTCGACCTCGCCGCGCGGGGGCGACTGGGTCTCGGGGTAACGCGCCTCGGGGACGAGCGCGCTCACGATGCGGCCGGTCGCGTTGTTCGCGATCGACATGAAGCGTCCGAAGCCCGTGACGAGCACGCGCGGGCGGCTCGGCGGAAGCGGCGACGCGAGGCACCGCGCGACGTAGCTCGTCGCGAACGTGACGTTGGCGTCGTACTGGCGACGCGCCTCCGGCGTGCTCGTGTCCACGGTGATCTCGCCTTCGTCAGTCTCGGTCGGCGGCGACGTGTCGTCCACGCAGCCGGCCATCAGGAGCGCGGCGAGGACGACGCCTGCGCCGGCGAGCGGGGGAAGACGAGGCATCGCGGCTCTTCGATGCAGGCGGCGAGCCAATGTAGGTCTCTTGGCTACCTATCGTTTCTCCGGCGAATCTTGAAGAACGAGGCGCGCCGGCGTCCGTGGTCGGCGATCGTCGGCGCGCCGCTGGATCGTGCGAGATCCTCCGGTTTCGGCTGCTGCGAGGCTCGGCGAGAGGTCCGGTCGTCGCGTCGCTCGGCGAGGATATGATTCGTCGCGTCGCGCGAACGACGAGCATCGTCGCGCGGCTAGGCCTCGCGGGGCCCGTGGCGCGGCCTAGGTGCTGCGGCGCCGGCGCCGCATTGCGAGGAGCGCGAGGGCGCACGCGCTGGCGAGCGCGCCCATACTCGACGTTCTCCCGCCGACGGCGTCGCAGCCGCACGACGACTTCTTCGTCTCGGCGCCGCCGGCCTCCGTCTGCGCGGACGCCGTCCCGGCGGTGAGCAGGCCCATCTTCTCGGCGGCGGCCTTCGTCACGCAGCGGCTCAGCTCGCTGCAGGTCTGCTTCTGCGGGCATGACTTCGGCTCGTCGGGGACGCGTCCGGCCACGCACCGCTGCGTGACGACGAGGCGCCGGCCAGCGTTCTCGCTCGCCGAGCCTCCGAGCGTTGCGACCTGCAGACACAAGCCCACCGGGCGGCAGATCTCGTTCGGCTTGCACTGCCCGTCGTTCGTGCAGACGGTCGGCTCGCACCACGTGAAGCCGTCCTCGGTCTTGTAGACCGAGCCGGGCGGACAGTCGTCGGCCGCGCGCACGGTCGACGTCGACAGGACCGACGTCGACAGGACGGAGATGACGGCGAGCGGAGCGAGCGAACGTCGAGCGGAGCGCATGCGCTTCCCATCGTAGTCCAGGTTCGCCGGACGGATCTCGCCCCGTGGGGCCCCTGGGCTCCATCGGCGTTCGCATCGCGTACGCCGCGAGCGTCGGCGGGCCCGCCGTCGAGGCTCCGTGTCCGCAGCTCTCCGGTGGCCGCAACGGCGCCGCGTCGGCGGGCCCGCCGTCGAGGCTCAGTGTCCGCAGCTCTCCGGTGGCTGCAACGGCGCGGGTGAGAGCTCGGCGCGGACCTAGTTGAGGTCCGCGCTCCGCGGTCGCCGCGCGAAGACCTCTTCCCAGTTGTCGCGGTAGGCCTGCGTGGCGACCTGGGCCGGGCCCTTCGTCTTCGCGGGAGCGGTCGTCTCGCCCGCGGCGAAGCTCTCCTTCACGTCGCAGACGCGAGGGTTGTCCTTGCGCGGCGCGAGGGTCAGCACCTCGCCGGTGATGGGCCGACCTTCTTCCAGGCTCCTGAGCTCGCCCGTCTCGATGCGCTCCTCGCGCGCTCGGAGCACGTGGACGCCGCCACCGTCGGCGGTCGGCGGCCCGAGCACGACGACGTCGCTCTTCGCTTCCTCTGGGGGAGTCTTTTCGTCGCCGCCGGCCATCCTGCGATCAGGATACGACAGACCAGGGCGGCGCGCTGCTCAACGGCCCGTTTTCATCGAGAAGCACATGGGATCGCCGGGCAGACAGTCCGGTTGGGCCGGCGCGGCCGGGCCGCGCGGCGCCGCGCTGGCCTTCGTCCGGACCGCCGGTGCCGCGGGAGCGGTCGGCGCCGGCCTTCGCGCCTCGAGCGCGCCGATCTCGGCCCGAGCCTCCGCGAGGCGGCGGTCACGCTCACCGATCGCGTCGCGCTGCTCGTCGATGCGCCGAGCGAGCTCGAGGGCGCGGGCCTCGGCGAGCCCGAGGCCCTGCTCGAGCTCGGCGACGCGTCGATCGGCGGCGGGCTTGGTCACGCCGAAGTGAGACGCGAGCGCGACGACCAGCATGATCGCGCCGCCCATCGCCGCCGCGGAGGCGAGCGGGCCCATCGACGCGCCCTTCTTCCCCTCGCTGCGGAGCCGCTCGATCTCGACCTCGTGGCGTCGCTCGCGCTCGCGCTCCTCGGCGCGCGCGCGCACCTCGACCTCGAGGCGGGACTGCTCGACGATGGCCTTCTGCATGGCCTCGCGACGCGCGAGCTCTTCGAGCTCGGTGCGTCGCTCGCGCTCGCGCGTCTCGGCGTCGGCGCGCGATGCGGCGTCGGCCTCGGCGCGACGTCGTCGCTCGAGCTCCTCGCGCTCCCGCGCGGCGGCGGCTTCGCGCGCCTCGTCGACGCGCGCTTGCTCCTCGAGCCGCTCGTCTTCGAGCTTCAAGAGCTCCTTCAGCGAGAACTGCACACTCTCGTCGCGTCGCCCCGTCGGTCCGCTCGCCATCTCGTTGAACCTCGGAGCTTCGACGCGCTCGGCAGGTCGAGATTTGGAGGAAACGTTCGACGAGGCGCGATTTGGGTGCGCGCCGCGACGTGTCGGGTTGGAGGACGGACCCGTCGCGGCGCGGCTGGGCGTCGACGCCGCTCGTCGCGGCTGGGCGTCGGCGCCGCACGGCGCGGAGGAGAGGCTCGACGCGGAGCGGAACGCGCACGCGTCGCGGGATCAGCGATACGGCGCCTCGGGGAGATGGAGACCCGCGAGCGCGACCACCGCGTCGCGCGCGGCGTCGAGGACGAGCGGATCGCTCTCGGCCCCGATCCACGACGCGGCGATCTTCGCGCCGTCGGCCGAGAGCCAGACGCCACGGCAGCGATCGTCGAGGAAGAGCAGGGCGCCCTTCGCGACGCGGAGCGCCTCCGCGTCGTGGGCCGCGCCGCCGGTGACGAGGTAGGCGCGATCGAACGCTTCGTCGCCGAGGCGGAGCGTCGCCTGCTTCGTCGTCGTGAACATCCCGCGCTGGAGCACCGAGAGCACCGGGGCGCGACCGCGCGGGGGCGTCGCCGTCAGCCGCGTCCGGACCTCACCTCCGAGGCGGACGAGCTCGACGACGTACGGCACGTCATCCTGGGTGCCGACGACCCGCGGGCTCGCGCCGCGCGGGCTCGCCGGCGGAGGCACGAACACGCCGCCTCGCGACTGGGCGTAGCGATCGAGCGCGCGCGAAGCGACGCTCCGGCGATGGGCCTGGGCCCCCGCCGCCCAGACCGCGATGGTCAGCGTCGCTCCGATGACGAGCAGCTCGATCACGCCTCCCAGCGACAACCGGGAGGGGGACTTGTTGCCGGCGCCGCCGACGATTTTCGCGCGGGTCCCTACGCGGGACCCGCCGGCGATCTACTGAACGGTCTCGCAGCCGCAGCCGCACGCGTTCGAGAACTGCACCTGGCCCGCCGGGCAGGTGTAGCGGATGACCATGCACTGCTGCGGCGTGCCCACGTAGTTGCGGTGGGTCTCGGCGGCCGGGTTGCAGACGCAGGCCCGCTTGGTGCAGCCGACCGCGCCGTCGGCGCCGCACGAGCAGGTGTTGCAGCCGTCGGTCGACGCGAACTGGTCGCCCTGCTGGTAGCTCTGGCCGTCGTAGTCGCAGGTCGTGGGGACGGTGCTCGCGATGTTGAGCGTCACGTTGAACGTGGCGTCCAGGAGATCGTAGTCGCGGAAGACGATGCGGTACGAGGCGGCGGCCTTGCCAGCGGGGACCTTGTACTTCACCTTCGCGTCGAGGGTGGACGGCGAGGCGTCGTCGTTGAAGGCGAGGACGTTGTACCGCGAGTCGGTGATCCACCCCATGCCGTCGCCGTAGACGGACTTCACGTCGATGGTGATCTCGTCGCCGCCCTTCGCGTCGAAGCCGTACGAGCGGTACGTCGGCGGGGCGTAGTAGTAGCCCCGGCGGGTCTCGCCGTTCTTGATCTTGCCGAGGTAGCGCGTGCCCGAGAGCTTCAGCTCGCTCTCGGTGGCGGCGACGTCTTCCTCCTCCTTGCCGCTGCCCTCGCTCGAGCAGCCGACGATCGCGGCGAAGGCACTCACGAGGAGACCGGAAATGACGAAACGCGACAGCGACATGGTGACTCGACCCTCCAGGACGCCTTGTGGGCGACTTTCCCCAGCGAACCCGTCCAGATCCGTACTCTGGTTCCTCCTCCAGAGCGGCAAGCACAAGCGAGCCGAATCAGGACCGGCGCGGTCTACCACGACTTCTTGTGGGGTCAAGGGTGACATGAACGGATATTTCCTGATGCGTCGCGTCAGCCTCACTCCTGCGCAAGGATCCAGTGTTTTCAGGTGCGTTGGGCGGGCGGGGGAGGGGGGCGTTTGTCAGGAACTTCGGCTTTGGCGCGGACTCGAATGCGAGTACTCCCTGGCAGCGGTAGGCAAACGATGAAAAACGCGCTGGTTCTCGGTGGGCTCCTCCTGGTCGCGGTGGGATGTGCAGGGGGTGCGGGCAACGCGCCTCCGGTCTCGCCGGCTCCGCCCGCGGCGGCCGAGGGCGCGGACGGGGCGGAGCCGGCGGCGTCGGGCGTGTGGGCGCTGCCGGTGGGGCCGCGTGACGCGGGCGTGTCCGCGATCGAGGCCGGCGCCGTCCGCACGGACGCGTGGGCGAAGGCCGTCAAGGCGAAGGGCGTGGGGCTAGCGCCGGCGTCCTGCGCGGCGTTCGCGAAGCCGGCGGCGCCGAAGGGGGCGGGGAGCGACCTCTCCGCGGCGCTGCTCGAGGGCGACGCCGAGAAGAGGAACGCGCTCCTCTTCTCCATCGAGTCCGCGCGCCCGGAGCTCGCGCCCACGCTCCGCGCGATGCGCGCCGAGCTCGCGCCGATCGAGTGCGCCGACGCCGTGACCGATCCTCCGCTCGCGGCGGCGTCCAGCGTCGCGGGGCCCGCCGGCCAGATGACGATCGGCCTCTCGCTCGCGTCGAAGCTCGCGCGGACCGCGGCGAACGCCCCGGTCATGAAGGACGCCGGCGACAAGGAGAAGGTGAAGCGGTTCATCCAGGGCCCGCTCCGCCAGTGGATGGTGGAGCAAGCGTCGGCGATCGACGGTCTGAGCGCGCCGGCGGGAGAGCTCTCGGGGCTGGCGCGCGGCGTGGTCGCGGTCGAGGCCGGGATGGCGGACCTGCGCCTCGTCGACCGGATCCGCAGCGCGCCGACGCCGAGCTCGTGGGACAAGGAGCTGCGGGCGGTCTACGAGGCCGCGCTCGACGAGGCGCTCGAGCCGCGCAAGGTCCGCGGCCGCGACGCCGCGCTCGTCGGGCTCGCCGACTTCGCGGCCGCCGGGATCGTGCAAGATGCACGTATCGATCGGGCGCGCGCGCTCTTGTCGAAGCTCTACGGCGGTCGCCGGATCGACGCGCTCGACGGGCTGCTCCTCCCGCCGGAGGCCGCGCTGACGGTGACGATCCCGGAGGCCGCGCTCCTGCTCCTGCCCGCCGACGCGAAGGGGCGCGAGCCCTACGCGCAGCTGAACGTCCCGGCGCCGGCCGCGGTGAAGTCGGCCCGCGCGCGGTTCGAGATGGGGCGCCGCTACTGGCGGCGCGTCGACTTCGTCGAGGCGGCGCACGCGGCGGCGAAGAGCCCAAGCCCCGACGCGCGGCTCGTCCTGGCCCTCTCGCTCGCGCTGGCGAAGGGGCCGAACGGACCGAAGGAGATGATGTCCGCGACGTCGCCGGCGGCGATCGGGTTGACCGACACCGGCGCCCTCGACGCGCTCGAGCGCGAGGATCCCGCGCTCGCGGGCATGGCGGCCTACGACGCGGCCCACCTCCGCTCGCTGTCGCCGCCCGACGGCGAGGCCGCGGGGGCGTACCTCGCCGACGTCGCCGCGCGTTTCCGCAAGGCCGCGGGGCTCCTCGAGGACGCCGGGCAGAAGAAGCGCGCCGAGGAGCGCGCGGCGGACGCGGAGGCGGCGTCGAAGGCCGCCGGCAGGGCGAAGCCCGGCGATCCCTGACCGCTCGCGCGAGGTCCGGCCGCATTGGCCGTCGGGAGTGGCGTCGCCGCCCTCCGGCACATCGATGTCGGCGAGGAGGTACACGTAGCTCGCCTCGCCGAGCTCGCCGAGCGAGACGCGGCGAGCGCCTGACGTGTAGCGACGCCCCGCTCGTTGCAATTCGCGGCGGTGGCCGTCGCCGGCGGCGGCGCCTGATCCGAGGGCACGATCGCCTCATCGCGCGCAGCGTGACGCGGCGCGGCCGTCAGGCGCGGCTCATGCATTGGTGCGCGGCCTTGGCGCTCGTCCTCGCCGTCGCCGTGCTCTTCACGAGCGCCCTCTTGCCGGCGATGGCGGCGCGCGTGTCGCGCACGCTTGCCGCAGTGCTGACCGCGTCGGCGTTCGGAGGCGTCCTCGCGGTCGTCGCCCACGAGGCAGAGGCGGTCGCCGCCGGCGGGGTCCTGAAGAGTCGCGTCGCCTGGATCCCGACGCTCGGGATCGACCTCGCGCTCCGCCTCGACGGTCTGTCGTTCACGTTCGCGTTGCTCGTCCTCGGGATCGGCCTCCTCGTCGTCCTCTACGCGGCGTACTACATGCCGGCGACCGATCCGCTCGGTCGCTTCTTCGCGCTCCTCATCGTCTTCGCGGCGGCGATGCTCGGGCTCGTCCTGTCGGACAACCTGCTCATGCTCGTCGTCTTCTGGGAGATGACGAGCATGACGTCGTTCTTGCTCATCGCCTACCGCGGTGACGATCCCGACGCGCGGCGCGGCGCCCTCACGGCGCTGACCGTCACCGGCGCCGGCGGGCTGGCTCTGCTCGGCGGTGTCCTCCTCCTTCGCGTGATCACCGGGACGTTCGACGTCGACGGCGTGCTCGCCAGCGGGGAGCAGATCCGGGCGCACGCGCTGTACGGACCGACCCTCGTGTTGATCGTGCTCGGCGCGTGCACGAAGTCTGCGCAGATCCCGCTCCACTTCTGGCTACCGCGAGCGATGGCGGCGCCTACGCCGGTGAGCGCGTACCTCCACTCCGCCACCCTCGTGAAGGCGGGGATCTTCCTCCTCGCCCGCCTCCACCCCGCGCTCGCAGGGACCGAGCTCTGGGTCGCGCTGCTCTGCGGCGTCGGCCTCGTCACCCTCGTCGGCGGCGCCTACCTGGCCCTCCACCAGGATGACCTCAAGGGCCTCCTCGCCTACTCGACGATCAGTCACCTCGGGCTCATCGTCCTCCTCCTCGGCTTCGGCACCGCGACGGCGTCGATCGCGGCCGTGTTCCACACCTTGAACCACGGCATGTTCAAGGCGGCGCTCTTCATGGGCGCGGGGATCATCGAACACGAGACGGGCACGCGCGACATCCGCGTCTTGAACGGCCTGTACCGAAAGATGCCCAAGACGACGCTGCTCGCGACGATCTCCGCCGGCGCGATGGCCGGGGTGCCGTTCCTCAACGGCTTCCTCAGCAAGGAGATGTTCTTCGCCGAGGCGGTCTCCACCGAGCTGCCCGGGGTGACGCGCTGGCTCGTCCCGGCGGCGGCGACCCTCGCCGGGGTCTTCGGGGTGACCTACTCGCTGCGCTTCGTCCGTGACGCCTTCTTTCGCGGTGACGGCACCGGGATGCCGAAGGAGCCGCACGAGCCGGCGGTGTGGATGCGCGTGCCGGTCGAGCTCCTCACGTTCTTCTGCATCGTCGTCGGCATCTTCCCCGCGGCGGTCGACGGCCCGCTCGTCGCGATGGCGGCGCGCGACGTCGTCGGGCGAGCGCTCCCGCCTTACGATATCGCGCTCTGGCACGGCTTCACGTTGCCGCTCCTGATGTCGGGCGTCGCGCTCGTGTTCGGCGCCGTCTTCTACGCGCTCTTCCCGCGTATCCGCGCGCTTCACGACCGGGCGCCGACGCTCCGCGCGAGCGCGATCTTCGACGTCGCCCTCGAGGCGTTCACCCGCGCCGGCCGTGCGATCACCGCCGCGCTCGAGCGCGCGTCGCTCCCGGGCTACGTCGCCGTCGTGCTCGCGGCCGCGCTCGCGCTCAGCATCGGCCCGGCCTTCGCGGTCGGCCGGCTCGACCTCGCGCGGGTCGAGGTGCCCACGCTTCCGTCGTTCGCGCTCGGCGCCGTCGCCGCCGTCGCCGCGATCTTCGTCGCCCTGCGCGCGCACGAGCGCGTCACCGCGATCGTCCTCCTCTCGGTCGTCGGCTCCGTCCTCGCGCTCGCGTTCGTTCGGCTCTCGGCGCCGGACCTCGCGTTGACGCAGCTCCTCGTCGAGATCGTGAGCATGATCCTGATGCTCTTCGCCGTCTACCACCTCCCCGCGCGCGAGCGGCCGGCGGCGGACCGCGGCTGGCGCGCCTTCTCCGTCGTCCTGTCCGCGACGGTCGGTCTCGGCGCAGCGGCGCTCACCTGGTCGCTCCTCGCGCGGCCGTCGCCCGAGGGGATCTCGGCGTTCTTCCTCCGCGAGGCGCTGCCTTCCGGCGAAGGGCACAACGCCGTGAACGTGATCTTGGTCGACTTCCGTGGGTTCGACACCCTCGGCGAGGTAGCCGTCCTCGGAGCGGCCGGGCTCGGCGTCGCGGCGATGCTCCACGGGCTCTCGCCTGCGTCCCTCCCGGCCGACGCCGCGCGTCCACGCGCGCTCGATCACGTCCCGGTCATCCTCGCGACCGTCAGTCGGATGCTGCTGCCGCTCGCGCTCCTGATGAGCGCGTTCCTCTTCCTCCGCGGTCACGACCGTCCGGGCGGAGGCTTCGTCGCCGCGCTGATGACCGCGATCGCGATCGTGCTGCAGTACCTCGCGAGCGGGAACGCCTGGACGAGCGCCCGTATCCGCCGCGACTCTCAGCCCGTCATCGGCGTCGCCCTGCTGATCATGCTCGGCGTCGGCGTGCTCGCGATGCTGTCCGGGAGGTACTTCCTGACGATGTCGACTCGCCTCCGCGTTCCGCTCGTTGGAGAGCTCGCGCTCCCGGGCGTGCTCGTCTTCGAGGTCGGCGTCTACCTCGGCGTCGTCGGGACGACGATCGTGATCTTGGCCCGCCTCGGCGCGCTCTCGCGCTCGGACGCGGCGGCCGACGCGAGCTACGCGAAGGAGAGCGACCCGTGGCGGCCCTGATCGCGATCCTCGTCGGGGTGCTGTACGCCTCGGCGACCTACCTCGTCCTCCGGCGTCGGACGTTTCCGGTGATCCTCGGGGTCACCCTCGCGGCCTACGCCACGAACCTCTTCCTCCTCGCCAGCGGGCGCGTGGCCGCGAGCCGCCCGCCGATCATCGAGGAGGGCGCGACCGGCTACGCCGATCCGCTCCCGCAGGCGCTCGTCCTCACGGCGATCGTCATCAGCTTCGGGATGACGGCGTTCCTCGTCGTCCTCGCGATCCGCGCGCGTGTGGAGATCGGGACGGACGAGGTCGACGGCGCGTATGCCGGCGACGACGATCGCGAAGACGATCGCGAGCGCGCCGAGCGCGACGACGCCGCCGAGCGCGTCGAGCGCGCGGACGCCGCCGGGGCAGAGGCCGGCGGAGGGGGGCCCGCCAAGTGAGTCACGCTGCGATCCTCCCGATCCTCCTTCCGCTCGCGGCCGCGGCGGCCCTCGTGCTCCTCGGCGGTGCGCGCCGAGGCGTCCAGCGCGCGGTGTCGCTGATGGCGATGGCCGGGACGCTCGTCGCGTCGCTCGCGCTCTTCCTCGACGCCTGCGGCGGCGAGCCGATCGTCTACCGCGTCGGTGGCTGGCCGGCGCCGTTCGGGATCGTGCTCGTCGTCGACCGGCTCTCGGCGGCGATGCTCCTCCTCACGGACGTCGTCTCGCTCGCGGCGCTGGTTCACGCCGCCACCGGCGCGGACGCGCGCGGCAAGCACTTTCTCGTCTTCCTCCATCTGCAGATCTGCGGGGTCCACGGCGCCTTCACGACCGGTGACTTCTTCAACCTCTTCGTCTTCTTCGAGCTCCTCCTCATCGCGTCCTATGCGCTCCTCCTCCACGGGGGCGGCGAGCGGCGCGCCCGCGCCGGGCTCCACTACGTCGTGCTGAACCTCGTCGGCTCGACGATCTTCCTCGTCGGACTCGGGGTGCTCTACGGCACCACCGGCGCGCTCAACATGGCGCACGTCGCCGCGCGGGTCCCCGAGCTCGCCGGCGTCGACGTCGGGCTCGCCCGCGTCGCCGTCGCGCTCCTGCTGCTCGTGTTCGCCCTCAAGTCCGGGCTCGTCCCGCTCCAGTTCTGGCTGACGCGCGCGTACCCGGCCGCGCTGCCGGAGGTCGCGGCGTCGTTCGCCATCATGACCAAGGTCGGGATCTACTGCATCGTGCGCGTCCTCACGCTCCTGCCGGGTGTCACGTCCGACGTCGACCGCTGGCTCCTCCCGGCGGCGCTCGTCGCGCAGCTCGTCGCGGTGCTCGGCGTCATCGGCAGCCGCTCGCTCGGTCGCCTGTTCGCCTTCCTCCTCGTCGGTTCGATCGGCGTGATGCTCACCGGCGTCTCGCTCCGTGGCGAGGCGGGCGCGCTCTCGGCGACGCTGTTCTATCTCGCGCACAGCACGGTGGCCTTCGCCGGGGCCTTCCTCGTCGCCGGCTGCGTCGCCCGCGCGCGCGGCGGCGCAGGTGATCGGATCGAGCGCGCCCCGCTTCGCGGCGACCCGGCGATCCTCGGCGCGACCTTCGCCTTCTCCGTCGTCGCCGTCGTCGGGCTGCCACCCCTGCCAGGGTTCGCCGGCAAGGCCGCCCTCCTCGCCGCGGTGCGCCCTACCGGGAGCGGCGTCGGGGTCTTCGCCGTCGTCCTCGTCTCGACGCTCATCGGCGTCGTCGCCTCGGCGCGCGCCGCGAGCACCATCTTCTTCGGCGCGAAGGTGGAGCCGGGAACGACCGGGCCACCGGTGAGCCGGCTGCCGGGACCGCTCCTCCTCCTCGCCGCGACGACGGGGCTGACCGTCTTCGCCGCGCCGGTGATGACGTATACGACCCTCGCCGCCGATCAGCTCGCCGACAGCGCCGCCTACGTCCATGCGGTCCTCGGAGGCGGCGGGCCATGAGGCGGCTCCTCCCGCAGCCGGCGGTCTCCGTGGCGCTGTTCGTCGTCTGGCTCCTCGCCGACGACGGCTTCACCCTCGGCGGCGCCGCCGTCGGCGCCGTCCTCGCGATCGCGATCCCGCTCTGGACCGCCAAGTTTTGGCCCGGCTACCCGCGGAGGGTCCGCCTCCTCCCGCTCCTCCGGCTGGCCGTGGTCGTCGCCTTCGACATCGTCGTCGCCAACCTTCGCGTCGCCGTCCTCGTGCTCGGTCCGCTCCGACGCGTCCGCCCGACCTTCATCGAGGTGCCGCTCGCGCTCGAGAGCGACCACGCGCTCACCTTGCTCGCGAGCCTGATGTCGCTGACGCCGGGCACGGTGTTGGTGAACGTCAGCGGCGATCGTCGCACGCTGCTCGTCCATGGCCTGGCGATCGGCGACGGTGCGCGCGAGATCGCCCGGATCAAGTCACGCTACGAAGCACTTGTGAAGGAGGCATTCGAATGATCGACGTCGCCGTCCGCTGCGCCATCGTCCTCGTGAGCGCGGCGCTCGTCCTCAACTTCGTCCGGTTGGCGCGCGGACCGAGCGCCGCCGACCGCGTGCTCGCGCTCGACACGCTTTACGTCAACTCGATCGCGCTCGTCGTGCTCCTGGGGATCGCCTCCGCGAGCACGCTCTACTTCGAGGCCGCCCTCGTGATCGCGCTGATGGGCTTCGTCAGCACGGTGGCGCTCTGCAAGTACCTCCTCCGCGGCGACATCGTGGAGTGACGCGATGTCGATCTTCGCCCAGCTCGTCGTCTCCGCGTTCATCCTCGTCGGCGCGACGTTCGCGTTGATCGGGTCGATCGGGCTGACGCGCCTCCCCGACCTCTACTGCCGGCTCCACGCGCCGACGAAGGCGACGACCCTCGGCGTGGGATCGACGCTCCTCGGGTCGGCGACCTTCTTCACCCTCTCGACGGAGGCGCCGAGCGTCCACGAGGTCCTCGTGACCGCGTTCCTCTTCCTGACCGCGCCGGTGAGCGCCCACCTCGTGGCCAAGTCCGCGCTCCATCTCCGCGTCCCGAACGTCTCCGGCGCACCGCAGCGCCCGAACGACGACGCGGAGCCGTGAATCAGCGCGCGAACGGGCGAGACCTCACGGCGCGATCTCAGGGCGCGCCCGAGCGGAACAGCTCGAGCATGTTTCCCTCTGGGTCTTTCACGAGGATGAATGAGCCGTTCAACGACCGCATCGGGATCTCGGCGGAGACGACGGTCCCTCCGGCGGCGACGACCTTCCTCGCGGCCTCGTCGAGATCGGGGACCTCGATGAGCACCACCGGGGTCGTGATCCCCGTCGCGCGCTTGACGATGCAGCCGTTGACTCGGCCGGGCTGGCTCGGGTTGAAGTCGCGATCGCTCGCGGAGCTCACGACGACGTTGTAGTCGTAGACGTCGTCTGCCTCCCTGGTGCGCGGCTCGATCTGCCAGCCGAACGCGTGGTGATAGAAGCTCGTCGCCTTCTCGACGTCGTCCGCGGGGAGGCTGAACCACGTCACCGGCATCGTCGGTCCGGGGCTCGTCATGGCTCTCGCCTCGTTCGTCTCGTTCTCCGCGGATCGCGCGTCGCGGGGTGCGCTCGAGCCTGGGTCGCGAGCGCACCCCGCGAGCAGGGTGGTCATCGCCAGGCAGGCGAGCGCACGGAGTCGTGGGTGGGGTAGGTGCATCGTCTCGGTGGTCGTTTTCATTTCGCCGATTATCTATACGCATGTACGACGGCCCGATTAGTCGGCCGTCGATGGAATCATCGTCCATGAATGTGTACGATGAGCCGTGCTCAACCTGAACGACGTCCAGCTGTTCGTGAAGGTGGTCGAGTGGAAGGGCTTCGCCCCGGCTGCGCGTGCCCTCGGGCTGCCGAAGTCGACGCTGAGCAAGCGGGTGGCCGAGCTCGAGCGGGCGCTCGACGTCTCGCTGATTCGGAGGACGACGCGGCGCTTCGTGGTCACTCCGGTGGGGCGCGAGTTCCACCGGCACGCGGCCACGATGGTCGAGGTGGCCGACGCGGCCGAGCAGGTCGTCCGGGGCCGCCTCGCCGAGCCCACGGGCCCCGTGAGCGTCACCTGTTCGGTGCCGACGGCCCAGGACTGGCTCGCAGAGCTCCTCCCCAAGGTCGCCAGACGGTTCCCCAAGCTACGCATCGCTCTTCATGCGACGGACCGCTTCGTCGACGTCGTTCGCGACGGGTTCGACATCGCGGTGCGCGACCACTTCCAACCGCTGCCGGATTCGACGATGGTGCAGCGGCGCGTCGCCGTCGACCCCGTGGTGCTGGTCGCGTCACCCCGCTACTTGGCCCGGCGCAAGCAGCCGAAGCAGCCGGGCGATCTCGCCTCGCACGACGCGCTGCTCACCCGCGCCTCCACCGGCAGCTGGACGCTGACGCGAGGAGAGAAGGAGACCGCGGAGGTCACCGTCACTCCGCGCTTCGCCGCCGACGAGACGACGGTCCTCGTCGCGGCGGCGAAGGAGGGCCTCGGCATCGTGGCGTTGCCGGTCCGTGCGTGCCAGCAGGCGATCGCGTCTGGCGCGCTCCGCCGCGTCCTGCCCGGATGGACCGCGGGCAGCGTGATGACGACGCTGCTCCTGGCCGATCGACGCGCGCAGCTGCCGAGCGTCCGCGCCGTCGCCGACGCGATCGCCGACGCGCTCGGCAAGCCCGGTCATCGGTGAGGTCTCTGCCGTCGCCCCGCCCGCGGCGTCGCCCGTGGAGCGATCTCGGGAATCGATCGGCCGAGCTCGGCGTAGGGCTCGTCATGCGCACCCTGCGTCGTCGTCTGTTCGTCGCTGCGCTCGGTCTCGTGTCGATCGTCGTCGCCGTGAACGTCGCGGTGTTGGCCGGCGGCGAGCGCAGCGCCGGGGCCATCACGCCGCCGCTCGACTGCGCGCTCGTGCTCGGCGCGGGCGTCGCCGACGACGGGACGCCGTCGTGGGTGCTGCAGGATCGGCTCGCCGAGGGGCTCGCGCTCTACCAGGCGGGGCGCGTGAGGACGATCCTCGTCAGCGGCGATCACGGCCGACGCGACTACGACGAGCCCAACGCGATGCGCGCGTGGCTCGAGGCGCGCGGCGTCCCGCGCTCGGCCATCTTCATGGACCACGCCGGCTTCGACACGTACAGCTCCGTCTGGCGCGCCAAGCACGTCTTCGGCGCCTCGCGGATCGTCGTCGTCACGCAGCGGTTTCACCTCCCGCGCGCGCTCTGGGTCGCGCGCTCGCTCGGCATCGAAGCGGAGGGGGCAGCCGCGGACCGCCGGCGCTACCGCGGGGCGGTCTGGTTCGAGGCGCGCGAGGTGATCTCGCGGACGAAGGCGTTCGTCGACGTCGCCGGCGGGCGCCGCCCGCGTCACGCGGGGCCGCGGATCTCGCTCGAGCAGGACGGCCGCGCCACGGAGGGGTGAGCCGCCCCGACGTGGAGGAGGAGGGCCGCGACGACGGCACCGGCCCGCTCGCCGGCGACCTGGTCGAGCGCGCCTCTGCGATCGGTGAGACCGGCTCGTGGTCCGAGCGCGACGACGGCGAGGAAGGCCGCGTTTTGTAGGGCGCGGGCAGCCTGCGATGATGGTGGGGTCATGGTCGCGTTCGGCTCCAGCGACGCGGTGATCCGGCGGCGGTCCAGGAGAGGTCTCGCCGCGCTCGCCGCCGTGGGCCTGCCGGGCGCCCTCTGGCTGGTTGCCGCGCTCGCGGAGCAGCCGGACTGGCAGTCGCTCGCCGCGCTCGTCGCGTGCGCCGAGGCGATCGCGTTTTTTCTCCTCCCGGCGATCGCGCCGCAGGGCATCCTCACGGGCGAGCGGCGCGGCGCGCTGCGCGCCGATCGGGCCGGCGTCTGGTTCCGAAAGAAGCTCGCGCTTCCTCGCGAGCGGATCGCGTCGGTGTGGGTCGAGGAGCGTGAGGACCGGCGGCGCTGGGTCCACCTCTCGGCCGAGAGGGCGCGGGACGATCTCTCGATCGTCGTCGACGACGAGCCGCGGATGGACAGGCTGCTCGAGGCGCTCGACGTCCGGCCCGAGCGCCACGCCGCGAGCTTCGTCGTCGAGAGCGGTCCGCTCCGCGCTCCGCGGCTCCAGCGGCTCACGCGCGGGCTCGTCCTCGCGGGGGCCGTGCTCCTCGCGGGGCTGATCGTCGCGCTGGCGTACCGGACCGCGCTGATCGGCTTCGCGCTCGTGCCTGCGCTCGGCCTCTACTCGATGCTCCTCCGGCGAGCGCGGCCCACGACCCGGCTCGTCGTGGGCGCGGACGCCATCGTCGTCCGTGCCGGCGGCGCTCTCCGGCAGGTCGCCCTCGCGAGCGTGACGAAGGTGACGCAGGCGGGGACGCAGGTGGTCGTCGAGCACGGCGCGGAGCTGTTCGACCTCTGCTTCGTCGGCGCCGGCGCGGCGGCGAAGGCCCGCGCGTGCGTGGAGCGCATCGAGGCGGGCCGCGCGCGCGCCCACGCGGCGCCCGATCCGGTCGCAGCGCTGCTCCTCCCCGGCGCCTCCGGTGCGTCCGGCGCGAGCGAGTGGCTGGGCGAGCTCCGCCGGCTCACGAACGCGGGCGCGGGCTACCGCGGCGCCGCGGTGCCCGACGAGGAGCTCTGGCGCGTCGTGGAGAGCCCGGCGCTCGACGCGCGCGCGCGTGCCGGGGCCCTCGCCGCGCTCGGGCCGCGCCTCGACGAGCACGGGCGGGTCCGCATCGCGCAGATCGCCGGCGCGACGGCCAGTCGGGACGTCCGCGCCGCGCTCGACGCCGCGGCCGCGGGCGACGATGACGCAGGGATCCTCGACGCGTTCACCCGCGCGCGCGCTCCCGAGACCGACGGAGAGGGCGGCTGAGGCGGAGGAGGAGCCAGGTGTCGAGCGTGGCGGCGATCGCGAGGATCGGCGCGAGGACCACGACCGCGAGGTAGAGCGCGACGAACGCGGGGCCGAGCGTCCACGACGCCGGCGAGCGGGGCATGCCGCAGATCGCGCTCGTGTGCTCGGCCCAGCCGGCGAGGCGCGCCGCGAGGTAGGCGGCGGTGATGAGCCCGGCGAGCCCGAAGAGCGCTGCCGGGCGCCTCATCGCGCGCCTCCGAGCCCGAGGAGCGGAGGCGAGCCGTGCGCGGGATCCTTCACGCGCTGCCAGAGGGGCCCGAACGAGAGCGCATAGAGGAGGACAGCGTCGCCGACGTCGTTGCTCGCGCGGTAGCCGCCGTCGCCGTCGGGGAAGCCTGCCAGCTCGAGCGACGCGAGCAGCGCCCGGAGCCACGCCTCGTCGCCGAACGCGCTCGCGCCGAGGAGCGCGAGCCCGCTCGATCCCGCGCTCGCCTGGAGCAGCGGCACGATGGGGCCGGAGTCCACGTCGGGCCGCGCCGGCGTGCGCTCGGGCCACTCGCGCGCCCAGCCGAAGCCGAACAGCGAGGCGCCGAGCTCGCGCCGCGCGCGCGCGTACTGATCGCGGGCGAAGGCTTCGTCGATGACGAGGAGGTTGTGCGCGCTCATCCAGAGCGACGAGCCCTCCGGGCCGTCGAGGACGCGCCCGTCCCACGTGTAGCTCGAGACGAGGAGCTTCGTCTCCGGATCGACGAGGTGCACCTTGGCGTGCTCGACCCAGTCGCGCGCCAGCTGTGCGTGGTCGGTGCCGGCGGCGCGATCGAGCATCATCAGCCCCGCGAGCGCGGTCGTGTTGCAGAACGTCCAGCACTCGTCCGGGTAGCTCTCGCCGGAGAGGCTCGGGCTGGCGCGCATCGCCCGCTCGATCCGCGCCGCCCGCGCGAGCGCCTGCGCGCGCGTCTGGGCGCGCGGCTCGACGAGATCGCGCGCGGCGATCATCGCGACGATCTCGCCGTCGATGAAGAGGCTGCGCGCGGCCGGATCCTGGAACGGCCCGCGCTTGGCGTAAGGCAGCATGAAGTGGGCGTCGCCGTGCTCGTCGGCGGAGGCGAGCGTGGCGTCGACGAGCGCGTCGATGGCCGCGAGCGACCGCGCGCGCTCGTCGGGGTGCGTGAGCGCGCGGTTCGCGAGCGCGAGGACGACGTAGGTTCGGCGCATGAAGTCCCACTCCGGGTTCACCGCGCGCATCGCAGGCGCCTCGCGCGCCGCCGCGCTCGCCTGCCGCGCCGCGAGGCGCGCCGCGACCGCCTCGCGCTCCGCCGCGCTCGGCTCGTAGAAGTGGTGGAGGGTAGGGAGCCACACGGCGGCGGCGAGGAGGAGCGAGAAGAGGAGCCGAGCGCGCTTCATGCGTGCTCTCAGGATGAGGCGCGCGGCGGGCGTGCGCGCGCGTGGAGTGGGCGGGCGGCGTCGCCCGCGGGCCGAACGGTCGCGCGGCGGCAGCCAGCGGCGCCGGCGGAGACCGTCCGATGGAGGTCGGCGTCGATCCACGACTCCGAGCGGTCACGTTCAGATGAGCGAGCGACCACGATTTCTACGCCACGCCGACGACTCGCGATCGACCTGCGCGGCTCAGCGAGGCCGCGCGCGCAGACCTCTCGACTCCAGACGCTCTTCTCGACGCGCCGCTCAGCGGTCCGAGGTCGCGCCTGTCGCGGACGTCGGCGGGCGCTCGATCTTCGGCGGCGCTTCCCCTACTGCCACGAACGAACGGTGCAGCGCCGCTTCGAGCTCGAGGACGAGACCCGAAGTGGATGAGCCACGCCTTTGGACGGCCTCCTCGCTCAAGGCGACGTCGAGCGAATCTGGAAGACGACGGGGGTGCTGTCGTCGAGGAAGTCGCCCTTGTTGCCGACGGCGACGTCGAGCGTGTCCCCCGCAGCCAATGTCCTGACGAGCTCGTGGAGCTTGTTCGTCGTCGTCGACTCTTCGTTGACGATCACGGCCCCGTTGTGGAGGAGGAGCCCATCCGTGTCACCGGTGTCGCCTTCCTTGAACTGCACGGTGATCGCGTAGGAGCCGGCGGCCGGCGCGGTCCAGCGCGCGATCGCGTACTCGGCAGCACTTCCCGGATGGAGCGCGACATCGCCCGGCTGAACTCCGTCGGCGAAGACCTCGGTCGTCTCGTTCCGATAGACGCACGGATCGTTGAGCACCTGATGCGTCGGGTCGAACCAGGAGGGGATGTTCGGCGCGAGCTCGCTCGGCGTGGTGAAGACGATCAGCGCCCCTGCGTCGCCTCTCGGATCGCCCAGCGAGTATCCGTACGTCCAGGGCCCGCTCGGATTCGCGACCTTCGAGAAGTCGGCCGTGAGGTCGGCGACGACGACCTCGCTCGCATCGGCCCTCGCGTCGGTGGCGGCGTCCCTCACCGGCGAAGGTGAGGTGGTCGGCGCGGGGCTCGTCGTGGACCCACCATCGATGTCTGGTTGAGAAGGCGCTCCGGACGGGTCGCTTTCACACGCGACGCTGGCTCCGGCGACACCAACGGCGCTGAGGCTGACGAAGACGATTCGATGGATCGATGCGATGGCCATCCGATCCCTATAGGCCCACGCACCGAGGTGCTCCACCGCGAAAGCATTTACATTTACAACGTGCGCTCGGCACGCCGCGAGGCGCGTGCTCGGCGCGGCGTGCATGGACCATGGTCACGGTCCGTGAAAGCTCGGCGGCAGCGCTGCCGGTCGCGCCGCGCTCGAGCCGGGCTCCGCCGGCAGGTGCGCGAGGACGCCGAGCGCGCGATCGAAGAGCGACGGGTGCGCTCGCGCGACGCGGAGCAGGCGCCTCCGGAGGATCGGGCGTCTGACGACGGCGAGGAGCGCCGACGTCAGCGTGAAGTAGCGCCCGGTGAGCGCGCGGTAGCGCGACTCGTAGAGCGCCGGTGTGCCGGCGAGGAGAGACGCCACGGCAGCCCGGGCCGTCGCGAGACCGAGCGCGACGCCTTCGCCGGTGAGCGGATCGACGTAGCCCGCCGCGTCGCCGACGAGGAGGACGTCGCCGACGACACGGCGAGCGACGCGCTGTTCGAAGGGACCGGCGCCGCGGAGCTTCGACGCCACCGGCGCGTTCACGAGGCGGGGCGCCAGGAGCGGGAAGCCCGCGAGGAGGTCGTCGAAGGCCTCGGCGGCTTCTCTCCCGGGTGACGGCTCGAAGAGGAGCGCGACGCCGACGAGCCGCGCGTCGACGGGCGTGACGTAGGCCTCGGCGCGGTCGCCGAAGTGGACCTCGACGCGATCGGTCCAGGGACGAACGGCGTAGTGACGCCGGAGCCCGAGGCGGGCCGTGGCGCGCGGCGGGTGCTCGACGTCGAGCGCCCGCCGCACGTGAGAGCGGAGACCGTCGGCGCCGATGAGCCAACGCGCGCAGAGGTCGCCGTCGACGATCACCCCGTCGGCGCGCTGCTCGAAGGTGCCGACCCGCCCGCGGCGCAGGCGGACGCCGCACGTCTCGGCGCGGCGCAACATCGCCGCGTGTAGCGCGGTACGGCGCACGCCGAGGCCGACGCCGTCGGGGAAGGTGCCGAGCGCGAGGAGGTTCGGATCGAACGCGTCGCGGTACTGCACGCCGACGAACGGCGCGCCCGCGGGACGCACGCCGAGCTCCTCGAGCAGCTCGACGCCCCCCGGCATGATGCCCTCGCCGCAGGCCTTGTCGATCACGCCCTCGCGAGGGTCGAGGACGATGACGCTCAGGCCTCCCTGCGCGGCCTGGATCGCCGCGGCGAGGCCCGCCGGACCGGCGCCGGCGATGACGAGGTCGACGCGCTCGGTCACGCCGGCCTCATCGCCGTGAGCGCGGCGTCCTCGGCGCGGATACGCACCGAGAGGAGCCAGGCGTTGAGCGCGGTGAAAACGAGCGCCGTGATCCACGCGGAGTGCACGAGAGGCAGCGCGATCCCCTCGGCCACGACCGCCGCGTAGTTCGGGTGCGGGAGCCAACGGTACGGCCCGGACGCGACCCGCGGCGCGGTGGGGAGCACGACTACGCGCGTGCTCCAGTGCACGCCGAGGGTCGCGATCGCCCACCAGCGCACGCTCTGCGCCGCGACGACGACGAGGAGCATCGGGATCCCGAGCTGCGGAATGAACGGCCGATCGAAGAGGAGCGGCTCGAGCACGCAGCCGGCGATGAAGGCGGCGTGGAGCGCAACCATGGACGGGTAGTGGCCTCGGCCGCGCTCGAACGCGCCGCGGGCGAGGAGCGCGCGCGCGTTCTTCTCGGAGAGCACGAGCTCCGCGCAGCGCTCGATGACGACGGCGGCGATCAGGACTTCGTAGAGGACGAGCGAGGGTTGCATGTGCCGGCTCCAGGTCGCCTCGCCTCACCAGGAGAGGAGCACGAGCTCGGCGCAGAAGCCGGGGCCCATCGCCATCATGAGCCCCACGTCGCCTGGCAGCGCGCGCTGCTGCGTCTTGCCGAGGACGTGGAGCACCGAGGCGCTCGAGAGGTTGCCGACGGACGCGAGCGACTCGCGCGTGATCGACAGCGCGTTCGGCGGGAGCGCGAGCGCGTCTTCGATCGCCGTGATCACCTTCGGGCCTCCGGGGTGGCAGACCCAGTGACGTACGTCGGCGCGCGTGAGCCCGTGATCGCGGAGGAAGCCGTCGACCTCTCCCGGGAGATGCCGCTCGACGATCGCGGGGACGTCGGCCGAGAGGACGACCTTGAAGCCGCTCGCGCCGATGTCCCATCCCATGACGCGCTCGGTGTCCGGGAAGAACGCGCTCCGCGTATCGACCACGCGCGCGCGCGTCCGGCTCCGGATCGACGGCGGATCGGCGGACGCCGGGCCGCCGGCGCCGGAGCTCCGAGGCGCGGGCGTGCGCTCGCTTCCGGTGAGGACGACGGCCGCCGACGCGTCGCCGAAGAGACCCGAGGCGATGATATTTGCGACGGAGAAGTCGTCTTGCAGCGTGAGCGAGCACAGCTCGACCGAGACGAGGACCGCGGCGTGATCGGGGTGGCCGCGGAGGTAGTCGCTGGTCCGCGCCAGCCCCGCCGCGCCGCCGACGCATCCGAGCCCGAACATCGGCGTCCGCCGGACGTCGCGCCTGAGGCCGAGCACGTTGACGAGCCGCGCGTCGATCGTCGGTGCGGCGAGCCCGGTGACCGTGGTGAAGAAGATCGCGTCGATGTCGTCGAGCTCCACGTTCGCGCGCATCGCCGCTCCGCGGACGGCGCGGGCCGCGAGCTCGGTGCCGACGCGAATGAAGGCGTCGTTGGCGCGGCCGAAGTCACCGAGCGTGTCGTACTCCTCGATCGGGAGCGCGAGGCAGCGCCCCTCGACCTCGACCGACGCGTGGAGGCGCTCGACGAGGTCGACGACCTTCGGGCGATCGCGCCATCGTCGCTTCAGGCACTCGACGAGCGCGCGCTGGTCGTACACGTTGTCTGGAAACGCGACCTCGACCTGACCGACGTGAGGCGCTCGTGCTTCTTCGAGGCGATCCACGAGGCGCTCTCTGCGCGCGCTCGTGGAGCGCGTACGCATGGAGGTCGGGAGTCGTGCTTGGCTCATGGTTTCTCCGCTTCGTCCGCGCGCTCGTAGGCGGTCGGGGCAGCCCCTCGACCGAACGCGAGGGCGAAGCGTTGCAGGTCGCGTACCGTGTCGCCGCGCGCGTCGGCTCCGCACGTTCCGCGTTCGCCGACGCGGACCGATCTGTCTCGTGTGACCGAAACGTCAGCCGTTTCAGCAGTCGTGCGTCGTGCGCTTCGGCTTCGTCGCGACCTGGATGACGAACCCGGGCATCTCGGCGATGCGGACGGGGCGCCTCGGGGCGAGGCTCGCTGCCCGTTGCCATCGGCGCATCGACGTCACGGTCCAGGTGCCCGACGTGCTCGTCAGCGCGAAGTAGAGGTCCATCGTGCCGCTCAGGGCGTCGCCGGCGCGTGGCGCTCGCCGGCGCTCGAGGTCGCCGATCACGAAGATGCCTCCCGGGCGGAGGGCCCGCGCGACCCGCAGCGCCAGCGCCCGGTTCTGTCGCGCCGTGAAGTGATGAACGAGGTTGTTCGCGAGGACGACGTCGTAGACGCCCTCGCCGAGATCGTCCTCGAGCGCGTCGCCGACGCGGTGCTCGACCCGACCGCCCATCTCCTCCGCTGCGAGCGTCTCCCCCGCGCGCGCGACCGCCGCGGGCAGCTCGAGCACCTCGGAGCGGAGCCGCGGGTGGAGGCGGCAGAGGGCGACGGAGTGGAGCCCGTGCGAGCCGCCGATGTCGAGCACGCGCTCGGCGCCTCGGGGCACCGGGAGACGCCGGGCGATCGCGGGCGCCGTGCGCACGGCCAGCGATCGCATCGCGTCCTGGTAGCGGGCGAAGCTCTCCGCACCGAGGGTCGCGTGGAGGTCGAGTCCCTGGCCGCTTCGGACGAAGTCCTCGAGCTTCGCGAGCATGTTCCACTCGACGCTCTGGAAGAGGATCTTGTCGCGGACGGACACCGGCGACCGGGCGAGCAGCCATTTCTCGACCCGGCGCGAGTTGGTGTAGCGGCCGGGGGCATGGCGCAGGTAGCCGAGCGCGACGAGGCAGTCGAGCAGCGCGCGCGTGGCGCGCGGGTCCGTCGCGCACAGCCGTGCGATCGAGGGCGCCGTCCTCGCGCCGCGGGCGATCGCATCGAAGATGCCGAGCGACGTCCCGGCCATGATCGCGCGCGCGGCGGTGAACGCGACGTGGGTGTCGGCGATCGGCAGCGGCGCGAGCTCGAGCTTGAACGCGAGCCACTCGAGCGGACCTTCGGGGTGGCTCCGACGTGCATCCGCTCCGCGAAGCAAGTGAGGTGCCTGGCGGACGTTGCCGTTTCGGAGCGCCGCGGCGCGGGCTCAGTGCGGGGTGAGCTCGTCGCACTCGACGAGCCCCGTCATGACGCCGATCTTCCCCTTGTAGCGGGAGCCCTTGGTGAACTGCTTCCACCGCTCCTCGGGCAGCGTGCACGAGCCGCTCGTCTTCTTCGCGGCGTCGTAAAACTCCACCGTGTACTTCTCCGTCCGCTTACCTTCGCGCTCGCAGCCGAGGCACACGCCGGTGCGCGGTCGCGGCGGCGGCCACTTCGGCGGATCGTCGGGGCTCGTGCCCTTCTCGACGAGCGGCTGCGACGCACGCCACTCGGCGATCTCGATCCGGCAGCGCCAGTCCATGACCGACTCTTCCTTGTAGCGCGGCGTGCACTCGCGCGTCTGACGGTAGGTCCCGTCGCCGTTGTCCTTCCGCTTGGTCTCGCAGTCCTCGCCGTCGGGGGTGCGGCGCGTGCTGCGCTCCTCCTTCGAGCGCGAGACCTCGCGCCCGCCGGCCGGGATGCTGTCGCACCAGACCTCCTTTCGGACGTTCTCGTAGCGCTCGACGGCGACGGTCCGCTCCCAGGTGTGCCCCGAGACCACGAAGCTCCCGTCCCGCGTCCAGAACGCGGCGACGAGGATGATCCCGAGGCCGACCAGGAGCAGCCCGCCGAGGATCGCGGCCGCGACGCCGATGACGAGCGCGACGTTGCTCTTCTTCTTCGGCGGCGCGTGCGCCGGCGGGGGAGCAGGCGCCCCGTGCCCGGCCGCCCCGACGAGCCCGACCTGCCCGCCGCGGTCGATCGGGCTCCCGCAGTTCGTGCAGCACCGCGCGGCGCGGCTCATCGGCTGACGGCACGCCGGGCAGTGCACGTCGGCGCCGACGTACACGTGCTGATGCACGGCGACCTTCTCGTGCTCGGCCGGGAAGTAGCGCGTGGCAGGGTCTTGCGGCGCGCCGCAGCCCGCGCAGAACCGATGTGTGAGGCCGAGGAGCTTTTTCTGACCGCAGTACCTGCAGTCCCAGAACATCTCGTAGACGGCGTCGGTCATGATCGAAGGCCGGCACGAGCCTACCCCAAGGCCTTGCGCGCACCCATCGTTCTGCACGATGCTCTATCGATGGGGCGCACGAGGTTCGTGGCGGGGGTGGCGATCCTGACCGCGCTCGGCGGTTGTGACGCAGAGGCGGGGAAGGCCGAGATCTTCGCGTTCCGCGCGCGCGTCACGACGGGCGCCGAGGGGAGCGACGGCGACGTCCACCTCTGCTGGACGGCCGGCGAGACCGAGGAGTGCAAGGAGCTCGCGTCCGACGACGATGACTGGCAGGCCGGCGCCTCGCGCGTCTACGAGGTCCGGCCCAAGGCGCGCATCCCCGAGGCGACGCCGCTCACCGACATCCGCCTGAAGTATACGGCCCCGATCTTCGTCGGTCGTGACGAGTGGGAGCTCGCCGGCGTGACCGTCACCGCGTATCTCGCGAACGACACGTCGAAGGTCGTCTGTGACGCGCGGGAGCTCGCGGTGGTGATGGTCCCGCCGGGCACGTTCGATTGCCCGCCCGTGCCGTGAGCGCCGCGCCGCGAGCGGTCGCGCCGCGGAGCCTCGCGGCCTATGCTGCCGGCCCGTGGTTCGGAACTTCGCGATCATCGGCCAGAAGGCGAGCTCGACCGAGGACTTCATCCTCGATGACCTGCCTGGAACGAGCGGGCGGCTCGACGTGCTCGTCCGGTGCTTGCGGGCGGCGATGCTGTCGTCGCACGGCATCCGGCGCGGCGTGGTCGTCTACCTCGTGCTCCTCGGTGGAGCGCTGGCGCCGCGCGTCGTGCGCGTCGACGGCGCCGGCGTGCAGTTCCTCCGCCCCGACGAGCGGAGCCTCGCCGTGCGGATGAAGAAGGTGCTCGCGAGCCGCGCCGACGCGCCGGTCGAGGTTTCTGCGCCGTCGCCCTGGGTCACGGTGAAGCCCGGCTTCGCGGTCACGCGCGGAGGCTTCGAGCGCGTCCTCGCCGACGTCGACGACGCGGTCCCCTGGATCCTCGACGAGGGGGCGCCGGACATCCGCGAGGCGTCCGGCCTGGGCGCGTCGCACGCGCTCTTCGTCCTCGGCGATCACCTCGGGATCCCCGAGGGCGTCCGCGCGAGCCTCGACGTCGTCGGCGCGCGCCGCGTGTCCATCGGACCGGTGAGCGTCCACGCGGACGACGCCGTCGCGCTCGTGACGAACGAGCTCGATCGACGCGTCGCCGCCGCCCGGCGCTAGGTCGGGCGATGCGATGCGCGCGGCGGCGGAGCCGGGCCCCGACGGCTCACGGGCCGCGGCGGGCTCTCCGAGGGGAGTTACCCGCAACGTTCGCTGCAGGTCGCACCCCGCAGGTCTGCGCCGCGGACGAGCTCGACCGCGTGCGAAGGGGCCTTCACGCTCGGGCGTGGCTGGCGCGATGCGTGCTCTTCGCACGAGCGAGAGGAACGCCCCATGGGACTCCGAATCGCGCTCCCCGTCGCGGACAGAGAGCCCTCGTCGGTCGGACGCTATCTGCTCACGCAGCCGATCGCGCGCGGCGGGATGGCGACGGTGCACGCCGCGCGGCTCGTCGCGGGTGACGGCTTCACGCGCCTCGTGGCGGCGAAGCGGCTGCACCCGCAGTTCGTCGACGATCCGGAGTTCGTCGAGATGTTCCACGACGAGGCGCGGATCGCCTCGCGCATCCATCACCCGAACGTCGTCCCCGTGCTCGACATCGTGCACGATGGGGACGAGGTCATCCTCGTCCAGGAGTACGTGCACGGGGTCCCGCTGAGCTATCTCTTCAAGCTGGCGATGGCGGCGAACGAGCCGTTGCCGCTCGCCATCACGCTCACGGTGATCACCGGCGTGCTCGCGGGGCTGCACGCGGCGCACGAGGCGACCGACGACGCCGGCGAGCCGCTCGGGATCGTCCATCGTGACGTCTCACCCCAGAACGTGCTCGTCAGCGTCGACGGGATCCCGCGCCTCGTCGACTTCGGGATCGCGAAGGCCAGGACGAGCGTCCACCACACCCGCGAAGGCTTCCTGAAGGGCAAGCTCGCCTACATGGCCCCCGAGCAGCTCCGCGCCGAGCCGGTCGGGCGCGCGGCCGATCTCTACGCCGCCGGCGTGCTCCTCTGGGAGCTCGTCGTCAACCGCCGCTTTTACGACGGGAAGAACGACGCCGACTTCGTCCGCGCGGTCGCGCTCGGCAGGACGCCGACGCCGACGGAGGTCGTCGAGCGCGCGGAGGGGGCTCCCTCCGCCGAGCGCTGGGCGCAGCTCTACCTCCTCGAGCCGATCATCGTGCGCGCCATGGCCTGCGCGCCGGAGGATCGCTACGCGACGGCCGCCGAGATGGCCGGGGCGCTCGCCGAGATCGCGCCGTGTGCGCCTGCCGTCGACGTCTCCGCGTGGGTTCGTGTCATGGGCGCCGAGTACCTCGAGAAGCGGCAGCGGCTCCTCCTCGCGAGCGAGGAGACGGAGCGGACATCCGCGCCGCCGCGTCTCGGCGACGACGTCGTCAAGAGCTCGTGTGCGCGCGTGCGCGCGGACGCCATCACGCTCGACGCGAAGGCGAGCTCGCGCGGGCGAGTGAGGGCTGCCGACGACGGCCCGACTCCCGCGGCGAGGAGCCGAGCGCGCGAGTGGATCGTCGCCGCGGCGCGCGTCGTGCGAGCGCTCGCGCCGAGGGCGCCGATCGCAGCGCTCCTCGTCGTCGTCGGGCTGCTCGCGGGGATCGCGCTCGCGCGTGCGTCCATCGCGCACGGGCAGGCGCAGCTCGCGGCTTCCGCCGCGCTCGAGCCTCGGCTGCCGGCCGGCGACGAGGATCCGGCCTCGACGGAGAGGAGTCCGCCCGTTCCCGATCGCGCCACGCTCCCGCGGATGGACCGCCCGGTCCGCGCGCTGGATGCGCCGGCCGCCTCGGGCGACGTGGAGGCGGCGGCGATGGCCGGCGCGGGGACGTCGGCGACCGCCTCCGACGCGCGCGGTCCGTCGTCGTCGCCGACGACGAGCGCGGAGGTCGGTCGCTCGGACGGCGCGTCGTCGGCCCCCGCGCCGGAATCGGCGCGCTCGGACGGTGCGTCGTCGCCGGTCGCGCCGGGATCGGCGCGCTCCGGCGGCGCGGCCACCTCGATCGCGCCCGCGTGGGGTCGCTCGGCGCCGCAGAGGCCGCGCTTCGTCGCGCCGGCGCGACCGGCTCCCGGTCGTTCGTCGCCGCCGCCCGCGAGGGACTGCAACCCGCCGTTTTACTTCGACGGGGCCACGAAGGCCGTCAAGCCAGGCTGCCTGTGATCGCGCCGGGCGGCCTCGGAGCGGCGGGGCGGAGCCGGCGGCCACACTCGGAGCGCCACGTGTAAGGCCGAGCCCGATCGCTCGTTTCTGGCCCATGCGCCTCCGCCTCGCTTCCCGCTCGGGTCTTGCTCTCGTCCTCACGGTCCTCGCGGTCGCGCGACCGTCCCTCGCGGACGACTCGACGCCCAGAGCGTCCGACGTCGCGGCGCCGGCCCCGGTCACGCCCGTCGCGTCCGACGTCGCGGCGCCGCCCCCGCTCACGCCGACCGCGCAGCCTGCGCCGGTCACCCCGCCGCACGTCCTTCAGGTCGAGCCCGTCGGCGGGCGCGTGCGCGACGTGGACGCGCCGATCGCGACCGATCCGCCGACGGACTGGGCGGTCGCCCACGCGGGCTTCAAGCCGCGCCTCGGGACGTTCGGCGGCCTCGCGACGCTCGCGGTCGCGCGCGCCGAGACCGACCGCTTCTACGGCGCGGTGTCGTTCGCCGGCGTTCGCAACGACGCGCACGTCCACGTCGGCGTGGGGCAGCTCGCTCTCGGTCGCAACTACGCCGACGCGCTCTACGGCGGAGTGCAGCTGGCGCTGACCGAGAACGGCGCCCGCGAGCTCGTCGGCGTGGGGCAGCTCTCGCTCGCCTACAACCGCGGGGGCGACGTCCTCGCCGTCGGGCAAGTCGCCGCCGTCAACCGGGCCGAGCGCTTCGGCGGCGTCGCCCAGCTCGGCGGCTACAACCGAACGGATCGCAGCTTCGTCGGGGCGCTGCAGGTCGGCGGCTACAACCGCAACTACGAGAGCTTCAGCGGCCTCGGCCAGCTCGGCGCGTTCAACGAGTCCGACCGGAGGTTCTCGGGGATCTTCCAGGTCGGCGTCGTCAACGCGATCGGCGACGAGCTGTTCAGCGACTCTTACCCTGACGGCTCGCGCTTCGCCGGGGCCTTCCAGGTCGGCTTCATCAACTCGAACCGCGGGAGCTTCTACGGAGCGATGCAGGTCGGCGCCTCGAGCTGGACGTCCGGCGACTACATCGGCCTCGTCCAGATCGGCGGCCTCACCGCCGGCGCGGGCACGTTCAAGGGGCTCGCCCAGATCGGCGCGGGCGCCGTCTCGGCGCGCGAGTCCTACGGTCTCCAGCTGGCCGCCGTCGCGGTCGCGCTCGGGGAGCACGAGGGCGTGCAGGTCGCGGCCGGCAACTGGGCGAAGAACATCGACGGCGCGCAGTTGGGCGTCGTGAACGTCGGCAGTCACGTGCGCGGCTTGCAAGTGGGCCTCGTGAACCACGCCGAGAGCCTCCGCGGCGTGCAGATCGGCCTCGTGAACCACGCTTCCGAAGGAGGTGTCTTGCCCTGGACCGGGCTGCTCAACATCGGGTTCGACGAGAGCGACGAGGACGCGATCGCCCTGTCGCGGGGCGCGCGTCAGGCGCGGCGCTGAGGGGCTCGCCGGTTCGCCGTCCGAGGCGTCGGCGCTCGCCGGTTCGCCGTCCGAGGCGTCGGCGCTCGCCGGCCGACCATCGGGGCTCGCCGACGGCGAGGAGCGGGCGCCGATTCAGCGTGGCGCCTCACGCTCCGCGGCGGTGACGACGGCCTTGCAGAGCGGGCACGCCGCGATGCCGTGGGGGACGTCGCGGCGATGCAGATCGAGCACGGCGCGTGAAATCGTGGCGAGCTCGCGGCGCACCTCGCGGCGCGCTCCCTTCACGCGCGGGATCGCGAGGTCGTCGTAGGCGGTCGTCTGGTGACGCATCCACGCGATCACGGCGGCCTCGGCCCGCTCGGCCACCGAGATGCGCTTCGTGCGCGCGACGGTGCCGCTCCCGACGGGCGTGGCGTGGGCGGCGACCTTCCGCGCCAGGGCGCGAGCGAGCGGCTGCCACTCCGTCGAGAAGCGCAGGAACGCGAGGACCTCATGCTCGAACGTCGCGACGTACTCCGCCTGCGCACGATCGCGCCGGGCCACGTCGGCCTGGCGCTTCTTCGCGTAGCCGTCGGTCGATCGCTCCGCCTCGACGGTGCCGCGCACCGCCTCGACGTTCTCGCGCGGGGCCCACAGCCCCTTCGAGAAGACCTTGCGCCCGCGCTTCTCGAGGACGGCCCACGACGGACCGGCGAGCTTCACCCGGCGCGTGATCGCGGCGTCCCCGGGCGGGAGCCGCACCCAGCCTGCGGGCGGCGTGAGGCGGCGGCCGTCGGGCGCGAGGAACACGTTCGGATCGGAGGTCGGCGCGAGCACGAGCGATTCGGCCATCGCGCGACAAGCTGCCCGAACGCGCTCCCGCTGTCGAGGACGTGCAGGGCCGGGCGTGACCGATCAGCGCCGGCGTCCGGCGGAGGCGAGCTCCGCCTTCGCCTCGCGGGCACCCTGCGCGGCGAGCGCGTCGGCGCGTTCGTTGCCGGCGTTGCCGTTGTGCGCGCGCACCCACTGGAAGCGCACCCCGAGCTGCTGGTCGGCGATGGCCGCCGCGATGCGCCGGACGCTCGCGACGACGAGCGGATCGACGCTCGCGAAGTCGCGCGCCTGCCAGACGGGCAGCTTCTTGGTCAGGTTCTCGACGAGCGCGAGGTTGTCCGAGAACACGACGGCGGCGACGCGGGGCGGCAGCGCGGCGAGCGCCTCGGCCACGGCCTGGTACTCCATGACCTTGGCGAGCGTGCCCGTGGCCTTGCCGTAGGCCTCGATCGGCGGTCCGTCCGGCGGCTCGACGCGGAAGCCCCAGCCGCCCGGCGCGCCGTCCGAGGCTTTGCACGAGCCGTCGGTGTAACAGAGAAACTCGCGCCTCCCGCTCACGCCGCAACGATACGTCGATCGCGCGTCCTCGTGGTAGAGGTGACGCCGATGCGCGCGCCCACGAAGCATGGGGTCCTCGCTCTCGCGATGCTCACGCTCGCGCTCGTCGCGACCGGCTGCGTCGGCCCCCTCGCGTCGCGTCCGGCGGCTGGCGGGCCGGCGGCGGCCGCTCCGTTGCCTCCAGGCGGCGGAGACGCCTCCTCGCGTCCCGCCCCGCCCAGCGCGCCTGGCGGGACGGACTGCGACGACGCGAACGCGCTCGCCTCTGCGGGCCCGGACGAGGGCGCCGAGGGCGATCAAGCGACGCTCGACGACGGTTTCGAGGTCCCAGCGGAGCCGCCGCCGGACGGATCGCCGGCGGCCGCTCCGTTCGCGGAGCTGTCGGACGCCGAGATCACCGCGCGCCTTCGCGCGGACATCGGCGCGCTCGGTCCGATGTCGATCGGCCGCGCGCACAGCGGCGTCCTCGTCAGCGGCGTGCGGATGCCCGAGGGCGCGAACTGGGAGCTCGTCAGCCCGGGGCACGCGTGGGGCACGCAGGAGACCGTCGACGCGCTCGGTCGCGCGATCGACGCGGTCGCGGCGCGCTTCCCGGGCACGCCGAAGGCGTTCATCGGCGACATCAGCGCGCGCCGAGGTGGTCACCAGCCTCCGCACGTCAGTCATCAGTCCGGGCGTGACGTCGACGTCAGCTACTACCTGACCGAGGGACATCGCTGGTACGCGACCGCGAACGCGACCAACCTCGACCGCGCGCGCACGTGGCATTTCGTGCGCACGTTGATCGCCGAGAGCGACGTCGACTTGATCCTCGTCGACCTGTCGATCCAGCGGCTCCTGAAGACCTACGCGCTCGAGATCGGCGAAGACCCCGCGTGGCTCGACCAGATCTTCCAGGCGGGCGGCAAGAGCTCGCGTCCGCTCGTCTTCCACGCGAAGGGGCACGCGTCGCACCTCCACGTGCGCTTCTACAGCCCGGCGGCGCAAGAGCTCGGGCGTCGAGCTTACCGCTTCCTCGTGTCGCGCCGCCTGATCGCGCCGCCGACCCTCTTCATCAACCACACCGTGAAGCCGGGCGAGACGCTGAGCCACCTGGCGCTCCGCTACAAGGTCACGACCGACGCCATCAAGAAGGCGAACGCCCTGAAGAAGGACACGCTCCGGGTGAACAAGCCGTACAAGGTG